>NZ_JBQFPO010000005.1:0-318620 GCF_056536425.1 Ruegeria sp. D1(2025) | reverse complement strand
CGGTCTCTCCCGAGCGTCTCAACCGTCTTTCCAGTCCGTCAGGCCGTCTCCCCGACCCGTCAGCACCGCCTCAGCAGCGCCGGTGAAGGGGGTTCTAAGCATAACACCTATCAGCCGCAAGCGAAAAAACACGTTCTGCGGAAATTTTTTGCGAAGAGCGATTTTCTGAAATAATATCAATATTATAAGATGCCATACTGCCCTAGAATCCATACCCTCATCACGGTTAGCAGGCGGAACCCTTTGTTGGAATCGTACGGGGACCAGCACCAGCACACAATATATAGAGGCTACGTGGATACACTACACAAGAAGCCACGACTCGGATTGTGCGAGTCGCCGGTCTTTCCGTGTCTGAATCGCCAAGTTTGGCGATACGATTCACACAACAAGGCACATTGGTGATCGATTTCCCGCACCCGTTTGCCAACAGGCGATAACCGGAGATACATCCAGCCAAACACTTGCACACGCACGTCAGATGCGGTCAGGTTCCCGGGCGACTGAAACTGTGCTGGCTTTGGAAAAACATGAATACCGTTGATCCTTTCCCAATGGTTCGAACCGTCGGCCTTGACGGCATTCTGGTGACCTACGCCGATACCATGACAGAACGGTCAAATCGTGCAGCGCTGGCGTTTCGGACAGAGGTTGAAAGCCGGAACTGGGAAGGTGTGCTTGAGACGTCGGCCTCACTTGCGTCGGTCTACATTCGCTTCAATCCGTTACGCCTGCACTATCGTGAGTTGGAGATTCGCGTCCAAGCGCTTCTGAAACAGCGCGACTGGTACAATGCTGTTTTGCCTTCGGGCCGCAAGCTGTGGCGAGTGCCAACGGTATTTGGCACGGAACTGGCACCCCAACTGGAGGACGCCGCCAGGGCGGCCGGGCTGATAGCAAGTGAAGCGATTGATCGGCTTGGCCAGTCCCGGGTTCGTGTGCTGACAATCGGCTTTGCGCCGGGGCAGCCATATCTCGGACCATTGGGTCCGGAGTTCAACATTCCCAGGCTGAAGGATTTGAACCCGATGGTGCCAGAAGGGGCTTTGGTTCTGGCAATCTCCCAATTCGTGCTGTTCTCCGGTCCAACGCCGACCGGGTGGCGGCATGTAGGGCAGACTGCCTTTCGCTGTTTCCGGCCCGAGAGCGATCCGTGCTTTGCCTTGAACCCAGGGGACGAAATGCAATTCGAACCTGTCTCGCGTGAGGAATTGGAACATATTCAGGCAACAAACAGTGACGGCACAGGTGGCGCGACCTTTCAGGAGATTGTCTGATGAGTCTGATCGTCCATCGCATTGGCCCGTCTTGCACGCTCCAGGATCAGGGACGCTCTGGCTATCTGGATCAAGGTCTTTCAAGGTCAGGAGCCGCCGATAATCTTGCATTGCACGAAGGCGCGGCCCTGTTGGGGCAAAGCCCGGAACGTGCAGCTTTGGAATTGGCGGGGACCGGAGGAGAGTTCGAAGCCACCCGGACCATTCGCATCGCTTTGACCGGTGCACCAATGCAGGCCAGCATTGATGGCAGCGCCGTCGCGTGGCACGCCTCGCACAGTTTGGAGACCGGGCAGCGATTGGTAATCGGGGCGGCGCTTCAAGGCAACTATGGCTACCTGCATCTGGGCGGTGGCGTTGATGCCGAGGTTTTTCTTGGGTCCCGCTCGACCCACCTGACCGCCAGGATCGGGCAACCATTGCAGCCTGGCGATGTTTTGGTCGCTGGATCTGACAACGGCAATACTGGGATGAAACTGCGCCCCGATGATCGGTTTTCGGGTGGCGTACTGCGCGTTGTCAGAAGTTTTCAGACCCCTCTCTTTGACAATGCAACCCTTGATCGCTTTGCCGCCACCGAGTTCCGGCGGGGCGCGCGGGCCAATCGGATGGGCATGCAACTGGAGAGTGATGGCGACGGCTTTGCCGCCAAAGGCCAGCTCAATATTCTGTCCGAGGTCATTACGCCCGGCGACATCCAGATGACCGGCACTGGAAACCCCTTCATTCTGCTGCCCGAGTGCCAGACCACCGGAGGCTACCCGCGTATCGCTACCGTTCTACCATGCGATTTGCCGCGCGCTGCGCAGACCCCGGCGAGTGGAAAGATTCGGTTTTCGTTTGTCACCATGGACGAGGCCCTGAACCTGCATGCCGCTTACCAATCTGAACTTGAGCGCCTGCCGGGCCGTGTCGAGGCACTTGTGCGCGATCCGCATGACATCACCGACCTGTTGTCTTACCAATTGATCGGCGGAGTCGTCTCTGCCACCGACTAAGGAGATATGCCGATGCCCCGCGTCGATCTGAATGCCGATATGGGTGAAAGCTTTGGACCCTGGAAATTGGGGGACGACGAGAACCTGCTAAAGATCATCACCTCGGCCAATATAGCCTGCGGCTTTCACGCGGGCGATCCGGATGTGATGGCAAAAGCAATGGCCACTGCCGCTGAAAATGACGTCGGCATTGGCGCGCATCCCGGCTTCGCGGACCTTCAGGGCTTCGGACGGCGCAACATGAAAGTGCCGCATGCCAGCCTGCGCAATCTGGTGCGGTATCAATTGGGCGCCGCCATTGGGGTGGCGAAAGCAGTGGGGACCCATGTACGCCACCTGAAGCTTCATGGCGCGCTGGCCAACATGTGCTCGGTCGATCTAGACATGGCGCGGGCTTGCTATCAGGGTGCCTTGGACGTGGACCCGGACATCATCATAATGGTTCTGGCAGTAACCCGGCAGGAAGAAGCCGTGCGCGAACTGGGCTGCAACTGGGTGGGCGAGATCTTCGCCGATCGCGCTTACAACGATGATGGCACTCTGGTCGACCGCAGCCTGCCCGGAGCCGTCATTCACGACGCCGACATCGCCGGGCCACGCATTCTGAACATGGTCCGGGAGGGCGCAATCATCACCGAAAGCGGGAAGCGGCTGGAAACTTCGATTGACACGATCTGTTTGCACGGCGACGGACCGACCGCTGTTCAAATCGCCCGCTCGGTACGTCAGAACCTGATTGACGGCGGGGTCGAGGTCACAAAATTCACCAGATAGACAGGTCTTCGCGACCATCTGCCCCCAGTATCTTACTGTTGCCCGATTGTCGGCCAGCCCCTAGCATGTGCGCAAGTGCATGTTCTGAATACTGTAATTAAAATAACGTAATTCGCGATGGTTGGTCCGGCCAATCCTGTCGCAGCCTGTTTTCTCGCAAGGAGGCACACAAATGTCTTTCGACCTGATGTCGTATCAGCCCAGAGGCGACAAGAAGAATTCCGAATTTTTCGCTGAGTATCTGCCAATGATTTATGAGCGGCGGACCAGTTCCGGAATTGCTGATCAGGTCGGACCAATGCGGGCGATTGTCATTCAGGTCGAACCGAATGCGTTGTTCGACACGATGGTCGAACTTTACGTGATGACGCCGTATCGCCACTCGGCAAGCTATCTTGGGGCGACGCACAAATTCGCGGTAATGCACTCTCATCCCGAATATCCGTCGCTGATCATCATGGCGCCGCTGAGCGACACGTTCGAGGATTTCATACCCCGCATCAACCGCATGTACCCTCTGGCGCGCAAAACACCGCAAACCCGCTACGTAGGTGAGGTGTTCGCGGCCTCGGACCTGAATGATCTGAGCAAAACGCTGGAAGATCAGAACATCCGATTTGAATATAGCGGTGATACCGAGAACCCGTTTTACACGCTGGACGGATTCCGCTTTACCACCCCGTCGGATTTCACCTGTAACCGGGTCGGCTATTCCTCACATGATTTCAATGATCCCGACAGCCTGGGCCTGGGCGACCGCGTCTTGCTGAGCGACGCCGAGAAGCAGCGGCTGCACGAGGCGGCGGCCTTTGCAGAAGACACCAAGATCGGTCCCTTGATGCTGGGGTTCGACCATCTGGCCACCCGTGTTCTGGCCGGTGAGCGGGAAGATGCGATCCTCGAGTTCCTGACCATGGTTCCCTACTATTTCTGGGGGGCGTACAACATCTTTGACATGAACTCGTCTACGAACGTGAACCGGAACGCCAATGTCGATGACGACAAGAAATCGCCTGCCAAGGTGTTCACAGCCAACAACACACCGTCATTCGTGAACTCATTTGCCAAGCTGCCGATGCCGACCGAGGATTTTGTCCGCAATTTCGGACGTCGCCTGCATCACATGGCCGTCGAAATATTGGATGGCGATCACGGCGCGGGTGAAAAGAACGTCGATTTCGTGGTGAACACTCTCAAGGACAAGGGCGTACCGTTTCTGGCCCATGTGGTGGGCGAATGCAAAGACGACCCAAACCTTAAACAGATCTTCTCGAAACACTCGAAGAATACATTGCTGATCACCGAGTACATCGAACGCTGCCACAAGTATGATGGGTTCTTCACCAAGGACAACGTCGCTGCCCTGACAGCCGCCGCCGGTCAGGATGAACAATACGAACACGGCCACGTATTCGACTGAAAAAAAGGCTGCGAGGGGAACTCGCAGCCCAGACCCATCCAGGAGAGAATATGCCGGACCTTATGATGGCCCGATCATGAAACATGTGATATTGCGCGCCTGCAGGCGGCGGCAGGCCAGATCGGCCTGTTCGCGGGTCATGCCCTGAAAGGTGGCGTCAAACCCGCGCGAGCTGTGGTTCACCTTGCGCAAAGTGCCTTCCAGCGTGGTCATCTCCGACAGCGCCGTTTTCAACAGAATCTTCTCAGCTTCATACCGGGTTGTGTAGCGTCCCACGTTCACGCCCCAAAGGTGCCCACCTGACGTAGACAGGCGGGTAACGACCTCCTGCTCGGGTTCGGGCTCCTTTGCAGGTTCGGCCGACGCCAAAACCAGATTGTCCGGGCGAAGCGCCGGACGCGTGTCCGAATTTTCGACAGGAGGTGCGGTCGGCGCGATATCTGCCGCCGCAATCGCTGCCGCTATCCCGTCCTGAATACGCTCTCCGTTCTCGGCTGCTGTTTCGGCGACGGTTCCTGCCACCTGCACCGCACCACCAGCGGTTGGGCGAAGGACCGGTCGCAGGCTTTTTTCCGGCGCGCCTACAAGGCTGGCGACCTGCGTAGCGCTGCCCAGCCCGGCGTTTCCTGCATAGGCAGGACGTGCGGGTTTGCGAATTGGCGCGCGCGAAGGAGCCCGGCGGAAACCCATGTCCAGCAGTTCGGCCACCTTGGCGTTGCGCGACGCGCCCGACTTGCCGCCAAAGACAGTTGCAATGATCCGTTCATCCTTGCGCTTGGCCGATGCAACGAGGTTGAAGCCCGCAGCCCGTGTGTATCCGGTTTTGATCCCGTCCGCGCCTTTGTACGCAGCCAGCAACCGGCGGTTGGTGTTGGGCACGGTCTTAATGCCCGCATGCGTCGACTGACGCGAAAACAGGTTATAGTACTGCGGATAATCATAAAGCAGATGGCGCCCCAGCGTTGTCATGTCGCGGGCTGTCGACAAATGACCCGACTCGGTCAAGCCATGCGCGTTCTTGAAGGTCGTGCGGCTCATCCCCATCGCCTTGGCCGTCCGCGTCATGCGGCGGGCAAAGGCTGCCTCGGACCCGCTGAGAGTAATCCCGATGGCCGTGGCCGCATCATTGGCCGATTTTACTGCGGCTGCGCGGATCAGGTAGCGGAACGCGATGGTTTGTCCGGTCCGCAGGCCCAGTTTTGAAGGCGGCTCGGAAGCAGCCTTGCTGGTGATCCGAACCGGCGTATCCAGCGTGATTTCACCGTTACGCACCGCCTCGAACGCAATGTATAGCGTCATCATCTTGGTCAGAGAGGCCGGGTGAAGGCGCGTATCGGCGTTGCGCGAATGAAGAACCTCACCGGTGCGCGCATCAATCACCATCGCCGCGTAGGGTGCTGCAATGGCCTGCAATGGCACAAAAACAAGTAACCACAACAGTGCTGTAAGGAATAAGCCCATTCGGGCTGGAACTGTCCGCCGAATCTGCACGATCTTTGCCTCTGTCTGCCTCGCACCGCCGGGTTTTCCCGGTCGGCTTCATTTATTTTGTTGGCAACAAGGCTAGCACAGGGCTGTCGCTAAATAAACCGAAAGCTGGGCAATTCGCCAATTCGTGACGCCTAACAAAACCCCAATATGTAGCGGCGCGACCAAATCCGCCCACTAGATGCACACCCCGGACTCGGGTTTGGTCACGGTAGATCAAGAATTTATGAAACTGAGACCTATTGGCAACATCAGGTCAGTCCCCTGACGAGATCGACCAGATCGCCCAGATCCGCAAGCTCGTGGAATCGCGGATTGTCGCTGGGGGTTTCTGCCTGCTCGACCTCCCAAACCAGCCCGTGCGGTACATGAACGCCCCATGCGCCGGCCTGAATTGGCGCAACGACATCCGACCGCATCGAGTTGCCGACCATCATGGAAGCCAGCGGACCATCGCCATGCTGTTCGAAAATCCCGCGATAAACCTCCGGTGTCTTTTCCGAGACAATTTCCACGTGATCAAACAGATCGCCCAATCCCGACTGTGCCAGTTTCCTTTCCTGATCGATCAGATCTCCCTTTGTGATCAGAACCACACGGTGGGTTTCACATACACCTTCGATGGCGGCCTGCGCATGCGGCAAAAGCTCGATCGGGTGGGCCAGCATCTCCTGCCCCGCATTGACAAGCTGCCGAATGACGGATGCGGGCACCCGATCCTCTGTCACTTCGATCGCAGTTTCGATCATGGACAGGGTAAAGCCCTTGATACCGTATCCGTAGTGCCGGATATTCCGCTTTTCGGCAGCCAACAGGCGATCCATCAAGTGATCGCGGTCCGCGTGATCGGCCAGCAGATCCGCGAAATGGGCTTGGGTGAGCTGAAAGAATCGCTCGTTGTGCCACAATGTGTCGTCTGCATCGAAGCCGATGGTGGTCAGTTTTTCATGCATTCCGATACGTCCGCTTGCTCTTTCCTCTGACGCCAACGACGTTATATAAGCGCTCAGATAAACCGAAGCCTGAATCGAATTGTTACACGCGATGCTGCATTACCAATGGATGATGTCTGACCAATCGGACGACGATGCGAACTCGTCGGTCCTTGTGCAGACACGCCCCAAGACCAAGCGTCCGCCATTATACAAGGTTCTGCTGCTGAACGACGACTACACGCCGATGGAATTTGTGGTGCATGTACTGGAGCGATTCTTCGGGATGACCCATGCGCAGGCGTTCGAGATCATGCTGACGGTCCATAAGAAGGGTGTTGCCGTCGTGGGTGTCTTCAGCCACGAGATCGCCGAAACCAAAGTGGGACAGGTAATGGATTTCGCCCGCAGGCACCAACACCCCCTGCAATGCACCATGGAAAGAGAAGAGTAAGCAAAAGCGGCCGGGCCTGATGCTCCGAGCCGGACCTCTTGCCGGTATCACACATGACGTCACGTATTGATCTTGCTCTGGAAAGCGGTCTGGTGCTGTCGCAGCCGCTGACCGTGATCGGCCCTTCGCCGGATTGCAGTCTTTCCGCTCTGCCACGCGGAACTCAGTTGGTTCAGCCCTTCAAACCCTTCCACGACCATTTCGCGACGTTGGGTTTCGATGTCACGTCGGCATCTGAGGAACCGTGCGAGGACGCAATTGTCTTTTTGCCACGCGCCAAAGCGCTTGCCCGGTCCATGATTCATCAGGCGTGTCACCATGCCAGCGGTAGGGTCGTCGTCGACGGCGGCAAAACGAATGGCGTTGACAGCATTCTCAAAGATGTTCGCAAACGGGTGCCTGTCGAGGGACCGATTGCAAAGGCGCATGGCAAGATTTTCTGGTTCCAGTCCGACAAAACGGCCTTTTCCGACTGGGCCGCGCCGGAAGTTCAGCACGCTGACGGCTATCTAACAGCCCCCGGTGTCTTTTCGGCTGACGGTATTGATCCGGCATCGGCATTGCTGGCGCAGGTACTTCCTGAAAATCCGGGGCCTCGGGTTGCCGATCTCGGCGCGGGCTGGGGATTTCTTTCGGCCAAACTGCTGGAACGAGCCGAAGTTCGCACGCTGCATCTTGTTGAGGCCGATCATACAGCGTTGACCTGCGCCCGCTCTAACGTGACTTCTCGGGTTGCGTGTTTTCATTGGGCTGATGCCGTGACGTGGACAGCGCCCGAGCCCTTGGACACGGTGATAATGAACCCACCGTTTCACACCGGAAGAAGCGCTGAACCTGCGCTGGGCCAGGACTTTATCAAGGCGGCAGCACGCAACCTGACCCGCAATGGCGAACTGTGGATCGTCGCAAACCGGCATCTGCCCTATGAGGCCACGTTGTCAGACTGTTTCAGGCAAGTTGAAGAGGTCGCCGGTGACAACCGTTTCAAGGTGTTCCACGCCTCTCGCCCTCGCCGGTGATCCCGGTTAACCTGCGCCAAACCTCCGGAGGAAGCTCATGTCGTTTTCCATTTCAGGCAAAACCGCAATCGTAACAGGCGGTGCCAGCGGCGTCGGTCTGGCAATCGGCCGTCATTTTGCGGATGCGGGTGCAAACGTCATGTTCGCGGATATGGACGAAAAGCGATTGATCGAGGAGTTGGGGGAACAGGCAGATGACAGCAACATTCGGTATTTCGCAGGCGATCTGCGCGAGAAGCTGACCATTGCCAATTTGCTTTCCGCAACCATCGATGCCTTCGATCAGGTGAATATTCTGGTCAATGGATCAAGACAGGTCCGGCAGACGGACCCGCTGGATGCGGAAGACGACTCGGTCCGTGATTTGCTGAACCAAAACCTGATGCCTGCCTTGCGGCTCAGTCAGCTGGTTGCCAAACGCATGACGAAACAGGCCGAAGATCAGGATGATGGCCCTGCGGGTTCGATCATCAACTTGTCTTCCATAGCGGCGCGGCGCACGCACCCCGATTTGCTGGCTTATTCTGTCTCGACCGCTGCACTGGATCAGATGACGCGCTCTCTGGCAGTTGCACTGGCGCCGAACCGTATCCGCGTAAATTCCATCGCATTGGGCTCGGTCATGAGCGCGTCACTGCAATCAACCCTGAAAGAAAACCGCGATTTTCGCAAAGACATTGAAAAACATACACCTTTGGCCCGGATTGCTGCTCCGAACGAACTGGCGGAAACCGCGCAGTTTCTGGCCTCTGATGCGGCCGGCTTCATTACCGGTCAGATCATGACAATCGACGGAGGCCGAACCCTGCTGGATCCGGTCGCCGCTCCAGCGCACTGAGACAAATGTTCGAAAACGAAAAATCCGCCGCTGCCGCATGGTTCCGCCAATTGCGTGATGAAATCGTTGATGCGTTCGAGTCTCTGGAGGATACACATGAGACCGGGCCGTTTTCGGACGCCGCAGCCGGACGTTTTGAAGTCAAACAAACCACGCGGCAATCAGAGGATGGATCGGACGCAGGTGGCGGGTTGATGTCGGTCCTGCGCGGTGGGCGCGTTTTTGAAAAAGTCGGTGTCAACGTCTCGACCGTGTACGGATCACTGGGCGAGCGTGCGCAGCAGGCCATGGCAGCCCGCAAGGGTATTCCGGGCATGACTGAAGATCCCAGGTTCTGGGCATCAGGCATCAGCCTTGTCGCGCACATGCAAAACCCACACGTACCGGCGGTGCACATGAACACGCGGATGTTCTGGACACCTCATGCCTGGTGGTTCGGGGGCGGTTCAGACCTGAATCCCTGCATTGAATATGACGAGGACACTGCGCATTTCCACGCCACCCAAAAAGCCCATCTGGACCCGCACGGGCCAGGACATTACCCGCGGCTGAAGGATTGGGCTGACGAGTATTTCTATATCCCCCACCGGAAGCGGGCACGCGGGGTTGGCGGCATCTTCATGGATGATTACTGCACCGGCGACTGGCAGGCTGATTTTGCCCTGACGCAGGACATCGGCCGCGCATTCCTGCCTGCGTTCCTGCCATTGGTGGAAAGGCGTCGGGTCCAGGGGTTTGATGACATCCACAAGAACGCTCAGCTTGTGCATCGCGGGCTTTATGCGGAATACAATCTGGTCTACGACCGGGGCACCAAATTCGGACTGGAAACCGGGCACGATCCGGACGCCGTTCTGATGAGCCTGCCGCCTATGGCCAAATGGGTCTGATCAATCTCGTTCAGAACCCGAAATCCATGAAATTGTCATAGCAATAGTCCTGTGCTGAGGCCGCCGTCATGTTCGCGCCTACCCGTTTGACGGTGACGGAATAGCCCGGGCTGGTATCGGCACCCTCGGGCGGTGTCAGCGAGAACTGTACAGTCCTTGCTTTGGGCACATAGGCGCCGGCAATATATATGCGTTGGTTGGATTTGGTTCTCAGCGTCCGGATTGCATAATCCCCTATGCCGCACCAGTACGCCACCGGGGCAGAAGTGCCGATCGCGGCAACCTCGTAGACACCGTTTGGCAGCGGCGTCACCGTGGTCCGAAACGCGGGCCGCACGGCAATGCCAAAACCGACCGCCTGTGCTATCCCCGGTATGACGATCAACATCGCCAGAGCCGCAGTCTTTGCAATCCGCATCTTGATCGCCTCCGTGTAACCCAAGTTATCCGATATAAAATAATAATTGTGCTGCGCGACGAGTAAAGCCGTGGTCGCCTGCCCTTTTTCAGTGTTTTACCCCTGTGCATTTGGCAGACGGCTCGAATTTGCCGGGAAAACGAACGCCCTTTATTGACTCATGCTGCACCGGCACAATAGGAGAGGCCGGGTTGGTCGCATCGGGCGACCTGCGCATTTCCCTATGGAGTTCAAAGCAAATGTCTGACCTGCGTGAAACCGCGATGTCGTCCAAGGCCTGGCCCTTTGAAGAGGCGCGTCGGTTGCTCAAACGCTATCAGAAAGGGGCTCCGGATAAGGGGTATGTGCTGTTCGAGACCGGCTATGGCCCGTCCGGTCTGCCGCATATCGGAACCTTCGGCGAGGTCGCGCGGACCACGATGGTCAAGCGCGCATTCGAAGCGTTGTCGGATATTCCTACCAAGCTGATCTGCTTCTCGGACGATCTGGACGGGATGCGCAAGGTGCCGACCAATGTGCCGAACCCCGAGATTCTGGAGCAGCATCTGCAACGCCCGCTGACCTCGGTGCCTGATCCGTTTGGTGAATATGACAGCTTCGGCGAGCATAACAATGCGATGCTGCGGCGGTTTCTGGACACGTTTGGTTTCGAGTACGAGTTCTACTCGGCCAAGGAATTTTATGAGTCCGGGCAGTTTGACGAAGTGCTCAAGCGTGCGGTCGAGCGTTATGACGAGATCATGGCGATCATGCTCAAAAGCCTCCGGGAAGAGCGCCAGCAGACCTATTCGATCTTCCTGCCGCTGCACCCCGAAAGCGGGCGGGTGATGTATGTGCCGATGAAAAAGGTCTGCGCCGAGACCTATACTGTGACCTTTGACGATGAGACTGGTAAGGAATGGACGGTTCCTGTCACCGGTGGCCACGTCAAACTGCAGTGGAAGCCGGATTTCGGTGCGCGCTGGGCGGCGCTGGGTGTGGATTTCGAGATGTATGGCAAGGAACATGCCACCAACGAGAAAATCTACGACGCAATCTGCCGGGCCCTGGGTGGTCGCGCGCCCGAGCATTTTTCTTACGAGCTGTTTCTGGATGAGAACGGGCAGAAGATCTCTAAATCCTCCGGCAATGGCGTGTCGATTGATGAGTGGCTGACCTATGCGCCGACCGAGTCGCTGGCCTATTTCATGTATCAAAAACCCAAGACGGCGAAACGGATGCATTTCGACGTGATCCCAAAGGCCTATGATGAGTATCATCAGCAGCTGCGCGCTTATCCGGGGCAGGATCTGAAGGCACAATTGAACAACCCCGTTTGGCATATCCATGGTGGGGATGTCCCTGAATCCACGCTGATGGTTCCGTTCGCGATGCTACTGAATCTGGCATCGGTATCTGGTGCCGAAGACAAAGAAGCGCTGTGGGGCTTTATCCGTCGCTACGCGCCGGAGGCCACGGCCGAGACGCATCCCGACTTGGATCAGGCGGCAGGCTTTGCGGTGCGTTACTTCAATGATTTCGTCAAGCCGACCCGCAAACATCGCGCACCGACGGATCAGGAACGCGAGGCGCTGGAAGCGCTGAAAGCCGCGCTGGAGGTTTATGACGGCCCGATTGAAGATGAGGCGCTGCAGTCAGTGGTTTATTCCATCGGACGCGAGCGGTTTGATCCGATGCGCGGCTGGTTCACCGCCTTGTACGAAGTGTTGCTTGGCGCCTCTCAGGGGCCGCGTTTCGGCGGCTTCATTGCGCTCTATGGCGTGCCTGAAACCATCGCGCTGATCGAAAAAGCGCTGGCCGGAGAACTGGCCTGATTTGACCTGATCCCGCATGGGGCTACCCTTCCGTCAGGAGGTGACCCCATGCGTCGTTCATTACTTGCCTTATCGTTATCTGTCGCAGTGGCTACGGGCGTTTTTGCCCAGAACTCCGAAATCGAGGCAAATATAGCGGCGCAGATTCAGGCGTTCAAAGTCGATGATTTTGATACCGCCTTTACTTTCGCCAGCCCGAATATCCAGCGTCTGTTCCGAAACCCCGATAATTTCGGGGCAATGGTTCGCAATGGATATCCGATGGTCTGGCGCCCGTCGGACCTGCGGTTTCTGGAACTGCGCGAAATTGCCGGGGCGTTGTGGCAGAAAGTTCTGATCGTGGATGGTCGCGGCCAAACCCATATCCTGGACTATCAGATGGTTCAGCAGGAAGACGGCTGGAAAATCAACGCGGTTCAGTTGCTGGGGAAAGCAGACCCCGCAGCCTGACGCAACACGACCGTCACGGTGACATGAGACCCGGTTAATCCCCATTCGTTATCCAGACTTTCGCGCCCGGAATTCACCCGGGCAATGGTCTGGTGCGCGCTGCAATCTGATCGGCAGCGCTTGGGAAAGGGATTCGAATGAACAAGGCAATCACCGACGGCATCGTGTTTATGCCGCCTCAGTTCGCAGATGGTTTGGGCGTCTGGTCAAGTGGCGATGGCACCCCGGGGTCTCCGACATATGCCGGGTCGGGTACGGGCGCATTTGTGCCCTCGGATCCGAACTTTGCCGGATGTCTTGAAATCCTCAAAGTGAGCACGACCCAACACTTGCGCTATATGGGGCAGACGCCATTGCTGCCCGGCTGTTACCTGCAAATCAAGGCACGGGTCAAAGCCATCAGTGGTCCCTTGCCCACCGTCAGGATCGCAGGGTGGGCCGGTGGTGCCGGCGACGTGCACGTGACCGGTGTCGTCGAACAGGGGCCTGCCACGCAATTGTCGGGGTACGGCACAGTTCATGAGATTACCGCCATAGTCGGAACTGGTCAGCGGGCTGGCGTCGACATGGCGTGGGGCGCACAGGCAATGTATGGACATTTCGGTCTGGATATCGACGGGCCAAATGGGGCCGTGGTGCGCATTGACGATCTTCAGATCACCGACATCACGAGTGTTTTTCTGCGCGATATGATCAGCATCGTGGATGTCACGGATTTCGGCGCAGTCGGCGATGGGGTTGTGGACGATTCCCTTGCGTTCGAAGCAGCCGATCAGGCGGCGGGGGGCCGTCGTGTGTTTGTGCCGCAGGGTACTTATTTGCTGGCAGAAAACACAACCATCGTGTCAGAAGTTGATTTTGAGGGCACCGTTACAATGCCCGACGACAAGATGCTGTTGCTGACCCAAGGTTTTGACCTGCCGACTTATATATCGGCCTTTGGCGATGAAGAGCTTGCTTTCAAAAAAGCGTTTCAGGCTTTGCTGAACAATTCAGATCATGAATCGCTGGATATGGGCGGGCGCAAGATTTCGGTCAGCCAGCCCATCGACATGGCCGCTGCCGTTCCCAATAAGCAAAGTGGTTTTTCAACCCGGCGCGTGATCCGCAATGGTCAGTTTGACGTCAAAAGCAGCTCGACCTGGGACACCGAGATCTTCACCTCGGTCGCAACCTACAACCCTGCGGACCAAACCCGGCTGACAAATGTCGCCAACGTTGCGAATATTCCGGTTGGTGCTCTGGTTCAGGGCAATGGTGTCGGGCGCGAGATCTACGTCCGCTCGAAGAACGAGGGTGCCGGTGAAATCACGCTGAACGCGCCGATTTACAATGCTGCTGGCACACAGACCTTCACCTTCACCAGCTTCAAGTATCTGCTTGATTTCAGCGGCTTCGACACGCTGCGGAAGTTCGGCCTGGAAGAAATCGAATTTCAGTGCAACAGCAGATGTAGCGCCATTCGTCTGGCTCCATCCGGCAGCACGTTTGCGGTAAGCAATTGCTTTATCAGCCGTCCCATGGATCGGGGGATCACATCCATCGGAACCGGTTGTCAGGGCATGCTGATCGACAATTGCCAGTTCCTGTCCGCCGAGGAGTCCCTGAACGTTACCGATCGCCGGTCGATCGCCCTCAATGCAACAGCGAATGATGTCAAACTGCGGCACAATCGGGCGGTTCGGTTCCTGCATTTTGCTCTGTTGGGCGGCACCAACAACTTGATTCTGGGCAATCATTTCTTTCAGGGCGACAGCATTCCGCAGGGGTTGCGAACCGCCGGGTTGATCCTGACGCGCACTTACAACAGTTCGACCATTGCTGAGAACTACATCGACAATTGCTACTTCGAATGGACGAATGAACGGGATGCCGCTCCGACCTATACGTCCGGCTATTCCTTCAGCGCGCTGAGTATCACAGACAATATTTTTTACTGTAGCGAGGCGCCGTCATGGTTCAGTTTCATCGTTATCCGACCGCACGGCCCCGGCCACTTCCTGAACGGCTTCATCGTCACCGGAAACAAGTTCCGGTCTTCGAGCGGGAGTATCTACAAGGCCGAACGCGTGGACACGAGCTTTGCGGACCTGAACAATAACGCGCACATGAATGTCACGTTCCAACACAATACATTCCACGGAACGCTGACGGATTCAGAGAACCCGGTTCGGGTGCGGCACAAGCAACAGACGCCATCCTTTGCATGGGGTGTGTTGTCGGTGGGCAAACTCCCATTCGCGGGCAAATCTCGGGGATGCGACGCCGTAACCACGCTTGGTCCCCTGAGAACGGTGTTTGGCAGTGTGAGCCACGCGAGCCCATATGCCGAGCTCGAACAGGGTTTTGGCGCTCGCGACGTGATCCTCCGCTGGCCAGAGCAACTTAGCGGGGAAGTATCCGTTACCCTACGCATGGACAGCTGAGGCCGACATGGCCGTCCCTGGAGGACGGCCAACTCCCGCCGCATCAGAAGTCGCGCCACAAGGCAAATTTGATCCCGACGTTGCTTTGGAAGGCATTCCGTTCGGCACCAACAACCCAAGTTGTACTCCCGCCCTTTCGGCGGATCATCACTGACGGCCGTGCGCTCCAATAAACCGGACGGCCGGGGGTATATGTGCTTTCAAGCTGCAGCAGTGGATTGATCCATCGCTGAGATGACAGCCCCGCCGTCAGATCAAGTTTGCGAAACAGCGCATCGTGCGTGCGGTATTCCAAAGCTGCGTCGATCGCGATCCAGCCATTTCCCCAACCGCTTTCAAACCCATTTCCGTAAGACACAGTCGCCTTGTACAAGGCCCACGCGCTTTTTTGCCGGTGATGTGCGCCGACACCAAATTCGGCGGCAAACCGACCTTTGCGCCCAAGATCCGCGACCGGAGTACGGGCGAAAATCAAAGCGTGGCCATAAAGGTGTTGGTGCTCCTCGGCGTCTAGCCCAATCGTCAGTCCGGGGCGTAACCCCCATTCTGCATAAAGTGACGATTTGTATTCGTAGCTGCCGTCCTCGGTCCTGAATCCCGTGATTGCAGCCGCGACAAAGCCGGTATTCTGTTCCCTCAGCCAGGCCCCGGCAAAAACCGGACCGGCCAATGTCATCAGAAAAAGGAAAAGCAAGATGCGGATCATGACCGCACCTTCCCCGAGCATGGTTAACGGATCGTTAGTTTTTCGTTTGTTTTCTGGAAACTAATTCCCGAAGACACAAAACGAAACACGAGACGTTTCCGGTTCCTGTGTTAGGCTGAGAAAAGCCAAAGGAGATTCCAGATGCTACAGATTTCAAAATCCGCAAGCGTTCAGACTGTTATCACCACATTCGAAATGACACCGGGGACCTGTCAGGACCTGCTTGAGGCGCTGACGGATGCCTATGCGGAATTCATCTCAAAACAACCGGGTTTCGTATCCGCCGGTCTGCACGTCAACGATGCCCAAACCAGGATCGCAAACTACTCGCAATGGGAACGCCGCGAAGACTTCCTTGCCATGCTCCGCACTCCCGAGATGCGCGACCGGAACCGCAAGATCAATGAGCTGTGCAAAAGTTTCGAACCGGTCATGTATGATGTCGCGGAAACATTCGGCTGATCCTGACCTGAATCAAAGACCACAACTGAACTTGGGTTCAGTTTGAAAACCTGAAACGGAGGCTCGTGTCATGTATCACAACATTCTTGTACCCATTTCGTTCGATGTCGAACGTGACACGTCCGGACCACTGAAACTGGCGCAAATTCTGGCGACCCCTGAGGCAAAGGTCACGCTGCTGCATGTCGTTGAACATATTCCAAGCTACGCGATCTCGTACATGCCGACGGAATATCTGACCGAAGCCCGCAGGGCCATTCAAGCCGAGTTGGACAAACTGGCAGCAAATATTCCCAACGCGCGGGGCGTTGTGGTCGAAGGGCATTCCGGCCGGACCATTCTGGATTGGGCGCAGGAGCACAAACCTGATCTGATCATCATAGCTTCCCACCGACCGGGCATGCAGGATCTGTTGCTTGGATCAACCGCCAACCATGTGGTGCGCCATGCGGCCTGCGCGGTTCACGTAGTACGCTGATATTCAGTCCTTCAGCATTCGCCATTCCGAGGCCAAAGCTTTGCCACAAATCCGGGCGAAGATCAGCGCGAAATGTTGAAAAGATCCGTACCACCTGAGCCCGAACTGAATTCGCGCGCCGCTCACCGGTATCGTCGGGCAGACGCGACGCGCAAAAGGGCTCTGTCCCCGATCCGCATTCTGTTCATGGTTCTGGCCCTGCCCCTGACTACGGCACTGGTCGCCGTCAACATCTATTTGCGGACGTCCGAGTACGAAAGAAACGACGCCATTATTCATCTTGTGGCGATGGCGGGGTGTGACACCGTTCTGAAGATTGTCCCGGGACCATTCGTCCGGGGCCAACCAGGGTATCATGAACGCAACGATCCAAATGGCGACGGTGTCGCCTGCGGGATTCTCAATCAAGCCTCTTCGACCGGACAGACACAACAACGCCCCCCAGCCACGAGCGTGCGTTCGGTCGGTAATGCAAAATTCGTCCGGCCCTAAAGGCTGAGCACCTGCTCATCCACAAAGACAAACCGGAACCGCAGGCCATCAAACCACGATCAGTCCCCGGCTGAGGGCCGTGGCGATGGCATGGGTGGTATTCTGTGCGCCCAGCTTTGCCCGCGCGCTTTCAATATAGACACGCAGCGTGTGTTCCGAAATCGACAGGGAGTGCGCGACCTGAGCGCGACTATAGCCCAGCGCAAGCAAGGTCATCGCGTCAATCTCGCGCGGGGACAGGGCACGTGGAGCGTCCGGTTGCCGCTCACGCTCAAACTCCAGCGCCTTTCGGTTGAAGTAATGGGCAATCAGAATCAGGCCACGTCCATTTTCGGAGATGAAATCCTGCCAGGTTTCGTCATCGCAGGAATGGTTCACTGTAAACAGAGCAAACTGGCCGTTGGGACCGCGGATCGGGATGGAGTAACCCTGATTGCCGACGCCGTGCTGCTGCGCGTCCAGAAGAAAAGCCTTGGCGACCTTTCCGGACCAGTCCAGTGATTTCCAGTCAACAGGATGAAATCGCTGGAAGCACCCGATTATGACCGGGTCGATCCGGTGATAGTTCTTTTCCTGATATCGCTCGGCCCAGGCGTCGGGATAGGTCGTATATCCGTATTGGTCCCCTGCCCCATCAACCCAGTGATAGATGATGTGTTCAATCTGCAGCTTGTCTCTGAGATGAACAGCGATAGCGCTTAGCTCATCAAGCGTGCTGGTGTTTTCCAAATCCTCCAGGATCTGGCTCAAATCGAGTCTTGTGACCATCCGCCGGCGCCCGCACCTCATTCTTCATGGACGCGATTTCGGCCGCTGCGATCAGCCTGGTATCGTCAAGCTGCTCGGCCAGCGCGGTCAAACCGTTTGCCGAAGCAAAGGCGTTGAGGTCCGACAATACGTCCAGTATCCACTCATTTTGCGCCATCAGGGTCTCTCCGAAACGGTTAACGAAGGGTTAACACAACCATAGCATGCATAGTGTTTTTTCGCATATTCACTGCTTTCTACTCCCCAAAAATAGCGGGGACCGATATTGCAACTCTCTGAAAGCATTGAAGTCCCTCTAAAATAAGAAACGCCCGCGAACCAAAAATGTGATTCGCGGGCGCTGAAATTGGCTTTCGTGGACTTAGTCGCGCGCGTCCAGAACCTCTTCCAGTGTGCGCATACCGGTTCTCGGTGCCTGCACCAGAACGGACATGTTCCCGGGCTTGTGTTCGTTGCGCATCATCTTCATGTGCGCAGCAGGCAATTCGTTCCAGGAAAAGACCTCGGACATGCAGGGATCAAGACGGCGTTCGACCATCAGCTGGTTGGCCGAGGCGGCTTGTTTCAGATGCGCGAAGTGAGACCCCTGAAGTCGCTTCTGGTGCATCCACATGTAACGCACGTCGAAGGTCAGGTTATAGCCGGTGGTGCCGGCACAGATCACAACCATGCCGCCTTTTTTGACGACGAATGTCGAGACCGGAAAGGTGCTTTCGCCCGGATGTTCGAACACCATGTCGACGTTCACACCCTTGCCGGTGATGTCCCAGATCGCTTTGCCAAACTTGCGGGCCTCTTTGAACCACTCAGCATATTCCGGCGTGTTCACGGTGGGCAGCTGACCCCAGCAATTGAAGTCCTTGCGGTTCAGTACACCCTTGGCGCCCAGCCCCATGACAAAGTCACGCTTGCTTTCGTCTGATATCACACCGATCGCATTCGCGCCGGCTGTATTGATCAACTGGATCGCGTAAGAGCCCAGACCACCCGACGCGCCCCAAACCAGAACGTTCTGACCCGGCTTCAGGTCATGCGGCTCGTGACCGAACAGCATCCGGTATGCGGTTGCCAGCGTCAGCGTGTAGCAGGCGCTTTCTTCCCAAGTCAGGTGCTTGGGTCGCGGCATCAGCTGCTGAGCCTGAACGTTGGTGAACTGCGCGAACGAGCCGTCCGGAGTCTCATAGCCCCAGATACGCTGGCTGGGCGAGTACATCGGATCGCCGCCATTGCAGTGCTCGTCATCACCGTCATCCTGGTTGCAGTGGATCACGACCTCATCGCCGACTTTCCAGCGTGTGACCTTGTCGCCCACGGCCCAGACGATACCCGAAGCATCGGAACCTGCGATGTGAAACGGCTGGCCGTGGCCATCAAACGGGCTGATCGGCTTGCCCAGCGACGCCCAGACGCCATTGTAGTTGACACCTGCGGCCATCACCAGAACCAGCACCTCGTGGCTGTCCAATACAGGCACATCAACCACTTCCAGCTGCATGGCAGTGTCAGGCTCGCCATGGCGCTCTTTGCGGATGGCCCAGGCATACATTTTCTTGGGGACATACCCCATCGGAGGGATCTCACCCATCTCATAGAGGTCTTTTTCAGGTGCCTCGTACGACGCGATACCGCTGTCGGTGTCCAGAGCCATGTTGGCCTCCTTTAATCAGTTCGTTTGCCGCGACGCAGAATCGCGCCCGTTAACCGATGGAATATTGGCCATCGAGTAACATTGCAATAGATATTGACACTGTTTTTGTAATTTTATGACCCAGCAGTTGCAGAAAGACCTTTCGCTTCTGCAGCATAATACGTCTCGATTTCCTTTGGCGCAGAGGCGGCATAGTAGTTCAGAAGATCCAATCTTTGCCCTGAGGATGAGATTTTTCCGTCAACCTGTCGCAATACCCTGCGCTCGACCAACTGGTTGACAGCGGACGTTATCGCATCGCTGTTGGATTCGGATCCGCCTCCGTCCCGCTGCATGAAGCGGGCGATCAGGTCGGTCAGCATTGCACCGGACATCTCACCATGTTCGCGCACAAGCCAACAGGCTGCAGGCGCAGGCACCAGGGGTATCGCCTCACCAATACGCGCCATCAGCAGACGTGCGAGATCGGTCATCAGGTCCTTGCTGCCACCTGCCCGATAGGCCCGCAGCGAAACAGGCTCGCCATAGCGCACAGAGGCAAGGCCGAACCTTGTGTATCGACCAATAATGCGCCGCCAGACCTGCTTGAGCATCCAACGCGTCACAACCCCGATCCTTGCGCGAAAGCGCCGCTCGCTTCCCAGCGCGGCCCGGGTCAGAATCGTATCTTCCAGTACACGATCGTAATTCAGCGCCACGGGAACAAAGACCACATCCCGTCCATCGGATGTGGTCCCGTCTATGATGTATTTAAGCAAGCCAAGCTTGGGCCGCCCCAATGCGCCGGTCAGGCTCAGCCCGCCTTCGGGGAACATCGCCTGCGTAACACCGGCCTCGGTTGCATGACGCACATAACAAGCCAGTACATGACGGTAGAGGTCACTTCCCGACTTTCGCCGGATGAAATACGCGCCCATCGCCCGGATCAGGCGGCTCAGCGGCCAGACGCGCGCCCATTCTCCGACCGCGTAAGACAGTGCCGATTGCTGCGCTGCCAGGTAAGTGACAAGTACATAATCCATGTTGCTTCGATGGTTCATGACAAAGACAACCGTCGCGTCGGGATCTATTTTCTTTAAGGCGTCCTCATCCTGATGGCTCAGTCGGACTTCGTAAAACGCGTTGCTCAGCAGGCGCGCGATACGGATGGCAAAGCTGAAATAGGCAAAGGCTGAAAACGACGGAACGATCTCGCGGGCAAAGCGGCGGGCCTGCTCGAAAGCAACGCCTTCGGGGATACCTTGTTCACGTGCATGTTGCTGCACCGCATAGCCAACCTGTGGGTCGTAGATAAGCCTTTCGATCATGTCATGCCGCCGAGCCAGCTTGAACGGCTGAATTGGTCTTTGCAGCCGCTGGTTCAGGCGCGACACGGCCCGCTCCAGGCGGCGGCGAAAAAACCAGCGCACCGACGGGAACAGAAAATGCGACGCAAAAGTGACCGCAGCGAAGACCACGATCAGTACAAACAGCCAAAGCGGAAGTTCCACGGTCTGCGTCATGGCGGCACAGTGCCATTATTCCAAAACACCTACAATCTGAACAATTCGGGATGCCGCAACGCAGCGAATTGACATATCCCAAAAATTGCGCTTTAGAACCCTTAGACGAAATTATGTTGCCCACCCAAACGCGAGGCCCACCCATGACGCAGATGCAGAAAGACCGCCCCTGGCTCATCCGAACCTATGCTGGTCATTCCACCGCACAGGCCTCGAACGCGCTGTATCGCAGCAACCTGGCCAAAGGGCAGACCGGCCTGTCCGTTGCCTTCGATCTGCCGACTCAAACGGGGTATGACAGCGATCATACGCTGGCACGGGGCGAGGTGGGTAAAGTGGGTGTGCCCGTCTGCCATCTGGGTGACATGCGGGTTCTGTTCGACCAGATTCCGTTGGAGCAGATGAACACCTCGATGACGATCAACGCCACCGCGCCCTGGCTGCTGGCGCTTTATATCGCCGTGGCCGAAGAACAAGGCGCGGATGTCTCCAAGCTGCAGGGCACGGTTCAGAACGATCTGATCAAGGAATACCTGAGCCGCGGCACCTATGTCTGCCCGCCGAAACCGTCGCTGAAGATGATCGCGGACGTGGCCGAATACTGCTACACCAACGTGCCGAAGTGGAACCCGATGAACGTGTGTTCCTATCACCTGCAAGAGGCTGGCGCGACACCTGAACAGGAACTGGCCTATGCGCTGGCCACCGCTATCGCCGTTCTGGACGAACTGCGCCCGCGCGTTCCGGCCGAAGACTTCCCCGCGCTGTGCGGACGGATTTCGTTCTTTGTGAATGCGGGAATCCGCTTTGTCACTGAAATGTGCAAAATGCGGGCATTCGTCGACCTTTGGGATGAAATCCTGCAACAAAGGTATGGGGTCGAAGACCCCAAATTCCGCCGATTCCGCTATGGCGTTCAGGTGAACTCTCTTGGTCTGACCGAGCAACAGCCGGAAAACAACGTCTATCGCATCCTGATTGAGATGCTGGCCGTGACGTTGTCGAAAAAGGCGCGCGCCCGGGCGGTGCAGTTGCCTGCTTGGAACGAAGCATTGGGTTTGCCACGGCCCTGGGATCAGCAATGGTCGATGCGGATGCAGCAAATTCTGGCTTATGAAACCGACTTGCTTGAGTTTGGCGACCTGTTCGACGGCAACCCGGCCGTGGATGCAAAGGTCGAAGAGTTGAAAAAGGGTGCGCGGGCCGAACTGGTAAACCTCGAATCGATGGGCGGTGCTGTTGCCGCGATCGAATACATGAAATCGCGGCTGGTGGATTCCAACGCGGATCGCCTGAACCGCATCGAGCGCAATGAGACCGTCGTGGTCGGCGTGAACAAATGGACCGAAGGCGAACCTTCGCCGCTGCAAACCGAAGATGGCGGCATCATGGTCGTCGACCCGGCGGTTGAACAGGAGCAAATCGGGCGGCTGAACGAATGGCGGGCGGACCGCGACGACAACGCGGTCGCAGCGGCTCTGGCGGCGTTGCGCGAGGCTGCGCAATCCGGGGCCAACGTCATGGAACCCTCGATTGCCGCCGCCAAAGCGGGCGTAACAACCGGCGAATGGGCCGAAGAGATGCGCAAGGTGTACGGCACCTATCGCGGCCCGACGGGCGTGTCGGGCTCGGTCTCGAACAAGACCGAAGGCCTGGAGGATCTGCGGGCCGCAGTGGACGCGGTCAGCGACAAGCTGGGGCGGCGTCTAAAGTTCCTGGTTGGCAAGCCGGGGCTGGACGGTCATTCCAACGGAGCCGAACAAATCGCCTTCCGTGCCCGCGATTGCGGTATGGATATCAGCTATGAGGGCATCCGCCTTACGCCCGAGGAAATCGTGACGGCTGCGATCGAGGACGACGCTCATGTCATTGGCCTGTCGATCCTCTCCGGCAGCCACCTGCCGCTGGTACAGGATGTCATGGCCCGGCTTCGCGAAGCCGGACTGGATCATATCCCGGTCATTGTCGGCGGCATTATTCCGGATGACGATGCGGCAAAACTGAAATCATTTGGCGTTGCCCGAATTTACACGCCAAAAAATTTCGAACTGAATGCGATCATGGGCGATATTGTCACCTTGGCCGATCCAAAAAACCTTGCAGCAGAATAACGCACAAAACCGAGATTAATTCCCAGTTTCTATTCCCAAACCCGAATGAATGGATTACGGCATTGTTCGGGATGCGAAAGGCCAATTGGCCTTTCGTAAAATAAATGAATGGGAGAGAAATAATGGGGATCAATCTGGACAATATGTCCCGCAAGGACCTGTTGGAATTGCGCGATCAGATCGAAAAGGCACTTAAAACAGCGGAAAAACGCGAGCGCCAAAACGCCTTGAAAGCGGCAGAACAAGCTGCCGCCGAATTTGGGTTTTCACTGGCCGAATTGTCGAGCGACGCGCCGCGTGGACCCAAAGGCTCAAAAGCCAAGGCAAAATACCGTAATCCGGCCGCACCCGAACAGACCTGGTCTGGCCGCGGTCGCAAACCGCAATGGGTACATGACGCGCTGAAATCGGGCGCGGATATCGCAGATCTGGAAATCTGACAGGGCTGGCCGGAAAATGACTATTCATATCGGCGCTGAAAAAGGTGAAATCGCTGAAACCGTTCTTTTGCCCGGTGATCCGTACCGGGCAAAATGGGCGGCGGAAACGTTTCTGACGGATGTCAGAAAAATCAATGACGTGCGCGGAATGCTGGGCTTTACCGGCACCTGGAAGGGAAATCCTGTAACCATTCAGGGCAGCGGCATGGGAATGCCGTCCCTGTCAATTTACGTCAATGAACTGATCCGTGATTATGGCGCGAAAACCCTGATCCGCATCGGCTCGTGCGGCGGAATGCAGGACAACGTCAATATCCGTGACGTTATTCTGGCCATGACCTCGACCACGCTCAGCACGCCTTCGCGCGGGATCATGAAAGAGCTGAATTTTGCCCCCTGCGCCGATTGGAGCTTGTTGCAGGCCGCAGCCAGCGCCGCGCAAGCCAAGGGCACGACCACGCATGTCGGCGGCATCTATTCGTCGGACGTATTCTACGATGAGCGTCCCGATCTGAATGAACAGATGGTCCGGCACGGGATTCTGGGCGTCGAGATGGAAGCCGCAGAGCTGTATATTCTGGCCGCCCGCCACAAATGCCGGGCGCTGGCGGTTCTGACCGTTTCAGACCATTTGCTGACCGGCGAGGCACTGCCGTCGTCAGAACGTGAAAGCAGCTTTGGCGACATGGTCGAAATCGCATTGCAAGCCGCGTTCCCGGACGCGACGTGACCAAGCTAGGGGCGATCCTTTCGCCCCTTGTTGCCCCGTCAGGCTAACGCCCATGCGACCGGTTATAACCGTTCGGATCAGGGCTTGCCCAGCCGTCCAGCGCACCGTCCAACGGGGCAAAGACTTCAACCAGCAACGGATGGCAGGTTGCGGTATCCGAAGAATGCACGGATGAACAATCCCCGCCCGGACATGCGCTCAGATTGCCTAACAGGTCGATCTCGGCAAAGAACTCCAGGTAATCGCCCGGACGGACGGGTGACGCCTTCATGAAATACTGACCGGTATCTCGCGTGAATCCGGTGCACATGAAAACGTTAAGGACGTCGTGAACTGCCTGCTCAGCCTCGGACATCTCAATTCCCAGATGGTCCGCCAGTGCGCGGGTCAGATTGGAGTGGCAGCAATGGTGGTATTGCGTCCCCGACAACAGGTTTCCGGTGTAAGGATCACACCGGGTTCCAATCACATCATGTACGGACCCGCCAAATTCGTCGATCCCGTACCAGTCCAGCGTGTCTTCGACAATCGTGGCCAAAGGGCGCAGGTTGGGAAAGCTTGACCACATCCGCTCTCCGACTGTCAGATGCGTGCCATGCAGGGCGCGGGACTTTCCGGAATAGAATCGTTCCGATAAGTCGTTGAGATTCCATATATTCAGATCGCCGACCTGCGGCCCTTCGACAGAAGTGATGCGAAAGAAATGACCCGCCGGCACCTCGAAACACCGGGCATCGCGCGGGGGCACCAACACCACATCCGTCTTTATCGCATCCTTTCGGACGCGCCGGTACAGCGCAAGATCAGGTATGGGCAAAGTGTCATTAGGATAACAGATCACCGGTTTTATCGCCCGACGGGCCGCAGCATCTTCAGGGGGCAGAGCCATCTTCAGTCCATCCAGCTTTTTGGCCAGAGTGCCTCATATCGCCCGACCTGAAAAGCCTCGGCGTTCCGGCTAAGCCTGATTCCTCAGGCATTGCATAGGCTGATCATTTGTTTGGACAACGGCCCCACAAAACGCGCAGGACCACGTGCCCTCTTTCAGATGCTGACGCCACCGGCAATCCCGGGTCAGAGACGAATGGCGCGACCTCCAAAAGAAATAGGCAATAACACCCGCAGCGAGCAAAAGCAGAAGAACTGGCATGGTTCTGCTTTGCTCATCTGCCGGTGAATTTCAAGAGGGTTGCCCTTGCCGCGCGCATCAAGCTGCGTTTGCGTATTCGAACAACTCAGGCTCACCCTCAGCCAGCCTCAGCACAGGTTCCGGCGTGTAATAGGCCCAGGCCTGACCCAGAATTTCCAATGCTTCGGACGCGTTGATCTTTTTGTTGTCTTTAGATTTTTTCATCGGAGTGACCCCGTTAGATCCTGTCACTCCTCCCTGTCGCAAAGATATAGCTGCAGGGTCACCGCTACATCATACAATTTTGCAGACGGGCAATGCGCTTGCCGCAAGGCGGCAAGCGCATATTGTCGTGTTTCGATTAAACGGCGCGCTCAACCATCATTTTCTTGATCTCGGCAATAGCCTTGGCCGGATTAAGCCCCTTGGGGCAAGTCTTGGCGCAGTTCATGATCGTATGGCAGCGATACAGCTTGAACGGATCTTCCAATTCATCCAGGCGCTCGCCCGTGGCCTCGTCCCGGCTGTCGATGATCCACCGATAGGCGTGCAGCAGAGCGGCGGGGCCTAGGTAACGATCACCGTTCCACCAGTAACTGGGGCAGGATGTCGAGCAGCTGGCGCACATAACGCATTCGTAAAGGCCATCCAATTTCTTGCGATCCTCGATGGATTGCTTCCACTCTTTCGCCGGGCGGTTGGTCTTGGTTTCCAGCCACGGCATGATGGAGGCGTGTTGCGCGTAGAAATGCGTCAGGTCGGGGATCAGATCCTTGACCACCGGCATGTGCGGCAGAGGATAAATCTTCACGTCGCCCTTGATCTCATCCATGCCGTAGATACAAGCCAGCGTGTTGATCCCGTCGATATTCATTGCGCAGGAACCGCAGATGCCTTCACGGCACGAGCGGCGGAACGTCAAGGTCGGATCCACTTTGTTCTTGATATAAATCAGCGCGTCCAGAACCATCGGGCCGCAATCGTCCATATCAACGAAATACGTATCCACGCGCGGGTTCTGCCCGTCATCCGGGTTCCAGCGATAAATCTGAAACTTGCGCACGTTGCGGGCGCCGTCCGGCCTGGGCCAGGTTTTTCCTGTCGTGATACGGGAATTCTTGGGAAGCGTTAATTGAACCATTTTTGGACTCTCCGGCAGGGCATCGGCAGTTCAGGCCCGCACTTGTTCAGCGCGGGATAGCGGCGTTCAGGTCCACCGCAGGCGGGACAAGCTTTTTTCACTGGCTGACCTCCGCTGCGGTTTTATGTTCGCCTTCAACGGGAAGTGTTTCGACCACTTCCAGAATAGTTCGGACTCTGGCCTCAAACGAATGAGTCTCGCGCATCTGGCTGGCAAATTTCAGGCGCTTACGGCGTTTTGCATCGGTTTCAGATGACGCAGCTTCAATGGCTTTACCAAAGCTTTCTTCGTCGTCAAACAAATATACATACTCACGCAGATCTTCGGGCAACCATCTGACGTCGTCGGAAAGAGGCACTGAGCCACAAGCCAGTGTGTCGAATATACGATTGGACGTCTGGCCATTCTCCTTCATCTGCGGAGTATGATCATTCAGCACAATGTCTGCTTGCGAATAGACTTCGGACAGGCGGCTGTTTTCAACTCGATCACCGCGTACGAACTCAGCATATTCGCTGGCCTTCCAACCCGGTCCCCAGATGTTCAGGTCGCGTTCAGAGCGGGCAGCGTACCCGACGGAAACGCGCTCAAATCCTGCGCGGCTTCTGCCGACGAAAACGATCCCGTCTCCGCGAAGGTTTTCACGAGGGTGCATGGTGTGTGAATCGAACCCTTGAGGCAACAGAGACGATTTCTCTGCCATCTCGCTTTCCAAAGCGGCAGCATACATCAGCCCGGATGCCCAGAATACATGGTCGGCCTCGTCGTAGTTTATCTTTCGAATCCCCTTCGAGATCGCCCAATACAGGCAAGTTCGTCCCCTTTGTTTTCCAAAGTTGGCACGTCCCTTCAATACCAGATCAATACCGCCGGGTTTCGTGTTCTTGTACCATTCATCCGCCGGGTCGATCGTCGTTTTATATCCCAGCCGCGAAAATTCCTTGGCCAAGCCGAGCGCGAAATAGTAATCCCCCCAAGCAGTCTGCGTCTCACGGTTGGGTGCGGCTACTTTGATGGATACATCCGGGTTTCGCTTCCAATCGGCGGGCAACAGCCTTGGACATGCAGAAAGCCACCGGCTTTGTTCGGCGGGAACAATATCGACTGCATCGAAATATCGCTCGACACCGTATTCTTCGATATCGGTATCCTTAAACCTGGCCAGTATTTCGTCATATGCGTCGGACAGCACGTTGCTGTCCGGATCAAGGCCCGTGACGATTACGAGACCCGTCGGTGCGCAATCGACGATCTCAAGCTCCAGGTCCGGACGATACGCCTGAAGAATAGGAACGATTTTCCATACATCACCCGTCCAGTCGCTGGTCGGACCCTGACCACGCTGGCGGGCCGTGATGGCGCTGTTCCAGGGGACGCAATCGTGCATCACGATCACGCTATCCGCGGAACAGTACCGCTCGGTGTTGATGAAGTCGCGCAGCAGGAATTCCATCAAATGCATACCGTCAAGGAACGCCAGATCGACGGTGACCCCAAGAACGGCAAGCCGGTTTTCAGCGAAAAATTCGTCGCTGGTTTGCTGGAACAGATATAGCTCGGGTTTTGCACCGATCAGTTCGTGTCGCACCGCGAAACTGGGATCGACCGATATGGATTTCGCATCGCTCAAACGCAGACTGGCACCTGTCTGGGTTCCAACCTCGAAATACCATTCCGGTTTCAGATTCACGTGCAGACGCCGGAGGAATTCCAGATAGTCAAGCCCATCAGCAAGGTGGAAACCTTTTTGGTGTTGCTCAGCCATTCCGACGTTTTCTCCGACAACTCATGCAATCAAAACCTCAGAGTTTTACCTTGCCCCGAACCCTCAGAACGTCCGCGCCTTGGGTGCGATTTTCTTCAGGTTTATGCCACCTTGATCTTCGGTTGTCAGCGGATCGACAATAACGGGGCGATAGCTGAGATCGACCTTGTTGCCCTCGACACGGCTGACGGTGTGAACGCGCCAGTTTTTGTCATCGCGTTCGGTGAAGTCTTCATGGGCATGGGCGCCGCGCGATTCCTTGCGGGCTTCGGCGCCGACGATGGTGGCCAGCGCGCTGGGCATCAGGTTTGTCAGCTCCAGCGATTCCATCAGGTCGCTGTTCCAGACCAGGCTGCGGTCGGTGACTTTCAGGTCGTCCATCTTGGCCGCGATCGCGGTCATCTTTTCGACGCCTTCCGCCATGGTCTTTGCAGTCCGGAACACGGCTGCATCGGCCTGCATGGTCCGCTGCATCTCGAGCCGCAGATCGGCGGTCGGGATTGCACCATCGGCATTGCGCACGGCGTCAAACCTGTCGAAGGCCTTGTCGACCGACGCCTGATTCAAAACAGGGTTCGCCGTATCTGCGTCCACAACTTTACCGGCGCGGATCGCTGCCGCACGGCCAAAGACCACCAGGTCGATCAGCGAGTTCGACCCCAGACGGTTCGCACCATGCACCGAGGCACATCCTGCCTCACCCACGGCCATTAGGCCCGGAACCACGGCGGTCGGGTCGTCGGCGGTCGGGTTCAGAACCTCGCCCCAATAGTTCGTTGGAATACCGCCCATGTTGTAGTGCACGGTCGGCAGTACCGGAATCGGTTCCTTGGTGACGTCAACGCCGGCAAAGATCTTGGCGCTTTCCGAAATGCCCGGCAGACGTTCGGCCAACGCTTCTGCCGGCAGGTGGCTCAGGTTCAGGTGAATGTGATCCCCGTCCTTGCCAACACCGCGTCCTTCGCGGATTTCCATGGTCATCGAACGCGAGACATAGTCACGTGGCGCAAGGTCCTTGTACTGGGGCGCATAGCGCTCCATGAACCGTTCGCCTTCCGAGTTGGTCAGGTATCCGCCCTCGCCCCGTGCACCTTCGGTGATCAGGCAGCCGGACCCATAGATGCCGGTTGGGTGGAACTGAACGAACTCCATATCCTGCAGCGCCAGACCGGCACGGGCCACCATGCCGCCACCGTCACCGGTGCAGGTGTGGGCCGAGGTGGCGCTGAAATAGGCGCGGCCGTAACCACCCGTGGCCAGCACAACCATCTTGGCATTGAAGACGTGCATCGTGCCGTCGTCCAGCTTCCAGCAGACGACACCCTGACACTGCCCGTCTTCGGACATGATCAGGTCGATGGCGAAATACTCGATGTAGAATTCAGCATTGTTCTTCAGCGATTGGCCGTAAAGCGTGTGCAGAATTGCGTGACCGGTTCGGTCAGCCGCCGCGCAAGTGCGCTGCACTGCGGGGCCTTCGCCGAACTCGGTAGTGTGACCGCCAAAGGGACGCTGATAGATTTTACCCTCTTCGGTCCGGCTGAACGGCACACCGTAATGTTCCAGTTCGTAAACCGCTTTTGGGGCCTCGCGCGCAAGATACTCCATCGCGTCGGTATCACCCAGCCAGTCCGAGCCTTTGACGGTGTCGTACATGTGCCATTGCCAGTTGTCGGGGCCCATATTGGCCAGCGACGCGGCAATACCGCCCTGCGCGGCAACCGTGTGCGAACGGGTCGGGAAAACCTTGGTTACGCAGGCTGTGCGAAGCCCCTGCTCGGCCATGCCCAGCGTGGCGCGCAAACCTGCCCCGCCAGCGCCGACAACGACCACGTCATATTCGTGTGTTTCGTATTCGTATGCAGCCATTTCGTTCAGCTCCGGGGTGTTACAAGGCGATGCGCGCGATGGCAAAGATGCCAGCGGCGGCAGCGGCGTAGGACAGGCAGATTGTCAGGATGATCAGGACCTTTTTCATCGTGCCATGCACGTAGTCCTCGATCATCACCTGCGCGCCGTCGGCGAAGTGCTTGAAACCAACCGCCAGGGTCAGCGCGGCGACAATGGCCGGGAACGGGCGCGCATAGTAGTCGAGCACCACGTCAAACGGCTGTCCCAAAATCGGTCCAAAAGTGAAAATAAACAGCGGTACAAGGATCAGCAATGCAACCGAGCTGACCTTCATCGCCCAGAAATGAGCCGTGCCGGACTTGGCAGAGCCCAGGCCAATCGCACGCTTGCGGTCGGTAAGATAACGCATGAGGGCCTCCTAATTATCCGACAATCAAAAGGGTCAGAACGGTCAGTACAACGGAACCGATCACCACGGCCCAACCCAGCTTGTAGGCGGTTGGAATGTCCAACCCCACAGCGTTGTCCCAGATAAGATGGCGCACGCCCGCCAGCAGGTGATACCACAGGCCGAGCAACGAAAAGGCCATGATCAGATCGCCCAGAACCGAGGTCAGCCACCAGTTGGCCCGTGCGAACGCTTCGGGCGATGTGGCAGCGGCCAGGAACCACCAGACGATCAGCAAAGCGGCCACGATCATGGCGTTGCCGGTGATGCGCGTCAGGATGGACGTGACCGACGTCAGCTGCGGACGATAAATCGACAGATGCGGAGAAAGCGGGCGGTTGCCCCGATTAACATCGGCCATGGCGGCTCCTTTTCGGTTGGCTACCGAAGGTTTTACCGTTTTTTGTGGGTCTGTCACGTGCTGCGGATGCAAAAAGCCGCATATTCGGTCCAAAATCACAGATAAAGTTAATATGTGATCACGGTAAATATTCTCGTGATCACAAATCACATATTGCGCCGCCTATGTTAGCGTTTTCAACGGCAAAGCAATGTGATCACGAATCTCATCTGCTCTGTCGCAAGCCCGCCGTCTGCTGCGTCACTTCGCGCAGCAGTTTCTTGCGGATACGCTCCGGGTAATCGTCAAATCCAGCCGCCGAGACGACAAATGCGCCCTCGCCGACAATGACATTCTCAAAGAAATAGGCGGTCAGATCCGGCTCGCTTTCTTCGATTGCGATGGCGTTTACGGTAATGCCCCGGCTGCGCAGAACCGCATGCAACTGCGAGGGTTCAACCCCTTCGTTCGAAATCCCGTCCCCGGAAATGTCGATCAGGCGTCGTTTGCAGTCCGCAACCTCGTCAAAGCTGGGAACCGTCATCTCCAGTGCCTCGCCAATCGCCGTGGAAAAGTTGCGCCATACCCTTGGATCATCGGAAACCTGTTGGGAAAACCTTTCGAGCGCTTCGAAGCTGTCGATGCGGGTCCAGGGGATCGTGATCCTTTGGCGCGAAGACCCCGTCCACTGGACAAGCATCAGTTGCGCCTGCCCCCTGACAAGTGCCTCGGACACAACCGGGTCGCGCAATCCAGCAGACAGGCCATCCATCTGAATACGGAACTCCTGCGCGTCGACCGATCCTGATACGTCAACCGCCAGCGCCAGCGCAAGATCGCACGCGGCTGCCGGAGGGGCAAAGCAGAGACAGGCCAGAATATTGCGAAGCCAAGACATGAACCCAGATTAGCATGGTTGGCGCGATCTGCGTTCAAATGAATGTAATCTGTCAGATCGGCATCAGGGCCCAGTAGTCCAGATCCAAAAGAACGTCCGGCAGGTATTTTCCGTCATTGTTTTTCAACCCAAACGGTTCACCCCCCTTGGTCGCCACCAGTCGCAGACGGATGGCACCAATGCCGGGCGTGCCGGTTTCGGCCTTGTCCAGAACCTCGCTCCACGCCTTGATCGTGTCGCCGGCAAAGCACGGATTGGCGTGGGCACCACCGTTCAGGCCGACGATCATCTGCGCGTTTGCCAGCCCGTTGAACGACAGCGCACGTGCCATCGAGATGACGTGGCCGCCATAGATCAGACGTCCTTCGGGTCGGAAGGTCAGATCGAAATGAACCTTGGCGGTGTTCTGCCACAGGCGGGTGGCCAGCATGTGCTCGGCCTCTTCCACGGTCACGCCGTCGACGTGATCGATTGTTTCGCCTGTTTTGTACGCATCCCAACGGTGGGATTCGCCGGATTGTACAAAGTCATATTTCGAGAAATCGAGGCCCTGCGGCACCACCAGATCCCGCGGGTCCAGCACTTTTTTCAGATCCGGCACAACCGTTTCCGGCGCAGGGGCATCAGGGTTCGCTTTGCGCACCATGACCCAGCGGACATACTCGATCACAACTTCGTCGCGCTGGTTCAGCCCGCGGGTACGCACCCAAACCACACCGGTCTTGCCGTTCGAGTTCTGCTTGAGCCCGATCACCTCGGATTCCGACCGCAGCGTATCGCCGGGATAGACCGGTTGCAGCCAGCGGCCCTCGGCATAGCCCAGATTGGCCACCGCGTTCAGCGAGATGTCGGGGACCGTTTTGCCGAACACGACGTGAAAGGCGGCCAGATCGTCAATCGGACTTTGCGGCAGGCCGCAATTCCGGGCAAATTCATCCGAGGAGTAAAGCGCGTGCCGCGCGGGATAAAGCGCGTGATACAGTGCACGCTCGCCGGTCGTGACGGTGCGGGGCACCGCGTGATGCAGAACCTGCCCGACCGAATAATCCTCGAAGAAATGACCCGGATTTGTCTTTGCCATTATTGTTGTCCCAGTTTCATGTCAGGTGAATAGTCGGCCGCAACCTCTTTGGTCACGGCCTGCGCGCAGCGCATGACGTTGCCGGCCGGATCGAATGCGTAGGACGGTGATCCGTGCAGTTCCCACCCTTTGGCCAGCGCGTCCGAAACCTTGTGGCAGAAGGCTGACGTGTCTTCCTCGGTCAGGAGACGGTAGAGCAATGCCATATTGTCAGCTCCTTACGAGGGGAAAGGTGAAGGGCCGACCAGCCCGTGGATATAACCGATGACGCCCAGGAGAACGATCGAAGCCACAAAGAACATCGCGTCCTTGCCATAAGTGCCGGGTTCGCCGGGCGTCCATTCAGGCTCGGACCGGTTGATCACGATCACCTCGACTACAGCCCAGGCCAGAAGCCCGCCGAACAGGATGATCGACGCCAGATCACCGTTTACCAGCAGGTGCGCGAAGGCCCATGTCTTGAACCCGGCCAGCATGGGGTGGCGCATGCCGTTGAGCAGCTTTCCCTTGGTTCCTGCGGGGCTCATCATGAATATCGCGATCAGGACCAACAGGTTGTTGATGTGGATCATGAAGGTCGGCGGCGACCACACATGGATGAAATCGGTCATGCGGTAGCCGAAAATCATCAGCAGGACCGACACCAGCAGCGCCAATGCCACCGCGCCCTTGCCCTTTTCGCCCATGGCGGCGCGCTGTTCCGGACGGACGCGTTTGAACAGATGCGCCGCCCACCAAAGCGCCACACCAAGAATCAGAAGAAGAAAACCCATTGCCGGCTACCCCGCTTGCAAAGCCAATATTGCCTCTGCTTTTGCCAGAATTTCCCGTGCGGTTACAACGTGAAGGTTTTCAACAATCTTCCCATCGACGACAGCAACCCCCTGCCCCTGGGCCTCGACTTCTTCAAAGGCGGTGATCTGACGACGGGCCAGATCGATCTCGGCGTCCGATGGCGCGTAGGCCGCATTGGTGACGTCGACCTGCGCCGGGTGGATCAGCGTCTTGCCGTCAAAGCCCATGTCGCGACCCTGCGCGCATTCGGCGGCCAACCCGTCATTGTCCTTGAAGGCGTTGTAGACGCCGTCGACGATAATGAGGCCCTCGGCCTTGGCGGCCAGCAGGCACAGGCCCAATGAGGTCATCAGAGGCAGGCGGTCCGGGCGGAACCGGGTTTGCAGTTCCTTGGCCAGATCGTTGGTTCCCATGACAAATCCGGCCATCAGGGGATGCGCCGCGATTTCAGCCGCGTTCAGCATGCCGCGCGGGGTTTCCATCATCGCCCAAATTGGCAGATCGCCGGTGATGGCCGCCAGCGCGTCCACATCTGCGGCAGAGTTGACCTTGGGCAGCAGCACGACGTCTGCGTCCATGTCGCGCACGGCCTCGGCATCGGCGCGGCCCCATTCGGTGTCCAGACCGTTGATTCGCACGATCCGGACTCTGTTGCCGTAACCGCCTTGGGCCAGAGCACCTTTCAGCGTTTCGCGCGCATTGTCCTTTTCGTCTGCTGCAACCGCATCCTCCAGATCGAAAATAATCGCGTCCACAGGCAGAGTGCGCGCCTTGTCCAGCGCCCGTTCTTTCGAACCGGGGATATAAAGAACGGAACGATAGGGGCGCTGGCGCGGGTCCATCTGTCTTCTCCCAAAGAAATAATGTTGCGCGGAATGGGGCATTTTTTACCGGAAAGTTCAAGGCAAAAATCGCCGCAGCGCAGCATCGGCACGCAACGCTCGGCGGCTTAACCGGATTTCACACCTCTGCCGCCAGCTTTTGAGGTCTTACAGCAAAGGGGTCGGATATGAGGATGACGGTTCTGAGGATGACATTGGGTCTGATAATCATGGTCGCCGCCGCGCAGCAGGTCTTTGCCCGGCCGGGCACCTGCGCCCTGCGCCCGGACGTAATCGAGCGGTTGGCGGCCACATACGGCGAAACACGAAAAGGCATCGGAATTGCCCGCCAAGGCGCGGTGATGGAGATCTACGCGTCAGACGAAACCGGCAGTTGGACCATCATCGTCACCTTGCCTGACGGTATGGCGTGTCTGGTCGCATCAGGTCAATCCTATGAGGCGCTGGCGGATGCGCTGCCGCCAAAAGGTGACAAGATCTGACCCGTCAGGTCAGTGCATCCCAGATCAGCTTGGTTCCGGTCAGGGTCAGCAGGACGTAGGCGATGCCAAAGAACAGGCGCTCGGACATCATCCAGTGCGCCCGGACGCCCAGCCAGGCGCCGAGAATGGCGAAGGGCGCCAGCAGAAGGTCCACCAGCGCGGTATGCCAGGTGAACAGGCCGAGAAATGCATAGGGGATGAACTTGGCGACGTTGATCACCCAGAACACCAGAACGGTCGAGGCCTGAAACTCGGTCTTCGACAGGCGCTGTGACAGAAGATAGACGGCGGCGGGCGGACCGCCGGCATGGCTGACAAAGCTGGTGAAGCCTGCCACCAGACCGGCTGTCAGACCTGCCGAAGGCGGCAGCCGGTTGGCAAAGCCGCGCACCCAGCCCCGGGTTTGCGCGAGATGCCAAATCACGAACCCGACCGAGATTCCGCCGATCAGTAGTCGCAGCAGGTCGTCATCGGTGGCGCGATAGAGCCATGCGCCCAGCGCCACGCCCGGCACGCCACCCAGGATCAACAGGCGCGAATCCGGCCAGCTCCAGCGTTTCCAGTAGGGCCCCAGGGTGGCCACATCGATCACCATCAGGATCGGCAGCATCAGGGCAAGCGCCTGCCCCGGCTCGAGGATCAGCGCCAGAATCGACGAGGACGCAAAAGCCACGCCCGAGCCGAAACCGCCCTTGGAAATCCCCGCAAATATCACCGCCGGGATCGCCACGGCAAAAAACATCAGGTTCAGATCGAACATGCGGGCGGCCCCGATTTGGCATATTTCCCAGCCGGTTTAGCGCAAACTGATTGCCCGGCGCAAACGGTATGCGGTCGCATGCCGCGCTGCGCGGCCCTTGCGCGAAACCCATTTAAGGACTAGCAAAACCGCGATTTCAAAACCGACCGGAGATATTCCAAATGGCCAGACCCAAGATTGCGCTGATCGGCGCGGGGAACATCGGCGGCACGCTCGCGCACCTTGCAGCTGTCAAGGAACTGGGTGACGTTGTCCTGTTTGACATTGCTGACGGGCTGCCGCAGGGCAAAGCGCTCGACATTGCCGAGTCCGGCCCGTCCGAGGGCTTTGACGCGGCCATGTCCGGCACAAGCGACTATGCGGATATCGCGGGCGCTGATGTCTGCATCGTCACCGCAGGCGTGGCCCGCAAGCCGGGAATGAGCCGCGATGACCTGCTGGGCATCAACCTGAAAGTCATGAAGTCGGTCGGCGAAGGCATCGCGGCCCACGCCCCCGACGCATTCGTGATCTGCATCACCAACCCGCTGGACGCGATGGTCTGGGCCCTGCGCGAATTCTCGGGTCTGCCCCACAACAAGGTCTGCGGTATGGCGGGCGTTCTGGATTCGGCGCGCTTTGCGCATTTCCTGTCGGAAGAGTTCAACGTCTCGATGCGCGACGTCACCGCCTTTGTCCTGGGCGGCCACGGCGACACCATGGTGCCGTCGGTCCGTTATTCGACCGTCGCCGGCATCCCGCTGCCCGATCTGGTCGAGATGGGCTGGACCACGCAGGAGAAACTGGACGCCATCGTGCAGCGCACCCGTGACGGCGGCGCCGAAATCGTTGGCCTGCTGAAAACCGGTTCGGCTTATTACGCGCCCGCCACCTCGGCGATCGAAATGGCCGAGGCCTATCTGAAAGACCAAAAGCGCGTTCTGCCTTGCGCGGCCTATTGCAACGGTGAGTTCGGCGTCGATGGGATGTATGTTGGTGTGCCGACCGTTATCGGTGCCGGCGGCATCGAGCGGATCGTCGACATCAAGCTGAACGAAGACGAGCAGGCCGGGTTCGACAACTCGGTCAACGCCGTCAAAGGCCTGATCGAAGCCTGCAAGGGCATCGACGGCTCGCTGAGCTAATCTCGCGCCTGCACTAAAGTTGAGCCGGTCCGTTTCGGGCCGGCTCTTTTTTCATACTATCCGGACGACGACGGATTTCAGGGCAAAGCCCGATCGGCAGTGTTGGCGCAAACGTCGCAAATGCCTTTTTTGAATATGTTTTCCAGTGCCGCCAAAGATTTTTCGAATCAATGACGACGGCGACTGAATTTTGTGATCACACGATAAAACGCCGTGATCACAAATCCGAAAAATCTTCGCTAATTTCCCCACCCCCATCAAAAAACCCTTTAAACTTGTCCCTTAGACCCCCCTATAACGGTTTAATCGTAGTCAGACGGGACAGTTTCGATGAACATTCACGAATATCAGGCCAAGGCTCTTCTTCGCAGCTATGGCGCTCCGGTCTCCGAGGGTCGCGCGGTTCTGCGCGCCGAGGAAGCCAAAACCGCAGCCGGTGAACTGGATGGACCGCTTTGGGTCGTCAAGGCACAGATCCATGCGGGCGGGCGCGGCAAGGGCTCCTTCAAGGAAGCCGATGCCGGCGAAAAGGGCGGCGTCCGTCTGACCAAGTCGGTTGAGGAAGCCGCCGAAGAAGCCAAGAAGATGCTGGGCCGCACACTGGTGACCCATCAGACCGGCCCGGCAGGCAAGCAGGTCAACCGCATCTATATAGAAGCCGGTTCGGGCATCGAGCGTGAACTGTACCTGGCCCTGCTGGTGGACCGCCAGACCAGCCGCATCTCGTTCGTATGCTCGACCGAAGGCGGCATGGACATCGAGGAAGTGGCCGCAGCCACACCCGAGAAAATCCTGTCGTTCTCAGTTGATCCGGCAACCGGCTATCAGGCCTATCACGGCCGCCGCATCGCTTTCTCGCTGGGTCTGGAAGGCGCGCAGGTCAAGCAATGCGTCAAGCTGATGAACCAGCTCTACAATGCCTTCGTCGAGAAGGACATGGAGATGCTGGAGATCAACCCGCTGATCATCTCGGACAAGGGCGACCTCAAGGTGCTGGACGCCAAGGTCGGCTTTGACGGCAATGCGGTCTACCGCCACCCCGATATCGCCGAACTGCGCGACACGACCGAGGAAGATCCCAAGGAACTGGAAGCGTCGAAATACGACCTGAACTACATCGCGCTGGATGGTGAGATCGGCTGCATGGTCAACGGTGCCGGTCTGGCGATGGCAACGATGGACATCATCAAGCTCTATGGGGCCGAGCCTGCCAACTTCCTGGACGTTGGCGGTGGTGCGACCAAAGAGAAAGTAACCGAAGCGTTCAAGATCATCACCAGCGATCCGAACGTAAAAGGCATTCTGGTCAACATCTTCGGCGGCATCATGCGCTGTGACGTAATTGCCGAGGGCGTTGTCGCGGCTGTGAAAGAGGTCGGCCTGAAAGTTCCGCTGGTCGTGCGCCTGGAAGGCACGAATGTCGAGAAGGGCAAAGAGATCATCAACTCCTCCGGCCTGGATGTGATTGCGGCAGACAACCTGAAAGACGGTGCCGAGAAGATCGTGAAGGCGGTCAAGGGGTAAGCTCGGGAAGGTTCAACTACAGGGGCTGATAGGACATCCGGGATGCGCAGCGGTCTGAGAAACGCGTTTGAAAACTTGAGCTGGGCGGGGCGCCGTAAGGGGCCGCGCTCGGGTCAGGGTTCGACGCTTGAGGCGACGGCTCCGCTGCGCGCGGCACTGCCCGGGATCTTTGAGAGGTATCGGGTCCGGACATTTCTTGATGCGCCCTGTGGTGACTGGACATGGATGCAGCATGTGGATCTGACGGGCATCGACTATACCGGCGGGGATATCTCGCTTGAGGTGGTTGACGCGGTCAAAGCCCGGCACGGGGCACCGGGTCGTTCCTTCATGCATCTGGACATCACGTCCGATCCGTTGCCCCGGGTCGACCTGATGATGTGCCGGGATTGCCTGTTTCACCTGAAATGGTGGCTGCGCTGGGCCTTCTTCGAAAATTTCGTGCGAAGCGGGACACCCTACCTGTTGACCACAATGCATTACGTTCCCGTCAATGGAAGGCTAAGAGCCAATGCTGGCTTTCAAAGGTTCAACCCCTGCGCCGCGCCATTTAATTTCGAAGACCCCGTTGAGACCATTTCGGAAACAGGCGAGATCAACCTGGACCCCGAGTATCTGCAAAGCCCGGCGGGGCAGAACCAGCGGTCATTGGGGATTTGGTTACGCGAACAGGTCATCGCCGCCCTTGAGCGGCACAGAGGTGCGTCATGAAAGGCGCTGAAACCCTGTCATGATCCGTTGGGCATTCATATCGCTTTTGACGCTGGCGCAACCGGTTCTGGCGCAGCAGGGCGTAACGCTGCGTGATGCGGCGCAGGCCAATGTCACCGGCCTGACCTATTGGTGCGTCGAGGTGATGTTCCGTCGGGCGCAGGCCGCGCAGGCCTTTCCGGCAGCGGGGTTCACCTATCGCAAGGTGGATCGCGGCGTGAACGAATACGGCATTCATCGGGGCAGCAGCCACTACTTCGACGCACCCGCAAACACGGCGCATGCTGAGGTGGACGATACCAGCCGCCCCGCCGGTCTTTGCACTGTGTATACAACCCATCTGAATCAGGCGGACATGGCGGCGATCGTGGGCCGAACGCTTTACCAGTATTTTCCGACGACTGAGCAGTTCAGCCCGACAAGCTGGCATATCTCATTGGAGGGCGGCTTGCCGTTGATCATCGAACTCTCAACCATCCAGAACAACCACAGATATGAAACTCCGGGCACTGTGCGCGTCTCTATGACCTATCCCGGCTAGCAGGAACAAAGGAAAGTAAATGGCAGTCCTCATCGACGAAAACACCAAGGTCATCTGTCAGGGCTTCACCGGCTCGCAGGGCACATTCCACTCTGAGCAGGCCATCGCCTATGGCACCAAGATGGTCGGCGGTGTGACCCCGGGCAAAGGCGGGATGACCCATCTTGACCTGCCCGTGTTCAACTCGGTCCACGAGGCCAAGCATGTGACCGAAGCCAATGCCAGCGTGATCTATGTGCCGCCGCCGTTTGCAGCCGACTCGATCCTCGAAGCCATCGATGCCGAGATGGAAGTGATCGTCTGCATCACCGAAGGCATCCCGGTTCTGGACATGATGAAGGTGAAACGCGCGCTGGAAGGCTCAAGCTCGCGCCTGATCGGCCCGAACTGCCCCGGTGTCATCACGCCCGACGCCTGCAAGATCGGCATTATGCCCGGCCACATCCACAAGCGCGGATCGGTCGGTGTTGTGTCGCGCTCGGGCACGCTGACCTATGAGGCCGTCAAACAGACCACCGATGTGGGTCTGGGCCAGTCTACCTGTGTGGGCATCGGCGGCGACCCAATCAAAGGCACCGAGCATATCGACGTGCTGGAATGGTTCCTGGCCGATGACGAGACCGAGTCGATCATCATGATCGGTGAGATCGGTGGCTCGGCCGAAGAAGAAGCCGCGCAGTTCCTGGCGGATGAGGCCAAGAAAGGCCGCAAGAAGCCAACCGCCGGTTTCATCGCAGGCCGCACAGCCCCTCCGGGCCGTCGCATGGGCCACGCGGGCGCGATCGTCGCCGGTGGCAAAGGCGGTGCCGAGGACAAGATCGAAGCCATGCGCTCGGCCGGAATCGTCGTGGCCGAAAGCCCGGCGCAGCTGGGTGAGGCTGTGCTGGAAGCGATTGGGTAAATGAACAAGAACCGGGCATATGCTCTGAGGGCAGCGCCCGAAAAACGGGTGGGCGAAAAACGCCCGCCCGATGTTCCTATCTTTTTGCCGCGAAAATTTGCTACTTGGGCAATTCCATTCGTCGCGATATTGGCTGCAACAGTCGCTCAATCCAAGGCTGCGTCCGCTGCCGATGGTCGGTTCGTAACTCGATGGTCGGAAAGCCCATGACCTTCTCCGACGCCGTCCGCACCTGCTTCTCCAAGTTCCTCACCTTCTCGGGGCGTGCCTCTAGGCCCGAATACTGGTTCTTTTTCCTGTTCATCGTGATCTGGAACATCATTGCCGGGATCATCGACTGGCAGTTCTTCACTCAGGTCGCTGTCAGCGAAAGCGATGAGGTCAAGTCCGTCGCCGCCACGTCCCGGCAGCCTGTGCAGAGCATTGTCGGCCTGATCGTATTCTTTCCGCATCTGGCCGTGGCGTTCCGCCGGATGCACGACACAGGGCGCAGTGGGCTTTATGCCCTGCTGCCGATCCTGCTGATCGTGGGCGCGTTTGCGGTTCTGATCTTTGGCATCGGCCTCGCCAGCCAGTTCCACGGTGGTACGATGGATATTCTGCTGACACGTGCCACGCTGCTGATCGTCATTCCGACACTGCTTGTTCTCTTTGTGTCGCCCCTTCTGGTGCTGTGGTGGCTGACCCGCCCCAGCCAGCCAGGCACCAACCAATACGGTCCCAACCCATATGAGGTAGCCCAATGACCGAACATTCGCCCAACTCAGCCTTTCATGCCTCGAGCTTCATGCAGGGGCATAATGCCGAATATCTGGAGCAGCTTTACGCCCAGTACACCAAGAACCCCGGTGCGGTGGATGCCGCCTGGGCCGAGTTCTTCAAAGCCATGGGCGACGACGCGCCGGATGTGCAGAAAGAAGCGGAGGGGCCATCCTGGGCACGCACGGACTGGCCGCCGGTGCCGGCGGATGACCTGACGGGTGCGCTGACCGGCGAATGGGCCGAGATCGACGCCAAGGCGGCAGGCAAGAAGATCAAGGACAAGGCTGCGGCCAAAGGTGTCGAGGTCAGCGACGATCAGATCAAGCGCGCGGTGCTGGACAGCCTGCGGGCGCTGATGCTGATCCGGGCCTATCGTATCCGGGGCCACCTGGCCGCCGATCTGGACCCGCTTGGCATGCGCGCAGCCAGCAACCACCCCGAGCTGGACCCAAGGACCTACGGCTTTACCGATGCCGACATGGACCGTCCGATCTTCATCGACAACGTTCTGGGCCTGCAGATGGCCAGCATGCGTCAGATCGTCGAGATCGTGAAGCGGACCTATTGCGGCACCTTCGCGCTGCAATACATGCATATCTCTGACCCGGAAGAGGCCGCATGGTTGAAGGAACGGATCGAGGGATACGGCAAGGAGATCGCCTTCACCAAGGAAGGCCGCAAGGCGATCCTGAACAAGATGGTCGAGGCAGAAGGGTTCGAAAAGTTCCTGCACGTCAAATACATGGGCACCAAACGGTTCGGTCTGGACGGCGGGGAGGCGCTGATCCCCGCGATGGAACAGATCATCAAGCGCGGCGGCGCGCTGGGTCTGAGCGATATCGTGATCGGGATGCCGCACCGGGGCCGTCTGAACATTCTGGCCAACGTGATGGGCAAGCCCTATCGCGCCATCTTCAACGAGTTCCAGGGCGGCAGTTTCAAGCCCGAGGACGTGGACGGTTCGGGCGACGTGAAATACCACCTCGGCGCGTCCAGCGACCGCGAGTTCGATGGCAACTCGGTGCACCTGTCGCTGACCGCCAACCCATCGCACCTTGAGGCGGTGAACCCGGTGGTTCTGGGGAAGGTCCGCGCCAAGCAGGATCAGTTGAACGACACCGACCGCACCAAGGTGATGGCCATTCTGCTGCATGGCGATGCGGCCTTTGCCGGTCAGGGTGTTGTCGCCGAAGGGTTCGGTCTGTCGGGTCTGCGCGGGCACAAGACCGGCGGCACCATGCACATCGTCGTGAACAACCAGATCGGTTTCACGACCGCGCCGCACTTCTCGCGCTCCAGCCCCTATCCCACCGATATCGCGCTGATGGTCGAGGCACCGATCTTCCACGTGAATGGCGACGACCCAGAGGCCGTGGTACATGCCGCCAAGGTGGCAACCGAGTTCCGTCAGAAGTTCCACAAGGACGTGGTCATCGACATCTTCTGCTATCGCCGGTTCGGGCACAACGAGGGCGACGAGCCCATGTTCACCAACCCGATCATGTACAAGAAGATCAAGACGCATAAGACCACGCTGTCGCTTTATACCGAGCGGCTGGTCAAGGACGGCCTGATCCCCGAGGGCGAGATCGAGGACATGAAGGCGGCCTTCCAGGCGCATCTGAACAACGAGTTCGAAGCCGGAAAGGACTATAAACCAAACAAGGCCGACTGGCTGGACGGGCGCTGGTCTCATCTGGACAAGAACAAAGAAGAATACATGCGCGGCGAGACGGCCATCTCACCCGAAACGCTGAGCGAAATCGGAGGTGCGCTGACCCGTGCGCCCGAGGGCTTTGCCCTGCACAAGACCGTGGGTCGTCTGCTGGATCACAAGAAACAGATGTTCGAGTCGGGTCAGGGGTTCGACTGGGCCACGGGCGAGGCGCTGGCCTTCGGATCGTTGCTGACCGAGGGCTACCCGGTGCGACTGGCAGGTCAGGACGCGACGCGCGGCACGTTCAGCCAGCGCCACTCGGGTTTCGTCCACCAGGAAACCGAAGAGCGTTATTACCCGCTGAACCATATTCGCGCGGGCCAGTCGCAATATGACGTGATTGACTCGATGCTGTCCGAATACGCGGTTCTGGGTTTCGAATACGGTTATTCGCTGGCGGAACCCAACGCACTGGTTCTTTGGGAGGCGCAGTTTGGTGACTTTGCCAACGGTGCGCAGATCATGTTCGACCAGTTCATCAGCTCGGGCGAAAGCAAATGGCTGCGAATGTCCGGTCTGGTCACGCTGCTGCCGCATGGGTTCGAAGGTCAGGGACCTGAACACAGCTCGGCCCGTCTGGAGCGGTTCTTGCAGATGTGCGGTCAGGACAACTGGATCGTGGCCAACTGTACGACGCCTGCGAACTACTTCCACATCCTGCGCCGTCAGCTGCACCGAACCTTCCGCAAGCCGCTGATCCTGGTGACGCCCAAGTCGCTGCTGCGCCACAAGCTGGCGGTCAGCACAGCCGAGGATTTCACTACCGGCTCAAGCTTCCACCGGGTGCTGTGGGACGACGCGCAGAAGGGTAATTCGGACACCAAGCTGGTTGCCGATGACAAGATCAAACGCGTCGTCATGTGTTCCGGCAAGGTCTACTTCGACCTGCTGGAGGAACGCGACGCACGCGGCATTGATGACGTCTATCTGATGCGGATCGAGCAGTATTACCCGTTCCCGGCGCATTCGCTGATCAACGAGCTTGAGCGCTTCAAGGGTGCCGAAATGGTCTGGTGTCAGGAAGAACCCAAAAACCAGGGCGCCTGGTCCTTTATCGAACCCAATATCGAATGGGTGCTGACCCGTATCGGCGCAAAACACACCCGCCCGGTCTATGCCGGTCGCGCAACCTCGGCCTCGCCCGCGACGGGTCTGGCCAGCCAACACAAAGCCCAACAAGAGGCGCTCGTGAACGAAGCGCTGAGCATTGAAGGAAAGTAAGCGATGACGATTGAAGTTCGTGTTCCCACGCTTGGCGAATCCGTCACAGAAGCCACGGTCGCAACATGGTTCAAAAAACCCGGCGACGCCGTGGCAGTGGACGAGATGCTGTGTGAACTGGAAACCGACAAGGTGACAGTTGAAGTACCTTCGCCCGCCGCAGGTGTGATGGGCGAGATTGTAGCGGCAGAGGGTGAAACGGTTGGCGTGAACGCCCTGCTGGCCACCATTACCGCCGGTGAAGGCGCCGCCCCTGCGCCGGCTGCGGCCGCCCCGGCTCCGGCGGCAGCACCGGCAGCATCCGGAGGCAGCGTCGACGTGATGGTCCCGACTTTGGGCGAGTCCGTTACAGAAGCAACCGTATCCACCTGGTTCAAGCAGGTTGGTGACAGCGTTGCGCAGGACGAGATGCTGTGTGAGCTGGAGACCGACAAGGTGTCTGTCGAGGTCCCGGCCCCGGCAGCCGGCGTTCTGGCCGAAATCGTGGCGCCCGAAGGGTCGACTGTTGATGCTACCGCGAAATTGGCGGTGATCTCGGGTGCGGCCGCTGGCGCGGCGCCCGCACCAGCTGTTGCTGCCGCTGCGGCTGCTCCGGCGGCGGCCAGCGCTAGCAAGGATGTTGCAAACGCGCCGTCCGCCGAAAAGGCGATGGCCGAGGCCGGTCTGTCCTCCGATCAGGTCACGGGCACGGGCCGCGATGGCCGCATCATGAAGGAAGACGTGGCAAAAGCTGTTGCAGCGGCTTCAGCCCCAGCGCCTGCGGCGGCTGTGCCCGCCCCCGCTGCCCAGGCTCCGCGCGCACCGGTTGCCGCCGAGGACGAGGCCCGCGAGGAGCGCGTGCGCATGACCCGTCTGCGCCAGACCATCGCCAAGCGCCTGAAGGATGCACAGAACACCGCCGCGATCCTGACCACCTATAACGAGGTGGACATGACCGAGGTGATGGCCCTGCGCAACCAGTACAAGGAGCAGTTCGAGAAGAAGCACGGTGTGCGGCTTGGCTTCATGTCCTTCTTCACCAAGGCCTGCTGCCACGCGCTGAAAGAGGTTCCGGAAGTCAACGCCGAGATCGACGGCACCGATATCGTCTACAAGAACTTCGTGCACATGGGGGTTGCCGCCGGTACGCCTCAAGGTCTGGTTGTTCCGGTCATCCGTGATGCTGACAGCATGTCCTTTGCCGCGATCGAAAAAGCCATCGCCGAAAAGGGCAAGCGCGCCCGTGACGGCAAGCTGTCGATGGCCGAAATGCAGGGCGGCACCTTCACCATCTCGAACGGTGGTGTGTATGGCTCGCTAATGTCGTCGCCGATCCTGAACCCCCCGCAGTCGGGTATTCTGGGCATGCACAAGATCCAGGATCGTCCGATGGTCATCAATGGTGAGATCAAGATCCGCCCGATGATGTATCTGGCGCTGTCCTACGATCACCGGATCGTTGACGGCAAAGGCGCCGTGACCTTCCTTGTACGTGTAAAAGAGGCGCTGGAAGATCCGCGCCGCCTGCTTATGGATCTGTAATCATGGCGACACATGTACTCTGGCAGGCCGATGTGGCCGATTTCGATGCCTGGCTGAAAGTGTTCCGCGAGGACAAGCCGATGCGCAAGGCCGCGGGTATCCGCGACCTGCATGTCTGGCGCGACCCGGATCAGAAGGACCATGCAATAGCGATGTTCGAGGTTCTAGATTTGGACAAGGCGAGGGATTTTTTCGGATCCGAGGAACTGGCCATGCATCACGAGCGCGGCGGCATTGCCCATATCACGATCAAGCTGTTGGAACCCGTCTAAGGACGAACATGCCCCGACCCGCCGATGCCGGGTCGTGCGGCCACCGGACCATCCGGTCGATTTAGGAGAGTATTATGGCAAATTATGATGTCATCGTTATCGGCGCCGGACCCGGCGGCTATGTCTGCGCCATTCGCTGTGCCCAGTTGGGTCTGAAGACCGCCGTGGTCGAAGGGCGAGAGACGCTGGGCGGTACCTGCCTGAATGTGGGCTGCATTCCGTCGAAGGCACTGCTGCATGCCAGCCATCAGCTGCACGAGGCCGAGCATAACTTTGCCAAGATGGGCTTGAAGGGCAAAAGCCCCTCTGTCGACTGGAAACAGATGCAGGCCTACAAGGACGAGGTGATCGAGGGCAACACCAAGGGCATCGAGTTCCTGTTCAAGAAGAACAAGATCGACTGGCTGAAGGGATGGGGTTCGATCCCCGCTGCCGGTCAGGTCAAGGTGGGTGATGAGGTGCATGAGGCCAAGAACATCATCATCGCCTCCGGCTCCGAACCGTCTGCTCTGCCGGGTGTCGAGGTCGATGAAAAGGTCGTCGTGACATCGACAGGGGCACTGTCGCTGGGCAAAATTCCGAAGAAGATGGTCGTCATCGGCGCCGGCGTGATAGGGCTGGAACTGGGTTCGGTCTACAGCCGCCTGGGGGCCGAGGTGACGGTGATCGAATTCCTCAAGGAAATCACGCCGGGTATGGACCCCGAAGTGCAGAAGACCTTCCAGCGCATCCTCAAGAAACAGGGCCTGAAATTCGTCATGGGGGCGGCAGTCCAGAAGACCGAAGCCACCAAGACCAAAGCCAAGGTGACCTACAAGCTGCTCAAGGACGACAGCGAACACGTGATCGAAACCGATACCGTGCTGGTCGCCACCGGGCGCAAGCCGTACTCGGACGGATTGGGACTGGATGCGCTAGGTGTTGAGATGACGCCGCGTGGCCAGATCAAGGTTGGGGCCGACTGGCAGACCAATGTGCCGGGGATCTATGCCATCGGTGACGTGACCGAAGGCCCGATGCTGGCACACAAGGCCGAAGACGAAGGCATGGCCGCCGCCGAGCAGGTTGCAGGCAAGCATGGGCACGTCAATTATGGTGTCATTCCCGGCGTGATCTACACCTGGCCCGAGGTGGCCAATGTGGGCGAGACCGAAGCGACCCTCAAGGAACAGGGCCGCGCCTACAAGGTCGGCAAATTCATGTTCATGGGAAATGGCCGCGCCAAGGCGAATTTTGCCGCCGATGGATTTGTCAAAATCCTCGCCGACAAGGACACGGACCGAATTCTGGGCGCGCATATCATCGGCCCGGCTGCCGGCGATTTGATCCACGAGGTCTGCGTGGCGATGGAGTTTGGTGCCTCGGCCGAAGATCTGGCCCTGACCTGCCATGCCCACCCCACCTATTCCGAAGCAGTACGCGAAGCAGCACTGGCCTGTGGCGACGGTCCGATACACTCGTAGGGATCCACCAGCCCGAACCAAAGGATGCGAGGCTCCGCCTCGCGCTCCGGGATATTTGGGGCCAGATGAAGTTCGGATCCGCTCTTCATCTGGCCGAAAGTATCCCGGGGAGTCGCGCGGCGGGGGCAAAGCCCCCGTTACCACATGGTTTTTGCCGCGCGGGCGCCCCATTCACGATCGTAGTCCGCGCCACCTTCCTCGCCATCTGACGCTTCGGCCAGCATTTCACCGATCGTTGGCAGATCGGTGCTCTCGTCCCTGCCTGCCCAAGTTCCGGCCCTCATCAGGGCACGGGCGCATTGGGTGTAGATTTCGTCAATCTCGATGACGATGACGGTTGCCGGGGTCTTTCCGTGTTTCTCGAACCGGTCACGCATTCCGGTGTCTGCGGTCAGGCGCGCGGTGCCGTTCAGCCGAACGACGTTGTTCGACCCCGGCACCATGAACATCAGCGAAACGCGCGGGTCGCGGACGATATTGCGCAAGGAATCCAGCCTGTTGTTTCCACGCCAATCCGGAAGCGCCAGAGTTTTGGCGTCAAGCTCCAGCACCACGGGACCATCATCGCCACGCGGGCTGCCATCGACACCTTCGGGGCCCACCGTGCTGAGAATACAAAGGCGTGAAGCCATGATCCATTTCCGGTAAAGCGGTGTCAGATGGCGCACCACCTTGCGCAAGGACGGCGCGCCGGGTTTGCCGTAAAGCGCCTCAAGCGCGGCTATGTCGTCAATGAACTCCATCCGGATCAAACCCCACTTCCCGCATCAGACTGTTCGACCGCGTCTCGATTTCCTGTTCCAGCCGGTCCAGAAATTCGTCCCGGGCCACGCCCGGTTCGATCGGATCCAGGAAATCGACAATTGCAAGGCCGGGCTTGCGCATGATCCCGGAGCGGGGCCAGAAAACGCCCGCATTGGTGGCTACCGGAACACATGGGAACCCGAGACCTTCATATAGCACCGCGGTTCCGACCTTGTATGGTTTCTGAACGCCCGGCGCGACACGGGTGCCTTGCGGATAGATCACCAGCTGTCCGGGTTCGGTGAATTCCTTTGCGACATCCTTGACCATCTTCGCTACGGCCGCGCCCCTTTTGCCGCGGTTGACCGGAATGCACCCCAAGCGGCGGGCATACATGCCAATGATCGGGGTCCACAGAAGCTCTTGTTTCATGATGAACTTGCCGTGGGGGATGGCACTGAAGATCATGATGATGTCGAGGAAGGACTGGTGCTTGGCGCCGATGACGACTTCGTCATGGGGGGGTGATCCGCGCACCTCGCAGCGGATGCCGACCATCCAGCGGGCCATCCAGATCGTGCTGCGGGCGTAGGTCTTGCAGGCCTGCAATGCGCCGCGTTTGGTGAACAGGGCATAGGGCGCGAAGACAATGCCAAGGATCAGCATCCACGCATAGATTGTGATCATGAAGATCAAAGAGCGAATCCATTGAAAACCTGTTCGCATCAGGAAAGCTCCTTTAGTTTTCTGCGGGCGGCGCTCCAGGTCGCGAAGAACGCAACCATAGCGCCCAGAAGCGGGATGACGGCTGGCAGCAACCATCCTGCCCCCTGAAAGCCGAGCCCGGTCAGAAACCCGCCCGCATCCGAGGTTTCGGGCAGCAGTGACACGCCGATCATTCCAAACAAGGTTCCAATCCCGGCCCCCAGAAGCGCCCGATAGGTAAAGCGGCGAACGAAGGCTCCGGCGATGAAACGGTCGCGGGCACCGACCTGGCGTAGGACCTCGATGATCCGGGCGTTGGCAGCCAGCGAGGCGTTGGCAGCCAGCGTGATCATTGCGGCGGTTGCACCACCGATCAGCAAAATGGAAATCCAGCCCAGTCGCCGCACGGACATGGCCGCGTCAACCAGCGGTTCGCGCCAGCGTGTGTGGTCATCCAGAACCGCGCCAGGTACCTCGGCGCTCAGTCGGAGGCGCAGCCCGGCGGCATCCAGCCCCGGCTCGCCTTCGATAATCTCGATCAGTTGCGGCACGGGCAGAGTGTCCAGTGGCAGATCGGGTCCGAACCATGGCGATAGCAGAGCGGCCTGTTCCTGATCCGTCAAGGCGCGGGCCGAGGCGACTCCAGGGGTCTGGCCAAGGACGGTCAGGGCGGCTTCGGTCTGGGCCGCAAGCTGTCCGGCAGGGGCGTTGATGCGCAAGGTGGCGGCACCGGCCAGTTCCGACGCCCAGCGATCCGCCACGCGGCCCGAAGCCAGCGACAGGGCCAGCGCAAATACCGCCAGAAATCCCATCGCGCCCGACACGAACAGGGTCAGATGCGCGGTATACCCTGTGGGCGGAACCACCCGGTCGGCGCGTTTGTCGCGCGACAGCAGGTTGCGGATGGTGCCATTGCTCATAGATCGGCCCCCGCGAGCTGCAGCTTGCGCTGCGAGATCCGCAGAACACGCGCCTGTACCTGGCTTTTGGCGGCGCGGATTAGGCTGAGGTCATGGGTCGCGATCAGCACCGTTTTGCCCATCCGGTTCAGTTCGACCAGCAGGCGCAGCAGGCGCTGCGACATTTCCCAGTCCACATTGCCGGTGGGTTCATCCGCCAGCACCACATCCGGCGACAGGATCACCGCGCGGGCCAGCGCGGCGCGCTGGCGTTCGCCGCCCGACAGTTCCGGCGGATGCGCCTCAAGCCTTGATCCAAGCCCGACCCAGCTCAGCAGTTCTGTCAGGTTGTCCTGTTCGGCCGTTTCGGCCCGCCCCGAAACCATCAGCGGCAGGGCCACGTTTTCCGCCAGTGTCATGTGGTCGAGAAACTGGCAATCCTGATGAACCACGCCGATCCGGCGGCGCAACAGGGCCATCTGGTCGCGGTCCAGCCGGGCAATATCGCTGTCAAACGCGCTGAGACGACCGGATGTCGGCAACAGAGCGCCGTAGCATAGTTTGAGGAACGTGGTCTTGCCCGCACCCGAGGGACCGGTCAGGAAATGGAAGGACCCCGGCGGCAACTGAATCGACACGTCGCTCAGCAGTTCGCCGCCGCCATAGGTGTAGCTGACATTCTCCAGCTCGATCACAAGGTGCGCCCCCAGGTTTTTTCTGCCGCTCTTCTTGCCCGAGCGCGGTTGCGGTTTCAATGCCTGCACCGGGTCGATTTGGTGACACTTGACCCGTGAAACCGAAATCGCCCTTTGCTGTTGGGTCTTAACGGAATATGGTTCCTTAAAAAACTACTATCAGGCCGATCAATCGGCCAGGAGGCAGCATGCGTCTTACGTGTCCCAATTGCAGTGCCCAGTATGAAGTTCCGGATGAGGTTATTCCGGAAGAAGGCCGCGACGTTCAGTGTTCCAATTGTGAAGAGACGTGGTTTCAGGCGAAGAACCCGGCTGAAGCAGCCTCTGCGCCCGAACCGGCAGCACCGGACGCTGCAACCGATGAGGCGCCCGAGCCCGCATCGCCGCCAGCCGACGACTTGAACGAGCCCGCAGAGGCGCAGCCTGCCGAGGCCAAAAGCGGTGTCGACCCCTCTGTCGCCAGCATCCTGAAGGAGGAGGCAGCCCGCGAGGCGGAATTGCGGGCCAAGGAAGGGGGCGGCCTTGAAAGCCAGCCTGATCTTGCGCTGGAACCGGTCGCCAAACCGGCGCCTGCGACGCAATCCGTTCCCGTGGAAACCGCCGCCGATGCGGGGCAGAAAGACGCTTTGCCGGATGTCGAGGCGATCAATTCCAGCCTGCGCAGCGATGAGGTGAACGCGTCCGATACCGACGATCAGCCCGCGCCGCGCAAATCGGGCGGCTTTCTGCGGGGATTCTCACTGATCCTGATCATCGGCGTTCTTCTGTTTCTGATCTACAGCAACGCGCAGCAGATCAGTGAAGCTGTTCCGCAGGCCGACCCTGTTCTGAAACCCTATGTCTCGCTGGTGGATCAGGCGCGTGTCTGGCTTCAGGCGCAATCCGGGGCGGTTCAGAACTGAGCCGCGCAAAACCAAGCGTCAGAAACGTTCCAGCAAGCGTTTGAGGTATTCCAGCTCGATCTTGGGCCGATCGGATTCACCGGTGCGGCGGCGGATTTCGTCCAGCAGTTCACGCGCGCGGCGATAGACGTCTTCCCCCTGCAACAGGTTGTCGTCGGTCGAGATCGACCCGGCGGCACCCGGGCTGCGGCCCAGCGGGTCACGGTTGTTAGCCTCCATGTCGCCTTCCTGCGAGCCCTGTCCCGGTTGGTTCTGCTGGTTCTGCGCCAGCGCCTCGCCCAGCGAGCGCATCCCCTCGCGCAGGGCCTCCATCGCTTCGGACTGGCGGTCGATGGCTTCGGCCAGATCGTCGCCGCGCAGGGCGTCTTCGGCTTCGTCCATGGCGCGACCGGCGCGGCCCAGCGCCTCGCGCGCCGCTTCACCTTCTGCGGTTCCCGCACCCGGCAAGCCCCGTTCCTGACGTCTGAGTTCTTCGCGCAAAGCCTGCTGGCGGTCTGCAAGCGATCCCTGGCCCTGTTGTCCGCCGCCGGCCTGATCGTCCGAGCCGTCACCCTGACCGCCCTGACCTTCATGGCTCTGGCCCCGGCCCAGGCCACCGGAACGGCCTTCGTTGCCGCGGCTTTCACCGGCCTGCGCACCGGGGTTGAACTGTTCCTGCAAATCCCGGAACGCCTGATCGCTGAGGCCCTGCTGTTCGCGCAGGGTTTCCGCAAGCCCTTCCATGGCCTGTTGACCCTCGGACTGTCCGCCCTGCCCCTGACCTTGGGTCACGCGCATGTTTTCCATCATCTGCTGAAACTCTTCCAGCGCCTGCTGCGCCTCGGCCATGCGGCCCTGTTCCATCAGCTCCTGAATGCGGTCCATCATCCGCTGCAGATCGTCCTGGGTCATCTGCAGAGACTCGCCATTTGGGCCTGTCTGGTTCTCGCCGCCTTCACCGTTTTCTTGTGCCAGCCGCTGAAGCTGTCGCATGTAATCCTGCGTGGCTTCGCGCAACTCCTGCATCAGCTCGGCGATTTCCTCGTCACTGGCACCATTCTTCATCGCCTCCGTCAGGCGCTCCTGCGCGCGGCGCATGCGTTCCAGCGCATCGGCCAGAGTGCCATCTTCGATCAGCACGGCCAGATCCCACAGGGCCTGGGCTATCTCGGCCTGCTGATCCGGCTTCAGACCATAGTCGGTGAACGTCTCCAACCGGCGCAGCACGACCCGAAGCCTCAGATAGGCGGTGTCGGACCGAAACAAATCCTCGGGACGGTGGGACACGGCGCGTAGAACTTGCGCAATGCGCGGCGCATTGGAACGGGCCCACAACAGGTCACGCCTTTGTTCAATCACCGCGGCAGCCAGCGGGTCGAAGAAACGGCGCGCAGGAAGGGCCGTCTGATAGGGATCGGACCAGGTTTCCTGATCGGCGGCATCCCGCGCCATCAGGGTTATCGTGACCGGCAGGTGCGCCCAGGGATGTTCCGAGAAATCCTCGATCAGGTCTTCCGTGAAATCGGCCCGGTCGCCGGTGATCGGCATCGGCAGTTCAACGGTCACGGCTTCGCGCGGTTCAGGGTCTGCAGTCAGGCCAAAGCGGCGATCAACCGAGGCCAGATCAAGTTCGATCAATGCGGTGCCCGAGACCACGCCATAATCATCGCTTGCCGCAAAGGGCAGTTTCATCTGACCACCCGCCTCGGCTTCGGCCACATCGGTCACCGCAATCTGCGGCGCGGCGTCGGCAAGCAGGTTCAGCGCCCATTCGCGCCCTGCAGGGCCTTCGATCTTCAATTGCCCTGAATGTTCGGCCACGAAATCCTGTTCGGGATTCGTCTCGGCCTCGGCCCCCAAAAGAGACGTGGTCTCGGTCAGGCTATGTGCCCCGACTTCACCATAAAAGCGCAACGTGATGCGGCTGCCCTGTGGAAGCGTCAGATCGGGGCCCGGCTGATCGGCCAGATAGAGCGTCGGCAGACCGGTATATCTGGGCGGTTCGATCCAGCCTTCCCAGCTTGGCCCCTGCCCCGCTGTCGCGGTCCCCGGCGTCATCTCGGCCACGGATCCGATACGCCAGAACGACCCGAACAGGGTTGCGATCACCAGCGCCAGAAGCGCTGCATAGCGCAAGGCAAAGGGGTCGCGGTCTGCCAGCCTAAGGTCAGGCTTTACGGGTTCGGCCTGCGCCACCTTTTGTGCCATGCGTTTCTGGTGCGCCTGCCACAAGGCGACCGAGGCCGCGTCCATGGAGCCGATGGCCTGATCGTCCACCAAGGCCTGGATCGGGCGTCCCGGCAGTGTTTCATCCAGCCTCCCCAGCGCCTCGGCGCGTGTCGGCAGATGGAATCGCCTGACCCCGAACATGAGCGCAGAAAGCAGTCCGATCAGCGCGACACTGCCCGCCGCCCAGACAAATTCGACACTGACAAGATCCTGCAGACCCAACATCAGAGAAGCCAGAATGGCCATCAAAACCGAGAAAAACGGCCAAAACGCGCGCAAAACCCGCTCGGCCAGCATCCCTGCGTGCGTCAGCCGCAGAGAGAGCCGGGGAATAGGCAGGTTTGATCTGTCGCTCAAGGCGGGCCTCCTGATCAGGCCCGTGCGATCATCGCGTCAGAGCCATGGGGGTATGGTATCGCGGTTTATGATTTCGTCAAAGCTTGGGCGTTCACGAATAACCGCAAATTGATCCCCATGCACTAGAACCTCGGGGATCAGGGGACGGGTGTTGTATTCGCTGGCCATCACCGCACCATAGGCCCCGGCGCTACGGAACGCGACCAGATCACCGGCGTTCAGCGGCGGCATATCGCGCTGCTTGGCAAAGGTATCACCGGTTTCGCAGACCGGGCCCACGATGTCATAGGGTTGCTGTTCGACCCCCGGCGCGGGTTCATGAACGGCGACAATGTCATGATACGCCTCGTACATTGCGGGGCGGATCAGGTCGTTCATGGCGCCGTCAAGGATCAGGAAATCGCGACCCTCGCCGGATTTCACATAGATCACCTTGCTGACCATCAGCCCGGCATTTCCGGCAATCAATCGGCCCGGCTCGATCTCGATCTCGCAACCCAGATGGCCCAGCGTTTTCTTGATCAGTGCACCGTATTCCACTGGCAGTGGTGGTGCGTCATTCGAGCGGGTGTACGGAATGCCGAGGCCACCGCCCAGATCGAGGCGACGAATATCGTGCCCTTCAGACCGCAGCTTTTTGGTCAGCTCCGCCACCTTGGTGTATGCCAGCTCGAACGGCTCAAGCTCGGTCAGTTGCGAGCCGATATGAACGTCGATGCCGATCACCTCCAGCCCGGGTAGACTGGCAGCATGGGCGTAGACTTCGGAAGCGCGCGCAATCGGGATGCCGAACTTGTTCTCGGACTTGCCGGTCGCGATCTTGGCGTGGGTCTTGGCGTCGACGTCGGGGTTCACCCGCACTGTGATCGGCGCCACAACGTCCAGCTCCTGCGCGACGGCATTGATCACCTCCATCTCGGGCTCGGATTCCACGTTGAACTGGCGGATGCCACCGGTCAGTGCGGTGCGAATTTCATCCGCCGTCTTGCCAACGCCCGAAAACACGATCCTGTCGCCCGGCACACCGGCTGCCTTGGCGCGCATGTATTCCCCGCCCGAGACCACGTCCATTCCCGCACCGGCTTGCGCCAGCGTTTTCAGAATCGCCTGATTGCTGGCCGCCTTCATCGCGTAGCAGACAAGGTGATCGGTGCCCTCAAGCGCGTCATCGAACAACTGAAAGTGCCGCAGCAATGTCGCGGTGGAATAGACGTAGAACGGCGTTCCGACCGCGGCTGCAATCTCGGAAATAGGGACATCCTCGGCGTAGAGCGCGCCGTCGCGGTAGAGAAAGTGATCCATGACTGCGCGCTTAGACCAAAAAGGGCATTCGGAGCAAATGATTCCGGCGGAACCCTTATTTTGTCGTCGAAATTCCCACGCGGCCATACCCCGAGATGGAAATGCCCGAACCTCTGGGTTCCGACGCCGGTTCAGAGCGCGGTTTGTAGTTTGGGTCGCAAGCTGCAAGGGCGGCCAGCGAAAGGATCAGAAGAAAGGTTTTCATCAAGAGTTTTTCGTTCTTTCGTTCGGCCGGTCAGACACCAAAGAACACACCGACGGGTCCGCGCCAGAATCCGACGCCTGCGCCGACGTGAACGCCATTTGATCCGACACCGACACTGGCGCTCATGGTTGGGGTGGTCGGCTCGCCGTCCGCGCCGCACCCGGCCAGAGCAACTCCGACCGCGATCAGCATGAAGATGCGCATGACTTGTTTCACACCAGTCCCTTCCATCGCTCAACCTGGGCGCGGACCTGATCCGGTGCCGTGCCACCATAGGACTGGCGCGAGTTTACCGAATTTTCGACGGCTAGGACAGAATAGACATCATTCGTGATATCGGCATGGACAGACTGCATGGCCTCAAGGGTCAGATCGGGCAGGTCGCAGGCCTTGGCTTCGGCCATGGCCACCAGCGCGCCGGTGACGTGGTGGGCGTCGCGGAACGGCAGGCCCAGAACGCGCACCAGCCAGTCAGCCAGGTCGGTGGCGGTCGAAAAACCTGATCCGGCGGCGACTGCAAGGCTGTCGCGGTTGGCGGTCATGTCCTTGACCATGCCTTCCATCGCCGCCAGCGCCAGCATCCAGTTGTCAGCGGCGTCGAAGACCTGCTCCTTGTCTTCCTGCATGTCCTTGGAATAGGCCAGCGGCAGACCCTTCATCACCATCATCAGCGCGGTATTGGCGCCATAGATACGCCCCACCTTGGCGCGGATCAGTTCCGCCGCATCGGGGTTTTTCTTTTGCGGCATGATCGACGATCCGGTCGAGAACCGGTCGGACAGCGTCACAAACCGGAACTGGGCCGAGGACCAGATCACCAGTTCCTCGGCGAAGCGCGACAGATGCACGGCACAGATCGAGGCGGTCGAAAGGAATTCCAGCGCGAAGTCGCGGTCGCTGACCGCATCCAGCGAGTTCGCGGCGGGGCGGTCAAAGCCGAGCGCCTCGGCCGTCATGTGCCGGTCGATCGGGAAAGAAGTGCCTGCAAGCGCGGCGGCACCCAGCGGCGATTCGTTCATCCGGGCGCGGGCGTCGCGCACGCGGGACAGATCACGGCCAAACATCTCGACATAGGCCATCATGTGGTGACCCCACGTCACTGGTTGCGCGGTTTGCAGATGGGTAAATCCGGGCATGACCCAGTCCGCCCCGGCCTCGGCCTGCGCCAAAAGCGCGCGGATCAGGGCCAGCAACCCGGTTTCCGCCGCGTCCAGCTGATCGCGGACCCAGAGTTTGAAATCGGTTGCCACCTGATCGTTACGGCTGCGGCCCGTGTGCAAACGGCCTGCGGGCTCTCCGATCACTTCCTTCAGGCGCGCTTCGACATTCATGTGGATGTCTTCCAGCGCGGTCGAGAACTGAAATTCTCCGTTCTGGATTTCTGACAAAACGGTGAGCAGCCCTTCCCGAATGGCCTGCGCGTCACTATCAGTTATAACGCCCGTGGCAGCCAGCATGGCGGCATGGGCGCGCGAGCCTGCGATGTCCTGGGCTGCCATCCGCCGATCGAACCCGATCGAGGCGTTGATCGCCTCCATGATCGCGTCTGGTCCGGCGGCAAAGCGGCCGCCCCACATCTGGTTCGAGGATTGATCGGTCATGTTGGAAAACCCGGAGTTGATATGCGCCTGTTACGTCTGATCCCCCTTTATATGGCCCTTGCGCTGGGTGCAAATGCGGCTTTGGCCAGTGATGCCGAAACTCTGGCGCCGCTGCGGGACGGCAGCCTGAAACGGCTGATCCTGCATAAGGAACCCAAACCGGCAAAGACCATCGAGTTCCAGCTGGAGGACGACGGTGGTGTAGGCTCGCTTGAGGACTACGCCGGTAAATACGTGCTGGTGAATTTCTGGGCCACGTGGTGCGCGCCCTGTCGCAAGGAAATGCCCCAGATTGCAGAGTTGCAGGAAGAATTCGGCGGCGACAAATTTCAGGTTCTCACCCTGGCCACCGGTCGAAACACCCCGGCCGGGATCAAGAAGTTCTTCGACGAGAACGGAATCGTCAACCTTCCGCGCCATCAGGACCCCAGCCAGGCCGCCGCGCGTGAATTCGGCGTCATCGCTTTGCCAATCACCGTCATCCTAAACCCCGAGGGGCAGGAAATCGCGCGTCTGATCGGGGATGCGGAATGGAATTCGGACAGCGCCAAGGCGATCATCGCGGCGCTGGTCGGCACAGAGGGTGAAAGCTGAAAAGACCATCGGTACAATCCGGTAATGTAGGCCCGTCCATTTCAATCTCGTGATATACTGTCCCCGCCCCTCCTGTTGGGCGGGGCAGTTTGCGTTTTGGGAATGGAGGTGACGATGAGACCTGTGGTTTTGCTGATTGGACGCTTGCCGAATGTGATCGGGGATGTCGCGCAGCAACTGGATCACCTGCCGATTCAATGGCTGGGTGCACATGATCCTGATGAGGTGCGGCGGCAACTGGACGCCGAACCCCGGATTGCATGCGCCATCATGGGTGCGGGGCTGGATGACAAGGTACGGGGTGAAATGGTGGGCATTATCGCCTCCCGCCGTCCGGATATCTGCATTCACCTGAAAGACCGCACGTCTGGTCCCGAAGGTCTGGTCCCGTTCGTCCGGCGCGTGGTGCAGCATGAAATCCTTGAAAGTCTGGAAAAAGGCTGACGCGACGCCACCTTTGACAGTCGGTTATCCGCCTTGCAACTTGTCGGCGGGAGGACGGAATGCCGCTTGAAATCCTGCTGGTTCTGGTGGTCGGCGGTATCGCCGGAATTACCCTGTTGCTGCATGCGACGGGCAAATCCCGTTTGCGCCTGCTGACACCGGACACGGCGCGGTCGGAATGGCTGCGACATGCCCCGGAGGACTACATTATTGATGTCATGATTGCCCATGACGGCCATGCGGCGCTGATCCGCACGGACGCTGGCAAGGGGCTTTTGTGGTCGTTCGGTGCGGATACCGTGGCGCGGCATTTGCTTGATTTCGACTGGATGGACCATCCCAAAGGCATCGAGGTTCAGTTTCATGATTTCAGCACCCCACGCGTAATCCTCAGCCTTGATGACAGCGAACGCCAGCACTGGCGTCTGATGATGGACCCTTCATGACCGACCAATTGAGCTTTCCCGACGCCGTGCAATGGGCCGTCCCGTTCTTCATCGCCGCCATTCTGGCCGAGTTTCTGTGGATCGCCATCAAGGGCCGCGGTGGGCGGTATGAGACGCGCGACGCCGTAACCTCGCTGATCATGGGTGCGGGCAACATCGCCTCGGGCTTTCTGCTGGGCTTCATCGCATACGCCTTTTTCATGTGGCTGTGGCGGATCACGCCGCTGGACCTTGGCACCTCGATCCCGGTGATTATCCTGTGCTTCGTGCTGGATGACCTACGCTATTACTGGGTGCACCGGTTTGGCCATCGCATCCGCTGGGTCTGGGCCAGCCATGTGAACCATCACAGTTCGCAGCATTACAACCTGACCACTGCGCTGCGGCAGACCTGGACCTATACATTCACCTTCATGATGGTGGTGCGCGCGCCGCTGATCCTGCTGGGGTTTCACCCCGCGATGGTGCTTTTCGTCGGCGGGCTGAATCTTATCTATCAGTTCTGGATTCACACCGAAGCCATCAGCAAAATGCCGCGTTGGTTCGAGGCAGTGATGAACACCCCTAGCCATCACCGCGCGCATCATGGCCGCAATGCGCGTTACCTGGATTGCAACTATGCTGGTGTGTTCATCATCTGGGACAAGATGTTCGGTACTTTTGTACCGGAACAGGATGATGACCGTGTCGACTATGGGCTGGTGCATAATATCGGCACGTTCAACCCGCTGCGCGTGGCCTTTCACGAATGGGTCGGCATCTGGCGCGACGCGACGCAGCCCGGGCTGACATGGCGGCAGCGCCTGGCCTATTGCTTTGCGCCGCCGGGCTACAGCCATGACGGAAGCCGGAAGAATTCTGAGCAGATCAAGGCCAGCCATCTGGCCCGACATCCCGAAGATCGCGGAACGCCCGGATTTGAACATCTCGAGGAATTTTTGCCCGCAAAACAGGCGGAACAATCCTGAGCGCAACGACTATCTTACGCTGAATACTTGAAATATTTGGCCCCGGCTTCATATTAGAACGATGTTTTGATTTAGCGTGCCCGGAGGCCATTATGTCTCGTACAACGACCCTTTATACTGTTTTTGGCCTGACCGGCCTTGTCCTTGCCATGCTGACAGCCATTGGCGGAGGACCTTCGGTATTCCTGGGTTTGGGCTTTGCAATGATGACGCTGGGCCTTCTTGGGGCCCTGATCGGCGCGGCAACCACCTTGCGCCAGACCAGCCGATCGGCCAAGTGATCCCCGGCACATAGCAGCTTTTACGCTTCTGTCTCCATTAACGTCAGATTCACTTCTTTGCTCTGATATGGGCGCGGACCCCTATTGATCTTACGCAAGGACTGGGCGTGCCCATGCGGGACAGGAAACTGGCTGATCTGCCGGAAGGCGCGGACAATCCGCTGAACGCGGCGGTGGCTTCGCGCGATTTGTCGACGGTGCAAATGGCGACAGAGGCGGTGAAACACAAGCAATGCAAGCTTGCTTTTCAGCCGGTCATGCAGGCCAATTCCCCCCACGGCGTGGCGTTTTACGAAGGGTTCATCCGGGTGCTGGACGAAACCGGGCGGGTCATTCCCGCGCGCGAGTTCATGCCCGAGGTTGAAAACACGCCAATCGGGCGCGAGCTGGACTGTGTCGCGCTTGAAATGGGTTTGCGCACCCTGACGCGCAATCCGGGGATCCGTCTGTCGGTCAACATGTCGGCCCGCTCGATCGGTTACGCCCGCTGGTCGCGTATTCTTGAGCGGTTCATGAAAAATGACCCCGCTCTGGGTGAACGGCTGATCCTTGAAATCTCGGAAAGTTCGGCGATGCAGGTACCGGAACTGGTGGTCGATTTCATGGATCGTCTGCAGGCCCGCGGCATCGCCTTTGCGCTGGACGATTTTGGCGCCAGCAACTTCAGCTTTCGCCACTTTCGCGAGTTTCTGTTCGACGCGGCCAAGATCGACGGACAATTCGTGCGTGGTGTCAGCACGAACCCCGACAATCAGGCGCTGGTCAGAGCCCTGATCGCGGTTGCCCGCGAATTCGAGATCCTCGTGACTGCCGAATCGGTCGAAACCAAGCAGGATGCCGAGTTTCTGGTGGCCAGCGGTGTCGATTGCCTGCAGGGCTTTCTGTTCGGCGCGCCCTCGGTCAAACCGCCATGGAAAGCGGAAAAGACACAGGAGACAGGGACTTAACACCTGCCGCAACACATTTCAGCCTACGACCTGCCGCCCTGAGACAAGCTGCCCGTTGCTGCGCGTGCAGCATTGCGATATCCAAATGGTGCTGGAGCGGGGATCACGGGGCGCTCTTGATTGCAGGGGGATCCTCTACGATCTGCGCCGTCACATTTCCCACAGGACCATGACGGTAAAGGATTAATCGAATGACCAACGTAGTAATCGCATCCGCCGCACGTACCGGTGTCGGCAGCTTTGGCGGCTCGTTTGCCAACACTCCCGCCCACGATCTTGGGGCCGCTGTGCTTGAGGCCGTTGTAGAACGCGCGGGAATCGACAAAAGCGAGGTTAGCGAAACCATCATGGGCCAGGTTCTGACCGCCGCTCAGGGCCAGAACCCCGCGCGCCAGGCGCATATCAATGCCGGCCTGCCGCAGGAAAGCGCGGCCTGGGGCATCAACCAGGTCTGTGGCTCGGGCCTGCGTGCCGTTGCTCTGGGCGCACAGCACATCCAGCTGGGCGATGCCGAAATCGTCGCCGCCGGCGGCCAGGAAAACATGACCCTTTCGCCCCATGCCGCCGCCCTGCGCGCCGGTCACAAGATGGGCGACATGAAATACATCGACACGATGATCCGCGATGGTCTGTGGGATGCCTTCAACGGTTATCACATGGGTCAGACCGCTGAAAACGTCGCCGAGAAGTGGCAGATCAGCCGCGACATGCAGGACGAATTCGCCGTTGCCTCGCAGAACAAGGCCGAAGCCGCGCAGAAGGCCGGCAAGTTCGCCGACGAGATCACGCCGTTCACCATCAAGACCCGCAAGGGCGACATCGTGATGGACAGCGACGAATACATCCGTCACGGCGCGACCATGGAAGCCATGGCCAAGCTGCGCCCTGCCTTCACCAAGGACGGTTCTGTCACCGCGGCAAACGCCTCGGGCCTGAACGACGGCGCGGCCGCAACCCTGCTGATGTCTGCTGAAAACGCCGAAAAGCGCGGGATCGAGCCGCTGGCCCGTATCGCATCCTACGCCACTGCCGGTCTGGACCCGTCGATCATGGGTGTGGGCCCGATCTACGCGTCGCGCAAGGCGCTGGAGAAAGCTGGCTGGTCGGTAGACGATCTGGATCTGGTCGAGGCGAACGAAGCCTTTGCCGCGCAGGCCTGCGCCGTGAACAAGGACATGGGCTGGGACCCGTCGATCGTGAACGTGAACGGCGGCGCGATTGCCATCGGCCACCCGATCGGTGCCTCGGGCTGCCGCGTTCTGAACACGCTGCTGTTCGAAATGAAGCGCCGCGACGCGAAGAAGGGTCTGGCGACCCTGTGCATCGGCGGCGGCATGGGTGTCGCCCTGTGCGTGGAGCGCGACTAAGTGCGTTGAGAACCAAATAGAAAAGGGCGTCCCACGGGCGCCCTTTTTTGTTACAATCAAGCCTTACACCGTAGCTGCGACAATTTCGCTGAGCAGAAAAGCAAAGACCTGAACGAAACGATATTGCGCACCAATCTCTCTCAGAGTAACAGAATTACCAAGCCGACTAAATTTGGAGGATTCCTAAATGGCACGTACAGCACTCGTAACCGGCGGCTCCCGCGGCATCGGCGCAGCAATTTCCAAGGCGCTCAAGGCCGAAGGGTACAACGTTGCAGCCACCTATGCGGGGAATGACGAAGCCGCCGCGAAATTCACCGAGGAAACCGGTATCGCCACCTATAAGTGGAACGTCGCCGACTATGACGAGTCCAAGGCGGGTATCGAAAAGGTCGAGGCCGAGGTTGGCCCGATCGACATCGTTGTGGCAAATGCCGGCATCACCAAAGACGCCCCTTTCCACAAGATGACGCCCGAGCAGTGGCATCAGGTGATCGACACCAACCTGACCGGCGTGTTCAACACCGTGCACCCGATCTGGCCCGGCATGCGCGAGCGTAAGTTTGGCCGCGTGATCGTCATCAGCTCGATCAATGGACAGAAGGGCCAGTTCGCGCAGGTGAACTATGCCGCGACAAAAGCGGGCGATCTGGGCATTGTGAAGTCGCTGGCGCAGGAAGGTGCACGTGCGGGCATCACCGCCAACGCTATCTGCCCGGGCTACATTGCCACTGAAATGGTGATGGCGGTTCCTGAAAAAGTCCGCGAATCGATCATCGGTCAGATCCCGGCCGGCCGCCTGGGCGAGCCCGAGGAAATCGCGCGCTGCGTGGCGTTCCTGGCATCGGACGATTCCCAGTTCATCAACGGCTCGACCATCTCGGCCAACGGTGCGCAGTTCTTCGTCTGATCAAGAACGATTGCAATTTTGAACGGGCCGGTCCAAATGGGCCGGCCCTGTCAATTTCAGATTCCCGAAGAGGCTGCCCCATGAGCAGAATGCGCGCAACGGCCATTGGTTTTATCGCTGTGCTGCTGTGGTCCCTGCTGGCCCTGTTCACGGTCGGCTCGACACCGACACCACCGTTGCTGCTGAACGCCGTCTGCTTTTCAATCGGCGGCACCCTGGGCCTGATCTGGACCTGGGCCACCGGCGGATTGCAACAACTTGGGCGCGTACCCTGGACAACTTATCTGTTCGGAACGCTGGGTCTGTTCGGCTATCACGCCCTGTATTTCTCGGCACTGAGGATGGCCCCTGCAGCCGAGGCGGGTTTGATCGCATATCTCTGGCCTTTGCTGATCGTTCTGCTGTCGGGGCTGTTGCCCGGCGAGCGGTTGCGCATCGGGCATCTGATTGGTGCCTGCTTCGGTTTCGCGGGCGCGGCGCTGATCATTGCCGGTGGCGGCAGCACCGGGTTTCAGGTGCAACACCTGCCCGGATATGCGCTGGCACTGATGTGCGCGTTGACCTGGTCGGGCTATTCTGTTCTGTCCCGCCGTCTGGGCGATACCCCCACCAGTTCGGTTGCCGTTTTCTGCATCGCCGCGGCAATTGCCTCGGGCGCGCTGCATCTTGCCGTGGAAGAAACGGTCTGGCCCGCGACCGCATTCGGCTGGGCATCGATCCTTGCCCTGGGTCTGGGACCGGTCGGGCTGGCGTTTTATGTTTGGGATATCGGGGTCAAGCGGGGCGACATTCAGATACTGGGCACCGCGTCCTATGCGGCACCATTGCTGTCTACGCTTGCGCTGGTTCTGGCCGGGATCGCCGCCCCGTCCTGGGGTCTGGCGGTCGCGGCGCTGTTGATCACCGGCGGGGCCACAATTGCGGCGCGGGCCAGTCTGAAGTCCTAGTTCGCCCTGCCCTGAACTTGCATCGCCAATAACCTGTCGCGCCTTTGGTGCTTTCGGGACATTGGCGATACAGAGTGATTCAGGTCAGGTGCTGGACGCTTTAATTGGACAGGCGTTCGATCTCTTCCTTCAGCTTGAGCTTCTGCTTTTTGAGCTGCGCAATATGGAGATCATCAATTCCTGGCGAGCGTTGGGCTTTTTCCACTTCGAGACCGAGACTTTCGTGTTTTTTCTTCAGTTCCGTCAGATGTGCGCTCACGCTCATGGCGATCCTCCTTAGTTGGATGTCTGAGTATTACATGGGAAGTTGACCACATCGTTTCCAGCCTGTCACGCCGCAGACGCACAGAATCTGTCACAAATCCGACAAATTCGGCCGGTCACCGCCTATCAATCCGAAAATCCGGGTAGCGCGGCCCCGTTCCGCAGCACCGAAGTTATCTGGGGCGTATAGCTCTCACCGTCCCTCTCATGCCGTGCGCCTGTGTGCAGGATCAGCGGGGAATGGAGCTGGAAGGCGGCGCGCCCCTCTTTCCGTGCGCGCAGAATGACCAGTTCCGCATCTCGGGTCGCGCGCGGCGTCAGCGGCAGGACTTCGACTGAACCCAGTCTGCCGGCACAGGCCGACAACATGTCCGGCAGGCGTTCGGCCTTTTGGATCATGTGCAGATAGCCGCGCGGGGCCAGTCGCCTGGCGGCCACGCCGATCCAGTCCGACAGCGGTGTCTGCTCGCCCAGTGCCACCTGCCGCCCTTGATCCTGCGCCGGGCTGTGTGCGCCGGGGCGGTAATAGGGCGGGTTGGCGATAATGTGATCGAACTGTCTTTGCCTCAGATCATTGGGCAGATCGGTCAGGTTTGCCTGTATCACTTCCAGCGGCACATCGTCCTCTGCGGCGTTGCGCCGCGCCAGATCAGCGTAGTCGGGTTGCAATTCGACCCCCGTCAGGTGCAGGCCCGGCACGCGGGCGGCAAGGCAGAGGATGGCGGCGCCTGCCCCGCAGCCCAGCTCCAGCACGGTCTGGCCTGCCGTGGCCGGAACCGAGGCCGCCAGCAGAACCGGGTCAACACCTGCGCGATAGCCGGACAAAGGCTGCCACAGCCGCACGCGTCCGCCGAGGAACTCGTTGCAGCTCAGCTCGCTGTCGGAGAACCCGCTCATCGGCCCAAGGGGATGTCGTTGTCACGCATTACCCGTTCGGCGCGGATCAGGTCGTCGGCGCGCACCATCAGGCGGCGGGGAAAAATTCCTATGCCGCCTTCGAGGATGCTCATATTTACGTCCATCTGAAAGCAGTCTATATCCTCGCCTTCAAGGAGAGCGGATGCAAAGGCCAGGATTGTCGGATCGGTGCTGCGCAATAGTTCTTCCATGGGGATGGATGTAAGGGCAAGGAGCGGCGGAAGTCGAGCCTTGTATCAGGAGTGTGATGAACGTCAGCACAATCTCGAAACCACATGAACGGCTGGCCGACATTCTGGCCGGTGAAATGGATGCGGTAAACCATCTGATCCGCACGCGCATGGCGTCGGAACACGCCCCCCGTATCCCCGAAGTGACCGCTCATCTGGTTGAGGCGGGCGGCAAGCGTCTGCGCCCCATGCTGACTTTGGCCGCAGCCCGTCTGTTTGGCTATTCAGGCGACCACCATGTGCGTCTGGCCGCGACGGTCGAATTCATTCATACCGCCACGCTTCTGCATGACGACGTTGTGGACGAAAGCGCCCAGCGGCGCGGGAGGCCCACGGCAAACCTGCTGTGGGACAACAAATCCAGTGTTCTGGTTGGCGACTACCTGTTTTCCCGCAGCTTCCAGCTGATGGTGGAAACAGGGTCGTTGCGCGTTCTGGACATTCTGGCAAACGCTTCGGCCACGATTGCCGAGGGTGAAGTGTTGCAGATGACGGCAGCCACCGACCTGGGCACCCACGAGGGCATTTATCTGCAGGTGGTGCGCGGAAAAACGGCCGCGCTGTTTTCGGCTGCAACCGAGGTAGGTGGCGTGATTGCCGGTGCATCGGAAGAGCAGGTGAAAGCGCTGTTCGACTATGGCGACGCGCTTGGCATTGCCTTTCAGATCGCCGATGACCTGCTGGACTATCAGGGCGACAGTAAGGCAACCGGCAAGAATGTCGGCGATGATTTCCGCGAGCGTAAGCTGACCCTGCCGGTGATCAAGGCCGTGGCGCAGGCCACGGCAGACGAACACGCCTTCTGGGAACGCACGATTGGCAAGGGCCGCCAGCAGGATGGCGATCTGGATCACGCGCTAAGCCTGATGAACAAATACGGCACGCTGGAGGCCACCCGTTCGGATGCCATCGGCTGGGCTGCCAAGGCCAAAACCGCGCTTGAGGTGCTGCCAGATCACGAGATCCGGTCGCTGCTGCGGGATCTGGCCGATTACGTGGTCGCGCGCCTCAACTAAGCTGTGTTGCGCGGCACCACCATTCGGAATGGGCCGCGCCGATCTCATAGGCCGCGAAATGCGCGGCCTTCATGGACGGGTAAAGCCCGAAACAGGTCGAGCCCGAGCCGGACATCCGCGACAGAAGAACACCGCGCGAGGCGTCGAGCTCATCCAGAACCCGCCCGATCTGAGGCGCAATGCCCATGGCCGGTGCCTGCAGATCGTTGCGCTGGCCTTTCAGCCACGCGGCGCAGTCTTCCGCCGTTTCAAATTCAGGGATATCCTCGGGCATAGCCGGGTTGTGGCGCGTTTCCATCGCCTTGAAAACGGAACCGGTCGGAACCCCGATGCAAGGGTTGACCAGAACCGCATAAAGCTGTGGCAGGGAAACAGGCTTGATCTGTTCGCCTATGCCCCGCATTCGCGCGGCTTTCGCCATCAAACAGACCGGGATATCAGCACCCAGTGACACCGGGTTCGGCAGCTTTCCGTTGCCCGATCCCGCGAGCACACGCAATGTCGCGGCCGCATCCGAAGACCCGCCGCCGATACCGCCCCCATGGGGCAACAACTTGTTCAGGGTAATTCGGCCTGTCCAGCCAACTGCATCCGCCGCCTGCCAAACCAGATTACGCTGATCGGATGGTACACCCCGGGCATGTTCACCGGTGACGTCCATCGACAGGTCCGGGCCGGGCTCGAACGTCAGGTGATCACCGATATCTGCGAACACGACCAGAGAATCCAGCAGGTGATAGCCATCTTCGCGCTGGCCAGTCACATGCAGGGTCAGGTTGATCTTGGCGGGGGCAAATGCCTCAGCCTTCATTGGCAACCTGAAGCGGCTCTGCGCCTTCTTCCGCCAGAACCGCGTCCAGCCCGATCTCGAGCTTGCGCCGGATACGGTCGGGATCGGCCTCACCATCGGTGTCGTCGGGGTCGATGAAAGACAGGGCGCGTTTCCACTGGAACTCGGCCTCGCGGTCGCGTCCAACGGCCCAATAGACGTCGCCCAGATGATCATTGACCACCGGGTCGACCGGCATCAGTTCGATGGCGCGTTCCATATGCTCAACGGCTTCTTCATAGCGGCCGAGCCGGAACAGAACCCAGCCGAGGCTGTCCACGATATAACCGCTGTCCGGGCGCGTGGCGACGGCGCGTTCGATCATTTCAAGCGCCTCGTCCAGCTTTTCGCGCCTTTCGACCAGCGAGTAGCCGAGGTAATTCAGCACTTGCGGCTGATCCGGGTTCAGTTCAAGCGCGCGGCGGAAATCCGCCTCGGCCTGATCCCAGTTCTTGAGACGCTCATGCGAAATTCCGCGGGCATAATGCAGAAACCAGCTGCCGCCCGCCCCAGTTTCGGTCAGCTCGATCGCCCGGTCGTAGGACGGCACAGCGGCGGCATAGTTTTCGTCCCGGCGCAACAAATCGGCCAGTGCCACATGAACGGACGGCAGGTTAGGGCGTTGTGCCGCCAGGTTCTGCAGAACTTCCGCTGCAGCGTCTTTCTTGCCTGCACGTCCCAGAACCTCGGCCCGGCCCAGTTCGGCAACGTGAAAATCGGCGCTGTCGGAAGGCACTGTCCGATAGGCCGCAACTGCAAGATCAAACTGTTCCAGATCGTCCAGCAGCTCTGCCCCCAGCAAAATCGCGTCGACGTGATCGGGGCGCAGAAAGGTCGCCACACGTGTATAGAGCAGAACATAGTTCTGTGCCGCTTCGCCATTCAGTGCTGCGCCAACCGAAAAGAAAACCTCGGCCATGCCGTCCCGAGCTGATCCGATATGTGTGAAAGGCAGGGTTTCGCCGTCGGTCAGACGCGTCTCGTAGCCTTCGATGGTCGGGTCGCTGCCTATGGAAAACACTTCGTCCAGAAATGCCAGCGCGTCGGCATTGCGGTCCAGTTGCGACAGGACCTCGGCCCGGGCAAGTGCAGCGCGGCGGCTGAAGCGGGCAATGGTTCCGTTGTTTTCGGCAAAAATTGCCTCAGCCCCTTCGAAATCGCCCACGGACGCAAGGGCCATTGCCTTGTGATACAGCGAAAACTCCCTCAGACCGTCCTGCGTGGAAACCTTGTCAAACTGCTCCATCGCTTTGGTCATGGCGCCCTGCGCCATGTTGGTCCAGGCAATCATTAGCCCGTCAACCAGCGGCCCGACACCTTGCGTTTCCGGATCAAGCGCCAGAAACGCGTCATATTTTTCGTCTGCCACCAAAGTCGCCGACAGCACCATGCGCGCGGCCTGGCTTGGCAAGTCGTCGTCCACGATTTTCTGCGCGACGGGCAGGGCTCGCTGGATCTCGCCCAGCGCGAGACGGGCCACGACCACGCTTTCCAGCAAGTGCAGGTTTTCCGGATCAAAGCGCAGGGCCTGCGAGTAATACTTCTCGGCCGCCGTATAGTCGCTTTCATAGATCGCCTGACGACCCGCAAGATACGCCCCGGCGCCGGTATCGGCCAAGACCGGAACGGCAATAGGGGAAGAAAGCATTGCAGCCAATGCCACGCGTCGAACCAGGGAAATCACCAGAATTCTGCCTCGCTATCGTTATCTGAACGATAAGCTAGGGCTTTGGCCCCTGAGAGGCAATGGCAGAGCCTTCACGACGCCGCCATTGCCCGGGTTTTCGCTTACATGTTTGGATAGTTCGGCCCGTCGCCGCCCTGCGGTGTGGTCCAGGTGATATTTTGGCTGGGATCCTTGATGTCGCAGGTCTTGCAGTGGACGCAGTTCTGGAAGTTGATCACGAATCGCGGACCGTTTTCATCCTCGACCATCTCGTAGACGCCCGCCGGGCAGTAGCGCTGCGCCGGTTCGTCGAACCTGGGCAGGTTGACCTTGACTGGAATCTCGGGGTCGGCCAGGCGCAGGTGGCAGGGCTGGCTTTCCTCGTGATTGGTGGCCGCGAAGGAAACGTTGGTCAAACGATCGAACGACAGCGTTCCGTCAGGTTTGGGATAGTCGATCGGCTTGTGCTTGCTGGCATCTTCGGTCGATTCCGCGTCGTTCTTGCCATGACTCAGAGTACCCAGCAACGAGAAGCCAAGCGTGTTGGTCCACATGTCCATGCCGCCCAGCACCAGCGAAGCAGTCAGGCCGTATTTCGACCACAGCGGCTTGACGTTGCGCACCTTCTTGAGGTCGCTGCCGATTGCGCCTTCGCGCACGTCGGCCTCGTAGGCGGTCAGTTCGTCGCCCGAGCGGTCGGCCTTGATGGCGTCATAAGCAGCCTCGGCTGCGGCCTTGCCCGACAGCATCGCGTTGTGGTTGCCCTTGATGCGCGGCACGTTGACCATGCCCGCAGAACAGCCCAACAGCGCCACGCCGGGTGCGACCAGTTTCGGCATCGACTGAAGGCCGCCTTCGGTGATCGCGCGGGCGCCGTAGGCCACGCGCTTGCCGCCTTTCAGCAGTTCGGCGACCATCGGGTGATGCTTGAAGCGCTGGAATTCCATGTAAGGATACAAGTGCGGGTTCTTGTAGTTCAGGTGCACCACGAAACCGACATAGACCTGATTGTTTTCCAGATGATAGATGAACGACCCGCCGCCCGCATTGCTGCCCAGAGGCCAGCCCATCGTGTGCGTGACCGATCCTTCCTTGTGCTTGGCCGGATCAATCTCCCAGATCTCTTTCATGCCGACGCCGTATTTCTGCGGCTCTTTGCCGGCCGACAGGTCGTATTTGGCGATGACTTCCTTGGACAGTGAACCGCGGACACCTTCCGACAGGAAGACATATTTGCCGTGCAGCTCCATGCCCGGCTCGGTATTTGGGCCATAGGACCCATCCGCTTCCAGGCCAAAAACGCCAGCAACAACGCCTTTGACTTCGCCATTGTCGCCGTAAACCAGCTCGGAACAGGCCATGCCCGGGAAGATTTCGACGCCCAGTTCCTCGGCCTGTTCCGCCATCCAGCGGCAGACATTGCCCATCGACACGATGTAATTGCCATGGTTGTTCATCAGCGGCGGCATCGGGAAGTTCGGGATGCGGATCTTGCCTGCCTCACCCAGCATGTAGAAATTGTCTTCGTGCACAGGCACGTTCAGCGGCGCGCCCTTTTCCTTCCAGTCCGGGATCAGCGCATCCAGACCGCACGGATCCAGTACCGCACCCGACAGGATATGTGCGCCCACTTCCGAGCCCTTTTCCAGAACAACGACGTTCAGGTCGGCATCCAGCTGTTTCAGACGAATGGCCGCCGACAGGCCCGCGGGGCCTGCGCCCACGATCACCACATCGTATTCCATCGCTTCGCGTTCAATCTCGGCCATCGCGGGCTCCTTAGCTAACTTTCCGAATTGGCGCTTTCACTGCGTGGTGTGCGCAATTTTGTTTCACGGCTGATTACCCGGTCGGCAAGACCTTGGTCAATCGAAACACGGCGTAAAACAGCAGCAATACGGCAGTTCAGCCGTCTGGTGTATCACCCATGAGATACCTGGGACCGCTACCATTGGATTTTGCCCGGTCATCGGGGTTGTAAAGGGCGCATTTCGGCAGGCTGAGGCAGCCGCACCCGATGCAGCCATCCAGATTGTCACGCAATCGTGTCAGGGTATCGATTCGCTGATCCAGCCGGGCGCGCAGGGTGGTGCTGATCTGCTTCCAATCCTGCGGTGTGGGGGTGCGGTTTCCGGGCAGGCCCGACAGCACCTCTCGGATCTCCGGCAGGGTCAGGCCGAATTGCTGGGCGATCATGACAAAGCTCAGCCGCCGGATATCGGCACGCTGGTACCGCCGCTGTCCACCCGCATTGCGCCAGGGTGCAATCAGCCCCTGCGCCTCGTAATACCGGATGGCTGAAACAGCCAGTCCGGTGCGCCGGGCCAGTGCGCCAATTGCCAGCCCTTCGGATACAGCCATCGGAACCTCAAAAAATCTCTTGACCTAAAGTTAGGTTTAGAAATTACGTTGAGTCGTGACAAGCCTGAATTCGCAAAGGAGATCCCATGATGGCGACGCTTGAACACACCAATTTCACTGTCCGCGACCCAAAGGCGTCGGCAGACTGGATGGAGAAGGTCTTTGGCTGGAAAACCCGGTGGGAAGGTCCGGCAATCGCTGGCGGCTATACAGTCCACGTGGGCAGTGCACACACCTATCTTGCGCTCTATGCACCGGGCAAACCCATGCGCTCGGGCGAGAGCAGTTATGACTATGTCGGCGGGCTGAACCATGTCGGCGTGCTGGTCGAGGATATCGATGCCACTGAAAGCAAGGTGCGCAAAGCGGGATTCAAGCCGCACAACCATGCGGATTACGAACCCGGCAGGCGGTTCTATTTCGAGGATGACAACGGCATCGAATTCGAGGTGGTGCAGTATGATTGAGTTGCTGTGGCTGGGAACCGAAGCGCATCACTGGCGCAGGGGCGACCTTCTGGGGCATCGCCGCAGGCATGCCTTGCCCCATCCAGACGGCGCGAGTTCGCGAATAAAGCACCGGAACCGCTGAGCCCCCTTGCATTTCACGCTGCATTTGGGTCAGGTATCTGACGACCCATCATTCGCCCCGACGCTTTGAGCGGCGGGGCGACTCAATTTATGCGTGGACGAAGACAAAATGGAAAAAATTCCCATGACGCCCGCGGGCAATGCCGCGCTTGAGGCGGAATTGAAGAACCTGAAGTCCGTCGAACGCCCGGCGATCATCGAGGCCATCGCGACGGCGCGGGAACTGGGCGACCTGAAGGAAAACGCCGAGTATCATTCGGCCCGTGAAAAACAGGGTTTTATCGAAGGGCGCATCAAAGAGCTGGAAGGTATCCTGTCGCTGGCTGACGTAATTGATCCGGCCAAACTGTCGGGCGCGATCAAGTTCGGCGCCAAGGTCAGGCTGGTCGATGAAGACACCGACGAAGAAAAGACCTGGAAAATCGTGGGTGAATATGAGGCCAACATCGAAAAAGGCCTGCTGAACATCAAATCCCCCCTTGCCCGCGCCCTGATCGGCAAGGAAGAGGGGGACAGTGTCGAAGTCCGCACCCCCGGCGGTGTGCGGTCTTATGAAATTCTGAGTATCGAGTACGCCTGATCGGAGCGTTGATCATGTCGGGGTCCAATCCTGACCGCGAAACCAAGCAACCGACATCTCTGGGCATCTATGATCGCCCCGGAGCACCGTCGGTGAGCGGCATCGAGATCGCGGCTGTTGTTCTCAGCCTGATCTGGCTGGTTGTTTCGGTGGTTTTTCTGGTGCTGCCCGGCCGGGTCGAAACCAGTAGTTTCATCGTCACGCTGCTTGCAGTGTTCATGCCCGTGGCCATGATCTGGGTGGCGGCCATGGCCATGCGCGCCAGCCGTATCATGCGCGAGGAAAGTGCCCGACTGCAGACGGCAATCGACGCGATCCGAAACGCCTATGTCACGCAGCAGCAGCGCGCCGCCAGTACGTATGAGCCCGCCGTCAGCAAGAAGCTGGATGAAATCGCGCAGACAGCGAAGAAGACGGAAAGCGCATTGGCTACGTTTTCTTCCAAGCGCCGCGAACCTGTGCGCAGGGCCGCACCATCACCTGGGGACCAGACCTCACTTGCGCTTGGCACACCAGCAGAAGACATCGCGCGCCCTCTGCCGACCGGTATCTTTATCCGTGCCCTGAACTTTCCCGAAACACAGGACGATGCCGAAGGGTTCGACGCCCTGAGGCTGGCGCTGAAGGACAGAAAGACCGCACAACTGGTGCAGGCCTCGCAGGATGTGCTGACCCTTCTCAGCCAGGAGGGGATCTATATGGACGACCTGCGTCCCGACATGGCCCGACCTGAAATCTGGCGCCAGTTCGCGCAGGGCGCACGCGGCCGTGCAGTGGCCGCTCTGGGCGGCATTCGGGACCGGTCCTCGCTGGCCTTGACGGCGGCGCGAATGAAGCAGGACCCGATTTTCCGCGACGCCGCGCACCATTTTCTGCGGCGGTTCGACAACATGATCGTGGAATTCGAGCCCATCGCCAGCGATGCTGAACTGACCGCGCTGGGTGAAACCCGAACCGCCCGCGCGTTTATGCTGCTGGGACGGGTTGCGGGTACCTTCGACTGACAGGCGCCGCTACAGACCGAAACTGCCATAGGGAATGAACCGGACCGGGTCGCCGGGCCGGATATGGCGCGCGCCGTCTTCGATCTCGACCAGTCCCTCGGCCCAGCTGAGGCCGCTGATCCGGCCCGAACCTTCTGACGCGAATACTTCAGCACGACCGTCCCGGACCCGAGCACGCAGATATTCACGGCGACCAGGCTTCTTGCGTTTTTCAAAGCCAGCGGGCAGGTCAAACGCTTGCGGTTCCTGCCAGCCTTCACCGGCCATCAGCCCCAGGGCGGGGCGCGCAAAGATCAGCGTGCAGACCAGTGCCGCCACCGGATTGCCCGGCAAGCCGAAGACCGGAGTGCCCTTCCACATCCCCAGCGCCAGCGGACGGCCCGGTTTCAGCGCAATACGCCATTCATGCATCGCCCCGGCCTGCCGCAGCAGAGCGGAGACATGATCTTCGTCGCCCGCGGATGCGCCACCACTGGTCAGAATCACATCGGCCCGCTCGGACGCCTCGTCCAGCCGCGTCGCCAACGCGTCACGATCATCGGCCACACGGCCCAGATCAACCGCAGCGAATCCCATCCGGGCTGCCAGAGACAGCAACATCGGGCGGTTGGCATCGAATATCTGCCCGGGTCCGGCGGGCTCTCCGGCTTCGATCAGTTCGTCACCGGTGGACAGAACCGCCACGCGCAGGGTCTTGCGCACCGGAACCTCGGCAATTCCCACTGCTGACAGCAGCGCCAGATCCGGGGGTGTCAGGCGGCGACCTGCGGCCAAAGCCAGATCTCCGGCGGCCACATCCTCGCCTGCCTTTCGGGTATTCGCGCCCTTTTTTAGAGGGCCGTGAAAGGCAATGTGGCCGTCCTGAACGGTCACATCCTCTTCCAGAATGACGGTATCCACACCCGCAGGCAGAGCCGCCCCGGTCAGAACCCGAAGGGCCTGACCGGGGGGAACGGTGCCTTCAAACGGTATACCCGCCGCCGCGCGCCCTTGGATCAGGGGCAGAACCTGTGCGCCTTCTGCAAAAGGCCCTGCAAACCCATAGCCATCTACCGCCGTATTGGGTTGCGGCGGATTGGAGCGTTTCGCGATCTGATCCGCCGCCAGAATACGACCTGTCGCCTGACCCAGTGGCACGGTCTCAGCCCCCTTCACTACCGAAAGCCGGTCCTGCAGCAAGGCCAATGCCTCATCCACCGGGGTCCAGTCCACGCCTGCGGGCAGGGCAAAGCAGTCGTTTTGCAATGGCGGTGGTGTGATATTCGGTTTGTCCTGTGGCACGCCCAAAATCCATCCTTCTTCGGCGGCGCTGACGGTCAGCTGCCGGGTCAGTTCCGCCTCTGGCATCTGCGCCAGAGACATCGTGACCTGTTCGACCTGCCAGGCATCCCTGATCCGGTCATCGGGTTCCCTGCCCAGCGTCAATGAAGGCCAGATTTCGACAAAGGCGACCGGTTTGTCCAGCACTTCGAACGGCCAGACGGCCACCTGCCCGGCAAATCGGCGGCGCAGGCGGGACAGAACCGGCAGTCCGGTCATCACCTGCCCGCCAACCGCGCCGGATCCACCCATCTGCCAGCAGGTGAAGCTGCCCTTGGCCAGAATTTCCACCTGTCGACGATCCGGGAAGGGATTGTGATAGTCCGTTTTGGTCTTTGGCAGGCCCGGGATTTCGCGGGCCAGACCGTTGAACCAGAATGGCCCCTTGCCGCCGAAATCCCGATTGATCCGGCCGGCAAGGTCGAAACGGCTATTGGCCCTTGGCGCGTCTTCGATCCGGTGCTCGAACCAGTCCCACAAGACCAGCGGATCGCCCGAGCCGGTCAGCGCGCGGGCAAACCCCCGGGGATAGCCAAACGGGAAGTCGAACCCCAGACACAGACGACGGCCTGCGGTCAGTTCCGTTTCGATCAGCCCTGTCAGCCAGTCTTCCGCTACATGCCGGTTGCGCAGGTATTCCGCTTCGCCAGGGGCCCCATCGCGTACCACGCACCCCCAGATCGCATCCTTGCGGGGCGTTGGCCCGGTGTCATTTCCACCAGACCAATCGACCATCGCAAAGGTGTCGAATGTGGTCACAAACCAACCTCTTGCAGGATGAACGCAGCAATGCGCGCAGTGTCGTTCAGGTCAAAGACCGGGCGATCCAGATCCAGTGGCGTGTCGCTGGCCACCGCCCGGATCGTTTCATCCTTTAAAGCGATCAGCGGGTTGCCGGGTTCGGCCCGAAATGCCTCGACCTTGGGGTGGCTTTCACGTTTGTATCCTTCGATCAGGACCAGATCGACCGGTGATAGCCGGGCCAGCAGCGAGTCCAGAGACGGCTCGGGCGCGCCGCGCAGTTCCTGCATCAGGGCGACACGCTGCCCGGACGCCAGCAGAACCTCGGAGGCACCGGCATCACGGTGACGGTTGCTGTCGGTGCCCGGCTGATCGACGTCAAAGGCATGATGTGCGTGTTTGACGGTTGAAACCGTGAACCCCCGTCCGGTGATCTCGGCCACCAGTCGCTCCATCAACCCGGTCTTGCCCGCGTTTTTCCAGCCGGTGACGCCGTAGACCCTCATGCCTGCTCCAGCAAGGTCTGCGCCCTTTCGAGGTCTTCGGGCGTGTTCACGTTGAAGAACGGATCGAAAGGGTCTACCGGAAACAACGCCTCGCGACCGTCATGTTTATCGGTCCACAAGACGACCTTGCGCAGCCCGTCCTGCAACGCGGCCCGCAGATCGTCGCGCAATGCGACTGGCCACAACCCGAATGTCGGGTGCCGGTTGACCCGCTTTCCACCGCCGGATTTCAGAGCTTGGTCACCCGTGCGCGGGGTCGTCGCCAATACAAGCGGATGCGCCTGCCCTTCAGCCGCCTGCATCAGCCGCGCCACCAGATCGCGGGGAAAGAACGGCGTGTCGGCAGCAGCGGTGACGATGCTATTGGCGCCCTGCTCCGCGGCCCAGTCGAGACCGGCCAGAACACCGGCCAGCGGACCGGCAAAACCTTCGATTGTGTCCGGCAGCACAGGCAGGTTCAGGGCACTGAACCGGGACGGATCGCCATTGGCGTTCAGCGCCAGACCATCGACCTGCGGCGCCAGCCTGTCAATTACCCGGGTCAGCAGGCTTTGCCCGCCCAGTTGCAGCAGGCCCTTGTCGCCTCCGCCCATCCGGGTGGCCAGACCGCCTGCAAGGATCACGCCCTTTGGTTTGGTCATCCTGCGCTTTTCCTGCGATGTTTTTTGTCCTCAACCGCCACGGACGAGGGGTCGATATCCCGAACAAGACGATCCTCGCCGGACAGGCATACGAACCGCTGGCCGCGCATCCGACCGATCAGGGTCAACCCGACCTCACGTGCAATTTCAACGCCCCATGCCGTGAATCCCGATCGCGAAGCCAGAACCGGAATGCCCATCATCGCGGTCTTGATCACCATCTCGGACGTCAGGCGGCCCGTGGTGTAGAGGATCTTGTCACCAGCCTCCTCCCTGGTCGAAAGCATCCAGCCAGCGATCTTGTCGACGGCGTTGTGGCGACCCACATCTTCCATATAGACCAGCGGGCGGTTTTCCCGGCACAGGACGGTGCCGTGAATCGCCCCGGCCTGAAGATACAGCGACGGGGTACGGTTGATCCGGGCCGCAAGTTCATAAAGCCATGAGGTGCGGACAGAAACCTGCGGCAGGCAGACATCCTCAAGCCCGTCCATCATGTCGCCAAAGACGGTACCGACCGCGCAACCGCTTGTGCGGGTCTTTTTCTTCAGCTTGTCCTCGTACGAGGTCTGGCGCGCTGTGCGAACAACCACGGTTTCCAGATCGTCGTCATAATCGACGCCGGTGATCTCATCATCCGCCAGCAGCATCCCCTGATTGCGCAGAAAACCCAGCGCCAGATATTCGGGGTAGTCGCCGATGGTCATCGCCGTCACGATCTCCTGCGCATTGAGGAAAATCGTCAGCGGGCGTTCCTCGACCACCGAGATCTGGCTGACCTCACCGTTCTGGTCCACGCCTTCCACTGCGCGGGTCAGGCGCGCCGCGCCGGGATCAGGCGCGATGATGTAGTCCGACAGGTCCGTGTGCGTGGCCAATTGCAACCCTTTCCCAAGACCGCTAGTTGTGCTGGCGACACCATAGGATCTAGCCATGGCAGACACCACATCCAAGTCTTACTTCTGGAAGGGTTTTCGGGACGGCACGCCGTTTATCTTCGTGGCCATCCCCTTTGGCACGCTGTTTGGTGTTTTCGCGACCGAGGCCGGGCTGGATATCGTTCAAACCATCGCGTTTTCCGCAACGGTGTTTGCGGGTGCCGCGCAGTTCACCGCCCTGCAACTGTTGCAGGACAACACGCCTACGGCGATTGTTTTGATCTCTGCGCTTGCGGTGAACCTGCGGGTGGCGATGTATTCCGCCTCGCTGACACCTTATCTGGGGGCCGCCCCGTTGTGGCAAAGGGCCATTGCGGCCTACCTGACGGTCGATCAATCCTATGCTTGTGGGATCGTCCAGTTTGAAAAAGAGCCGAAGATGACTGTACCGCAGCGGATGGCCTATTTCTTTGGCTCGGTCACACCGATCACCCCGCTTTGGATATTCGCCACCTATCTCGGGGCGGTGCTGGGCGCGCAAATCCCGGAAAGCTGGGCACTGGATTTCGCCTTGCCGATCACGTTTCTGGCCATGATCGGACCAATGATGCGGACGCTGGCGCATGTGATTGCGGCGCTCGTGGCGATCATTGTCGCCCTGCTGGCCGTATCGGTGCCATTCAATCTGGGCCTGCTGATCGCGGGCGCGGCGGGCATGATGGCGGGCGCGCAGGCCGAACTGATGCTGGAACGCAGGCTGGAGCGGAAAGAGACATGACCCAGATTGACCCTACAACCATGTGGATCATCATCGTCGGGCTGGCCGTCGGCAGCTTTGCCTTGCGTTTTACCTTTATCGGTCTTGTCGGAGACCGCCCCATGCCGCCGTGGCTGCTGCGTCATCTGCGGTACACGGCGGTGGCGATCATTCCGGCGCTGATCGCACCACTAGTTGTCTGGCCCGCCGCAACCGAAGGTCAGCCGGACCTGCCCCGCATGGCTGCCGCCGTGGTGGCGCTGTCGGTCGGTTTGGTCACCAAGAACGTTCTGGCGGCAATCCTTTCGGGCGCCGCCACGCTGTACGGGTTGCTCTACCTACTGGGTTGAGGTCGCGTCCAGTTGATTGAGGCGCGCGTTGTTCGCAGCCAGTCCCTTTTGCAGGTCCGCGTCGTCGTATTCACGGTATTCTTCCGTCACCACGCCCGGAATCTGGGCGAACTGTTCCGACAGTTTGACCGGGTAGAATGTGACGTCGATCTGTTCGAACCCCGGCACTTGCCTCAGGATACTGGCCGTCGAATGGGCGCAATACGCGCTTGCCACCGGGCCGGACTGCTTGGCCAGTTGATAGGCGGTCTCGGCCTGTTGCGGCGTGACCTCGATGGTCTGGATGCGCGCATAATGCGTCTCGCGCGCGTGCGAGCTGCGATAGGCGCGTTCGACAGCGGGCGTGATACCGTATAGGACATCATCCTTGTTCGGAACCACATCCGCACGGAACGATCCCGCAGGGTCAAAGATCACCCGCTCTCTGGCGCTGATCATCAGCGACGTATGCGCGCCCGATCCGGTCCGGGTGTTGATCATCGTGTAAAGCGTCAGCGTCGACGGGCCGGGGTCACGGTAGGACCGTGCAGCGACTTCGGCCAGGTCTGCCTGCGGACGATTCGATCCGGTGCAGCCCGCCACGGTCACTGCCAGCAGGCAGGCAACAATTATTCTGAGCACGGTTCGCCCCGTTCAGATCAAGACGCGAAAACCGCCAGGAACAATCCCAGGAAAGCAATGGCCACACAGCACCAGACTGTGGCTTTGACGAACCCTTCGAAGGTTTTGGTTTGAACTGTGATGTCCATCTCGCCGTGCTTGTGTTCGGCCATGTCGGAAGACTCCTGAATTCGCGTGTTTGGGCTTTGGATAAAGGAAAACGAAAGCGCTGTCACCACGTCATTCGCGCGCAGGTGACTGTGATCCGAATACCGAACAGCCCGGATAGCCGAAGCCCCATCGCCATGGCAGGCCGGAACAGGGGCCGCCACCAAATCGCACCGCCATGTACATGGCATCCGCCGTGACCGAATGCGCTGTTCGGACCTGTTCGGGTGTCACCCCGTAACGATCCGCGTATTCTTCGGCATGCGCTTCGCCATGTTGTGCGACGCAGGCGTGCAGTGCATCGTCCGCCGACAGGCGGGCGTCATAGCTGTCTTCGGCCCGCGTTGCGCCGCCGGCGTTGTGATAGGCGCTGTCATGGGTAACGCAGCAATATTCCCACGGAGGGTCGTTTTCATAGCGTGCGGCGAAGCTTGGGATCATGTCAGCCACCAATCGCCAGCTGGCCGACAGCCCGCCCGAGCAGCCATCGGTTTCAAATGGCGCCGCTTCAGCCCCGGCCGATTGTGCCATCAGGGCCTGATGGCCGGGCATCTCGATGCCGCGCATCAGATCTTGCGCGGCGGCGGATGTGCCAAGGGCGATCAGGACAAGCGCCGGTTTAAGGGCTCGCATCGCGCATCGCCTCTGTGTCCACGGTCATCCCGAACTCGGTGGCCAACCACAGCAGCAAACGTTCCGCCGGACCCATCTCGGCTCGGACGCGCAGAACCTCGCGGGCCATGGCAGGCCGGTCGGTGATCAGACCATCGACGCCCATCGACGCCAAAGCCGACATCTGCAACGGATCGTTCACCGTCCACACATAAAAATCCTTACCGGCAGCATGGACAGACCGGATTAGCCCGGGTGTCGCCATCGCCGCGTTCACCGCCAGAAAATCGCCATCCAACCCCGACAGATTGCCAACTGCGGTCGCGGCCAGAACACCGGCGCGCCATTCCGGGCGCAGAGCCTTCATCTTCTGCACCGCCGGATATTTCAGGGACATTGTGGCGATATCGTCCTGCATCCCCATTTCTTCGACAATTGTGGCAACCCGGTTTTCCAGATCGACGTCATGGCCGTAATATTTCAGTTCGATGATCACCTTCGATCGGCCTTTTGCGGCTTCCAACACCTCACGCAGAGTCGGCGTGCGTTCCGAGGCGTATTCGGGTCCGAACCAACTGCCGATATCGATGTCTGCGACGTCGTCTATTGTGGCATCCCAGACCTTGAGGTTGACGCCCGCCAGTTTCATGAAATCCCTGTCATGGGCGACGATGACCTCACCATCGGCTGTTTCCTGCACGTCGATCTCAACCCAGTCCGCGCCATCCTCGATGGCCTTCAGAACGGCCGCCATGGTGTTTTCGGGACGCAAGGCCGCGGCCCCACGGTGGCCGATGACATCCGCGTGGTCGGGGGCCTGCACCTGATCAAGCAACCGCTGCCCGAACCAGCCACCGACCAGCACTGCAAGGACGGCAGCCCCCAAAACACCAAATAGCGGCAACCTCAAGTTGCCCGGTTCGGGGTGGGGGATGTCTGACGTTTTCGCCTCGAAAAACCCGTCCAGCAGCACCGCCAAAGCGCCCAGCGCGACGGCTGCCAGAACAAGACCGGCCAGCGACCAGAGCGCGGCAATCACCAGCGTGTAGGTCAGTGCCAGTTGCAGACGACCACCTGGTTGCAGGGGCACGAGATCGAACAGAAACCCGGCCACAGCCGCAATTCCGGCTGCGATCGCAATGCGAATACCCAGCCACTGCGCCAATTCGATCTTGAGGCGTCCGCGTTTGCCCTCCATCCGCCCGGTGCTGGCCTCAAACGCGTCTGCGGGATTGCAGCTTTCAAACAGAACCAGATGCAGCGACAGGGCCCAGGCCGACAGCCTGCGGATCAAAACCCAGGCCAATGCCAGAACGATTAACCCGATCAGCAAAACCGCCACCCAGAACGAGGGTGGCTGGAAGGTCAGGTAATAGTTGATGTCGTATTCCGTCAGTGTCCACCACGCGACAACGGCGGCAATGGCTGCAAAGGGCAGAACCAGCAGCAACACGCGCAGGACAAACCGGACTGCAAAGCCGAACAAAGCGGGCAGTCGGGACAGGATCAGCCGGATGGCGGAACTGCCGGCGCGCCAGGGATCGGCCTCGCCCATGCGCAGAGAACCCGCCATGACGGAGAAGACAAACACTTCGGCCAGCAGAAACAGGCTGAGCGCAAGGATCGCCGCGATAAAGCCCACCGGGGACAGGATGAACCCGGCAATGGCCTGATCGGTCAGGGCGCTTTGATTGGACAGCGACACCGCCAGTTGCACGGCTATCGCCACGCCCGGCGCAATCAGCGCCACCAGCAAAAGTCGCACCGCAACATAGATCGGTACGAACACCCGACGGCGCGCCCAAGCCCCCCGCCAGGCCTCTGTAACGGTTGAGAAATGTGTCACGCGGCGCTCTCCTGAATGATACGCTCATTCAAGGCTGCGATTGCGTGAATTGCAAGCGGGACTGTCAGCTTTCTTCCAGATCCGCAGCCAGCCGAAAACCGATGCGGTTGGCAGGTTTGTCCTCGACCGATTTGGGCAGCGCGCGCAGCATCACGTTCAACTGGCTGACATGCTGTACCAGTTGGGTGCGCGCACCGGTGGCGTCCGAGCCGAAAAAGGTGATCACGTCAGGGTCGAAATAACCCATCCCCTCGATCCGCATCACCCCGGCATCGCCGCCGGTGAAGCCCATGGCAACCTCCTGATCGCCGTCCAGCGTCTTTTCAAAATTCTGGATATACAGGATCAGGCGTTCATAGGCCCACTGCGCCGGGCTTTTGGTTTCGACCGGTTTTTTCAGGCGGCCGGGAAGATCCTTGTTGCCCGATTGCGCACTGGAGTTGGCGTGGACCTCGTAACAGCGTGGCAATGCGGCGGATTCTGCGGCCTCGGCCGAGGTTTCGATCTGATCCTGCATGGCTTACCCTTTGCGCTGAAACTCCCACGCCCCGTCCGCGCGGCGCGACCGGGTTACAGCATCAATGTGGTAGAGATGGTTCAGATGTGCAACCGCCTCGACCAGCGCGAGACCGTATTCACCTTCGCCAATCGGACGCTTGAACAGGGGGGCAAAGCACTCGGCGGCAGATTTGGGCCGGTCCAGATGATCCAGCAGCCGCCGGAGCGCGCCGTGATGATTGTCGACCAGTTGCCGCATGCGAACCGGCAATCCGGTGAAGGGCAGCTTGTGCCCGGCCAGCACCAGATGATCGGGACGCGCCAGCGCCGACAGCCGCTCGCAGGCTTCAAGCCACTCGGCCACCGGATCCGCCATGGGTTCGGTGACATAGACACCCAGATTGGGGCTGATCGAGCTGATGATCTGATCGCCGGACAGGACAAGATTGTCATCGCGGCTCCAGAACGTGGCGTGTTCGGGCGCGTGGCCATTGCCCATGTGAACGTCCCAGTCACGCCCGCCCATGCGGATCACGTCGCCCTGTTTGATCCGGCTATAGCCCAACGGCATCGGATAGACGGTGTCGGCAAAGTTGAAGGGCCGGTCCGACATACGCTTTGCCAGAATTTCATGCGCCATGCCCGCGCTGCGGTAGTAGTCCAGCGTTTCCTGCGGCCAGGTTTCCTGCACGTCCAGCGTCAGCATCCGCGAAAACAGCCATGCGGTGCGGCTGGCCACCAGTTCAGCGCCGTGTTCGGTCTGGAACCACCCTGCATTGCCAACATGGTCGGGGTGATGATGCGTAACGACAACACGGGTCACCGGCTTGCCCGCCAGTGGCCCGTCCATCAGCGTTTGCCAGATGCCACGCGACTTTCTGGACGAAATGCCGGTGTCGATCACCGTCCAGCCGTCGCCATCATCCAGCGCATAGACATTGACGTGATCCAGCGCCATGGGCAGCGGCAGGCGCAACCAAAGGACGCCTTCGGCAATCTCGATCGCCTCACCGGGGGCCGGAGGGTCCGGCCAGGGGTAGTGTGTCGTCAATCGTTGCTCACCATCCTTCATGCCAGCAGCTCGTCCGGGTTGAGCGCAAAGATATCGTCCGCCCCGTTTTGCGCCTGTGCCAGCAGGCCCGCATATTCGGGCAACAAAGCGTTGATGTAGAACCGTGCCAGCTTGAACCGCGGCCCATCGGGTTCCGCCAGCGCCGCCGCCAGATGGTAATGCGCGCCCAGAACCCGCGCAAAAGCTTGCAAATATGGGACGGCCCCGGCAAAGCGGTTGTTCATTTCCGACTGGGAAACCAGCCATTCGGTGACCTCACGCAGGCTTTCGGTGGCTTCCCAGACCGGACCGGCCAGTTCCGGCATGGTGGCCCGCGCCTGTTCTGCGTGATCTTCGATTTCATCCAGCAGCCGTGCCGCAGCCTCACCGCCGTCCATCATTTTGCGGGCGACCAGATCCATCGCCTGAATGCCATTGGTGCCTTCGTAAATCGCGGTCACGCGAACGTCGCGGTAATACTGGGCCGCTCCGGTTTCCTCGATAAAGCCCATGCCGCCGTGAACCTGCACGCCGGTTTCAGCGACACGCATGCCGGTCTGCGTGCCAAAAGCCTTGCCAATCGGCGTCAGCAGCGCCGCGCGGGCCGACCAGTCCGCATCGCCGGTCGCGTTGGCCATGTCGATGGCCACTGCATTGGCCAGCAGGATGGCCCGTGCCGCGAACACATCCGCGCGCATTTCCATCAGCATGCGGCGCACATCAGCATGGTCGATAATCGTACCCGAGGGCGTCTTGCCCTGCTTGCGCTCAAGCGCGTAGGCCAGCGCATGCTGATAGGCGCCTTCCGCAACGCCGACGCCCTGCCCGCCAACACCCAGACGGGCATTGTTCATCATCGTAAACATCGCGGCCATGCCGCCATGTTCCTTGCCAACCAGCCAACCTCTGGCCCCGTCATATTGCATGACGCAGGTCGGTGAGCCGTGCAGGCCCATCTTGTGCTCAAGCGACACAACCTTCAGATCGTTCGCCACGCCCGGATTGCCGTTCTCATCCGGGATGAACTTGGGCACCAGAAACAGGGAAATTCCCTTCGTCCCGGGAACGCCGTCCGGCAGGCGCGCCAGCACCAGGTGGCAGACGTTTTCCGCGAAATCGTTGTCGCCCCACGAGATGAAGATCTTCTGACCCGTCACCGCGTAGGTGCCATCCCCGCTCGGTTCCGCCTTTGAGGCCAGGGCACCCACGTCCGACCCGGCCTGCGCCTCGGTCAGGTTCATCGTGCCGGACCATTCGCCCGACATCAGTTTGGGCAGGTAAAGCTCTTTCAGCTCGGCGCTGGCATGATGCTCCAGCGCCTCGATCTGGCCCTGGCTCATCAGCGGGGCCAGTTGCAGCGAAAGGCAGGCCGCGCTCATCATCTCGTTCACGGCGCTGGTCAAGGTCATCGGCAGGCCCATGCCGCCATATTCAGGATCGCCACTTATCCCGATCCAGCCCCCTTCGGATATCGCCTTCCAGCCATCGGCATACCCTGGAGACGAGCGCAGAACCCCGTTTTCCAGCCGCGCCGGCTCCAGATCACCGGGACGTTGCAGCGGGGCCATCACCTCTTCGCACATCCTGCCTGCTTCGGTCAGAATGGCGCTGACCACATCCGTACTGGCCTCTGAAAACATCTCGGTGGCTGCGATCTGGTCGAAGCCGATCACATTGCGGAACAGGAATTCATAATCTGGGACTGGGGCGCGATACGTCATGGCTTCCCTCGGGGCTGTCAGTTCGGTTTGTGCAGGCGGGCTTGGAATCATCCGCGCACGGCACTATGCATCTGGGCTCGAAGGCATTACCTACTCTTCCCCATGTTACAAGCAATCAAAACGCGGCGTCACCAGTCATGATCCCCCACGGCACACTCGACCTGAGCGCAGACCCGGCCGGCATCTCACGCGCTGCGGACCTGCTGCGGCAGGGTCTTCTGGTCGCGTTTGCGACCGAGACGGTCTATGGCCTGGGCGGTGATGCCCGTCATGGCGAAGCGGTCGCCGGGATTTATGAAGCAAAGGGGCGGCCCAGCTTCAATCCGCTGATCGCGCATGTCGCATCCGTTCAGGCAGCGCAGCGGTTCGTCCGCTGGTCCGATCAGGCCGAGCGACTGGCCGCCGCGTTCTGGCCCGGGCCTTTGACGCTGGTCCTGCCGCTGCGCGACGGACATGGCATTTCATCGCTGGTCACAGCCGGGCTGGACACGCTGGCCGTCCGGGTGCCTGCGCATCCCAGCGCGCGGGCATTGCTGGCCGAATTCGATGGTCCGGTGGCCGCGCCATCCGCCAACCCGTCAGGACAGATCAGCCCGACCACCGCCGAGCATGTGCGCGCCGGTCTGGGTGGGCGTATCGCAGCCATTCTGGATGACGGCCCCTGCGGTGTCGGGCTGGAATCGTCCATCGTCGGCCTGGCCGGAGAACCGGCGCTGCTGCGTCCGGGGGGCGTGGCGCTGGAACAGATCGAGGAGGTTCTGAACACACGACTGCATCATCACCAGCCCGGGGACCTTTTGACGGCGCCGGGACAATTACAGTCTCATTATGCGCCGGACGCGCCGGTTCGGCTAAATGCGCTATCCCGACAGGGGGATGAAGTCCTGCTGGGCTTTGGGCCGGTCGACTGCGATTTGAACTTGTCGGCTGATGGTGTTCTGACCGAAGCCGCGGCCAACCTGTTTTCTGCCCTTCATGCACTGAACACAACGGGTCGCCCGATTGCGGTCGCCCCGATCCCCGACCATGGCCTTGGGGCAGCGATCAACGACCGGCTGCGCCGCGCGGCGGCCCCGCGCGACAGCTGATCAGGCGCGTCCTGCGCTGGCCGACAAGGTCAGGGGATCAACGCCAAGGGTTGCCAGCGCGGCCTCCCACTTTTCGTCATCAGCGACGTCGAACACCAGTTTCGAGGTTGCATCGGTCGTCAGCCAGCCATTCATGGCAATCTCGTCCTCAAGCTGGCCCGGGCCCCATCCGGAGTATCCCAGCGTTAGCATCGAGTTCAAAGGCCCCCGCCCCGAAGCCAGATCTTCCAGCACGTCCAGCGTGGCCGTCATGCTGAAATCGGTCGAAATCTGCATCGAGTGGAGGTTGGCTTCGTAATCGGCGCTGTGCAGGACGAAGCCGCGCGACATCTCGACCGGACCGCCGAAATGGACCAGACGCTCACCTATGACGGGAATGTTGCAGGCAATATTGAGCTGCCCCAGCAATGTCTTGATGCGCAGGTCCGACGGTTTGTTGACAATCAGCCCCATGGCGCCGTCTTCACCATGGCTGCAGATATAGACAACCGAGTGGTCAAAGCGCGGATCGCCCATTCCCGGCATAGCAATCAACAGTTTTCCGGTAAGATCCATAAGCCGCCGTTTCTGACTGAGTCCTGTCTCAACAATGAACCCGTGGGACCACAATTGGCAAGGGATCGTCCGACATTTAGCGGTATTTCACCCCAGTGACCGGAACGTGACTTGGATTCGCGCGCCAGAGCGCGCATTTATGTAGTATGCGATCACTTCTCAGACCCGCCGCAGTTGCGCTGACCGCCTGTTTTGCCCTTGCCTCGCCTGCCCTGTCGCAGAGCGTGGGCAAACCTGTGCAACTGGATATTCTGGATGGCGGGCGCACTGCCAACGGTACCTATCTGGGTGCGTTGCGCCTGACCCTGAAAGACGGCTGGAAAACCTACTGGCGCGCGCCGGGCGATGCGGGCATCCCGCCACAGTTCGACTGGAAAGGGTCGCGCAACGTTGGCGACATTTCGATCACCTGGCCTGCGCCGGATGTTTTTGACCAGAACGGATTGCGCTCGATCGGGTATCAGGATCAGCTGGTTCTTCCGGTCGAGATCACGCCAAAGAACCCTGCCAAACCAGTGCGTCTGCGCGGTGAGATGGATCTGGGCGTGTGCAAGGATGTCTGCATCCCCGAGCGGCTGGGTTTCGATCATACTCTGGACAAGAACGCAGGACGCAACCCGGCCATTGCCGCCGCATTGGCACAACGCCCCTATTCCGCCAACGAGGCCCGTGTGGCCAGCGCCAAGTGCCACCTGTCGCCCACAAAAGATGGCATGCAAATCGAGGCGCGCATCACCATGCCATCAGCCGGAGGGACCGAGGTCGCCGTGATCGAGCCGGGCAATCCGGCCTTGTGGGCCGCGCATCCCGAAACCCGGCGGCAGGGCGACACGCTGATCGCCCGGACCGAGGTGGTCAATGCATCGGGCAGTCCCTTTGCACTGGACCGGTCAGCCGTCAGGATCACAGTGCTGGGCAGCAGCCACGCGGTTGACATTCAGGGATGCAGCGCGGGCTGATCCGGTGATGCAATACCCAAAAATCGGCGCTCTGGCCGTTGTTGTCCATCAGGATCAGGTGTTGCTGGTTCAGCGCTCCAAGCAACCGGATGCCGGGCTTTGGGGATTTCCCGGCGGTCATGTCGAATGGGGCGAGACCGTGATGCAGGCCGCGCAGCGCGAGCTGCACGAAGAAACATCGGTGATGGCTGAACCTCTGCAGTATCTTGACAATCTGGATCTGCTGCGTCGTGATCCTAACGGGCAGGTTCTGTCGCATTACCTGCTGGTCGGCGTAGCCTGCCGATATCAGGCCGGCGATCCGGTTGCCGGCGATGACGCGATGGACGCGCGCTGGTTTCCCATCGATCAGATCACGCGCGGCGAATTGAATATGAGCGCACGTGTCGCCGACCTGCTGGAGACCGCATTGGACGGGGTCAAGCCCCGATCCGGCCTCTGAGCCGCGCGTAAATCAGACCGGAAAGCGCAACGCTCAGCACCAGGATCAGCGCTGCGCCGGCAGCGAACACACCCAGTCCCATACGCAGAACCGCAGAACCATCTTCGCCGGGGTAAAAGTCGGCCAGAGCGGTCAGCGGCGTGCCCGCGACAGCGGGCCACACCATCGTCACCGCAAACCAGGCCAGCAATGCCAAACCGGTTATGACAATCATCCCTTGCACCACCCTATCCGGCGCGCGCAGGGCGCGACGCATTGAGGTCATCGGACGTGTCACGTCATTCAGGATGGCCAGCAGCGCAGGTACAAGCAACAGAACCAGAAGCATTCCGAACCCAAGACCGTAGACCAGCGTGATCACTGTGGGCTTGAGGAACTGCGCCTGCTGCGAGCCTTCGTACAGCAGCGGAGTGAGACCAAGAACCGTAGTCAAAGTGGTTAGCATCACCGGCCGCAACCTGTCGGCTGTGCCTTCGACAATGGACGGAATCAACCCCCTGTCCTGCTGATAGGCGTCGATGGTCGTCACCAGCACGATGGAGTCGTTGATGATTATTCCTGTCATCCCCAGCAGGCCCACGACCGTGAACATGCTAAGCGGTACAGCCCAGATGTAGTGGCCCCAGATGGCACCCACGAGGCCAAATGGAATGATCGCCATGACTAACAACGGCCGCGTCCAGCTCGCAAAGACCCAGGCCAGAACCAGATAAATGCCCGTCAGGCACAGGATCAGGCCGGTGCGCGCCTGCGACAGGAAATCATCTGCCTGCTCACTCAGCCCCGACATGCGCCATTCGACCTGCCGCTCGGAGGCGATTTTGGGTAGGATTTCCTGACTGAGAGCACGTTCAATTTCAGCGGCGCGATCGGGGTCATCTTCGGAGATGTCGCCATTTACCGAGACCACCCGCAAGCCATTCTCGCGCCGGATCGTGGAAAAGCCTGACTTTCGCTGGACCGAAACGATATCGGCCAGCGGTACGTATATCCCTTCGGGCGACCGCATCAGTGTGCGTTCCAGAAAATCGGCCGTCAGTTCGCTTTCGGGCAGTTCAACCCGTATTTCGGCGCTGCGCGGACCATCCGGGAAGGTTGCGGCCTCGATGCCGTTCAGGCGGCTGCGCAGAACCCGGCCCAGCGTTTCGATCCGGAATCCCAGGGCCTGACCCTGTGCTGTGAGTTCCAGGATGAAGTCTTCCTTGTCATAGGCCAGATCGTCCTGCAGCGCGGAAACCTCGGGGTATTTCGACAGTTCGGTCTGCAAATCCTCGGACGCCGATTTGAGCGTGTCGATCTCAGCCCCATAAAACTGAACATCGATCGCATCGCCGCCTGGGCCGGACCGCCAGCCGCGAAACGTGACAAGCTCGACCTTGGGATGGCGCGGAACATATTCCTGCAATTCTCCGACAAACTCGAAACTGGAATAGGGGCGCTGATCGGCATCGATCAGTTCGATGGAAATACCCCCCAGCAGCGACCCGTCCTTGCCGTCTGCCGCCGCAAGCCCATAGCCCGGCGTGTCGCCGATCTGGGCCAGCGCATATTCGATGGGATTGCGCCCATGGCGCTCCGCATAGATCTGACCCATCTCTTCGGCGGCCTGCTGCAACATGCGCATCATTTCCAGCGTGTCATCCCGCGTCGCCCCTTCGCGCATGATGAAGCTGCCTGTGACCGAACCACGCTCGGGCGCGTTGAAAAAGCGCCAGTTCACATCTCCACGGATAAACAGAGCGACCTGACTGGCCAGAATCACCACCATCACCGCGACAACCACATAGCGGGCCCAGACCACCCAGGCGATCAGTGGTCGGAACAGGTGGTCGCGCACCCAGCGAAAACCCTTGTTCACCACCCGGTTGGGCAGGTCATACCAGTGTTCCTTGGCCGAGTGTTTTATGGCATGGGCCATATGGTTCGGCAGGATCAGGAAACACTCGATCAGTGAGGCGATCAGGACGGCAATCACGGTAAACGGGACATCGCGGATCAACACCCCGAAGCGCCCGCCAACCAGGGTCAGGCCAAAAAAGGCGATAACCGTCGTGACTGTTGCAGCAAAAACCGGCATCGCCATGCGCCGGGCGGCCCGTTCTGCTGCAACCATCGGTGCCTCGCCCAATCGACGTGCACGGAAATCGGCATGTTCACCGACCACGATGGCGTCATCGACCACAATACCCAGTGTGATGATCAGGCCGAACAGTGAAACCATGTTGATGGAGAGCCCGCCGATATACATGAACGCGATCGCGGCGGACATGGCGACGGGAATACCGGCTGCAACCCAGAACGCAATACGCGCATTGAGAAAGAGAAACAGCAGGCAGACCACAAGACCCAGGCCGAGCAGACCATTGTCGACAAGAATGTTCAGCCTGTCGGTGATGGCCTGCGCCCGGGTCCGGATCAGTTCGATCGTGACACCATCGGGCAGACTGGCTTGCATCTCGGCGACGACATCCTCGACCCGATGCTGGATGTCGATCGCATCCCCAAGATTCGAGCGATCGACGCGGATCGACATGGCCGGGTCGTCATCGACGAAATAGCTGCGATGACGGGTGACGCCTTCGACGAAAATCCGCGCCACATCGCCGACCACCAGCTTCGCGCCGTCCTCGAACGTGCGCAGCGCAATGCCTTCGATTTCTTCGGGCGTACGTTTTTCTGTGCCGGCTTTGATGCGTGCATTTGCCCCAGTTACCAGCCCCGCAGGGCTGGCATTGACCTCGGCCGCAATGGCCGAGGCGATTTCGGACAGGGTGATGTCATTGGCAATCAGCTGCGCGGTCGGCACCTCGACCACCACACGCGGCGCGGCAATGCCGCGGATCGATGTTCGGGTCACACCGGCTGCGAACAGGCGGCTGATCAGTTCATCGGTGAAGTTCGCAAGCTGTTCGGTCCCGACCGGTCCGGTCAGTACAACGTCCGTGACGCGGTCCCGCCAGGCGCCGCGCCGGATAATGGGCTCGTCAGCGTCGTCCGGCAGATCGGTCACAGCGTCAACGGCGGTGCGCACCTCCTCGACGGCCCTGGCCATGTCCCAGTCCGGTTCGAACTCCATCCGGATGCGCGAATGTCCGGGATGCGAACTGGATTCGGTGCTGGTCACGCCCTCGACAGCCAGCAGGGCCGGTTCCAGAACCCTGACGATGGCACTGTCCATATCCTCGGGGCCGGCCTGATCCCAATTGACGGTGACGTCCACCCGTTCCAGCACCACATCGGGAAAGAACTGCGCCCGCATGTTCGGAATCGCGGCGGCGCCCAGAACCAACATCACCAGCAGCAAAAGATTGGCCACGGTCCGGTGCCGGATGAAGTAGCTCAGGATACCGCCTGCTGCACCGGGGATTTCGCGCATCATGACGCTTATCCCCCTGTCGGGCTTTCAAGACGGCGCACCAGCGATGCAGGCACTTTCGCCTCGCTCAACTGGCCCAGCACGCGGGCCTTGGCGTCCTGCGACATACCTGCGCTGGCTTCGACCTGTGCTACAAATTGCGCGCGTTGTTCATCCGACAACTCGACCATATCCGTGTCCGGCTGCGCTCGGGCTTCGGCCCGCAAGGGACGAACACGTACGCCCGCGCCCAGCAACGGGGTGCGTCCGATCACCACCTCGCGCCCTTCCAGCCCCTCCCCGCGCAGCAGAACCTCATCGCCCTGTCGGCGGATCAATTGCACAGGCAGCGCCTCAAGCCGGTCGCCATCACCCAGCACCAGTACGGTGCCAAACGCATCAAGAGCCGTCGACGGCAGGCGAACAACATTCTCGACGGGTTGTTCCTCGACCGAGACCGTCACGAAGTCACCGGGTTTGAAGCCAAACGCATCATTCAGGCGGGCATAGATCAACCGGCCCGTCTGCCCTTCCCCCGCCGATCCGCTGTCGCGGCTGATCCGACCAAGGGCGACCAGGTCAGTGCCGGTCACTTCCAGCGACACGGAAACGGGGGCTTTGATCAGCTCGCCCCGCGCGTCCAGCAGGCGCACATACTGTGCGGTCGACACCCGAAACGCCACTTCCAGCGCGTCCGGATCGACCAGTTCGGCCAGTTTTTCATTGGCCGTCACCAATCGGCCCTCGACCAGTGTGACATCGGTCAGCGTGCCGCCAAACCGGGCGCGGATCGTCATGTCGTCCAGATCCCGCTCGGCCGCTTCCAAGGCGATCCGCGCGCGGGCCAGCAACGTGGTGGCCTGATCGACGCGGGATTCGGCCTGCGCCAGTGCGATCCGCCGGGCCAGAACCGATTGCTGAGCCGACGCTGCGGCCAGTTCAGCCTCTTCCACGCTGGCGGCGGCACCGACACCACGGCTTTGCAGATCCTTCTGGCGCTGCAGGGCGCGTCCGCGCAACTCGGCCTGAGCTTCGGCCGAGTTCAACTCATCCTGCGCCAGCAGCAGCGACCGCTCGGCATCGCGCTCTTCGAACTGGGCATCCAGCAGATCGGATTTGGCACGGTCCAGCGCCGATTGCGCATCGGCGGGGTCCAGTTCAACCAGTACCTCGCCAGCGGACACAACGCCGCCATCTTCAAATTCCTCGGCCAGGGACACAACCCGCCCACCCAGAGCTGCGCGCAACTCAAGCCTGCGGCGGCTTTGCACTTCGCCAAACGCATCCAGATAGGGGATTACCGTTTCCACCAGCGCGGGTTTGACGCTGACCGCAAACACCCTCTCCTGCGCTGGCGGGCGGTTTTCGTCCCTGGTCAGCACATCCTGCAGCGCATTTGCGATCATCTGTGCAGCCACAAACAACAGGGCCAGCGTCAGGGACGCCAGAAAGACACCAACAAGGCTTTGCCTCAGAAATCGCACAATCATTCACCCAAGTTGCAACAGGCTGCCATACGCGAAATGTAGCTGGACCGGAAAATAAGCCAAGCCACAAGGCGGTTATAAGGACTTGAACGTATGACCAGTCTACTTCCGTCGCAGATGTTCGTCCAATCGCGGCATTATTTCCACAAAATTGCAGGGGCGATGCCGGTAATCGAACTGTTTTTCCAAAATCCCGTCCCAGGCGTCCTTGCACGCGCCGGGACTGCCGGGGAGGGCAAACAGATAGGTCCCGCCCGCCACGCCGCCTGTTGCGCGCGACTGAACAGCCGAAGTGCCGATCTTTTCCATCGAGATGATGGTGAAGACGGTTCCAAACGCCTCGATTTCCTTTTCATAGACGTCTCGATGCGCCTCGACCGTGACATCGCGCCCCGTCAGGCCGGTCCCCCCGGTCGACAGGACAACGTCAATATTGGGCTCGGCGATCCAGGCGCGCAGCTGATCTGCGATCTGGCTGCGCTCATCCGGTAGGATCTTGCGGTCTGCCACGGTGTGGCCGGCCCGTTCAATCCGGTCGACCAGGGTCTGGCCGGAACGGTCTTCCTCGATCGAGCGCGTATCTGACACGGTCAGAACGGCGATACGAACCGGGATGAACTCCATGGTTTCATCAATGCGTGACATTTGGCGTCAGGCCCTTTCCATGATGGCAAGCCGGATCGCCAGAGCGGTGCAGATGCCGCCACTGACCCAGCTCAGAATTCTGGACGCGCGGGGGCTGTTGATCAGCATTTGACCCGCGCCTCCGGCAAACACGCCCACCAGCCCGTTGATAACGAACCCGCCGATGGAAATGATCGCCCCGAAGATCAGGAATTGCAGCAGAACGGACCCCGAGGCGGGGTTTACGAATTGCGGAATAAAGGCGAGGACAAACAGAATGACTTTCGGGTTGGTCAGGTTGACCAGAAACCCGTCGCGAAAGGCATAGCGTGTCGGTTTTGCCGGACCTTCGGCCGAGATCGCGCCGTGCCGTATCGCACCCCATGCCAGATACAGCAGATAGGCGACACCCAGCCAGCGGATCGCGTCGAACACCCACGGAACAGCGGCAACAACCGCGCCCAATCCCAGTCCGGCCAGCGAAACATGGATCATCGAGCCCATCGAAATTCCGGCGCTGGCGGCAATCGCGGGTTTTGTGCCGGATCGCAGCCCCTGCCCGAAACAGAACATCATATCCGCACCCGGCGTGAGGTTCAGTGCGATGGCCGCAGGCACAAAGGCCAGCAGCGTCACGTTCTCGATCATGCGCGGACCTCGAACCAGTTGACTTGCGGACCGAGATTGGCGACCTGCGACCGGCCGATCGAACCGCGATACCCCCAGCTGTCATGGATATGGCCACCAAGCACCAACGCGGGCTGAATCCGTTCAATTGCATTCCTGATGGCCGTAGACCCGACTGAAAGCCCCTGAGATGTCTTATCGCCGTATCCTTTCGGCGGTGAATGCGCGATCAGGATGTCAGTCCCGACGCATCGTGCCAGCATTTCGGTCGCATCGCCTTCGGTCATGTCACAGGACCAGTCGCCAAAAGGCGTAACCGGAACGCCGTAGCCCAGACCGAACAGCCGCAGCCCGTCGACGGTCATACCAGACCCGTGCAGCACATGCACCCCGTCAGGGACGGCATCTGCCAGCTCTTCCGCGCTTTCGGCATTGCCCGGCACCAGAACCATCGGTGCAGCGATACCGGACAGCATGGCCATCGCTTCGTCCAGACCCTGACGCATGTTGCAGTAATCCCCGGCCCCGATCACCAGATCGGCCTCTGCACTGGCCGCAACCAGATCGGCGGCGCGGTTGCGCGCCATATGCAGGTCCGAGAACGCCAGTATTTTCATCGCTTCGCCTCCAGCCACGCCCTGAGTTCCAGCAGATCGGCCCAGGCCTGCCGCTTCATCTGCGGCTGCCGCAGCAGATAGGCAGGGTGAAACATTGGTATGACCGGCAGATCCAGCGCCTGTTCCCAATTCCCGCGCAGCCGTGTGATGCCGCGTTTTCCCAGCACGGCCTGACAGCTGATATTGCCCATCACCACAAGAACCTCAGGGTTTGCCAATGCGATATGACGCTGCAGAAACGGGTTCATCATGCCGATTTCCTCGGGCTTCGGATCACGGTTCTGCGGCGGGCGCCATGGCAGGACGTTCGTGATATAGACATTCTCGGCCCGGTTCAGATCAATGGCAGCCAGCATCCGGTCCAGCAATTGCCCGGCGCGACCCACGAACGGCTTGCCTTCGCGATCCTCATCCCGGCCCGGGGCCTCGCCTATGATCATCACCCGCGCGCCGGGGGTGCCATCCGCAAACACCAGCTGCCGTGCGCCCCGCTTCAGGTCGCACAGATCGAACGCATCCATCGTTGCGCGCAATTCCGGCAGCGACCCTGCCCCGCGCGCGGCCTTTTCGGCAGCCGCAATTGGGTCCGCCTGTCGCGGCTTTTCTTGCGACGAATGTTCAACAACCTGTGTCCGGGCCTTCGGCGCGGTATCCGGCAAGGCATAGCGGTCAACCGGCGCGTCACCGATAGCGTCGGTGACGCCCAGTTCAACCTGCCATTCCAGCAGGGCGCGCGCGGTATGATGGTCCATTGCCGATTCCATGCCTCATAATCTAACCAGCTTTGGCCCGAGGGAAAGCGAATAGACCTTGCCATGGCACCCGGTCGCACCGACGATGGCCATGCACATGCTGATTGCTCTGAGATATCTCCTGCTCCTGCTGCTGTTCAACGTCTTTGGCAGCGGACCGGCCATGGCGACCTTTCACGACAAGCACGGGCAGTGCCGCGCAGGGCAGTTCCAATGCGGCAGCACCTGCTGCAGCGGAGGACAGCGGTGCAGCTTTGACGGCCACTGCATCCGCGCAGGCGGAACCTATTGCGGCGGGGGCCGGTCCTGCGGGCCATTTGAACGCTGCGTGGCAGGCGGCACCCGCTGTGCGCCTGCAGGGGCAAACAAATGCACGTCGCGCCTGGATTGTCCAAGCAACAGTTTCTGCAACGGGCGCGGAGAATGCGAACGGATCACGCCTGAGTTCAACCCCGGGCTGCCAAGCGCCTGCGACGACGGAAATGTCTGCTCTGCGGGATCGTCCTGTCTGCCGGCTGGCGGTTGCTCCCGTCCGGGCTGGTTTTTGTGCGAAAAAACCGGATCGCAGTGCCGTCCCGGTTTCAAATGCTCCAGAAATCAAGGCTGTGTGCCGGTCCGGGCCATCGATTGCGGTTATGGCAAATGGTGCAAACCCGGCGAGCAGTGCCTGCCGAAAGGCGGGTGCGAGAAACTGCCCGAGAGCACTGATCCTTAGGTTGCCTTGCGCTGCGTGGCTTCTTATAAGCGGCCCGATTGTCAGACAGGAGCCCGCCCATGCGTTTCGCCCATCGTCACCTTCTTGGCATCGAGCATCTGTCGCAATCCGATATCACCGCCATTCTGGATCTGGCCGAGAAATACGTCGACATGAATCGCCAGTCGTCGAAACACTCGGATGTGCTGGCGGGGCTGACCCAGATTAACATGTTCTTCGAGAACTCGACCCGCACGCAGGCAAGCTTCGAGATTGCGGGCAAGCGGCTGGGCGCGGATGTGATGAACATGGCGATGCAGGCCAGTTCGATCAAAAAGGGCGAGACGCTGATTGATACAGCTATGACACTGAACGCGATGCATCCCGATCTGCTGGTGGTGCGGCACCCGCATTCCGGCGCGGTCGATCTGCTGGCGCAGAAGGTGAACTGCGCCGTGCTGAACGCGGGCGACGGGCGGCACGAGCACCCGACGCAGGCGCTGCTGGACGCGCTGACCATTCGGCGCGCCAAGGGCCGGCTACACCGTCTGAACATCGCCATTTGCGGAGACGTGGCCCATTCCCGTGTGGCCCGCTCGAACCTGATCCTGCTGGGCAAGATGGAGAACCGCATCCGCCTGATCGGCCCGCCGACGCTGGTGCCTGCGCAATTCGCCGAGTTCGGAGCCGAAATCTACGACGACATGAACGAGGGTCTGAAGGACGTGGATGTCGTCATGATGCTGCGCCTTCAGAAAGAGCGGATGGATGGCGGCTTCATCCCCTCGGAACGTGAATATTACCACCGCTACGGTCTGGATGCCGCAAAGCTGGCACTGGCCAAGCCCGACGCGATCGTCATGCACCCCGGCCCGATGAACCGTGGCGTCGAGATCGACGGCACACTGGCCGATGACATCAACCGGTCCGTCATTCAGGAACAGGTCGAGATGGGCGTCGCAGTGCGGATGGCCGCAATGGAACTGCTGGCCCGCAACCTGCGCGAAGCCGCATGAGCGATCTGACTGTCGCCCCCCACGAACGCGGCGTGATCCGCCTGTTCACGCTGGACATGCGTTCCGAAGAGGCGAAGTTCCTGCGCGAACCGGGCGCTGCCGATCAGGTTCTGGGGGTTGACGGGCTGAACCCGGACCAGATCGACGTTTTTCCGGTCTCGGACCTCGAAGACCTCGGGCTTTACGGCTATCTGAACGAGGGCTGCGGCGTCTCTGCCGACCAACTGGACCGCGCCGCGTTGGACGCCATCGAAGGCTGGGTGATGGTCGTGCGCAGTGCCGCCTTCGGCGACCGAGCGGCAACGGTGACGCCGGACCCGAGGCTGCACCTGACCAGTCTTTATACCGAAGAGGTCACCAACTGGACCGGTGGCCCGATTGAAACCGAAAGCGCCAAACCGTTCTCGGCGCCGCAGACCGCCCCTGTTGATGACAAACCGCGCCGTATGGGGTCGGCCATTCTGGCGCTGGTGATCTTTCTGGTTATCGGAGGTGTCCTGTGGCTGATCCTGTAAGTTTCGCACCGGACAAAGGCGCCTATATCCGCACCAACGCCTGGCTCGCTGCCGGGGCCATGGCGTGTGCGATGCTGGTTCTATGGCTGATCGGCAACCCCTACGTCTGGACAGGCGCACCCGCGGGGCTTGCCGCCATCGGCATCCGCGCCTGGTATCTGGCCTCCGAAGAACTGGTTGCCACATGGCAGATGACGGATACCATCCTGACCGGCCCCGGCCCCCGCAATGTGCCACTGAACCAGATCGATGCGGTCAACATCCTAGGCAGCTTCGTCCAGATCGTCACCAACAGCGGTGACAAACATCTGATCAAATACCAGGCAGACCCTGCCGCCACCAAAGCCGCAATCGAAAGGGCCATTTCATGAGCACCGTTCTCTTCTCAAACGCCCGCCTGATCGACCCCGAGGCCGGAACGGATGCAACCGGGTGGCTGCAGGTCGCCGAGGGCCGGATTGTGGCGCGCGGAGAGGGGCAGGCACCGGTTTACGACTCCCAAATCATCGACTGCGGCGGCCACTGTCTGGCACCGGGTATCGTCGATATTGGCGTCAAGGTCTGCGAACCGGGTGAACGGCACAAGGAAAGCTATAAATCCGCAGGTCTCGCCGCTGCTGCGGGAGGTGTGACCACCATGGTCACCCGGCCCGACACCAACCCCGCCATCGACACGCCGGAAACGTTGGAATTCGTCACCCGTCGGGCTCAGGCCGATACACCGGTTAACGTGCTGCCGATGGCCGCCCTGACCAAGGGCCGCGAAGGCCGCGAAATGACCGAGATCGGTTTCCTGCAAGACGCAGGAGCCGTTGCGTTCACCGATTGCGATCACGTTATCGCCAATACCAAAGTGTTCTCTCGCGCTTTGACCTATGCGAAATCCTGCGGTGCGCTGGTCATCGCGCATCCGCAGGAACCGGGCCTGAGCGCCGGGGCCGCCGCGACCAGTGGCAAGTTCGCTGCCCTGCGCGGCCTGCCCGCCGTGTCGCCGATGGCCGAGCGGATGGGGCTGGACCGCGACATCGCCCTGCTGGAAATGACCGGTGCAAAATACCACGCCGACCAGATCACCACCGCCCGCGCCCTGCCCGCGCTGGAACGCGCCAAGCGCAATGGGCTGGACATCACCGCCGGGACCTCGATCCATCATCTGACGCTGAACGAACTGGACGTAGCCGACTACCGTACCTTCTTCAAGGTCAAACCCCCGCTGCGGTCCGAAGACGACCGGCTGGCGGTGATCGAGGCGCTGCGCACCGGGTTGATCGACACGATCAGCTCGATGCACACGCCGCAGGACGAAGAAAGCAAGCGTCTGCCGTTTGAAGAAGCCGCCTCGGGCGCGGTGGCGCTGGAAACACTGCTGCCCGCCGCGCTGCGCCTTTATCATGCCGAGCAGCTGGACCTGCCGACGCTGTTTCGCGCCATGGCCCTGAACCCGGCGAAACGGTTGGGCCTGGAGTGCGGTCGCCTGTCCGAAGGCGCACCGGCCGATCTGGTGCTGTTCGATCCCGATGTCCCCTTTGTGCTGGACCGGTTCGCCCTGAAATCCAAGTCGCAGAACACACCGTTTGACGGCCAGCGGATGCAGGGTAAGGTCACAGCGACTTTTGTCGCTGGCAAAGAAGTTTACCGGAGAACCTGATGCCCCTGATCGACAGTACCATGACCCAACTGATCCTGTGGGCCGTGATCGGTTACCTTATGGGGTCGGTTCCCTTCGGCATGATCATCGCCAGGGTCATGGGACTGGGCAACTTGCGCAGTATCGGGTCCGGCAATATCGGCGCCACCAATGTTCTGCGCACCGGCAACAAGGCCGCCGCCGCGCTGACCCTGATTTTCGATGCGGCCAAAGGGGCGGTGGCTGTTCTGCTGGCACGTTCACTGGCCGGAGAAGACGCAGCCCAGATTGCCGCCCTGACCGCTTTTCTGGGACATTGCTTTCCGGTCTGGCTGGGCTTCAAAGGCGGCAAGGGTGTTGCGACCTTTCTGGGCCTGTGGCTGGCCCTGGACTGGCGGGTCGGAGTTGCCTGCTGTCTGAGCTGGCTTGTGGCGGCAGCGATCTGGAGGATCTCCTCGGTTGGCGCGCTTGCAGCGGCGGCCCTGCTGACGGTTTGGATCGTTGTTCTGACGGATGGCGCGACGTTCATTCTGGGGATAATCCTGACCCTGTTGGTCTACTGGCGGCACAGTGCCAACGTCGCGCGTATCAAGGCCGGGACCGAGCCGAAAATCGGCAAATCGTGACCCCGCCAGACGAATTTCTGAACGCGTTCTTTGCCCTGCCCATGGGCACTTTCACCGGTACAAGCCGCAACGGGCGTTATGTCGTGTGCCGCCAGACCGTGGCGAAAGGCAAGTCGCACAAGCTGGTGGCGCATCAGCTGGACGGCACAGATTTCATCAGCCTGAACCTGTATCAGACCAAGAACAGCGGTGCGCTGCTCCGGCCCTGCGAGATGTCTGCAGCCAAGGTGATCGCGTTCACGATGGCGCTGGTGCCCGATCCGCAACCGGTTGGCTGAACCCTTCGTTCCTGCACATCACCTATTCATAACCGCACAATCACAATTGATTGCTTTGAACGTGAACAGACCGCTTCCCAACTGGGGTGTTGTGACGGCCAATTACCGACCGCACAGGACAAAATCACGAGGGAAACCAAGGTGCAATTCCAACGCCACCTGGTGACCCGGTTCACGAAAGGTGAAGCAATGAACAAGATCAAATCCCTTATCGGCGGCGTCGCGCTGTCTGTTGCAATTGCAAGCTCGGCCATGGCGGCGGGTGTTGAACTGAACGCAAGTTCGACCGGCCTCGCCCTGCAGGGCTACGACCCGGTGGCCTATTTCACCGCAGGTGAAGCGACCAAAGGCGACTACCGCATCACCGCACTGCACAACGAAGCGCTGTACCGCTTCTCCTCGGAAGAAAACAAAGCCGCATTCGAAGAGAACCCAGAGGCTTACCTGCCGGCATATGGCGGCTACTGCGCCTTCGGCACGGCCATGGGCTTCAAGTTCGACGGTGATCCGAACTACTGGAAAATCGTTGACAACAAGCTGTACCTGAACCTGTCGGCGGACATCCAGGAACGCTGGGAAGGTGACATCCCGGGCTTCAACGAAAAAGCGGACGCGAACTGGGAAACCATCGCTCATAAAACCCCTGCTGAACTGCAGCAGCAGTAATTTTCTGATCCTTTCAGAACGAATGGCGGCGGAGATTTCCGCCGCCATTTGCGTTCAGGGTTCAAGAACCGTGCTGCCGGTCGTCTGGCGCGCCTCCAGCGCCCGATGCGCATCGGCGACCTGTGACAGGGCAAAGCGCTGATCGATGTGCAGCCTGACTTCCCGGCCTTCGACCTTGCCGAACAGACGCCGGGCCATGGCCTGGCATACCGAATGATCCGCGATGTGGGTGAACAAGGTCGGGCGGGTGATCTTCAGAGAGCCTTTACGGCCGAGTATGCCGATATCCACCGGTGGCACCGGTCCGGACGCATTACCGAAAGAGATCATCATGCCCAATGGTTTCAAGCAATCCAGAGAACCTTCGAACGTATCCGCGCCGATTGAATCCATGACCGCGTCCACGCCTTTGCCGTGGGTGATCTCGGCCACGCGTTCGGCAAAATTTTCGGTCCGGTAATTGATGCATTCGGCGGCCCCGTTGAACCTGGCCAACTGGCATTTTTCATCCGTGCCCGCCGTGCCGATCAGGGTGATGCCCTCGGACTTGGCCCACTGGCAGGCGATCAGTCCCACCCCGCCGGCGGCGGCGTGAAACAACACCGTGTCGCCGCGTTTCAGGGGCGTCGTCCGGTGAAACAGATATTCGACCGTCATCCCTTTGAGCATCATAGCAGCGGCGGCATCAAACGGAATGCTGTCGGGCAGCGGGCAGACCTGCGCCGCCGGCATCACGCGCGCCTCGCAATAGGCCCCTGGGGGAGCCGCTGCGTAAGCGGCACGCTGACCGGGTTGAAGGTGGCTCACACCCTCGCCGACGGCCTCAACGACCCCTGCGGCCTCCATGCCAAGGGCGTGCGGAAGTTCCAGCGGATAAAGGCCGGTCCGCTGATAGACATCGATGAAATTCAGCCCACAGGCGTGATGCCGGATGCGAATCTCTCCCGGACCGGGATCGCCCACGGGCCTGTCTTCGATTCGCAGAACCTCGGGGCCGCCGGTTTCATGAATGACCACGGTACGTGCTGTTTGCTGCATGCTCACCTCCTTGCGCCTGTAACCAAGCTAACATGACTGAGGCACAGGGCAATTGACCTGTCTCAGAATTATGGCGGCGCAAAAGAAGATACTGTGCTATAGTGATTTCACACGTTGTCGGCTGATCCGGCCACGACCCCCTGCGCCGGACATGATCCGAGACGCAACCTCGTTAGGGGAGGGGATGAGTATGGCAAAAACAATCGGTAATCCAATCAGCTGGGCCGCCAGAAACATCAGTGCGTCCGGCGATCATATATCGGAAAGCGTATCGCGGATCGGAAGCGCCGACACCAAGCACCTGCCGGTGGTTCAAACGCTGACACTTCAGGACCTGCGTTCCTGCCTGAAAGCCGGATATCAGGACTTTCTGGAAACACGCGCCGACGCGATCTTCGTGGTGCTGATCTACCCGATTGCCGGGCTTCTGATGGTCGGCTTCGGGCTGAACATGAACATGGTGCCACTGCTGGCGCCCCTGATCGCGGGCTTTGCCCTGATCGGCCCGGTCGCAGCCGTGGGTCTGTACGAAATCAGCCGCAAGCGCGAACAGGGCGAAGTGGTTCAATGGCTGGACGCGTTCGGTGTCTTCCGGTCGCCGTCCTTCGGTGCCATATTGGCGCTTGGCTTCTACCTGGTCATGTTGCTGCTGATCTGGCTGATGGCCGCACAAGCCATCTATGCACAGACGCTGGGACCGGAACCGCCCGCCTCTCTGAGTGTGTTTGCAGCGCAGGTGTTCACAACCGGCGCAGGCTGGACCATGATCGTTGTCGGAACCGCCGTCGGTTTCCTGTTTGCGCTTGTCGCCCTGGCGATCAGTGTTGTCAGCTTTCCGCTTCTCCTGGACAAGCAGGTCGGGCTGCCGGTGGCTGTGGTAACATCCTTCCGCGTGACGCGCCAAAACCCGGGTGTGGTGTTGACCTGGGGCTTCATCGTCGCGGCCCTTCTTATTCTGGGGGCCATCCCGATGCTGCTGGGCCTGATCGTGGTGATGCCCGTTCTTGGCCATTCGACCTGGCACCTGTATCGTCGGGCCATCGCCTGACGCGGTCGCGCGCGGGGCACCCCCGCGCGCTGTTCCCTTAGCCTGCGACGTTCAGAACGATCTTGCCGATATGGCCCGAGCTTTCCATGCGCGCATGCGCTGCCGCCGCTTCGGCCAAGGCAAACTCGCTGTCCATCACAGGTGAGATCTTTCCGGCATCCAGAAGCGGCCAGACCGCCTCGCGCAAGTCCTGCGCGATCTTTGCCTTGGCCAGATCGCTTTGCGGGCGCAGGGTGCTTCCGGTCAGGGTCAGGCGTTTCACCATCATCATGGCAAAGTTCAACTCGACCTTCGGACCCTGCAGGAACGCGATCTGCACCAGACGTCCATCCTCGGCCAACGCCTTGACGTTGCGCGGGATGTAATCGCCCCCCACCATATCGAGGATCAGATTCGCCCCGCCTTCGACCCGCATCGCCGCCACGAAATCTTCGTCCCGGTAGTTGATCGCCTTTTCTGCTCCTAGCCGGACACAGGCTTCGCATTTCTCGGCAGATCCGGCTGTTGCAAAGACCCGTGCGCCAAAGGCATTGGCCAACTGGATCGCCGTTGTGCCAATTCCGCTGGATCCGCCATGGACCAAAAACCGCTCACCGGCTTTCAGCCCGCCGCGCGTGAAGACGTTGGACCAGACGGTGAAGAAGGTTTCGGGCAGGCATGCGGCTTCTTTCATGCCCATACCATTTGGCACAGGCAGACAATGGGCGGCGGGCGTGGCGACATATTCGGCGTAACCACCGCCTGGCAGAAGCGCGCAGACCTGATCGCCGAGTGACAGCCCTTCAACCCCTGATCCGATGGAAACCACTTCGCCGGAAGCTTCCAGGCCCGGCAGATCACTGGCGCCCGGAGGGGGATCATATGCACCTGCGCGCTGCAGCGCGTCGGGGCGGTTCACCCCGGCATAGGCGACCTTCAGGATTACCTGACCATTGGCCGGTTTCGGAATCGGGCGTTCGGTCAATCGCAGAACATCCGGGCCGCCAGGTTCGGATATTTCAACGGCGCGCATCGTCTGGGTCATGGGCAAATCTCCTTTGCCCAATGCCTAGCAGGCAATTTCTGGAAGGCCCAGACGCTTACTTGCGCGGATTCAGCATCCCGGGCAGATCGGTCCGCATTTTCATCGGCGGCTTCACCTGCCCGGCCAGCCAGTTCGGAACCGCAAGGAACGGCTTGAACAGTGGATTGTCGTTCACCTGTGCCTTGAGCTTCTCGAACTGCATGACATTGTCGATGCGCCGGTCCAGAAACTCCCATGTCTTCTGATGCGCGGGGGACTCATCACCCAGCCAGAACAGCAGGGTCGAAGAATACACTCCCGACAGGGTGGCGCGCTTGGTGTACCAGTTCACATCATCGGAAGTGTCGCCAAGCGTATCCCAGATCAGGTCGCAGGTCTGCCACAGTGCCTTGGCCCCGTCTGCCGCATGAAGGGGCAGCGCAAAAAGGGTCATACCCTTGCGGACCAATTCCTTATCCTCGACGGCCTGCAACCGAAAGCGCACAGCGGCAGCGACCCGATCGCGGAATTTCAGATCACCCAGATCTTCGGATTTCAGACGTTCGACCATGACTGCATCGCCGCGTGCATGGAAAGCCAGCGCCAGATCGACCGCGCCACGCGGACAGATCGCACGTGCCAGACCTTCATCCATGTCACAGTCCGCAATAGCCGCGCGAAAGCCCACCTCGGACCAGCCGTCAAACGGAACGTGGGTCAGCATCGCGTCCAAAAGCTGTTGCTTTGCATCTTCATAAGTGGTGGTCATAGCGGTTCTCCGGTTCTCAGAGCCAGTACTAGACAAGATATAACGGCTTTGCTATACGGCCAACTCCTGCAATTTCCTTGCAACTCTATCTAGAAAGGTGGTGACAACCACATGCAGGTTAGTGTTCGCGACAATAACGTCGATCAGGCGCTTCGGGCCCTGAAGAAAAAGCTGCAGCGCGAAGGCGTGTTCCGTGAAATGAAGCTGAAGCAACATTTCGAGAAACCGTCCGAGAAAAAAGCGCGCGAGAAAGCTGAAGCGATCCGCCGTGCCCGTAAACTGGCACGTAAGAAAGCACAGCGCGAAGGTTTGCTCTAAGCACCTTGCTCGTCCAGCTTTGGATGACACTATTTGACGACCCCCGAGGCCCTGCCCGGGGGTTTGTCGTTTTCAGGGGGCATCGCCCGTTTGCCGGTTACATTCCGCCGACCCGTGGGACAGACCGCGCGACAAGCTGCCATTTTCCCATCAGCAGCATTTTGCCCGGCATTTTGCAGCGCAGCGAATCCTGCCCGGAAAGCGCTGCGTCGCCGTAAACCGCCGATCTTTCGACAGTCTCTATCGCTGTCGCGCCTTGCACCTCTAAGTGGCGTCGTCCGCAAGGACTCAACCATAAACGGAGGCAACAATGTCGACTGCAAACACGTTCGAACGCGAAATGCTGGCGCTGATCAATCAGGAGCGCACATCCCGCGGGCTGAACCAGCTGAAACTTGAAACCCAGCTGAACGACTCGTCGGAAAACCACAGCAGCTGGATGCTGAACACGGATACCTTCAGCCACACCGGATCGGGCGGATCGAGCGCGACTCAGCGGATGGAGAATGCCGGGTTCGACCTGGAAGGCAGCTGGCGCACCGGCGAAAACATCGCCTGGCAATCCGAACGGGGCGCCCCCGGCATCAGCGACGATGTTGCCCAACTGCATCAGGGTCTGATGAACAGCCCGGGCCACCGCGCCAATATCCTGAACCCTGAATTCGAGTATATCGGTATTGGCATTGAAACCGGGGACATGCAGGGATTTGACGCGGTCATGGTCACCCAGAACTTTGCCGCAACCGATGCCGCTGTTCTGCCGGACACCGGAGAACCCTCGGCACCCGCCACGCCGGTCACACCGGTCGAGGAAACACCCGACCCGGAGGAAACGGATACCGAGATGACGGGCACGGATGTGACGGAACCCGAGCAGCCGGATGGCGAAACGACCGATACAGAGGTGACGGAAACGGAAGATCCGGAGACCGAAACAACCGACACCGAAGATACCGAAACGGAAGAGCCGGGGACTGAAACAACGGACGCGGATGAAACCGAGCCTGAGGAACCGGAGACCGAAACAACGGGGGCGGATGATACCGAGACCGAAGAACCAGTGACCGAAACGCCCGATACCGAAGTGACCGATTCAGGCAAACCGGAGTCCGATTGTTTTGACGTACAGGCCTTTCTGGATGAGATCGCTTCATTCCTGGAAAACCTGCAGGCCCAGTTCGATCATTTCGATTGGGATGGCACCGAAACCGCAGGCGACGAAACCGGTGACATGGATGACTTTGATCTTGTGACGGGTGAAGACAGCGAACAGATGGAAGACCCTGCTGATACCGGCATGGTCGCCGAAGACGGCTGTGACTTCATGATGTTCAATATCTTCAACGTTGACTGCATGATGGACGCCGCCTGATCCGGCGTTCCGGTGCGAGGCTGGACAACCAGCCTCGCACAACGTCATCAATAGATCTTGGGAACGTAAAGCTCATCCGGCAGGATGCGCCGTTCGTATTCGGGATTATATCGGCGGTCGGGCAGATTGACCTTGTCCTGCGGCACGTCCTCGTAGGGGATTTTGGTCAGCAGGTGCTCGATACAGTTCAGCCGCTCGCGCTTTTTGTCATTGCCTTCCACAATGTACCAAGGTGCCTCGGGGATATTGGTGCGGAAGAACATGTCTTCCTTGGCCTTGGTGTACGCCTCCCAGCGGATGCGGGATTCCAAATCCATGGGTGACAGTTTCCACTGTTTCATCGGGTCGTGAATCCGCATGAGGAATCGCAGTTGCTGTTCTTCATCGGTGATCGAGAACCAATATTTCAGAAGAATGATCCCCGACCGCACCAGCATCCGTTCAAATTCGGGAACGTCCTGAAAGAACTGCTCGACCTGGTTTTCATTGGCAAAGCCCATGACGCGTTCGACTCCGGCCCGGTTGTACCACGAGCGGTCGAAGAACACGATTTCACCTGCCGCAGGCAGATGCGGAACGTATCGTTGAAAATACCACTGGCTCTGCTCCCTGCGGCTGGGCGCAGGCAAGGCCACAACTCGGGCGACGCGCGGGTTCAGGCGTTGAGTGATGCGTTTGATCACCCCCCCTTTGCCGGCGCTGTCACGGCCTTCGAACAGAATGCAGACCTTGGCGCCGGTGTGAACCACCCAATCCTGCACCTTGATCAGCTCGGCCTGCAGGCGCAGCAGGTTCTGAAAATAAACCTTGCGGTCCAGCATGTCGGGATGCTGGTCCTTGTAGATCTTGCGGACCTCCATCGAAAGCATCGGTTCGCTGAACTCGATCTCAAAATCTTCGTCCAGCGTGTCTTCCAGTTCCGCCTCAAGCCAATCTTTGGGGGTACTGTTGTTTTCGTAGGTCAAGGTCTGCTCCTTATCGTTCGTCGGGTCTGGACCGTACCGGGCAAGTGTAACTGCCGGATGTCACCGAAAATGCGGTGACATCGCCAAATCCCCGGGCAAGTGGCGCTGACCTGACAGGTGCAGACCACGAAAACAGGGCCGTTGTGCGGTCTTTGTCCTGAATGTGGACCCATGGTGCCGGGGATACAAGCGTTAGAATTGACGCAATGCCAACAGGTTGAAACCAACAGGCCAGAGCGATATTGCCATTTCCCGCAATCAGGCGGCAACAATGCCGACATTGAACGCATGAGGCTTTTGTGGACCATTTTGTTTCTCTGTTGCCAATGATCTGGCCATGGACGGTCCTGATAACCGCTCAGGTAAGCACCTTGGCCGGGCACCTGCGGCTGGGTCTTGCGTTGCTTTTTCTATTCGCGGTCGCCGCGCTGATGACCGGGCTTCTGTCGCCGCTGGCAACCGGACTTGCCGTGTCAGGCTTGATCGGGGCCTGGTTTCTTCATCGACTACAGGGCCGGTGGGTTCTGGTCGGGCATCTGGCGTTGATTGTCTGGTGCATCGCACTTGGCGCACATCTGCTGCCCGGATTTCATAATCTTCTGGTCCTCGATCAGGTCCGCGCGGGTCCAGACAGCGCGCTGTTCTCATTGCACCTGAATCTAGACAAACCACTGGTGTTTTTCGCGGTCGTGCTTGCTTGTCCTACGATGTTGAGCCGAAAATCTCCGGTACGCTGGATGCCTCTTGCACTTGGTGTCGTAACTTTGCCGCTGCTCTTTGCAGCGGGATTACTGACTGGGGCCGTGCATCCGGAAGTCGGCCTGCCCGAATGGTGGCTGACCTTTGCCCTTTCTAACCTGTTCCTGACCTGCCTCGCGGAAGAGGCCTTCTTTCGCGGCTATCTGCAAACGGTTCTTGTGTCCCGGTTCGGCCCTGCCGCCGGAATTGCGGTCGCAAGCCTTCTGTTTGGCGTGGCCCATGCGGGCGGTGGCGTCCCTCTGGTCCTGTTTGCATCACTGCTTGGGCTGGGCTGCGGTCTGGGTTATTTCGCGACGGGACGAATTTGGGTTCCCGTTGTGATGCATTTCGTCTTCAACGCCCTGCATCTGGTCCTGTTCACCTATCCCGGCCCAGCCTGAAGATCACACGGGCAATGCGGTGGTCTTGAACACGGTCCGCAGCGCAAAGGAACTCTGCATCTGCGCCACGCCGGGCAAACGTGACAGGTATTGCCGGTGGATACGGGCAAAGTCCTCGGTGTTTTCCGCGACGACCTTCAGGATGTAATCCGCAGTACCCGCCATAAGATGGCATTCCAGAACATCCGGTATCCGCGATACTGCCTTCTCGAACGCATCCAGAACCTCTTCGGCCTGACCCTGTAACGTGATCTCGACAAACACGGTTGTCGGAACGTTCATCTTGCGCGCATCCAGCAGCGCCACGTAGTTGCGGATATAGCCTTCGACCTCGAGCCGCTGTACACGTCTGTGGCAGGCTGAGGGCGACAGATTCACCTGCTCTGAAAGCTCGGCATTGGACATTCTGCCATTGCGCTGCAGGGCGGCCAGAATCTTTCGATCAGTCGAATCTATGCTCATTCACGCAAATCCTTTGCAAGATTCTGACAGTATATCGAAGAATCCACCGAAACAAACTTAGTTTCCGGGCAAAGTTTCACAGAAATTGCGGCTGTGAGTGCCCATAATTTAGGCAGTTTATGGATGGAGAGCCCAAAATGAAAATCGGTTGCCCAAAGGAAATCAAACCTCAGGAATTCCGTGTCGGTATGACGCCCAACGCCGCACAGGAAGCTGTCGCGCGCGGCCATGAGGTCATCATCGAAACCGGAGCCGGCCTGGGATCCGGCTTTGACAATGACGCCTATACCGCTGCCGGTGCCAGCATCGTCGACACCGCGGCCGAGGTGTTCGCGACGGCGGACATGATCGTGAAAGTCAAGGAACCGCAGGCGGTCGAGCGCAAGATGCTGCGCGAAGGCCAGCTGCTGTTCACCTACCTTCACCTGGCCCCCGATCCGGATCAGACCCGCGACCTGCTGGACTCCGGCTGCACCGCCATTGCCTACGAAACCGTGACCGACGCCAATGGCGGCCTGCCGTTGCTGGCCCCGATGTCTGAAGTTGCTGGCCGTCTGGCCCCTCAGGTCGGCTCGTGGACACTGCAAAAGGCCAATGGTGGCCGCGGAGTTCTGATGGGCGGCGTTCCCGGTGTTGGCCCGGCAAAGGTCGTCGTGATCGGCGGTGGTGTTGTTGGTACCCACGCTGCCAAGATCGCAGCCGGCATGGGCGCGGACGTCACTGTTCTGGACCGTTCACTACCACGTCTGCGGTATCTGGACGACGTCTATGGCGGGACGTTCAAGAACCAGTACTCGACCGCTGGCGCAACGGCTGAACTGATCCAGACCGCAGACATGGTGATCGGCGCCGTTCTGATCCCCGGTGCAGAAGCTCCCAAGCTGGTCTCGCGCGCACAATTGTCCACAATGAAGCCGGGTGCGGTGCTGGTGGACGTGGCCATCGACCAGGGCGGCTGCTTTGAAACCTCGAAAGCCACCACCCATGCGGAACCGATCTACGAGGTCGATGGCATCATGCACTATTGCGTGGCCAACATGCCGGGCGCTGTTGCGCGCACCTCGACCATTGCATTGGGCAACGCGACCATGCCGTTCATGCTGGCACTTGCGGACAAGGGTTGGAAACAGGCATGTCAGGATGACCCGCACCTGCTGAACGGTCTGAACGTTCACGCCGGGCAGCTGACCTATTTCGCGGTCGGCAAGGCGCTGGGAATTGATGTCGTCTCTCCCAACGTTATTGTTAAATCCTAAGCCCTCCCGCCGTTGAAAGCGCCCGCTGATGCGGGTGCTTTACAGCGTTAGGCATAGCGCCGCGCCTTCGGGCGCGGCGCTGTCGTCTCAAGCTCCAGCGTGGCCGCAAAAAAAAAGCGCCGCGCGTTTTCGCGCGGCGCCGGACCCAACAGGAGAAGGGCATTTCCAATGCCCGCCCGACGGGCGGGAGCCATCAGCCCTGTTTCTGAATCTCCACTGAATGCGGATAGGGGATCGATACACCCTTGGCGTCAAAGGCTTCCTTGATCGTCTTGGTGAGTTCAAACCTGACGTCCCAGTAGTCCGCCGCCGCACACCAAAGGCGCGCAGTCAGATCGACTGAGCTGTCACCCAAATTGGTCACACGCACCCATGGCTCCGGATCGCTGTGAATACGTTCATCCGCCTTGGCCACATCCAGAATAATATTCATCGCCTCATCTGCGCTGTCGCCATAGTCAATGCCAAACACCAGATCGACGCGGCGCGTATCATGTGCCGAGTAGTTGGTGATGATCGATCCCCATGACTGGCCATTCGGAACGATGATCTGCACGTTGTCCGGCGTCACCAGTTCCGTCGTGAACAGATTGAGGTCTTTTACGGTCCCCGCCGTCCCGCCGATATCGACATACTGGCCCAGCTTGTAGGGGCGGAACACGACCAGCATGACACCTGCGGCCAGATCGCTCAGCGTTCCCTGCAGGGCCAGGCCGATGGCCAGCGATGCGGCACCCAGAATGGCCACGATACTGGTCGCCTGGATCCCAAAGATCCCAAGTACGGCAACGACAACCATCGCGAGAATGACCCATTTGATGATGCTGGCGGCAAAGTTGCCCAATGTTGGATCGATCTGAGGTGTTCTGTTGATCCGGCGACGGACCATACCGCTGATTGCACCCGCTGCGATCCAACCCAAAATCAGAACAATCAGCGCCTTGCCTGCATTCAGCACAACCGGCAGATAGCCGTTTGTCATTTCTACAATCTGGTCCATTTCCATTCCCGATCACTCCCTAAGCCGCAGTTTTCGCTATTATTAAAACAGATACCTATGCATCTGCGCAGATCCCAAACAATTGATGCAGCAGCAGTCACTTTTTCAGCATGCCGCAAGTCTCCTTACGTTTATCCGGCTCCCTCTGGCCTGCCCGCGATTTTTCGGTCTGTTCCTTCTGCCTTTTCGCGCGTTCCTTCGCACGATTCACCAGTTTTTCCAGCTGGGGCAAACCCCAAGTGTTGTGATTTCGTATAGGATGACTGCGCCATTCTCACAAACGCGCAATCATTTTCATGGGAAAGGCGGCATGTTTTTCCCCAGTGACGCCAGTGCTTGGAATCCGACCCGTCACGCCGAAGACGCCAGTTGGCAGCAATCAGCGCGGACCGGGGCCGTTTGCAAGGACGCCTGCATTCAGACGGTAAATCCGAGGAAAATGACCTGCGTTCGGTCCGCAGATCACTTCGGCAGCGCGCCGGTCAACACATAGCGCAGGACACCGACGACCTGTTCCGGTGTCTCGGTCACGGCCAGTGCGGCAGCGTCCACCTCTTTCAGCGCGTGCTGATGATCTGGCCCGTGCATCACGATCAGAGACTTACCCAAAGCCACCGCATAACCGGCATCAAAGGCGGCGTTCCATTGCTTGTATTTGTCGCCAAACCGAACCACGACCACATCCGCATCGGAGATCCCCTTGCGCGTTCTGATGGCGTTGACCATCGCGCCTTTGTGGTCATGCCAGTATTTGTCCGGCTCGGCGCCCAGAATGGCAACGCCGCAATCGTCACTGGCCGCATGATCCGTCACCGGGCTGTTGAACCCGATGCTCAGCCCCTTGGCACCTTCGATGATCTGTTCACGCCAGTCCGTATGGATTTCCCCGGACAGATAAACGTTCAGCATGGCTTTCTCCTCTCCAGACAACAAAGGGGCGCAACCGCCCCTTCATCTTTTTGAAAATACTCCCGCCGGAGGCGGACTCCATCAGCCCCGCAGCGTACCGCCCGTGGCCTTGGCGACCTTTTCAACGATCCTGGCGCTGACGGCTTCGATGTCTTTTTCCTTCAGCGTTTTGTCCGTCGGCTGAAGTCGCACGGTAATGGCCAGGGACTTTTTGCCTTCACCCACACTTCCACCGATAAATTCGTCGAACACACGCACGTCCTCAATCAGCGCCTTGTCGGCACCTGCCGCAGCATTGACCAGTGTCAGGGCCTCGACCCCGGCGTCGACAACAAAGGCAAAATCGCGCTCGACCGCCTGCAGGTCACGAAGTTCCAGCGCCGCGCGGGTGGCGCCGGATTTTCGGGGCAAAGGCACCTCGTCCGGCCAGATCGTGAAGGCCATTGCCGGTCCCTTGATATCCATCGCCTGCAGGACGCGCGGGTGCAGTTCGCCAAATACACCCAGCACCTTCTTCGGGCCCAGACAAATCCGACCGTGACGACCCGGATGCCACCAGGTGTCACCGTCACGCAAAACCTGAACCTTGGCAGGTGCGCCGATCGCGGCCAGAACGGCTTCGGCATCCGCCTTGGCGTCGAACACGTCGACCGGGCGCGACGCGCCATGCACATCCTTGGGGCCATTTCGACCGACCAGCAGGCCGGTAATTTGGGTCTTCTGATCGCCCGGTTCGCCATCATGAAAAACCGGACCGACCTCGAACAAAGCCACGTCCGCGTACCCACGCGCCTGATTGCGGGCCGCAGCCTGCAGCAGCCCCGGCAAAAGGTCCGGGCGCATATGGCTCATCTCGGACGAGATCGGATTTTCCAGCTTCGTCGCATCATCGCCCCCGCCAAACAGCGCGGCCGAGGCCTGATCGATGAACGTGTAGCTGACGCATTCGTTGTACCCAAGCGCCGCACAGGTGCGTCGCGCCATCGACTGCCGCCGCTGCGCCGGGGTCATCACCGGCTTCGGAATGCCGTCTGTGACCCGCGGCAATGGCTTTCCCTGCAGCTTGGTCAGGGACGCAATCCGCGCGACTTCTTCAACCAGATCGGCCTCACCCATGACATCGGGGCGCCAGCTGGGAACATGAGCCATCTCGCCTTCCAGACGAAAGCCCAGTCGGGTCAGGGTCTGGCGCTGCTCGCTTTCGGGGATGTCCATGCCGACCAGGGACCGAACCCGCGCCGCGTCCAGCTTGTAGGCACGCGCGTGATTCGGCGCCTTGCCTGCCTCGACCACGTTCGAAACTTCACCGCCACAGATATCAAGGATCATCTGCGTCGCATGCTCAAGCCCTTCACGGGTGTATTCCGGGTCGACGCCACGTTCAAAACGGTAACGGGCATCGGAATTGATCCTGAGCGCCCGGCCCGTCAAAGCAATCTGAACGTGATCCCAAAAGGCGCTTTCGAGGAAAACGTTAACGGTCTCTTCGGTGCAGCCGGTTTCCTGCCCGCCCATGATGCCCGCAATCGATTCCGGGCCCTTGTCATCCGAAATCACCATCATGCCGGGCTGAATCGTGTATTCCTTCTCGTCCAGTGCCACCAGCTTTTCGCCGCCTTTGGCGCGGTGAACGCGCAGGTTGCCCTGCACCTTGTCCGCGTCGAATACGTGTAGAGGGCGGTTGTGGTCAAACGTCATATAGTTGGTGATATCCACCAAGGCCGAAATCGGGCGCAGGCCGATCGCTTTCAGCTGATCCTGCAGCCATTGCGGGCTGGGACCGTTCTTGACACCCCGGATCAAACGACCGGTGAAATGCGGACAGCCGTCCAGCGTGTCCTCTTCAATCGTCACCTTGATCGGGCTTTCGTAGTCACCCGGGACCGGCACGTAGTCACGCTGTTTCAGGGTGCCGATGCCACGCGCGGCCAGATCGCGGGCAATCCCTTCAACGCCCAGCGCGTCCGGACGGTTCGGAGTGATCGCGATCTCGATCATCGGATCGACTTTCGAGGGGTCATTCTCAGCCAGCCAGTCAACAAACCTGTCGCCGACTTCGCCTGAAGGCAGTTCGATGATGCCGTCATGTTCGTCCGACAACTCAAGCTCGCGTTCAGACGCCATCATGCCGAAGCTTTCGACGCCACGGATCTTGCCCACGCTGATCGTCAGGTCCAGACCGGGGATATACATGCCGGGTTTGCAAACAACGACCGTGATACCCTCACGCGCATTCGGGGCACCGCAGATGATCTGCAACTCACCCTCATCGGTTTCGACTTTGCAGACGCGCAGCTTGTCCGCATCGGGGTGTTTCTCGGCATGTTTCACATAGCCGAGCCTAAAGTCCTTCAGCCGGTCCGCCGGGTTCACGATCTCTTCGACCTCCAGCCCAAGATCGGTCAGCGCCTCGGCGATCTCATCAACCGAAGCGTCAGTGTCGAGGTGGTCTTTCAGCCAGGACAGAGTGAATTTCATTGCACGGGGCCTTTTTTGGCAAACATCCAGTCGGCAAAGGCAATGGCAAAGATTGCGCCGGGGTGCAAGCGCCGCGCGTCACGGATAGGCTGGGGTGCGGCCCAAAAGCTCATCCAGTTGCCAGCCGATCCAGCCATGAGGGATGAAATGTCCGCCGGGATGGGTGTCCAGCACCACCTTTCCCCGCGCGCAATCGGTCCATTCCACCCGGCTGAGCGTCAGGAAAGGCTCGACACTCCAGTCGCCGCGCGGGGTTGCGGTTGCACAGCCGAGTTTTTCCCGCCACAGCGCCACCGGATAGGTCGTATCGCCGCCCGGACCAAAGGGGAAGCTCATTACTGTGTCATCGGTCCCGTGAACATGGCGCGCCTGGCGCGGGGATTCTGGGCAATCCTCGGTCTGCGGGATACTGCCCGCCACAGCCAACAAAGCGGTCACGTCATTGCCGGACTGGCAGACAAAGCGCCACGCCATCGCGCCGCCATAGGAATAGCCCGAGACATAGATGTGATCGGGGTCAATCGGATAGCGTTTGGCCACATCCTTTAGCACCCGGTCGGCAAAACCCACGTCGCCAGTGTCCGGCGTCCAGAAATCCCAGCTTTTGCCCAGCCCGTTCGGGGCCACCAGCAACACGCCCCGCAGCTTCGTGGCCCCGGCGATGCGCTGATGGTTGACCACCACGGCCCCCTGCCGCGCCCAGCCGTGGAAATGCAGCAGCACCGGCAGAGGCGTTTCGCCATCCCATCCATCCGGTTCCAGCACATGATACGAGCGGTCGCCCAACGGGCAGGCGGCATCGCCGTGACAGGTCTCAATCGCGGCAGCATGGGTGGCGGTCAGCAAGAAAAGGCAGAGCAGTCGATCAATCATGTGCGCGAGCCTAGCGGCATGTGTCGCGCTGTCACGTCACATATTGGTGTAGGCCGGGCTTCCGCCCGGCAACCGTCGCATGGTGGGCTGAAGCCCACCCTACATCAGATCAATGCGCCGCGCCACGCTATCGGCCTTCGCTTCGCGCTTGTTTCAATGCCAACTGAATTGTTCGACGAAAAGGCAAGTCAGTCAGATCCAAAGTGGCGGACATGAGGCAGAAGTTTACTTTCAATTACATTTAAAGCTCTAGACAACCTTTCTGTTATCGATCCCGGTGTCTGATCGTGATCGCCCCAAATGATGTCTTCGTATTTCTCAATTCGTTTAATATCTTTTTCTGACAACTCTCTTCCAAATCGAGCGTTGTCCCTTCTTGCCTCTCTAATCTTTCCCTTTAGCGCAACGATCAATTTTACACGCGCATCAAAAACGATGTCTATGGCATCCTGAACTTCACGATCTCCGACAAGCGCTTTTTGACGAACACCAAGCCGCCTCAACTCGGCAAATTCATGATCCAGATCAGCCAGTTCCTTCAACCTTCGACGAAAGTCATAAGCCCCATCGTCTTCCTCGCCTTCTGGAGCTCCAAACCCTATAGGGCTTCGAATGGCCTGAAACTTGCTAATCAATTCAGAAGTATGCGAAATCAACTCTTCGCCCAGTTCCGCTCGTTTCAGTGCTAGCTTTTCACCTTTCCACGAATGCAGTTGGCGATAAGCAACCCAAACACCCGCAGCCACTGAGACCGCTATGACTACTTGGCTCAAAGCAGCGATCCCCTCGAAAATGCTGCTTGAAGTAATTGTCACCGCGACAAACCACCATGCAGGTTCGGCATATCCAGCGCTGCAAACCCATAGTGGCGCAGCCAGCGCAGGTCGCTATCAAAGAACGCCCGCAAATCAGGAATCCCGTATTTCAGCATCGCCAGACGGTCGATCCCGATGCCAAAAGCGAAACCCTGATAGACCTCAGGATCAATCCCTCCGGCGGCGATCACCTTGGGGTGAACCATGCCCGAGCCCAGAATCTCCATCCAGTCGTCGCCCTCACCGATCTTCAGCTGACCGTTGTCCCAGGAACAGCGGATATCGACCTCGGCCGACGGCTCGGTGAAGGGGAAGTGCGAGGCGCGGAAGCGCAGTTCGACGTCGTCGACCTCGAAGAAGGCCTTTACGAACTCTTCCAGAACCCATTTCAGGTTCGCCATCGAGATGTCCTTGTCGATGGCCAGCCCCTCGACCTGATGGAACATCGGCGTGTGGGTCTGGTCATAGTCGGCGCGGTAGACACCGCCCGGACAGATCACGCGGATCGGCGCGCCTTGTTTCTCCATCGAGCGAATCTGCACCGGAGACGTATGCGTCCGCAGCACATGCGGCGGGCGATTGTCGCCCTCGGCGCGGTGCATGTAGAACGTATCCATCTCGGCCCGCGCGGGGTGGTGGCCGGGGATGTTCAGCGCGTCGAAGTTATGCCAGTCGGTCTCGATCCGCGGCCCTTCAGCCACCGAGAAGCCCAGTTCGGCAAAAATCGCGGTCAGTTCCTCGGTCGCCTGGCTGACCGGATGAATCGAGCCCTGACGGCGGGCGCGGGTCGGCAGCGTGACGTCCAGCCATTCGGTGCGCAGACGCTCATCCAGCGTGGCGTCGGCCAGAGCGGCTTTTTTGGCGGATAGCGCCGAGTTGATCTCATCCTTCAGGGCATTCAGCGCCGGGCCTGCAACCTGGCGTTCCTCGGGTGTCATTTTGCCCAGCTCGCGCATCTTCAGCGCGACTTCGCCCTTTTTGCCCACGGCGGCCAGGCGGATCGCTTCGAGTGCGTTCTCGTCGCCCGCGTCTGCGATCTGACCCAGATATTTTGCCTTAAGATCGTCCATGACGCTTCCTGACTTTGGCCCCTGAATGCTGCTGCGGACCTGCTATCACAGCAGCCCGCGAAAGCAAGAGGGCGCGCACATTCAGGCGGAACGTAACAGCGCGGTGGTTCTGTCCTGCCGCACCGGGCGCGCAGCAAGGCCATATGCCTCGGGGTGATTGCGCAGCTGGGGAAATAGCGCCAGCAACTCGTCCTGAGTGTCCGTTCCCAACCCCGCAAGCCCCTCCTGCCCCGGAAAAAAGCTCTCGGAGATCAGGCCAGAGGTGGTGACAAGCTGATGGCGGTCAAACAGCAGATGGATGTACCTGACAATGTCGCAAGGGTCTTGTGTCACGGTGGTGCCGTTGACCAGAGATATCGCGGGAACCAGTACCTCATCTTCGCCAAACAGCAATTCGGCCTGCCAACCGGTGATCAGGATACGATGCTGGGGAGAGACCAGAATATCGGCCTCGGCCCCAAGTGTACCTGAGTGGATCCGGATCGGCGCAAAGCGGCCACGACCTGAGACCGTGCGCCCGCCAACCCAGCGAACCGGCAGTGGCCCGTCGTCGATTGTGTTCACCAGATCGCCGGGACGCAGATTTTCGACAGCGCGACGTCCGTCGGGCGTCTCCACCATTGTGCCCGCCGTGAAACAGGCCGCACCGCTGTCGCCTGGGGCCACTGACCCGTAGGTCAGGGTATCCGGATCGGGCTGATTGAATTGCAACGTTGTCGTGGTCTGGTTCGGTCCGACCAGAACCGGCAGGTTGACCGAAGTCTGCCCCGCCGCAAGCCCGTTTTGCGCGACGATGTTCGTTGTGCCGCCACCGATATCGTAAAAATCGATGACCTGACCAGTGTTCGTATTGGTCAGTGCATAGGCTTCGTAGTTGGTCGGCCCGCCACCGTTGGGATCCGTCAGAAGGATCGGGAAGTCATCCGCCGATATGACAAAAACAAGCTCGTTGTTGTCGGCATCGACCGACATCTGAACTGAGGGATGATCCAGCGGAATTTCGATCCCGACCTGCCCGTTTGCCTGGTAGAACGAGACCGTGAAATCTGCCGGAATCTCATCCGGGCGCAGTGCGACTTCAAGAAATTCGTTTACGCCCGAACTGGCGGCGTAGGCGTTGGAATAATGAAGTTCACTGATACGGGCCATGGATCACTCGCGCGACGGAATGCGTGCTAGTATCTGACGGCCCGCAAGAAGTACAAGACATTAGGCCTGTTTTGGCAAATCATGCCTTAACGCGCCCGATGGTCTCAGTAGCTGTATTCAGGGTAAATACGGGTCAGATCGCCGTTCCAGTCTCCATAGAAGTGATCCAGCAACTCGTCTGCCGGAATCTTACCGGTTTCGATACTGTCCTTCAGCGCATTCAGGAAATGGGTCTCATCGGGGACCAGACCTCCGGCGCCGGGGCGGGCACGGGATTTCAGGCCGGCCTCGGAAATGGCCACCACTTCGCGTGCCAGATCACGCATGCTGATGTTGCCAACCCGCGCCTGCAGCCCGTCTTTGGCGGCCTCAACCCGCAGCGCCTCGCGGGTTTCCGCGTCCCAGCCTTTGACCAGATCCCACGCCGCATCCAGCGCGCTCTGATCGTAGGTCAGCCCGACCCAGAAGGCAGGCAGCGCGCACAGGCGACGCCACGGGCCGCCATCGGCTCCGCGCATTTCCATGAATTTCTTGATCCGCGCTTCAGGGAAGGCGGTGGTCAGGTGGTCGGCCCAGTCGGACAGGGTCGGGGTTTCCCCCGGCAGCGCCGGCAGTTTCCCCTGCAGAAAATCACGGAAGGACATGCCCAGAGCGTTGATATACTGTCCGTCGCGATAGACGAAATACATCGGCACATCGAGCGCATACTGAACGTAACGCTCGAACCCGAATCCGTCCTCGAACACGAAGGGCAACATCCCGGTGCGGGCATCGTCCAGATGCCGCCAGATGTGGCTGCGCCAGCTTTTCTGTCCGTTGACCTTGCCTTCGAAGAATGGGGAGTTCGCGAACAGCGCCGTTGCCACCGGCTGCAACGCCAGTGCCACGCGCAGTTTCTGAACCATGTCGGCCTCGGAGCCGAAGTCGATATTGACCTGTACCGTGCATGTGCGCCGCATCATGGCGCGGCCCATGGTGCCGACTTCTTCCATATAGTCGTTCATCAGCCGATAACGGCCCTTGGGCATCAGCGGCATCTGGTCATGGGTCCAGATCGGAGCCGCCCCCAAACCAATGAAACCGACACCAATCTCGTCGGCGATATCCTTCACCTCGCGCAGGTGAGTGTTCACCTCGTCACAGGTTTCGTGGATGGTCTCCAGTGGGGCACCCGACAATTCCAGCGCGCCGCCCGGTTCCAGGCTGACATTCGCGCCGTCCTTTTCCAGACCGATCAGATGCCCGGCTTCGCGTACCTCGCTCCAGCCGTGACGGTCGCGCAAGCCTTCAAGCACCGCAACGATGGACCGGGTGCCTTCAAACGGCAGCGGTTTCAGCGTGTCCTTGCAATACCCGAACTTCTCATGCTCGGTACCGATACGCCAATCGGCCTTGGGCTTGCAGCCCGATTCCAGATATTCGGCCAGTTGCTCGTGGCGTTCGATCGGCCCGCCGCCGGACTGGGGAATGGACATGAACCGCGCTCCGCTCCTGAAGTGTCTGTTGCTGGGTCAGTCGTGGTCGCAAACGCGGCCAGTGTCAATGCAGGCGCACATGCGACGGGCGCGAGGGCGTGCGTTCCCAGATTACCACCGGATGCGGCGATCCGCCGTTGAGTTCCGACAACATCTGTTCGGTTTTCAGCCCCGGCAGGGCCGAGAACACATCAAACAGCGCCTCGGCGCCTTCGGCGTTCACAGGAATGTGAAGTGCGGGCTGTCCCGGCTGGTCCAGCACCCAATGCGCCGGGTCCGAGGTCGGGTCCAGCGCCAGCCTCTCGATTTCGCGCGCCGCGACAATGCCGCCATCCAGAGGCCCGAGATAGGTGATCTGCCCCTCGTCTATTGTCACGACACCGGGACCACCCGCGCCCATGCGGAATCGCACCCGCTGCACCCCGATCACCGCCAGCGCCACCGCCACGGCGACCAAAATCCATCCCATCCAGCCCAGCAGCCCGCCGGGCCCGCCGATCCAACTGAGGCCCACCAGAAAAACGGCAACGGCCACCAGCACTTCGCGCCAACGCCAAAGGGCCAGTTTCGCTTCCGGGCGGATGAAACTCATGCGGCGGCCTCCTTTTCCGTCTTGAACAGGTTCACCGAGAACTGACCTGCCCGAACAAATCCTACTGCGATATAGGCCCGCGCCGCAAAATCTGAAGCGGCAAAAAGTACGGCACGTGACACACCGATTGCGCGCGTCTCGGCCAGATGCAGCGCGACGGCGGTTCGGGCATAGCCGCGGCGGCGCAGTTCGGGCGGCGTATAAACCCCGCCAATCTGAACCACTTCAGGCAAAACGGCGTTGAAACCGGTCATGCAGACAGGTTGGTTGTTCACCAACAACGCCCGGTGGCTGTCCCGGCTCAGATACCCGTCAATGTCGCGCTCGGCCTGATGTTGCGCCTGATCCGAGTCCTTTCCCAAGGATTCCAGATGGTAGCTGTGCCGCCAGTGAACGGCCAGCGCCCGGTCAATTGCCGACAAGGGGACAAGGCGCGCTCCCGGCAGGTCTGGAATAATCAGCTGTTCCAGTTCCAGCGAAAAGGCAGGCTCATCCCGGCTGAGGATAGCGGGTCTGTTTCGCCAGCCAGCCAGTTGCAAAATGCGCCGGGCTTGGGCGGCCTCACCGATCACACCGATGACCGGGCGGCTTTTCAACATCTTTAATACCGCTTCAAGCTCGACATCGGTGCAATCCGGGCACTGCGGCAACAGCATTCCTTCGTTCGTGATGGCCAGAACGGCGCGTAGCGGCTCGCCCAGCATCCAGATTTTCAAGGACCGGGGTTCCGATCCGTTCAGTCCGAAATCCCGCAGATTGGCCAGCGGAAACATTGAAGATTGCAGGTGACGGCGCAGGAATTCCTCGATCGTGGGCAGGTCGGTTGCCTGCGCCAAACACCAGGTCACGACCAATCCCCCAACGCCTGCTGCCACATGGTCAGGGCCGCCACAGTCGCGGTATCCGCGCGCAGAATGCGCGGGCCCAGACTGACCACATGCGCATAAGGCAATGCGGTCAAGCGGTTGCGCTCACGCTCGGAAAACCCGCCCTCGGGACCGATCAGAATGGCCCACGGCCCGCCCTTTTCCTGTTCGGCCAGCCTCAGCGCAGAGCCTACTTCCGCCTCGTTGCAGAACATCAGTTGCCGCCCATCGGGCCAAGCATCCAGCACACGGTCCAGGCGCTGCAGCTCGCAAACTTCGGGTACGAAGGTTCCGCCGCACTGTTCGGCGGCCTCAACCGCATGGGCCTGCAAACGGTCCTGCCGGATTCGTTCGGAATTGGTGAATTCGGTCTGCACCGGCATGATCCGAGCGGCACCCATTTCCGCCGCCTTTTCAACGATGAAGTCGGTGCGTGCCTTTTTGATCGGCGCGAACAGAAACCAAAGGTCAGGCGGCATCTGCAACGGTCTGGTCTGTTCGACACAGGCCAGCGTGCCGCCGCGTTTGCCTGCCTCGGCCACCTCGGCCAGCCACTCTCCGTCCCGGCTGTTGAACAGGGCAACGTGTGCCCCGACAGCCAGACGCATGACGCCGAACAGGTAATGTGCCTGCTCGCGGGTCAATTCAACGGATTGCCCCCGACCCAGAGGGTGCTCTACATACAGTCTGATTTTTGCACTCATGAGACCTTACATATGCAAGGCAATGCTCCAACACCAGATGGTCAGGTCGCCGATGCCGTCAGCGGCAACTGGGTCGACACCCATGCGCCCGCTTTTGCGCGGCCCTACCTGCGCCTCAGCCGCGCGGACCGGCCCATCGGCACGTGGCTGCTGCTGATTCCCTGCTGGTGGGGCCTTGCGCTGGCGATTCTCAGCGATGGGAACCCACGCTGGGAAGATCTGTGGATCGCGATCGGCTGCGCCATCGGAGCCTTTCTTATGCGTGGTGCAGGCTGTACCTGGAACGATATCACCGACCGCGAATTTGACGGGCAGGTGGAGCGCACACGGTCCCGGCCGATCCCGTCCGGTCAGGTCAGCGTTCGACAGGCCGTTGTCTGGATGGGCCTGCAATGCCTGCTGGCGCTGGGGATTCTTCTGACGTTCAATCAGGCGGCCATCGCCATGGGCGTTCTGTCCCTGTTGCCCGTGACCATCTACCCTTACGCAAAGCGGTTCACTTGGTGGCCTCAGGTCTTTCTGGGCCTGGCCTTCAATTGGGGCGCGCTGCTGGCCTGGACCGCCCATAGCGGCACGGTAGGCTGGCCCGCAGTTACCCTGTACCTGTCAGGCATCGCCTGGACGCTGTTTTACGATACCATCTATGCCCATCAGGATGCCGAGGATGACGAACTGATCGGCATCAAATCCACTGCGCGGCTGTTCGGGACGGATACGGCGAAATGGCTCAAGTATTTTCTGGTCGCAACCGTCGCGCTTATGGGACTTGCCATCATCGATGGTGCGGCCCAACAGGCGTCCATCATGGCACTGGTCGTTGCCTTGACCGGGCCATGGGCGATGGGCTGGCACATGGCCTGGCAATTGCGCGGGCTGGATATCGAAGACAACGCCAAACTGTTGCAACTGTTCCGGGCCAACCGCGACACCGGCTTGATTCCGCTGATCTTCCTCTGCGTCGCGCTTCTGCTCTGATTGCACCCCAGGCCACGCCTCTGTAAGAGTCCCGACCAATCGCCCGAGGAGTCCCGAAACCGCACATGCGTTTGCCTTTTTCCATCGCTGTTGTCCTGATCTTTCTCGTGTCGGGCGGTTTGTCGCTGCTGGCGGCCAGTTATGCCGTGACAAAGGTCGAAGAAGCTTCGGAATTTGCCGTGCGGCGGGCGCTGGATCTCAAGGGTCACGACTGGGCCGAAGTGCATTCAGACGGGCTGCGCGTGGTTCTGACCGGCACCGCTTCGGACGAGGCAACGCGATTCAACGCGCTGACCGCTGCCGGAACCGAAGTCGATACATCGCGTGTCATCGATGAGATGGAAGTTGCGCCCACCACAACGTTGGCGGCACCGCGGTTTTCGACCGAAATCCTGCGCAACGACAGTGGCATCTCGGTCATCGGTCTGATCCCGGCCAGCGTGGATCGTGACGCCATGATCAGCCAGTTGGAAAAACTGGTTCCAAACACTCCCGTGTCAGATCTGCTGGAAACGGCTGACTATCCCAAGCCGAAGGGCTGGGACGACGCATTTACTTACGCGCTGAGCGCGCTGGCGAAGCTGCCCCGGGCCAAGATCTCGGCCAGCCCCGGGCTGGTGCGGATCACGGCCATCACCGACAGCCAGAAGGAAAAAGAGATGCTGGAGCGCGATCTGACGCGTGCAGCACCGCCAAGCCTTCGGATCGGCCTGTCGATTTCAGCACCGCGCCCGGTGATCACACCTTTTACGCTGCGCTACCTGATCACCGAAGAAGGGGGGCGTTTCGACGCCTGTTCGGCGCAGGATGACGAGGCCCGTCAGACAATCGTAGCCGCCGCGCAAGCAGCAGGATTGTCCGGTCCTTACAGTTGCACCATCGGGCTGGGTGTCCCCTCGCCTCGCTGGGCCCGCGCAGCCGAGCTCAGCATCGGGGCGCTGGCCGATATCGGGCAGGGTTCCGTGACCATGTCCGATGCCGACATCACGCTGATTGCGGCGCAAGGCGCGGACCCCGCCACATTCGACCGGGTCGTGGGTGAATTGGAAAACGCATTGCCGGAAGTCTTTGCCCTGCACGCCGTTTTGCCCGAACCCGACACCCAAGACCAGGCCGGCCCGCCCGAGTTTTCCGCAACCCGCAGCCCGGAAGGCCTGGTGCAACTGCGCGGGCGTGTCGGGGATGAAACCCTGCGGGACATGGTCGACAGTTTTGCCCGCGCGGCCTTCGGCTCGGAACAGGTGCACGTGGCAACCCGCATTGTTCCCGATCTGCCCGCCGACTGGCCGCTGCGGGTGCTGGCCGGGCTTGAGGCGTTGTCGGAACTGCACAACGGTGTTCTGACGGTCACGCCCGAGGTGGTGGAACTGTCCGGTGTCAGCCATGAGGAAGATGCAAAGGCCCGCATAGCCGGGCATCTGTCTGACAAACTGGGTGAAGCGCAGGATTTCACCCTGTCGATCACCTATCAGGAACCGCCCGAACCCGAAGATGCCCTGCCCGATCCGGAGCTGTGCGAATCCCGGATTGCCGAGATTCAGGCGACAGGCAAGATCGCGTTTGAACCCGGTTCGGCCACCGTTGCCACCGAATCGCGGGATACGCTGAACCAGATCGCAGAGATCCTGCGGGAATGTGGCCCCATCCGGCTTGAAATTCAGGGCCACACGGACAGTCAGGGCCGCGAAGAGATGAACCAGCAGCTGAGCCAGTCCCGCGCCCAGTCCGTTCTGAGTGAGCTGCGCGCGCGCCGGATCCCGACGGCAAGCTACTCGGCCGTCGGCTATGGTGAAACGCAACCCATCGCGGACAACGACAGCGAAGAAGGCCGGGAAGAAAACCGCCGCATCGAATTTCGCCTGATCCGGCCCGAACCGGTTGCGGACAGGGAAACCGGGTTAGATGCGCTGGAGGCAACGCCATCCGAGCCTGAAGTACCGGAAAACAGCGCATCTGATGCGGATGCAGGGGATCAGTAAAGTGAACAGAACCGAATTCATCATCGCCACTGCCGTTATCCTGTTTGCAGCTTTCTGCATGGGCTGGTTCGCCAACTGGCTGGCCCATCGTCTGTCCCGCGTCCGCCAAAGCGACGTCGCTGATCTGGACCGTATGAGCCAGGAGTTACATGAAGCCGAAGAAACCCGCGATCAGGCGATTACCTACCTGCAACAACGCGAGGCCGAACTGTCCAACCAGCTGACCCAGACCGAAGCCGAACTAGCCGCCGCGATGGACGGCCTGCGCGCGGCGCGGCAAGAAGCGGAAGAACTGCGCGGGCGGATAAACAACGCCGACTGAACCTTGGCGTCGACTGCACAACCTGAGCTTGCCTCAGGACAACAGTAAACAAGATCGGCGTGTTTTGGCCGGTCTGTTTCTTTCGCCTTCAATATTGGCGACAAATTCAATACTACGAATTGGTGTGTTTTTTTCCTACACACATCACTGTCCACTATCCAGAAAATTGGAGTGTACTATGAATTTCCAAGACACTTTGAAAACCGCCAGAGTGCTTTGCGCATTTTCCGCAACCTCAGCCCTGGCTTCCGGCGATGTCATCCCCTCGGAAAACGATACGTTTTCAAATTGGGGGGAAGAATCCGGATGGACCATATTTGTAGATGATACGCGCGGGTCCTGCCTGATCGAGCGCATGGACGAAAACCAGAACGTCGTTCAAATGGGCCTGACCAAAGACCATGAGATGGGCTATCTGGGGGTTTTCACGAAGAATGACATCGGCCTGAAAGGTAAGAAGGAAAAGATCTTCCTGTCACTGGACGGCAACGTTTATGAGGCCGAAGCGCACAAGAAAACCAAGCACCTGGCCGATGGATATACCGGCGGGTACATCCTGGCGAACAACTCTCAGTTCGTTGACGACGTCATCAACAAAAACGAAATGATCGTGTTCCCGGAAAAGGAATTCGCATTCACCGTCAACCTGGATGGCACAAAGAAAGCCATTGAGGCAGCACGGACCTGCAACGCGGAACAATCCGGCTGATCTGCCCTGACACGCGCCGGCATCCGCCCGACGGGTGCCGGTTCGCGTATTACCAGCGGGTCAACGCGTCTTCGTCTTCATCTTTCGCGGCCACCCACTCCGCCCCGCCCGAGGTGATCTCTTTCTTCCAGAAGGGTGCGCGGGATTTCAGATAGTCCATCAAGTACTCTGCCGCCTCGAATGCATCCTTGCGATGCCGCGCAGCCGTGGCAACCATCATGATCCGGTCCCCCGGGGCCAGCCGCCCGTGGCGGTGGATTACCAGAACATCCCCCAAAGACCAGCGTTCCTGCGCCTCTACGGCGATCCTGGTCAGCGCGCGCTCGGTCATGCCCGGGTAATGCTCGATCTCCATCACATCCAGATCACCTGTGGCCAGATCGCGCACGATACCGGTAAAGGTCACGATGGCGCCGTTGGCTGCATCCCCTGACGCAAAAGCGTTGGCTTCGGCGCCAAGGTCAAACGCTTCTTCCTGAACGGCAATACGCATCGCGTCAGCCGCCGGTCATGGGCGGAAAGAACGCCACTTCACGCACACCGGCCAGCGAGGCGTCAAAGTCCGAAAGTTCCTGATCCAGCGCTACCCGCAATGCGGACAGGTCCGCAAAGGCTGCGGCATAGCGGTCTTCTCGCGCGCTCAGCTCGGCCACAAGTTCGGATACCGTTGCGGCCTCGGTCTCGACCCTTTCTTTCGGCAGGCCGATGCGTTCGCGCACCCATGCGAAATACAGCACATCCATCACTCAGCTCTCCTTCAGATGCGGCATGGCTTTACGTAGGTAGTCGTAGCCCGTGATCAATGTCAGAGTGGCCGCGATCCACAACAACCAAAGCCCGATCCGCCCGGACCAGAACATCCCCTCAAGATGCCAGCGCAGGCCGTTCAAATCCTCGATCTCGCCCATCAGGACCCGATCGAGAGTTTCGGCATCCATGCCAAAGGACCCCATCACAAAATGGTGCTCGAATATCCCTTGCGAAAACAGGATGGCAATCGCCACCATCTGCGCAGTGGTTTTCCATTTGGCCAGCTTCGTGACTTTCAGCGTCCCGGCCACGTCACCCAGATATTCACGCAAGCCCGAGACGAAAACCTCGCGAAACAGGATGACGGTTGCGGGCAGCACCAGCCAGGGCGTCCAGTGCTCGGCGGAATAGCCGACCAGAATCATCAGGGCGATCACCACCATCGCCTTGTCGGCAATCGGGTCCAGCATGGCCCCGATCTTGGTTTCCTGTTTCCACGCACGCGCCAGATATCCATCGAACCAGTCGGTGATGGCGGCCGTCAGAAACAGGATCAAAGCGAACCAGTCCGCCCAGGGGCGGGTGAAATACAGAAACATCACGGCCAGACCGGGTGCTGCCAACAGGCGCAGGACGGTCAGGATATTGGGCAGGTTCCACTTCATGGATCGACACTACATCGCCGGTTCGGGACAGAAAAGACGGCCATGCAAAAAACTGACCCGATCACAGGCGGTTGCGGCTCTGGTGGTCAAAGGGTCGCAAGCCGGGCATCTCAACCAGATACAGCTTGGCGCGCACGCGCTTTGCCGTCAGATTGGCGCGCGGACCGGTTGGGGAACGACAGCAGCATGACACCGCATATTCAAACGGACCCCCGGTCAAATCTGATCGGCAGTTTATGGATGATCTCGGCAATGGCGCTGTTTGCGCTCGAGGACGCGCTGCTAAAAAGCGCCTCGGCCGCGTTGCCGATCTGGCAGGTCCTGATTCTGTTCGGCGCGGGCGGTGCGCTTGTGTTTGGAATTGCCGCCTTGCTGCGTGGCACGCGGCTGTTTCAGCCTGACGTGCTATCGCGCCCGATGAAGGTGCGCGTGGTCTTCGAAATCCTTGGGCGTTTGTTCTACGTGCTGGCCATTGCGCTGACACCGCTGTCTTCGGCCACGGTAATTCTGCAGGCCACGCCCCTTGTCGTGGTCGCCGGAGCGGCCCTGTTCTTTGGTGAAACCGTCGGCTGGCGGCGGTGGAGCGCAATCCTGATCGGGCTGATCGGCGTCGTGATCATCATCCAGCCGACCGGGGACAGTTTCTCGGCCCTTTCCATCCTCGCCGTTCTGGGAATGCTGGGCTTTGCCGGACGCGATCTGGCCAGCCGTGCCGCTCCCGCGTCACTGGGAACCGAAGTGCTGGGGTTCTATGGCTTTCTTTGCATCGTCGTTGCCGGTTTGGCCTATCGGTTCTGGGAAAATGTGCCGATGGCCGCTTTGACCCTGCACACAAGCCTGCACCTGGTTGGTGCCACACTGATGGGCACAATCGCCTATGCATCGCTGATGAAGGCGATGCGCACGGGCGAGGTCTCGGCGGTCACGCCCTTCCGCTATTCCCGGTTGTTGTTCGGTATCGGACTGGGGGTCGTCATGTTTGGCGAGCAATTGGACCGGACCATGTGGACCGGCAGCGCGCTGATCGTTGCCTCGGGGCTGTACATCCTGTGGCGCGGGCGGAAGGTCTAGCCCTTGTCGTGGAAGTAATCGTAAACCTTCTGCGCCAGCCCGGCTGAGATCCCCTCGACCGCCTTCAGATCTGCCAGATTGGCTCGGCTGACGGCCTTGGCACTGCCGAAATGCGCCAGCAACGCCCTTTTGCGCGCGGCACCCACCCCCGGGATTTCGTCCAGAGGTGTCGCGCCCACCGCTTTGGCCCGTTTCGCGCGATGTGTTCCGATGGCAAACCGATGCGCCTCGTCCCTTAGGCGCTGAATGAAATACAGCACCGGGTCGTTGCGTTTCAGCGCAAAGGGGCGCTGACCGATCCGGTGAAATTCTTCTTTGCCGTGATCGCGATCAACGCCTTTGGCGACACCGACCATCGGGATGTCTTCGACACCATGTTCGACCATAATTTCATGCACGGCACTCACCTGACCGGCGCCGCCATCAATCAACAGCAAATCGGGCCAAAGCCCCTTGTCCCGGTCTGGGTCCTCCTTTTGCAGACGGGTGAACCGACGGGTCAGAACCTCTTTCATCATGCCGAAATCGTCACCCGGTGTCAGATCGTCGCCCCGGATGTTGAACTTACGATAGGCGTTTTTCATGAACCCTTCCGGGCCCGCAACAATCATGCCGCCCACAGCGTTGGTGCCCTGAATGTGGCTGTTGTCGTAAACCTCGATCCGGTTCGGCTGACTGTCCAGATCAAACGCCTCGGCCACGCCGCGCAACAGCTTGGCCTGCGTTGCGCTTTCCGACATGCGCCGGCCCAGAGATTCACGGGCGTTGCGCAAGGCGCCAGCCACGAGCTCCTGCTTTTCACCGCGCTGGGGCACAAGAATCTCAACCTTTCGGCCAGCCTTCTCAGACAGTGCCTCCTGCATCAGATCGGCGTTTTCAATCCCGTCTGACAGGATCAATTGCCGGGGCGGTTCCTTGTTGTCGTAGAACTGACCCAGAAAAGCTTCCATGACCTCGGCCGCCGATACTTCGGGCCCCACACGAGGATAGAAATCCTTGTTGCCCCAATTCTGGTTGGCGCGGATGAAAAACACCTGAACGCAGGCCTGCCCGCTGTCCATGTAAAGACCGATGATATCTGCCTCGGCCACCCCGCGCGGATTGATGCCCTGCGAGGTCTGCACCTGCGTCAGCGCCCGGATGCGATCACGCAGACCGGCGGCGCGTTCGAACTCCATCGCCTCGGAGGCGACCATCATCTGTTCGGCCAATTCCTCCTGCACCCGAGTGGACCGCCCGGACAGGAACCGTTCTGCGTCCTTGACGCTTGCGCCATAGTCAGCCTCGGAGATCAGGCCGACGCACGGTCCGGAACAGCGCTTGATCTGATAAAGCAGACAAGGTCGTGTGCGGCTGTCGAACATGGAATCCGAGCAGTTGCGCAGCAGGAACGCCTTTTGCAGCTGGTTCAGGGTCCGGTTCACCGCACCCGCACTGGCAAATGGGCCGAAATAGGCCCCCTTTTCCTTTTTCGCCCCGCGATGTTTCTTGATCTGCGGAAAAGAATGATCCTTTGCGACAAGAATATTCGGAAAGCTTTTGTCATCGCGCAGCAGCACGTTGTATTTCGGCTTGAGCTGCTTGATCAGGTTCTGTTCCAGCAGCAGCGCTTCGGTCTCGGTCCGGGTGGTCAGGAACATCATCGACGACGTCGCAGCAATCATCCGCTCGATCCGCCCCGAATGCCCCGGACGCGCATAGTTCGACACTCGCGCCCTGAGGTTCCGCGCCTTTCCCACATAAAGAACGCGGCTGTCGCTATCCAGCATGCGATAAACACCAGGTGAGCTGTCCAACGTTTTCACGTAACGCTGAATGCAGGCATAGCCGGTGGGCTGCGTGTCTGATGAAGGGTCGTCCTGGGTGGTCATTGGCCTGAGATATGATTCTCTGACCATGGCTGCAATCTTGTCGGCCTCAGATCAAGAGTAAACAAGTCCACGGTTTCTGTGGATAACTGTGCAGATAACTTTTGTATCGCCTCGTTTTTCCCTTGTTTCATTGCCTATTTCCCTGTTTGCCTAATAATTAGGCGATCATATAACCACCTGTTATTTATAGAGATTTTTTCTCACGCGTGACAAGTGTATGAAAAAAAAGACATTTTTGTAACGTGCCGGTAACACAAATGAGAGCGGTGCAAAACTTACAGCAAAATTGCCTATTCCAGGCCCAGCACGTCAGGCGTCCGCCAGCCAAGGTGCTGGCCGCCGTCGACGCAAAGCAACTGCCCGGTTACGGCATGTGCATCCAGAAAATACCCCAGCGCCGCGGTGATATCGGAGGGGTTCGCGCCGCGTTCCAGAACAGTATTGGCGCGTTGCGCTTTGAAGTGCCCTTCGCTTTGCCGATGGCCCTGCATCGTCGGGCCCGGCCCGATCGCATTGACGCGAATCGCGGGCGTCAGCGCCTGCGCCGCGGTGCGTGTCAGCGCCCAAAGACCCATCTTGGCTATGGTGTAGGACATGAATTCCGGCGTCAGCTTGCGCACCCGCATGTCCACCATGTTGATGATCAGTCCGGTGGCAACGGGCTCGCCCGATTCGTCCGTTTCAGGCTCCAGCCCCTGCGCGGCCATTGCCTGCGTCAGCACAAACGGCGCGCGCAGATTGCTGTCGAGATGGCGGTCCCAGCTTTGCCGGGTGGCCGTCCGGATATTGTCGTACTCAAAGACCGAAGCATTGTTGACCAGACAGGTGATCGGCCCGCCCAGCGCCTCGACCGCGCGAGGCAGCAACGCCTGGACCTGGGCTTCGTCCAGCAGGTCGGCCTGTAGTGCAACGGATTTGCGCCCCATCGCCTGAACCTCGGCCACGGTCTCCTCTGCCGGGGCCCGCGAACTGGCGTAGTGAACCGCGACGTCATATCCCCGCCGCGCAAGAAAAAGCGCCATGGCCCGGCCAAGACGAATGCCTGAACCGGTAACTAGAGCTCGGGTCATGGATCACCTTTCTTAGTCAGATCACGCCAGCAGGATGATGACATAAATCACGTAAAGGATGGACAGGACAAAACCCCAGGTCCGTGTGATGTCTTGCTTGAGGAAAACAAACGGGATCAGCAGAAGCGACGCGCCCAGCATGACCCACAGATCGAAGTGCAGGAACTCGGGACCGACGGGAATGGGACCGACCAGCGTCGCGATCCCCACAATCGCCAGCAGATTGAACATGTTCGAACCGATGACGTTCCCCAGCGCCACATCTGCCTGCCGGCGCAGCGCCGCCATGACCGTTGTCGCCAGCTCGGGCAAAGATGTTCCGACCGCCACCAGCGTCAGTCCGATCACGGTTTCACTGACACCGTAATGCCGCGCAATTACTGTTGCGTTCTCGACCAGCAAATGCGCACCCATCGGCAGGCCGACCAGACCCAGAACCAAAAAGATCGACACTTTCCAATAGGGCATTTCGGGATCGGCTTCTTCCAATCCTTCCAGCTCCTCATCGTCGGCGCAAGCTTTGCCACAGGCCTTGCGATGGGCGCGGGCTTCCCGGAACGCGTGCCACAGCATCAGGGCCAACGCAGCCAGCAATATGAGGCCACTGATCACGGTGAACGTGCCGCAGAAGGCCAGCCCAATGAACAGAACCGAGGCCAGCAACATGAAAACATAGTTCTTGCGGCTGTCGCATTCACTGGTGTGAAGCGTGGCAAGCAGCGCGGGAAGGCCCAGCACCAACAGGATATTCGCCGTGTTCGACCCAACCACGTTCCCCAGTGCGATACCGGGCGCGTTTTCCAGTATGGCACTGATGGAGATCAGCAGTTCCGGTGCCGATGTGCCAAAGGCAACAATCGTCAGACTGACAATCAAGGCGGGCACGCCCAGACGCAGACTCAGGTTCACCGCCCCCCGAACCAGCGCGTCACCGGCCAGCAAAAGGATCAGCAATCCGAGGCCGGATAGCAGCCATGCCGTCATGACCGCCCTCCTTTTTCGCAGGCGCAGGGGCCTTTACCGATCCTGAACCGCCCGCAGCGGGGACATCTTGAGGACTGCAGCCGCTTCTGCCCCGGAAAGCGCAGCTTTCCGAACATCGCCAATACACCCATGGCGATCAGAAAAAGAGTGACGGCCTTGATGATCACGTTACAAACCGAAGCGCGCGTAAGCCGCCCGCTCCTCCAGCCCGGCAATGGCATCCTGCGCCACGGCGGCCCCAAAGCGGGACCAGATCGGTTTGCGGACGCCGTAGCGGCGGAATTTCACCTTATCGCCAAACCGCTCCTGGATCTTAGGTTTGAGATGGGCAATACCATCGATCAACCCCAGCTCCTGCGCGCGTTTAGCCAGCCAGATCTCGCCACTGAAAAGGTCCGCCGCATCATCCAGCTTGTCACCGCGTCGAGTGACGACATGGGTGATGAAGTTATCGTGGATATCGCCCAGCAAACCCTGCAGTCGTGCCACATCCTCTTTCTTTTCCGGCGCGAAGGGGTCCAGCATGGATTTCGACTGACCCGCTGTGTGTACGCGCCGTTCGAGCCCCTGGCGTTTCAGGAACACATGCGCACCAAAGCCCGAAGAAATCACGCCAATCGAACCCAGTACGGAACTGTCATCGGCAAAGATCTCATCCGCAGACGCCGCCAGCCAGTAGCCGCCCGAGGCCGCGACATCCTCGACAAAGGCGAAAACAGGGACTTTAAGCTCCTCCGCCAGTCGCCGGATACGTGCGCCGATCAAGGAACTTTGCACCGGGGAACCGCCGGGCGAGTTGATCTCAAGCGCTACGGCAGCAGGCTTGCCCTTGCGAAATGCCTTTTCCAGAATCGGGGCCAACGTGGTGTCGTTCAGCGACCCACGACCGGCCATCCCAATCGCGCCGGACAAACGCACAACGGCCACAAGCGGCTGCTTTTTGACAAACGGAAGGCTGAGTTTCATGGATGCCGATGTAGAGTGCTGCCTGACGGTAAACAAGAGACGGACGCGGCCATAAACGCGACGTGAACCAAATAAACACATCCGATGGGCAAAAATGCAACGCCCTAGCTGCGAATGCGCCAGCCGGTTTTGAAGATCCAGCCGATGATGCCCAGACAAATCCCTGTAAAGGCCAGAATGGCCAGCAGGCTAAACACGATAGGCACATCCGCAAGCCCATAGAAGGACCACCGGAACCCCGAAATCAGATAGACGACCGGATTGAACAGGGTGATTGTCTGCCACACCGGCGGCAGCATCGAGATCGAATAGAACGTGCCGCCCAAAAAGATCAATGGCGTGACCACAAGTTGCGGCACCAGCGACATCTGTTCGAAATTGCTGGCCCAGATACCAATGATGAAGCCCAGCAATGAAAAACTGAGGCAAGTCAGCACCAGAAAGGCCATCATCGCCAACGGGTGTTCAATCCTGAGATCCACAAAGAAGGTAGCGGTAATCAAAATCACCACGCCCACAAACAACGCTTTTGTCGCTGCCGCGCCAACGTAACCGATCACGATTTCGATGAAATTGACCGGGGCCGACAGGAGTTCGTAGATCGTGCCCAGGAATTTCGGGAAATAGATGCCGAAAGATGCGTTCGAGATAGAAAGCATCACCACCGACAGCATAATCAGCCCCGGCACGATGAAGGCGCCATACGATACGCCCTCAACCTCCTGGATGCGGCTGCCGATGGCCGTGCCGAAGACCACGAAATACAAAGAGGTCGACAACACCGGCGACAGAAAACTTTGCGCCAGAGTGCGGAAAAAGCGCTGCATCTCGAACCGATAGATGGCGGCGATGGCAGACCAGTTCATGCGGGTTCTCCCGACACCAGATTGACGAAAATCTCCTCAAGGCTCGACTGCCGGGTCTGCACGTCACGCAACACCAGACCGGCCTGTGCCACATCGTTCAGCAACGTGGTGATACCCGTCCTGTCGGCATGCGTGTCGTAGGTGTAGACCAAGGTGTCCCCGCTTCCGTTCAGAACCAGATTGTGCGCGGCCAGACTGTCCGGGATGGTCGGGATCGGCTCGGTCAGCATGACCTCGATCTGCTTTTTCCCCATCTGCGCCATCAGGGTGTCCTTGTCCTGCACCAGCAACAGCTCACCCTTGTCGATGACACCTACGCGGTCGGCGATGGCCTCGGCCTCTTCGATGTAGTGGGTGGTCAGGATGATGGTGACACCGGCCCGCTTCAACTCGGCCACGATCTCCCACATGTCCTTGCGCAATTCGACATCAACACCGGCGGTGGGTTCATCCAGAAACAGCACGCGTGGCTCATGAGCCAGCGCCTTGGCAATCAGCACCCGCCGCTTCATGCCGCCCGACAGTTCCCGGATGGCGTTTCCGCGCTTTTCCCACAGCGAGAGCTTGCGCAGAATCTCCTCAAGCCGGGCGTTGTCTCGGCCCAGCCCGAACAGACCTCGCGAAAACCGCACCGTGTTCCAGACCTTCTCGAACGGTTCCAGCGCAATCTCCTGCGGCACCAGACCGATCATCCGGCGGGCGGCGCGAAACTCTGTCTGAATATCGTGACCACCCACCGTGACGGACCCGGAACTGGGCGTGGTGATCCCGCAAATCGTTGAAATCAGGGTCGTCTTTCCGGCCCCGTTCGGCCCCAGCAGCGCCAGTATTTCACCCTGCTCGATATCCAGAGAGACGCCTTTCAGCGCCTCAAAGCCATCCGCATACGATTTTCGCAGATCCCTGATGGACAGAATGGTGGTCATGCATATTCCCTGTGGTGGCAACGACCCATCCGTGCCGCGCCGTTACCGAACAGACCATTTACAAACGGATCAGTCCCGGCCCGTCAAGCGCCCCAGCCATCCTTTGCCGCTTTCTCCATCCCCGTCTTTCGCTGTTTCTTCTGCCGGGCCTTCGAAATGCGCCTGCAGGTTTACGAAGAACTGATCTGCCATTTTCTTGGCAAACCCGTCGATCAGACGGCTGCCCAGTTGCGCAAGTTTGCCACCGACACTGGCATCGACGTCATAGCTCAGAACTGTGCCGCCCTCGGCGTTTGGCTGAAATGTAACCGTAGCGCGACCCTTGGCAAAACCTGCCGCGCCGCCCTTTCCCTCACCGGCAATGGTCAGCCGCTCGGCCTCGACCATGTCCGACATTGTGACGACGCCTTTGAACGTCGCCTTTACCGGGCCAACCTTTTGCACAACCGTGGCCTCGTAGCCGTCCTGCGGGTTGCCCGAAACCTCTTGCGCGCCGCTGACACAGGCTTTCAGAACCTCCGGGTCAAGCAACGCGGCATACAACTCTGCCGGCGATGCCTTGATTTCACGGGTATCACTCATCTGCATGGTCGCGGGCCCTTTGTCGTTTCTCTGACGGTTCTCACAGACCTAGCGCTGAATAGTGGTGGCAGGCAAGCACGCCGGATTCGAAACGCGCCCGCCCGGCAACTCCGACCTTGCATTTTTGCGGCCATCCCGAAATTTTGCGCGACAACGGAGGACAGTCATGCTGCTCGGAATACGCGTCATCGAAATCGAAGCGCTGGGACCTGGCCCATTCGCGGCCATGTTGCTGGCGGATCTTGGGGCGGACGTCATTACCATTCACCGCAAGGGCGGCGCTGTGACACCCGGAATGCCGGAACGTTCGCTGCTGGATCGTGGAAAACGCTCTATCGATCTGGACCTCAAAAATCCCGATGACCTTGAAACGGCCAAACGCCTGATCGCCTCGGCCGATGCGCTGATCGAAGGATTTCGCCCAGGTGTCATGGAAAAACTGGGGCTCGGTCCGCAGATCTGCCACGCACGGAACCCCAGACTGGTTTACGGCCGCATGACCGGATGGGGTCAGGACAGCCCGCTGTCGGGCGACGCTGGCCACGATCTGAACTATATCGCCCTGTCGGGCGCACTCTGGTACGCCTCTGCTCCGGATCACCCGCCGCAAACACCGGCAACGCTGGTCGGCGATATTGGCGGCGGGGCGATGTATCTGGTCGCCGGCGTTCTGGCCGGACTGATCAATGCGCAACGAACCGGACGGGGCACCGTTGTCGATGCGGCGATCTACGACGGATCCGCCCATATGATGAACCTGCTGATGAGCCTGCGCCAGACCGGCAACCTGTCGGACACCCGCGGTCAAAGCCTGCTGGACGGTCCGCACTGGAGCCGCACTTATCGCTGCGCCGATGATGGCTTTGTCTCGGTTCAATGCCTCGAACCGAAATTCTACGCCATTTTCCTGAGCGTTCTGAATCTGTCCGGGGATCCGGCTTTCAAGGAACAATTCAAGCCTCAGCTCTGGCCCGACCAGACGCGGCGGCTGAGTGCCATATTTGCCGACAAGCCCCGCGATCACTGGGCAGACCTGTTCAATGGCACCGACGCCTGCGTTGCCCCGGTCCTCAGCCCGCAAGAGGCACAGAACCACGAGATGAACCTCGCCCGCCAAACCTGGCAGGAGGTTGACGGAACCCTACAGGCTGCTGCGGCGCCGCGGTTTTCAGACGGCAATTGGCAACCTGGCACCAGCCCTGCCCGCGGTGAGCACACTGGGGAAATCCTGGCCGAGCTCGATAACCTGCGCTGATCCGCCCCTTTATCTGGCCGAAAATATCCCCGGGGGATGAATTGGCCGAAGGCCAAGAAGGGGGCTGGCCCCCTTGCCCGTCGTTACCGACCGCGCACCGTATCGATCATCAGTTGCACGTTGTCCGGGTTTGCGTCCGGCGTGATCCCGTGCCCAAGATTGAAAATGTGCGGCCCGTTCGAGAAGGCCTCGACAATCCGCCGCGTCTCATCGACCAGCGCCTGCCCACCTGTCACCATATGCGACGACGCCAGATTTCCCTGAACGCATCCATCGGCCTGCACATGTTCTGCTGCCCACTCGGGCGACACGGAATTATCCAACGCGACACAATCCACACCGGTGGCCTTGGCAAAACCGACATAGCCGTCCCCTGCCTCACGCGGAAAACCGATGACGGGGATGCCCGGGTGACGCTCCTTGATCGCCTGCGTGATAACCCGGCAGGGTTCAAGGGCGTATTTGCGGAACGCTTCACCCTTCAGCGACCCGGCCCAGCTATCGAAAATCTTGACCACCTCGGCCCCAGCATCGATCTGGGCGGAGAGGTATTCGATAGTGGCCAGAGTGATCCGGTCCAGCAGTGCTTCGAACAAGGCTGTGTCACCTTCACGCAGCGCATGGGCCGGGCCCTGATCCGGCGTACCACGCCCGGCAATCATGTAAGTTGCCACGGTCCAGGGCGCGCCAGCAAATCCGATCAGCGTGGTTTCGGAGGGCAGTTCCCGCGCCAGGATCCGCACCGTTTCGTAGACCGGAGACAAGGTTTCGTGGATGTCCTCTACCGGCTTCAGAGCGTCAAAATCGGACTGCCGTGTGATGGTCGACAGGCGCGGCCCTTCACCCGTGACGAACCACAGGTCGGCACCCAGCGCCTGTGGCACCAGCAGGATATCGGCAAACAGAATGGCTGCGTCGAACCCGTAGCGGCGGATCGGCTGCAATGTAACCTCGGCGGCCAGTTCGGGGTTGTAGCACAAGGACAGGAAATCCCCTGCCTGTGCCCGTGTCGCGCGATACTCCGGCAGATACCGCCCCGCCTGCCGCATCATCCAGATCGGCGGCACGTCCTGCACCTCGCCCGCCAGCGCCCGCAGCAGTTTCTTTGTCTCGGCCATATTTGTCCCCAATCGTCCGGTTTGCCGCAACGGGTCTGCCTTCGGCGGCAATTTGTCAAGCTCTGCCCCCATTGTCAGGGCAATGTGACGCGACTAAAGCTGTGCGCATGACATTGACTCTGCCGACCCCCGCATCGCCGCTGAAGATTGGAACCCGTGGCTCGCCACTGGCGCTGGCGCAGGCCTACGAAACCCGTCAAAGACTGCGCGATGCGTTTGATCTGCCCGAAGAGGCGTTCGAGATCGTGGTCATCAAGACCACCGGCGACAATCGCGCCATGATCGACGCGGACCGCCCGCTGAAGGAGATCGGCAACAAGGGCCTGTTCACCAAGGAAATCGAAGAGGCGATGCTGCGCAGCGATATCGACATCGCCGTGCATTCGACCAAGGACATGCCGGTCGAACAGCCCTCGGGACTGGTACTGGACACGTTCCTGCCGCGCGAGGATGTTCGCGACGCTTTCATCTCGCCGGACCTGAGTTCCATCCATGACCTGCCCGATGGCGCCGTGGTCGGCACGTCGTCGCTGCGCCGCAAGGCGCAATTGCTGAACCGGCGGCCTGACCTGAAGGTTGTCGAGTTCCGGGGCAACGTTCAGACCCGGCTGAAAAAGCTGGGCGACGGGGTGGCGGACTGCACCTTTCTGGCCATGGCCGGACTGCGCCGACTGCAGATGGACGACGTCCCCGCCACGGCCATTGCACCCGAGGACATGCTGCCCGCCATCGCGCAGGGCACCATCAGCATTGAACGCCGGGCGTCCGACACCCGTTCGGCTGAAATGCTCGAAGCCATTCACCATGCCGAGACCGGACAGCGCATGTCGGCGGAACGCACGCTGCTGGCGGCGCTTGACGGTTCCTGCGAGACACCGATCGCCGGCCTATCCGAAATTCTGAATGGGCAACTTCGGCTGCGCGGAGAAGTCCTGCGCCCAGACGGGTCAGAATCAATCGCCGAGGATGTGACCGGAGATGTTGCAGACGGCGCGGAAATGGGTCGCCAGATGGCAGCGAGATTGCTGCAACAGGCCGGACCGGGCTTCTTCGACTGGAAAAAATGAAAAAAGTTTTAACAATGTGAACTGCTTCACTGTGAGCCTCGAAGTTTATCGGCATTACAGTGACATACCGATCAGCAAGGCGGGTCAGTTTCGAAAGTATCGAAAGATTTTCTGGTTGCTGGTGTTTTAAGTGGTTTTCGAGGGGGCGAAACCGATCCCCGAACTCTGATCGGTAAGGGCCGCTGTCATAGCCTGACAGCGGCCCATATTGTTTTGCGATCCTCACCAGCTAATACGATCAGAAAAAGTCAGCCCAACGACTGGCAGTCTGACAGAGTGAACGACTTCGAAATCGCGCCGGGCAACCTGCGGTATTCGGTGAAGCCCATTGCACCATAGTAGGACAACCCCCCGACATTGGTTTCCCCAATGGTGGCATCTATCGCAGGCAAGCCGACTTCCTGCGCAGCCCGCAAAGTGGATCTGAACAAGGCCCGTCCGATTCCCTGCCGGGCCGATGACGGGTTGATATGCGTGCCAATAATGCCCCACCCCTCAGCGACCTTGTACGGATTGCCTGCAATTGCAAGCTTCAAAGACTGGAACCCCAATACTGTTCCCCCGAGGTCGATGGCGACCGAACACCGGATCTGCTGAGGGTGGCAAAGATAATGCGACAGTACAAAGGCCGCATCCGATGGCTTGCTGCGTTGTCCGGCAAGAACAAGGGCCTTCAGAACGGCGGCCAACCCCTCGGCATCGTCCGCAACGGCGGGGCGAATGGAGTGACCGCTCAATTTATGCCTGCAAGTTTTCCGTCATACACCGTGTGCATGCCGCTCTTCCAATTCACGGGCAAATTCGCTCAGGCGAATCTGAAACTGTCGGCGGAACCGCGATTGTCCCAGCTTCAGGGACTGAAGCAACAGGCGGGCCGGTAGCGACTTCGCAGCAAGCGACATTTCGACACTCAGCCGGGTTTTGCGTTGGGACAGGGCAAGAAAGTCAACCGATGTCACCCCTTTCATACCTTTGCTGGACATCTCAAAGCACATGCGGGACGGGGTATCGCAATCGGTCATCTGTATTTCGACCCGACGCGGTTTTCCCCGCAGATTGAAATCCGTCAGCCAAGTGGCACCAGTTGTTATCGGGGCCTGTTCGTTCAGTCGCCGTACTTCGACACCCCGGCGCATGGCCATCCGCTCGAACCGCTCAAAATCCGCGACCATGTCGAAAACCGCGTCAATCGGGGCCTCAATATCTTCGCGCGCTGAAAACTGCATGTCCGCCCTCGGTGCCTTTGCCTTCGTTCAGTGTCTCGTCAGTCCAGAGTGTCTGCAAGCCAGTTTTGCAGCAAGAAATGCGCAATGGCGCCTTTTCGGGCCGGCAACAAGACCGGATGCTCTCCGGAAAAAGCGCGCATCATTTCCGATTTGCTGACCCACATCGCGTCTTCGATCTCGACCGGATCAATCCTGAGTTCGCGGGACAGGGCCTCACCCGCGCAGCCGAACATCAACGAGGCCGGAAACGGCCACGGCTGGCTGGCCAGATAGTGAACGGCACCAACCGGCACGCCTGCCTCTTCCATTACTTCGCGCCGCACGGCGGCTTCCAGCGTTTCACCCGGTTCGACAAATCCCGCAAGCAGCGAGTACATGCCTTCGGGCCAACCCGGAGACCGGCCCATCAGGACCGAGTTTCCATGGGTAATCAGCATGATCACCACAGGGTCGGTGCGCGGAAAATGCTGCCCGCCACAGGTGGGGCAGCTGCGCTGCCACCCCGCCTGTGCAATTTCACTGGCAGCCCCGCAACGCGCACAGAACCGGTGCGTTTCATGCCAGCCAATAACGGCCTTGGCCGCTGCCGCAAGCTCGGCATCGCGGGCGCTCAGCCGCGTCATGATCCGGCGCAATTCGGCAAACACGTACCCGTCCGGCAGGTCCGGATGCTGCTGCTCGGACCGGTCTACAAAAGCACCGATATCCGACAAATCCTGCCCATCCGCCGACCAGTCCGATATATCCGCCGCAAAAATCGGTGCATCGTCTTCACGAAGGCCCAGAAATACCGGGCCTTCCACAACCCCTCCGGGACCTTCGCGCACCAGACTATGTGCCATCGCAACCAATCCAAGCCGGTCCAGACCTTCGCCCTGCACCAATATCTTGCCACGCCAGACCAGCAGGCATTCGGCGCGTGAATCAGTTTTCATCTGTTCCAGCCTGTCCGAATCTCCCCGGAGATGCGCTGCGCGATCCAGGCCCGAGCCGCCAAATGTCACTGACTCCGCGTTTTTCATTTAATATCCTCAGTGTGTTGCGCACAGGGCTGCCACGACTGCCGAGTTGTTGCAATGCCAATTCATGAACACCGGGACGTGGCAATGCCGCTGAATGGTCCCACCGGCGCCAAGTTATTTGCACTTACTCATTCTTTTAGTGAACATGGCTTAGATTGAATTGCCCAAAGTAGAAAATTGCACCCGACCACTGTTTCGTCTCAGCGCCAACATACTTCAGCCGGTCGCATTCGGATTTTGGCCACGACCGATCTGCACATGAATCTGACAGGGTTCGACTATCACGCGGATGAACCGGATCCGGCGCGGGGCTTCACCCGAACGGCCAGTCTGATCCGCGCTGCCAGAGAAGAAGCGCAGAAAGACGGAGCACTGGTATTCCTGTTCGACAACGGAGATGCCCTTCAGGGAACGCCGTTTGGCGATTGGGCGGCAGAGCAGACTGATGACAACCACGTGTTGATGCAGGCCTTCCGGGAACTTGGCTATGACGCAATCGGACTGGGCAACCATGATTTCGACTTTGGCCTGCCGACGCTGAATCGTATTCTGGACGGCGCACCGTGCCCGGTGATTTGCAGCAATGCCCGGCAATTGACCACCGGGGCCAAATGGAATGACCGCGCAATACTAGAACGCTCTCTTCTGGTTGACGGCGTCGAAACCCCGTTTCGTCTGGGTCTTTTGTCGATCCTGCCGCCGCAGACAGAGCAATGGAATGCGCACCGGGTACAGGATGTGGTCGTGTTCGAAGATATTCTGGAGGCCGCGCAAAAGACGGTCGAGGCCCTGCGCACGGACGGCAGCGATGTGATTGTCGCGCTGGCGCATTCGGGCCTTGGACCTTCGGAACCCGCGCGCGGATTGGAGAACGCCGTCATACCGTTGGCCGCGATCGACGGGATCGACGCCATTGTTGCAGGCCATACGCATCTCACACTTCCCGGCAAGGATCACGAAGGGCTGGATCACACGGACGCAACCCGGGGGCATGTACATGGCAAACCGGTTGTCATGCCTGGCGTCGCCGGGACGCATCTTGGCATCATCGACCTGCATGTGCAGAAAACCTCTGCCGGGCCATGGACGGTTGTCGGGCAGCAGGTCAAGCTGCCGCCTGTTCTCTCCCGGCACGGGAACGAAGCGGTTTCCGAAGACCCCGGAATGCAGCATCTGTTCAGTTACGGCCACGAAGAAACCCGTGCACTGGCCTCAAGACCCGTGGGCCACACCAGTCAAAGCCTGCACAGCTATTTCAGCTTTTGCGCACCGGATCGGGGCCTCGCTCTGGTCGCCAGCGCCCAGGCCGCAGCGCTGCGTCGTTACTTGGACGAAGACCTACGGGGGCTTCCACTGTTGTCCGCTGTTTCTCCCTGCAAGTTCGGAGGCCGCGCGGGACCGCGCTCCTACACGGATGTACCGCCCGGAAAGGTGCGTTTGCGTAATGTTTCGGATCTTCATTCTTTTCCGAATGAACTGCGCGCCGTGCTTGTAACCGGCGACATGGTCCGTGACTGGCTTGAAATGTCGGCGGGCATTTTCAATCAGGTGGATGCAGGAGCTGTCCGCACTCTGACCGATGAAACACGGGCCGGGCATAACTTCGATGTGCTGTTCGGCCTGACCTATCGGATCGATCTTTCCCAGCCGGCGCGTTTTGATTCTCACGGAATGCTGGTCAATCCCGCTGCAAACCGTGTCCGCGAGATTTTCTGCGGTGGAATCCCAATTGAACCCACCCAGAAATTCGTTGTGGCCCTGAACAGTTACCGGGCCAGCGGCGGCGGACACTTCCCAGTTGCGCATCAGGCCCGGCAGATCGATCTGCCGACCTTACCCATCAGGGACGTCCTGCGCGACTATCTTTCGGGGGGACTACCGGACGACCCGCTTGAATCTGCGCCCTTCCCCTTCAGCCTTGTCCGGCTTCCCGGGCACGCTTCGATTCTAAAAACCGGGCCGGGAGCAAGGGCGCATCTTTCCGAACTGGACGCATACGATCCGCATGTGCTGGGGCATGACCCGGAAGGCTTTCTGCGGATCAGACTGTCACTCTGACGGGTTGTCTTCCTGGCGCAACTTCCCTATATCGACGATTGAGAGGTTGGCGCGGGCGAGCGCCTCGCCAACCTGGTCAGGTCCGGAAGGAAGCAGCCACAACGAGCCCCGCTTGGGTCGATGTCCAACCTCTCACTTCATCCCGCAATCGTCACATCTTTCCGGTCGGAACGGACTTGCTGCTCCGCAGACTCGATCAGCCTCGGCCAGACCGCTTTGTTTTTGCGCGCAAAAACACCAATGTGGCCAATGGATTTCAGCCCGAAATCCTTTGGTTCAAGCACATGACGGTTGGCGTCCGGGCCGTATAGCTCGGCCAGCCTCCAGACCGCATTTTCAGGCACCATCTGGTCGTCCGAAATCGCAAACAGGTCAACCGGACCACCGGCCCGCGGCCAGGTCGCTGCGGGCAGGCTTTGGCCAATTTCAGGCAGATAGCTGTTCGGCGAGGTGCACCATTTTCGCCATTGCCAGTAGACCTTTGACGGCAGGTCCGAACCAAACCCAATGGCCTTGCCGGGCAGATACCCCAGCACATGAACTGCAAAAGGCGCATGCCCGTACCAGAAGATTCCGGCCAGCCCCCTGTAGGGCCAGGGATGATCCGACAACGTAACCAGGCCTGAACACACACAAATCATCCGGTCGATCTGATCCACATCCGATTGCAATGGCTCAAGCATACCCCCCAGCGAATGACCAATGGTCCACTGCCGCGCACTTGGGAATCGCCGTCGCATCTCGGCCCGGGCCGCGGGAATATCGATCAGCGCCCAATCGGACATGGTGACACGCGAATCCTTCAGACGCCCCGATAACGATTTTCCGAAATCGCGGTAATCATAGGTCAGACAGGCAATGCCCTGCTCTTCCGCCAGCCACCGGGCAAAATGCTGATAATAGTCCTGGGGAACGCCGGTCGCGCTGTTCAGAACAACTACGATATCAGGCGCTGCAACAGGCAGGTACAGGCGACCCGACAGCATAGCCGTCCCGGAGGGAAATCGTATGTCTTCGGTCAAGACCTGTTCCTGTATGTCCAACATATCATGCTCCGCTCTCAACTGAACAGTTCAGTTCACCTATCTGTCAGGCCAGTCGCCCGCTCAAGTCAACCCGGTGCAAACATGACCAAACGTCCGCTTTCCCGACCACGCATCGGACCAAATGCCTCGGCCCGCGCAATGCGCTTGACTCGGGGACCCGGCAACCGCTAGCGATGAGGAGATGGTTTCCGCGCCCTTTAACGGGCCGGGATGAAAAGGGAACACGGTGCGGTTCTGTCTGGCATTGCCGGAAGGAACCAAGGCCGAGACTGCCCCCGCAACTGTAAGCGGTGAGCAATGCCGAAACACCACTGGCCGAAAGGCTGGGAAGGTCGGCAAAGCGATGACCCGCAAGTCAGGAGACCTGCCATCGATACTGAAACCGAAACTCGGGCGGGGTGTCCGGGCAGGTCCTGATGGCATAGCCCCGTCACACCTGATCCTTGCCCCGCGCCGCGCGCGGAGGGCGCATTATGATCTGGAAGACAAGGACACACGAATTTTCTGCCACTGTGTGCCAGCGCACCGGCAAACCCTGTCCGGCACTGGCGCAAATGGCGCGGGCTCTGACGCGCGCCGTGGCAAGCGCCGGCCCGGCCGCAACCCCGCAATTCGCCATTGAAGGCAGCAGCGAGCTTGCCCATTGCCCCGAAGGGTGCATGGCCCGGTTCCACGCGCGGCCAGACAAAATCCGGGTGTTTTGCGGAACGAATGAGGAAACTCCGGGCGACAGGTTGGAGGATTATGCAGACATGATGTTCTGCGCAGAGTTCCGTGCGCTGCCGTCCGCAATTCTGTCGGACCCGCCCTGCGCCATGCTTGAAGCTTCGGCCCTGGCAGGTCGCCAAGTGGCGGCCCAGGCCGGACATTTGTCGGCCTAAGCTACGGGTCCGCGCTGGCCGGAATCAATTGCGTGGCCCATGCCAGTTGTGCATCTGTTTCAACCGCACAGGGCCGCACCGCCCTCAACCGTTTCAGGGCTGCACCCGGTTGCTCGCCGCATTCGACCATCAGGCGCAACACCACCATTCCGGACCGGCCACAGCCGCCCCGGCAATGCACCAGAATGCGCCCGCCCCCTGACAGGGCATGGCGGACGGCCGCGCTTACATCGGGCCAGCGCGCGGTCACGGCGTCGGGGGGTGCACCGAAATCTTCGACCGGCAGATGGACCCAGCGGCAGGCGCGCGCCTGAATGTCGGTTCCGAAGTCACGCGCGCCGTCCTGCAGCATCTCGACTTCGGTCGTCATTGAAATGACAAGACCTGGTTTCCAGTCGGAAATCGCATTCAGGTCCTGGGCATAATTACCCCCACGTCCCGGCATTGATGTCAGGGCCAGAGTACCTCCTCCGACCTGCAGCGCATGAATAATCATCTGAGACATGCAACGCGCCCTCCTTAATCGTTACGCACAAGAATCCGGTCAAAAATGCTTTCACCTTCATTTTTACGCGCATCCCGAAGCATTCCCAAATGAATTTCGCGAACCGGCTGTGGACGCAGGCGGCGGCGCACTCTACGCTGCACTTCTGATACGAATCCGACAGAGCAGAAATGACCGACACGCCAAGCCCCGCTTATCAGGTTCTTGCCCGCAAATACCGCCCGGAAACCTTTGCCGACCTGGTTGGTCAGGATGCCATGGTGCGCACCCTGAAAAACGCGTTCGAGGCAGACCGGATCGCGCAGGCCTTCATCATGACCGGCATCCGCGGCACCGGCAAAACGACGACGGCGCGGATCATCGCCAAGGGCATGAACTGCATCGGCCCCGATGGCGACGGCAAACCGACGACCGAACCCTGCGGCCAATGCGAACATTGCGTGGCGATCATGGAAGGCCGCCATGTCGACGTGATGGAGATGGACGCCGCCAGCCGCACCGGCGTCAACGACATCCGCGAGATCATAGACAGCGTCCGCTATCGTGCCGCCAGCGCACGCTACAAGATCTATATCATCGACGAGGTTCACATGCTTTCGACCAGCGCGTTCAACGCGCTGCTCAAGACGCTTGAGGAACCGCCCGAACATGTGAAATTCATCTTCGCGACCACCGAAATCCGCAAGGTTCCGGTGACGGTCCTGTCGCGCTGCCAACGCTTCGACCTGCGCCGGATCGAACCCGAGGACATGATCGGTCTTCTGAACAAGATCGCCACCGCCGAGGGCGCTCAGATCGCAGAGGACGCACTGGCGCTGATCACCCGGGCGGCCGAGGGTTCGGCGCGTGATGCAACTTCGCTGCTGGATCAGGCGATCTCGCACGGGGCCGGGGAAACCAGTGCCGATCAGGTCCGGGCGATGTTGGGTCTGGCGGACCGGGGCCGCGTCCTGGACCTGATGGACATGATCCTGCGCGGCGACGCGGCGGGGGCTCTGACAGAGCTAAGCGCTCAGTACGCCGAGGGCGCCGACCCGCTAGCCGTGCTGCGCGATCTGGCCGAAATCACCCATTGGGTGTCCGTGGTCAAAATCACGCCAGACGCCGCCGAGGACCCGACCGTTTCGCCCGACGAACGCGCACGCGGACAGCAAATGGCCGAAGCCCTGCCGATGCGTGTCCTGACCCGCATGTGGCAAATGCTGCTGAAAGCGCTCGAAGAGGTCTCAGCCGCACCAAACGCCATGATGGCAGCGGAAATGGCCGTCATTCGGTTGACCCATGTGGCCGACCTGCCAAGCCCGGAAGAACTGATCAAACGTTTGCAGGACGCACCTCCACCCACGCCGAACGGAGGCCCCGGTGGAGGCATGGCCGTACCCTCGCACGCCCCGGTACAACCTCAGGCATCGGCAAGGTCTTCCTACGTTTCCGCTCCACACGGTCCCGCCGGCGCGCCGACTGCGGCCCTGGCACAGGACGTCCAAACTGCTCTGGCGCGCTATCCGACCTTCGAACATGTGGTCGAACTGATCCGGACAAACCGGGACGTAAAGCTGCTGGTCGAGGTCGAAAACGGTGTGCGGCTGATGTCCTACTCACCGGGCCGGATCGAATTTACACCGACCGATCATGCCCCGACAGACCTTGCCCAACGGCTGGGTACGGCGCTGCAGCGCTGGACAGGCAATCGGTGGGCCGTATCCATCGTGGCAGATGGCGAAGCCGCCACGATCGCCGAGATCCGCGATGCGGCCGACCTCGCGCTAAGGTCACAGGCCGAGCAGCACCCGCTGGTTCAGGCGGTACTCATGCAGTTTCCCAAGGCGCGCATCAAACGGATCGAAACCCCGGAACAGCGCGCCGCCAAGGTCGAAACCGAGGCTCTGCCCGAGGTCGAAGACGAATGGGACCCGTTCGAAGAGGACTGAACATCTGCCTGGAATACAGGAGGATGCCCATGCCCCTTGTGTCACGCAGTCACCCTTCGTATTTAGGCGTCAAATCGATTTACAGGAGAAACCCGATGCTCAAAGGTTTAGGCGGTCTGGGCGATATGGCCAAGATGATGAAATCCGCGCAGGACCTGCAGACCAAAATGACCGAAATGCAGGAAGAACTGAACAACCTCATGGTTGTCGGCGAATCCGGCGCCGGTCTGGTCAAGGCCAGCGCCACCGCCAAGGGCGAACTCAAAGGTCTGGACATCGACCCGTCGATCTTCAACGGAGACGACAAGGAAGTGGTCGAGGACCTGATCCTGGCCGCCATCAAGGACGCGCAGACCAAGGCCGCCGAGCGCTCTCAGGCGGAAATGGCCAAGCTGACTGAAAGCATGGGGCTGCCGGCAGACATCAAACTGCCGTTCTGATCTTCATCTTTTCCAAAATACTCCCGCCGGAGGCTCCCTTCGGTGCCAAACAGGACAGGCCGTGAGTTCGAACAGCGACATCGACAACCTGATCGACCTGATGGCCAAGCTGCCGGGGCTTGGCCCGCGCTCGGCCCGCCGCGCGGTGCTGCACCTGATCCGCAAACGCGCCCTGCTGCTGACACCGCTCTCGGACGCAATGCAGCAGGTCGCCGCCACCGCCCGCGAATGCCTGAATTGCGGCAATGTCTGTACCGCTGACATCTGCGACATCTGCGACAGCGAGGCCCGCGCCACCGGAGAGCTTTGTGTCGTCGAGGATGTCGCTGATCTTTGGGCGATGGAACGTGCCGGTGTCTTCAAAGGCCGCTATCACGTTCTGGGCGGTACACTTTCGGCCTTGGACGGTGTCGGCCCGGACGAGTTGCGCATACCCCGCCTCAAAGACCGCGTGACGGCCGAGGGCATCACCGAGATCATCCTTGCCCTGAACGCCACAGTCGACGGACAGACCACCGCCCACTACATTGCCGACCAGTTGGAGGGACAGGTCCGCCTGACTTCACTTGCGCAGGGTGTGCCAATTGGGGGTGAGCTGGATTATTTGGACGACGGGACGATCACGGCGGCGCTGAGGGCGCGGAAAGAACTGTAAGGTCACAGAACCTGCCCCGAGAACATTTTTGAATCATGCTTTGATTTTCCAGAGTTGGGCGTAACTTATGAGCAGATATCCCGATCTATTCGTACTGCGACACGGCGAAACCGAGTGGAATACTCTTGGGAAATTTCAAGGCCGCAAGGACTCTCCGCTGACCGAAACGGGCAAGGCGCAGGCGCGCACTCAAAACCAAATTCTGAGCCGCATTCCGAACACACCGTCTCGGGTCGTCGTCAGCCCGCAAGAGCGCGCGCGGCACACGGCTCGGCTTGCGATTGCACCCCATCTGCAACAGGAAACTGACCACCGCCTTCAGGAAATCGCATTTGGCCAATGGGAAGGTGTAACCAAGAACGTCATCAGGTCGCAGATCGACTACGCTTACGAAAGCTATTTGTGGTTTTTTCGCAGCCCTGGCGGTGAGAGCTTTGAGGAGATATCGGCAAGAGTCCGATCCTTTCTGGATGAGCAAGAAGAACCCTCAATCATTGTGACCCACGGTGTAACTTCTTTGGTGCTAAGGGGGATCTGGCTGGGCCTGGATCAGGAAGATCTGCTTAAGCTGCCTCGCACACAAGGGTGTGTCTTCCATCTTTCCAACGGTACGGAAACGACACTTCGGTAGAGGCGGCCGCATTATTATCCGACACGCGCCTGCTGCACGCTTTCGGATCACAGCCTTTGGTTATGCGCAAAACTGCGCTAAGGATATCCAAACACTACCATTTTAGCTGGAGCATTCCTCGATGACCCGCCTTCTCGCCTTCACCTTTGCAGCTTTCACTGCAACCTCCGCTATGGCACAACAACTTGTCGACAAAGGCTTTGTCGAGGGCTGGAACATCATGATGGACCCGGCGCTTGGCAACGGGTGCCTGATCCAGACGATCTATCAGGATCTGTCGGTCGTGCGGCTGGGCTATGACGCGTTGGGTGATCGCGGATACTTCACCGTCTACAACAAGGCATGGGGCGATATCGAACCCGGGAAAACCTATCCGATCCGGTTCGATCTGGACGGCAAGAGCTTTGATGCCACCGCCATCGGGTTCAGGCAGGATCGCGTGCCAGGGGGGACGGTGTTTTTCACCGACCGCAACTTCGTAAACGCGATTGCGCAGAACAGAACCATGACCGTCTACAACCCGGCAGGTGAGCGTGTGATGGCAATCGACCTCAAAGGCACGGCCAAGGCGCTGGAATATGCGCGGGATTGCCAGAACAAGAAGCTCTAACGAATCGGATCGAACAGGGCGTCCTTGGCGGTGCAGTCGTGGATCACATCCCGTCCGCAGGGCACCGGCTTCAGATCACGCGACAGACACAGGCGGACCTCTTCTATATAGCCCTGTTTGCAGGTCACAGTGACCATATCGCGTTCAAGACCGGGGTTTGCTTTCACAAACGCGTCCTCAACGACCGAGGCGGGCAGTTTCACCGACGCATCCAGTTCACGAAACACCGGCGGGCGTTCAACGCGCTGATAGGCTTGGCGGGACAATGTGAAATAGTCGGTCGCGCTGAGGCCCGTACAGGTGCCATGCTTTTTCCACTGATGCCACGCGAGACCAGAACTGCCCTGAATGTCTTCCATTTCCCGGGTCATGCGGCGCGTTGGCGGTGACTCTGGCGTGCGGCAGTAGGCTGGCCAGCCCTGATGGTATTGCGGCCAGAGACCATGCAAAATCCAGCCGTGATCATGCCGCGCATCGCATTGGTACGATCCGCGCGCATCGCCTTCGCGGGCGCACCAGTTGGGCGACCAGCTGAGCGCCAGTACGTAATAGTCGAACTCACCCGCTCTTTCGCCGTCGGCCAGCGCCGCCATTGAACCGAACACCCACAAAACCAGCCCCGCAATTCCTTGGCGCATTCGCCTCTTCCCTTCTTGCCTTCCCGCGACTATATACGGGCCAAGTTCCCCGACAACGGAAACCTGCCCCAACACCAAGGGGCCGCCGAATTCCGGCGACGGGAAAGATGTATTTATAGGAGATGGGCTGATGGCAAAACCGCTTATGGCCAAGGCAACAGCCGTATGGCTGGTGGACAACACCACGATCAGCTTCAAGCAGATCGCGGATTTCGTAGGCATGCACGAGCTTGAAGTGCAGGGCATCGCGGATGGCGATGTTGCTGCTGGCGTCAAAGGGTTCGACCCCATCGCCAACAACCAGCTTACCCAGGAAGAAATCGACTCGGCGCAGAACAATCCGCTGCACAAGCTGAAGCTCAAGTTCAACCCGGCCGCCTCGGGCGAGGAAAAGCGCCGCGGCCCGCGTTACACGCCGCTGTCCAAGCGTCAGGACCGCCCGAACTCGATCCTGTGGCTGGTCAAGTTCCATCCCGAACTCAGCGACGGTCAGATCGCCAAGCTGGTCGGCACCACCAAACCGACCATCCAGTCGATCCGCGAGCGTACCCACTGGAACATCGCCAACATGCAGCCGATCGACCCGGTCGCACTGGGCCTGTGCAAACAGTCCGAGCTGGACGCGATCGTTCAGAAGGCCGCCGCCAAGAAAGCCGCCGAAGGCGGCGTCATGAGCGATGACGAACGCCGCAGGCTGGTTTCGACCGAGCAGTCGCTGGAAATGGACGCCGCGCCCAAGATCCCGACTGCCATCGAGGGTCTCGAGACCTTCTCGCTGTCCGATGACGGCGATGACAAGGAAGAGAACGAACCGATCGTGGACGCCGACAGCTTCTTCAACCTGCCCAAGGGTGGCGGCGAGGAAGAGGACGAAGACGACCTGCGCCCATAATTGACGTGTGACCCCGGCCCGACTGGTCGGGGTTTTACTTTCTTGGAAGAACCATGCTGAACGTATTGTCAGCCATTTTTGGCCCGCATCGCGCTGTATCCATCTATGCTTTTGCCCAGACGAAGGGTCTGGCCATCGCTGGTGTGCTGGCCCTCATCGCCGTAACGGCAGGTTTGCTGATCCTGAATGACGACGGCGTGCACGAACACGACTCTTATTTTGTCGCCGATGTTTTGACCGCTTCGCCGATCAATGGCGACCTGAAGAACGGCGTCGTGGCGTCGGTGCGCCTGCCGGATGGTTCAGCTGCATCGATAACGTCGACCGAAGCTCCGATTGCGCAATCCGTTGGCACCAGCGCTTGCGTCGAAAAGCGGGTTTACGTGGAAAGCGGCGAGGCGCGGTACCGGTTCAAACTGCCGCGATATTGCGAGGCTGGCTGAGCCTTCACGACTTAATGAAAACCGCCCGGCCTGAACGCCGGGCGGTTTTTCATTTTCAGATCATCTGGAACAGTATTCCGGCCATGATTGCACCGCTGATCCCCAGACCCAGATAGGTGGCAAAGACACGGGGTTTGACCAGCGACCAAACCGCTGCCATCGCCGGGATCGAGCTGACTGCGCCTGCGATCATGAAGGACATGGCGGCACCCGCGCTCATCCCCTGTTCGGTCAGGCCGGCCAGTAACGGCGGTGCGACGTAGGAATTCAGATAGGCAGGCATGCCAACCAGCGCCGCGATCACGATCGGCAGAACACCGTCCCCGCCGACAACCCGGGCGATCATGTCAGCCGGTACATAGCTGACCAGAAGCGCCTCGAGCACATAGGCCAGCGCAAGCCATTTGAGCAGGAACACACCATTGTGCACAAACTCGGACCGGAAGCGCACGCGGCGATCCGGGTCCTGCCAGAAACGCCAGACCGGTTTGTCGTCCTTCTTCGGGCCGCAGCCGCAGCAACCGGCGGGTTTGTATTCACGCAGAGGTTGCGAGAAGGCGCCGTTGCGCATCAGGGCACGCACCACGAACCCGCCGAACAGCCCAAGCGCCACTGCCGCAACGGCTTTGCCTACGGCAAACGGCCACCCCAGTGCCCCGGCCGTGATCAACAGCGTTGGCGGATCGATCAGGGGTGAGCTGAGCCAGAAGGCCATAACGGCCGACAAAGGCGCGCCCAGGGCCAGAAGTCCGGCGATAAACGGGATGACCTCGCAGGAGCAGAACGGAGCCAGGCCACCAAACAAGGCGGCCAGAAAGATCATTCGTGTCTCGCGCCCCTCAAAGGCCCGTGCCACCATGACCTCGGCCCCTGTTGCCTTGAGATAGGACAGCAGCAACACGGCAAACAGGATGTATTGACCGGTATGGCCCAGCGCCTTGCCGGCAAACGTCACCACCTCGGTCCAGTTTCCGGGATCCAGAACAGCGACGGCTGCAAGAAGCGCCACGATCACTGCCCAGGGCGTTTTAATCAGATCGGCGATGGATCTGGCCGGTACCTTCGGATTTTGTGCCAGTTCAGCCATCGTTCGCGGCCTTTCCCACTTCGTCCATGCAGCACTCACTCAGAATGAACTGGGCAAGATCCCGAAGCTCATCGAAACAGGCGCGGTTAATCGTGGTGCGCCCGATCTTTTCCTGTTCCACGACACCACCAGCGGCAAGGAACCGCAGATGATGGGCCAACGTCGATGGCGCAATGCCCGTGCGACTTTGGATTTCGCCCACGGTCAGGCCCGCCTGCCCAGCGCGGACCAGCGTCTTAAGAACTTTCAGCCGGGCCTCGGACCCCATGGCTGAAAACCCTGCAGCAGCGGTTTCCCACATTTTCATCACCTCTATTAAACTAATTTTCTAGTTATTTAGGTTTATGGTTTCATCGTGTCAACAGATTTTTGCCAAATCGTGCCACAAGATGTTAAGTCCAGATTGCCCCGCGATTAAGTCCACTCTATAAGGCCCTATGGGGATATCGGTCGACACATTCTTTCTTGAGCTGAACGGACAGGGCACGCTGCAGGCGCAAATCCAGCAGATGATTGCCGAAGGCATCTTGTCAGGGCGGTTCCACGTTGGCGAAAAACTGCCCTCGTCCCGCAAACTTGCCGCGCATCTGGGCGTCAGCCGGATCACGGTGACTCTGGCCTACACCGAGCTTCTGGCAAATGACTACCTGACTGCAAAAGGGCGGTCCGGGTATTACGTCTCAAACAACGCGCCGGTGCCGCCAAAATACACTCCGGTTCAGCGTGGGGCTGAAAATGTTGACTGGAATACCGCGCTGGCGCGCCGGTTCTCCGAAGGCGATGTCCTTCCCAAGCCCAGCGACTGGCGCGATTACCGGTATCCTTTCATCTACGGCCAGGCAGACCGAACCCTGTTCGATCACGCAAACTGGCGTCTGTGCGCCGTGCGGGCGCTGGGTCACAAGGATTTTGCCTCGCTGACCGGCGACTATGTGGATCAGGATGATCCCCTGCTGATCGAGTTTATTGCCCGTCATACCTTGCCGCGCCGGGGAATCGCGGCGCGCCCAGAAGAGATTCTGATCACGCTGGGCGCCCAGAACGCGCTTTGGCTGGCCTCGCGTATACTGCTGAACAAAACACGCAAGGCGGCGATTGAGGACCCCTGCTATTACGCCCTCCGCGAACTTTTGAGCCACTCCGAGTGTCAGCTCACACCGCTGAAGGTCGACCGGGACGGCCTTTCGCCGGACATCATCCCCGACGATACGGACGTCATCTTCACCACGCCAAGTCACCAAAGCCCGACCACCGCGACCATGCCGGTGTCTCGAAGGGGCGAACTGCTGAACAGGGCGCGCCAACTGAACGCGATGATCGTCGAAGACGATTACGAATTCGAGATGTCCTTTCTTGGCGCGCCCTCACCCGCTTTGAAATCCATGGACCGGGACGGGCGCGTAATCTATGTCGGCAGCTTCTCGAAATCTTTGTTTCCCGGCTTACGCCTGGGCTACATGGTCGGGTCCGAGCCCTTCATTCGCGAAGCCCGCGCCCTGAGATCGCTGGTTCTGCGCCACCCGCCCGGCCACATCCAGCGCACAGCCGCCTATTTCTTGTCGCTCGGGCACTATGACGCGCAGATCCGGCGCATGTCGAACGCGCTTGCCCAAAGGCGGGACGCCCTTGAGAAAGCCGTAGAACAATACGGCCTGACGGTTGCCGGTCGCGGTATGTTGGGCGGATCATCGATATGGATGTCGGCACCCGACCATGTGGATGCGACACAGCTTGCGCGCAACCTGCAAAGCCAGAGCGTGCATATCGAACCGGGCGAGCCATTCTTTTCCGGACCGGACCGCCCGCGGAACTTTTACCGCCTCGGATATTCGTCAATCACATCGGATCGCATAGCCCCTGGCATCAAGCTGATTGCCGACGCAATCCGCGCGTATTAGGACGCCTGGCTTTCAAACAGAATCCCCCTGTATCTCCAACGCCCCAAGGACGCCAACGGCGCGACAGGGGACCGGCGGTACTTTTTATTGGCGAGTGATCCAGCCCGACTCTGGACATATTCCGCCGCGCTTTCTGGCCCTAACGCAGCTGCCACCCTTGCGCCAAAACCATATGCAAAGGCAAGGCAAGGTGCCTGGCCCGTTCCACCTTTGCTTGGAGAGCGCACACATGAAAATGACCACGGAAGAGGCCTTTGTTAAGGTCCTGCAAATGCACGGAATCGAACACGCGTTCGGGATCATCGGGTCGGCTATGATGCCGATCTCCGACATTTTTGGAAAAGCTGGCATCACTTTCTGGGATTGCGCACACGAAGGCTCGGGCGGCATGATGGCCGACGGCTACACCCGCGCCACAGGCAAGATGTCGATGATGATCGCGCAGAACGGCCCCGGCATCACCAACTTTGTCACCGCCGTCAAAACCGCCTACTGGAACCACACCCCGCTGCTGCTGGTCACCCCGCAGGCCGCAAACAAGACCATGGGTCAGGGCGGCTTCCAGGAAATGGAACAGATGCGCATGTTCGCTGACTGCGTCTGCTATCAGGAAGAAGTGCGCGACCCCTCGCGGATGGCCGAAGTCCTGAGCCGCGTGATCACCAAAGCCAAGCGCGCCTCGGCACCGGCACAGATCAACGTACCGCGCGACTTCTTCACCCAGGTTGTTGATATCGACCTGCCTGCCGTCGTCGAATTCGAACTTCCCTCGGGCGGCGCATCCGCCGTCACCGAAGCGGCCGCCCTGCTGTCGGAGGCCAAGAACCCGGTCATCCTGAACGGCGCCGGTACTGTTCTGTCCAAGGGCGGAATCGAGGCATCCAAGGCATTGGCCGAGCGTCTGGACGCGCCGGTTTGCGTTGGCTACCAGCACAATGACGCTTTCCCCGGCTCCCATCCGCTGTTTGCCGGCCCGTTGGGCTACAACGGTTCGAAAGCGGGTATGGAGCTGATCAAAGAAGCTGACGTCGTTCTGTGCCTTGGCACCCGTCTGAACCCGTTCTCGACCCTGCCCGGGTATGGCATGGAGTACTGGCCCACAAACGCCAAGATCATCCAGGTTGACATCAACCCCGACCGTATTGGCCTGACCAAGAAGGTCTCGGTCGGCATCGTGGGCGATGCGGCCACCGTTGCAACCAACATTCTGGCGCAGCTGTCGGACACAGCAGGCGACGAAGGACGCGATGCGCGCAAGGCGAAAATCGCGGAAACCAAGTCGCGCTGGGCGCAGGAACTGACCTCGATGGATCACGAGCAGGACGATCCGGGCACCACCTGGAACGAACGCGCCCGTGCTGCCAAGCCCGACTGGATGAGCCCGCGCATGGCGTGGCGCGCCATTCAGGCCGCACTGCCGAAAGAGGCGATCATCTCGTCCGACATCGGCAACAACTGCGCCATCGGCAACGCCTACCCGTCGTTTGAGGCAGGCCGCAAATACCTGGCCCCCGGCCTGTTCGGCCCCTGCGGCTATGGCCTGCCATCGGTGATTGGCGCCAAAATCGGCTGCCCGGACACTCCGGTCGTTGGCTTCTCGGGCGACGGTGCCTTCGGCATTGCCGTGACCGAACTGACCGCCATCGGTCGTGACGAATGGCCCGCCGTGACCCAGATCGTCTTCCGCAACTACCAGTGGGGTGCGGAAAAGCGGAACTCGACCCTGTGGTTCGACGACAACTTCGTCGGCACCGAACTGGACACCAAGGTCTCCTACGCCGGAATCGCGCAGGCCTGTGGTCTGAAAGGCGTCGTTGCCCGCACCCAGGACGAGCTGACCGCAGCACTGAACCAGGCGATCGAAGATCAGAAGAACGGCATCACCACCCTGATCGAAGCCTTGATCAACCAGGAACTGGGCGAACCGTTCCGCCGTGACGCGATGAAGAAACCCGTCGCCGTTGCCGGTGTGTCCGCAGACGACATGCGCGAACAGATCGTGTAATTGCAGGACGGAGCCGGAGCGCATGACCCTGACACCCATCGAGCTGTTGCGTCAGCGCGCCCCGGCAATCCGACCTGTAATTTCCTTATGCGAAGGCAGTGATCCCCGCATTGTTGCGGGGGCGCTAGCCGCCCATGCGGCTGAACTGGCCGATGTCATTCTGGTTGGCGTACACGCCGACATCGAAGCCACTCTGAAAGACCTGGGCGCGTCCGCATCAGATGGCGTGACGATACATGACCCTGCAACTTCGGAGCTGACCGAAGAGTTTGCCCAAACCTATTTCGAACTGCGCCAGCACAAGGGCGTGGATCAGGCCAAAGCCCGAAAAGCCGCCGAATCTCCTCTGGTTTATGCCGCCATGCTGGTTCGCAGCGGGCGCGCCACCGGAACGGTCGGCGGTGCCGTCCATACCACCGGTGATATCGTGCGGACGGCCATTCAGGTGATCGGCATGGCGCCGGACGCGGGAATGGTGTCCTCATTCTTCCTGATGTACCCGCCAGAAAACGCAATGCCCGGCGCGCGGGCGATGCTGTATTCTGATTGCGGCCTTGTGATCGATCCCAGCGCTGCTGAGCTGAGCAGGATCGCACTCGCATCATCCAACTCCGCGCGGGCATTGCTGTGTGTTGATCCCAAAATCGCCATGCTCAGCTTTTCAACCAAGGGCAGTGCGAAACACGCCGCTGTGGACAAGGTCATCGAAGCCACCGAAACCCTGCGGCAGACGGCACCAGATCTTGAGGTCGACGGCGAATTGCAGTTCGATGCGGCCTTCGTACCATCGGTCGGAGATCGCAAATCCCCCGGATCGTCTGTGGCCGGTCAGGCCAACGTCATGATCTTCCCCAATCTCGACGCGGGCAATATCGGCTACAAAATCACCCAGCGCCTTGGCGGATATTCTGCCATCGGCCCGGTTTTGCAGGGGCTGGCACAGCCGGCCAACGACCTGTCACGCGGCTGCAGCGCCGAGGATGTGACTCAGATGATCGCCGTAACCGCCCTGCAGGCCGACAGAACATAGAACTTATATTTGCGCCGTTCACAGAACGGTGTTCTCAATTCGGAATGAAAGTGACAAGTTCATCCCGACACAACCGACAGGACCCGCCAATGACGCATCAGCAGCCGATCCTAGACACTTCTCCCAAGGTCTCGGACGAGATCAGGCGGACCACCTGCTATATGTGCGCCTGCCGTTGCGGCATTAATGTGCACATGAAAGACGGCAAGGTCGCCTATATCGAAGGCAACCGCGATCACCCGGTGAACAAGGGCGTTCTGTGCGCCAAGGGCAGTGCCGGGATCATGCAAGTCAACGCGCCGTCACGGCTGCGCGCACCGTTGAAACGGGTTGGGCCGCGCGGCTCGGGCGAATTCGAAGAAATCAGCTGGGACGAAGCGCTGGACATCGCCGTCGGCTGGCTGAAGCCCCTGCGCGAAGACAACCCCGAGAAGCTGGCCTTTTTCACAGGCCGCGACCAGTCTCAATCCTTCACCAGCTTCTGGGCGCAGAATTTCGGCACCTGTAACTATGCGGCCCATGGCGGGTTCTGCTCGGTCAACATGGCGGCGGGCGGCATCTACACGATGGGCGGCGCATTCTGGGAATTCGGACAGCCCGACTGGGATCACACCAAGCTGTTCATGCTGTTCGGCGTGGCCGAAGACCATGACAGCAACCCGATCAAGATGGGCATCGGCAAAATCAAGGCGCGCGGCGCGCGGGTGATCGGCGTGAACCCGATCCGTTCGGGGTATAACGCTGTTGCCGACGACTGGGTCGGGATCACGCCCGGCACCGATGGCCTGTTCATCCTGTCGATGATCCATGTGCTCATGAAGGCCGGCAAGATTGATCTGGACTATCTCAGCCGCTACACCAACGCGCCTGTGCTGGTAAACGCCTCGGACGGACCGGAACATGGTCTGTTCCTGCGCGATACAGACGGCAAACCGCTGGTCATTGATCGTGCAACCGGCGAACTGACCGCCTTTGACAAACCCGGCGTGCGCCCAGACCTGTCGGCCACCTACGAAAAAGACGGCGTCACCCACCGCCCGGTCTTCCACCTGATGGCCGAGAAATACCTCAGCGAGGAATATGCCCCCGAAGCCATCGCCGAAAAGTGCGGCATCCCCGCCAAGCGTATCCGCGCCATTGCAGCGGAACTCGCCCGCGTCGCCTTTGACGAGGCTTTCGAGATCGATCAGGAATGGACCGACTTCCGGGGCGAGAAACATGACAAGATGATCGGCCGCCCCGTCGCCATGCACTCGATGCGCGGCGTCTCGGCCCATGCCAACGGATTCCAGACCTGCCGGGCGCTGCATGTGCTGCAGATCATTCTGGGCACGGTCGAAGTGCCCGGCGGCTTCCGGTTCAAACCGCCCTACCCCAAACCGGTCGAGGCACACCCGACGCCACACTGCAAGGTCACACCGAACTCACCGCTGGACGGCCCGCATCTGGGCTTTGTACGCGGTCCGGATGATCTGGCGCTGAAGGCCGACGGCAGCGCAGCGCGGATCGACAAGGCGTTCACCTGGGAAAACCCAATGTCCAGCCATGGTCTGATGCATATGGTGATCTCAAACGCACATGCCGGCGATCCCTACAAGATCGACACGCTGTTCATGTACATGGCCAACATGTCCTGGAACTCGACCATGAACACCAAGGGTGTCATGGACATGCTGACGGACAAGGATGAAAACGGCGAATATGTGATCCCGCATATCATCTATTCCGACGCCTATTCCTCGGAAATGGTCGCCTATGCCGATCTTATCCTGCCCGACACCACGTATCTGGAGCGGCACGATTGCATTTCGCTGCTTGACCGCCCGATCTGCGAGGCAGACGGCGCCGCAGACGCCATCCGCTGGCCGGTGATCGAGCCCGACAGGGATGTGCGCGGGTTCCAGACGGTTCTGATCCAGCTTGCCAACAAGCTGGGCCTGCCCGGCTTTGCGAACGAAGACGGCGCCGCCAAATACACCGATTACGCCGACTATATGGTCAATCACCAGCGCAAGCCGGGCATTGGCCCACTGGCCGGCTTCCGCGGCGAGAACGGCGATCAGGCCGGGCGCGGCGAGGTTAACCCGGATCAGTTGAACCGCTACATTGAAAATGGCGGGTTCTACGTCGAACATGTCCCGGATGAGGCGCTGTACTACAAACCCTGGAACAGCGCCTATCAGGACTGGGCCGTCAATCTGGGCCTCTATGACAGCCCGCAACCATACCTGTTCCAGCTCTACTCCGAGCCGATGCGGAAGTTCCAACTGGCAGCCGAAGGGCATGGCGAGCGCCAACCGCCCGATCATCTACGCCAGCGCATCAAGGACACGATGGATCCTTTACCGATCTGGTACGAAACTGATCAGACCGGGAACGAGGGGTTCACCGTCAACGCCCTGACCCAGCGGCCCATGGCAATGTATCACAGCTGGGGTACCCAGAATGCGTGGCTGCGCCAGTTGCACGGACGCAACCCGCTCTATGTTCCGACCAAACTGATGCGGGAACACAACCTGTCGGACGGCGACTGGGCCAAAGTCACGTCTCCGCATGGTGAAATCACCGTGCCGGTGATGGAAATGGCGGCGCTGAACGACAACACTGTCTGGACCTGGAACGCCATTGGCAAACGTAAAGGCGCGTGGGCCCTGCAGGAGGACGCCCCCGAGGCCACCAAGGGCTTCCTGCTGAACCACCTGATCCACGAGCTTTTGCCGCCGAAAGGCGACGGGCTGCGTTGGGCAAACTCCGATCCAATCACCGGGCAGGCCGCATGGTTCGATCTGAAAGTCAAAATCGAAAAAGCAGCCGCGCCGCAGGAAATGACGGAAAGCCAGCCGGCCTTCCCACCGATCAAATCACCTGTCGGAACCGGTCCGACCGATCTGGCATGGAAGGTGGGCAAATGACCGAGGTCCAAACTTCATCTGGCCAGAAATATCCCGGGGGTGAATTGAGCCGCAGGCTCAAGAGGGGGCTGGCCCCCTCCCCGGCAGCGGAGATCCAATGACATGACCCAACTCCCTCAGTCAACCGAGCGCAAGATGGGTCTGGTGATCGACCTGGACACCTGTGTCGGCTGCCACGCCTGCGTGATTTCCTGCAAAGGCTGGAACACCGAAAACTATGGCGCGCCTTTGTCGGATCAGGATGCCTATGGCGGCAACCCGTCGGGGACTTTCCTGAACCGCGTGCATTCCTACGAGGTGCAGCCTGCCGAAGGGCACGCCCAGCTGATCCACTTCCCCAAATCCTGCCTGCACTGCGAAGACGCGCCTTGTGTCACCGTCTGCCCGACCGGAGCCAGCTACAAGCGGGTCGAGGACGGAATCGTACTGGTCAATGAAAGCGACTGCATCGGCTGCGGCCTGTGTGCATGGTCCTGCCCTTACGGTGCCCGCGAACTGGATCAGGCAGAAGGCGTGATGAAAAAATGCACTCTCTGCGTCGACCGGATTTACAACGACAACCTGCCCGAGGTGGATCGCATCCCGTCATGTGTGCGTACCTGCCCCGCCGGGGCCCGGCATTTCGGCGATCTGGGCGACCCGAACAGCGATGTATCAAAACTGGTCGCCGAACGGGATGGCATGGATCTGATGCCGGAAATGGGCACCAAGCCCGTCAACAAATACCTGCCGCCGCGCCCGAAGGACACCGTCGAAGAACAGATCGACATCCTGGCACCGCTTCTGGCACCCGTCGCCGAAGAACCTAAGGGCTTTCTGGGCTGGCTCGACAAAACCCTGGAGAAGCTCTGATGCATCCGGCACCTTCCGTTATCATCTTCACCACGCTGTCCGGCCTTGGTTTTGGCCTGCTGTTCTTTCTTGGCCTTGGCAGCCCGGACGTCACCGGCTGGGTGGCTTTTGTTTTCTACGCTATCGCTTATGGTCTGGCCGTTGGCGGCCTGATGGCGTCGACCTTCCATCTGGGCCACCCCGAACGCGCGCTCAAAGCCTTTTCGCAGTGGCGATCAAGCTGGCTGTCGCGTGAGGGCTGGTGCGCGGTCATCGCATTGGTTCTTATGGGCCTCTATGCCTTTGGCGCGGTCTTTCTGGGCCAGAGCTGGAGCGTTCTGGGCGCATTGGGGGCGCTGTTTTCACTGGCGACCGTGTTTACCACCTCGATGATCTATACCCAGCTGAAAACCATTCCACGCTGGAACATGAAACTGACCCCGCTCATGTTTATTACCTTCAGCCTGGCCGGCGGCGCCTTGCTGTCCGGACAGACGGGACTGGCCCGTCCCCTGCTGATGATTGCCGGGTTGGTTCAGATTCTGTACTGGGTGCGAGGCGACAAAGCCCTTGCGGCTTCGGGAACGGATCTGGGCACCGCAACAGGGCTTGGGTCGAGGGGGACCGTCCGGGCGTTTGAACCGCCGCATACCGGGACTAACTACCTGTTGCGCGAATTCGTGCATGTGGTCGGACGCAAACACGCCGAAAAGCTGCGGATCATTTCGTTCACGCTGGCCTTCCTTGTCCCCGTTGTGTTGCTGGTATTGCCGTTCAGCCATTTCTTTGTGCTGTTGGCCGTGCTGTCGCACCTGGCTGGCGTTGCCGTATCACGCTGGCTGTTCTTCGCTCAGGCAGAGCATGTGGTCGGACTGTATTACGGCAAGCGCTGAAGCGAGGGGGTCAGCCCCCTCCTGAACCATAGGCGCAGTCAACCGCCGGGGGATTTTCGAACAAAAGAAGTCCGATTACCGAAAAGAAACAGGGCGGCTTCACCCGGTGAATGCCGCCCTTTTTTCGTGTCGAGCGCGTTCAGAGAAGTCCGGCGTGGGCCATTGCCGCGTCGATGGCAGATTTTGTGCTGCTGTCCAGCCCGGTCAGGGGCGAGCGCACGTCTTCACTGCAACGGTTCAGTTTGCTGAGCGCGTATTTGGCGCCGACAAGGCCGGGTTCAATGAAGATCGCTTCGTGCAGGGGCATCAGACGGTCCTGATAGGCCAGCGCCTTGGCGTAATCACCTGCAAGGGTCGCCTGCTGGAATTCGGCGCACAGGCGCGGGGCCACGTTTGCCGTCACCGAAATGCATCCGACCCCGCCATGCGCGTTGAAGCCAAGGGCAGTCGCATCTTCCCCGGACAGTTGGCAGAAGTCGGTACCGCAGCTTGCCCGCTGCTGGCTGACCCGCGCCAGATCGCCGGTTGCATCCTTCACCCCGACAATGCGCGGCAGCTGTGCCAGTTCGCCCATTGTCGCCGGTGTCATGTCGATCACCGAGCGGCCCGGGATGTTGTAAATGACAATCGGAATATCCGCGCAATCATGCAACGCCCTGAAATGGGCAATCAGACCCTTTTGGGTCGGCTTGTTGTAATACGGCGTGACAACCAGAGCCGCAGCCGCGCCGACCTTCTCGGCGAACTGCACGAACCGGATCGCCTCGACCGTGTTGTTGGATCCGGCACCCGCGATGACCGGTACGCGGCCGGCAGCGGCCTTGACGACCTCTTCCACCACCACTTCGTGTTCTTCATGGCTGAGCGTTGGGCTTTCGCCCGTGGTTCCCACCGGCACCAGCCCGGTCGAACCTTCCTGGATCTGCCATTCCACCAGATGTTTGAGCGTGTCCAGGTCCAACTCACCGTTTCGGAACGGGGTGACGAGTGCTGGCATCGAGCCTTTGAACATGGAACGCTCCTTAGCGTACAGTTTGCTGTGAACGCGCCACCCTTTATCACAATCTTCGGTTTGTGAGTTGATCCCGGCGGCGCAAGGTTTATCCTGAATGGCTGTATCCTTGGTTGGTTGGGAAATGCAAGGGATGACACGTTTTCTGGCGGTATTGATCACCGTGATTCTTTGTTCGACGGCTCAGGCGCGCGCGGATGCCGCCGCGGACCTGCGCGCCGCGCTGAACGAGATGCGCAAAGGCGACTGGAACGAGGCCCTGCGCGTCGCAGGAACGCGCGGGTCGGTGTCTCGTGACATCATCGTCTGGCACTGGTTGCGCAGCGGCTTTGGCAGTTCGGGCGATGTACTTGTGTTTCTCGACCGCCGGTCGGACTGGCCCGGACTGGGGTGGCTGCGCCGCAAAAGCGAACCTTCGTTCACCGGGGCCGACCCGGACCGGGTTTTGAAGTTCTACGACGGCTCACCGCCGCAAACCGCCGAGGGTGCCTTGAATTTCGCGGTTGCCCTAATGGCCAAGGGTCGCAGGGGCGATGCCGAGGCGGATATCGTGATGGCCTGGCGCACGATGCCCATGGGGTCGGGTTTGCAGAAGGACTATCTGGAAAACTTCGGCAAATTGCTGAAACCGCATCACGCGGCCCGGCTGGACCGTATGCTCTGGGACGGGCATCTGGTCAGCGCTGATCAGATGTTGCCGCTGGTCAGTGCGGATGAACGCAAATTGGCCGAAGCCAGAATCGCGCTACAAAAACGCCAGCCCGGTGTGGATGCAAAGATTTCGGCAGTGCCGGACTCGCTGGCGTCGTCAGCCGGATTGGCCTTCGACCGATTCGTATGGCGGGATCGCAAGGAACTTGACGACAGCGCCATCGATTTGATGCTGGAACGCTCGACCAGCCCACAGGCATTGGGCGAGCCGGACAAATGGGCCGAAGGGCGGCGCAGGCTGGCGCGGCTGGAGATGCGCAACGGAAATATCGCACGCGCCTATGACGTGGCAGCCAACCATCACATGACGCCCGAAATGGGCTATGGTTACGCTGATCTGGAATGGCTGGCCGGGTTCCTCGCCCTGCGCAAACTGAACGATCCGGACACGGCCGTGCGCCATTTCCAGAATTTCTCGGCCGCAGTTCAGTCGCCAATTTCCAAAGGGCGCGGCGGCTATTGGCTGGGCCGGGCTTATGCGGCGCAGGGCGATGCGGACAAGGCCTATGACGCCTACGCAATCGGCGCGGATTACCAGACATCCTTCTATGGCCTGCTGGCTGCCGAGCGCATCGGGCGCCCGTTTGACAGCGAGCTTGCCAACCCGCGCCGTGCACCGCATTGGAAGCAGGCGGGTTTTGCGAATTCCAGTGTATTGGAAGCTGGGCTTCTGCTGCTGCGAGCCGGCGAAGATAATCTGACAGAACAGTTTCTGACCCATCTGGTGGAAGGTCTCGATCCGGTTGAGGCCGGTCAACTGGGTGATCTGGTGCTGGAACTGAAGGAGCCACATCTGGCAGTCATGATCGCCAAGCGCGCCGCCAGAACAGGATCGGTTCTGCCTGCGGCCTACTACCCTGTCCATCCGGTGGCCGATATGGGCCTGCCCATGGCGAAGGAAATGACCCTGGCCATTGCCCGCAGGGAAAGCGAGTTTGACCCGGTCGTGGTCAGCGGAGCCGGCGCACGCGGTTTAATGCAGGTCATGCCAGCCACCGCCAAGCTGGTCGCGCAGGAGATGGGTATCCTCAGCGGCCATCAGACCGGACGCCTCACATCGGACTGGCAATACAACGCCAAGTTGGGGGCGAACTACCTGTCCGGGCTGGCCGCCGAGTTTAACGGTAACGTGGTCATGATGGCGGCCGGGTACAACGCGGGACCCAAGCGTCCGATTTCGTGGATGGAACGCTTTGGCGATCCCCGCGCCGGAGAGGTCGACGTCATCGACTGGATCGAAACCATCCCGTTCAGCGAAACGCGCAACTATGTCATGCGCGTCGCGGAAAGCATGCCCGTCTATCGCGCGCGCCTGGGCAAACCCGCCCTGCCCATTCCGTTTTCGCAGGAACTTACCGGCTCAACCCTGGCTTCTTTCGCGCCATAGGGTGAACAGACCTGCCGCCACGACAAGCGCCGCGCCCACGACAACAGCTGGGCGCAGCGTTTCGCCAAATATCGAAATGCCCAACAATGCGCTCCAGACCAGATGGAAATAGGCAAAGGGCTGAACTGCGCTGGCTTCCGCCATTTCATAGCATTTGATCAGCAACCAATGCCCTGTCACGCCGCTGACGCACAATAGTGCCATCCACAACCAGTCCGCTTGGGCCATCGGTTCCCAGAACCACATGCCAACCAGCGTCATGGCCACCGCCCCGACGACACCCGTCCAGAAAAAGCTGGTGGCCGTGCTGTCGCGACGGGCAACGTATCGGGTCAGCAATCCATAGACCGCAAACATCAGGGCCGAAATCAAAGGAATGACCGCCCAGGGGTTGAAGACGCCAACACCCGGTTCGAGAATGATCAGGACCCCGATGCAACCGACCCCGATCGCGGACCAGCGCCGCCAGCCCACCTTTTCACCCAGAACCGGCCCGCTGAGCGCGGCCACTAACAGGGGATAACAGATGAAAACGGCCATGCTGTCGATCAGACCCAGAACCGTGAATCCGAAAACGGCCACACAGATCTCGGCCGCCAGCAACACACCCCGGATGACCTGAAGCCCAAGCTGGCTGGTTTGTGTTGCCGCCTTCAGCCCGCCGGGGGCGCGGGCCGCGATGGTGATGACAAATGCCGCGAAGAACCAATACCGGATCATCACGACCATGTAGGTGTTGTAGGTTCCGGCCAGATGACGCGAAATCCCGTCCTGCAACGCAAAGACGATTGTGGCCGCGACCATCAGGGCGATCCCGGCCCGCACATTGTTCTGCTGACTCATTCTTTGATCGCCCGTGTCATGTGCCGTTTGCGCCCGTATCCGGGCGAACGCGTGACTGAAAACCCGGCCTCGGTCAACGCACGCCGCACGAAACCGGCCGCAGTATATGTCGCGACTGTTCCGCCAGCCACAGTGTGACCGGCGACCTGCTTTATCAGGTTCGACTGCCACAACTCCGGGTTCTTGGCCGGGGAAAACCCGTCCAGAAACCAGGCGTCCGCAATGTCCGACCAAGCGGGCAGGGTTTCACGCGCGTCGCCTTCGATCACTTTCAGGTGCAGTGTGCCAAGATCGCATTCGCCACCTTGCCAATGCGCCAGAAACCGGCTGCTCCAGGGTTGAAGCTCTGGGAAACATGCCAGTGCGCGTGCCATGTCTGCAGGATCCATCGGAAAGGCTTCGAAACTGGTGAAGCTCAGAGGCGTCGTTTGGCCCGATGCCTCCCACGCGGACCAGACCGTCAGCATGTTCAGGCCGGTTCCGAATCCAAGCTCGGCGATTCGAAAACCCGGCGCGAAGCGACCGGGCAGATCGTTGCCCGCCAGAAACACATGCCGTGTCTCTTCCAGCCCGTTCTGGAGCGAGTAATATGGATCGTCGAACCGGTCCGAAATCGGGATCTGCTCGTCCGTCCAGGTCAGTTCGGCGCGCTGGTCTGCCATCGGGGAATCCTGTAGCTAGGCGGCGCGACACTGAACAAGGAAAAGGGGATTGGCAATGGTCGATGTGACAGTGCGTGGCGCGGGTGTTTTCGGCCTGTCCATTGCCTGGACCTGCGCGCGGCGCGGCGCAAAGGTGCAGGTAGTCGATCCTTTTGGTCCCGGCTCGGGCTCCAGCGGTGGTCTGGTCGGTGCACTGGCACCTCATGTGCCGGAAAACTGGAATGCTAAAAAGGCATTTCAGTTCGACAGCCTGATCATGGCCCAAGCGTTCTGGAAACAGGTCGAAGCGACAGGTGGCGTGTCACCCGGTTATGCGCGTCTGGGTCGCCTGCAACCCATCGCTGACCAGCGCAATCTGGATCTTGCGCATCAGCGCGCTAAAACGGCCATCGAACTGTGGCAGGGACAGGCAGAATGGCGCGTTGTTGAAACCGCCAAGGCTGGCGCCTGGTGCCCGCCCAGCCCGACGGGATACGTCATCCACGACACATTGAGTGCGCGCATGCATCCCAGACGGGCCTGTGCCGCGCTGGTTGCGGCCCTGTCCGTAATGGGGGTCGAAATTGCCACAGACGCGCCCGACCGGGGTCGGGTCGTACACGCCACCGGATTGGCGGGCCTACTGGAACTGAACCGCCACTATGGCAAAACTGTTGGCAATGGGGTCAAGGGCCAGGCTGCCCTGCTTAGGTTCGATGCAGGGACGGTGCCTCAGCTTTTTGTTGATGCAATTCACATCGTGCCCCATGCGGACGGCACTCTGGCCATCGGATCGACATCCGAGCGGGACTATGAAGACCCTTCCAGCACCGACAGCGCCCTGGAAGACGTGATCGACCGCGCCACGCGCGCCGTTCCCGTTCTGCACGGCACCGAAGTGATTGAACGCTGGGCCGGGGTCCGCCCCCGCAGCAAAAGCCGCGCACCAATGCTGGGCGAACATCCGATGCACAGGGGTCAGTACATTGCCAATGGCGGCTTCAAGATCGGTTTCGGCATGGCCCCCAAAGTGGCCGATGTCATGGCCGATCTGATACTGGAAAACCGCGATCAGATACCGGAGGGATTCAGGCCCGGAGCTTCACTCTGACATCGGAGTGGCAACCGCCTGCATACATTGCCGGCCGTCCGGCCCCGCGACCCACAGCTCGCAACCGTTCCGGCACAGGGCCGCCGTTTCGAAGTGCATGAGTGGGGCGGACGCGCGGAACGAAAACTCGGACAGCGGCCCCATCAGATCGGTTGCAAACAACATCAGATGCTGCGCCAGCAACGGTCCATGAACAACAAGCCCGTCATAGCCTTCGACGTCGCGCGCATAGTCCAGATCATAGTGGATCCGGTGGCCATTGAATGTCAGTGCCGAATACCGAAACAACAAAGTTGAGGAAAACCCAACCTCTCGGCGATCCGTTTGGTCGGTTCTGGCCGTTGGCGGCTTCGGCTTGATTGCATCAGCCGAAGGGTCTTCACGGTAAACAAGATCCTGCCATTCCGTCAGACACAGATCTTCCCCCTGCCAGATCTCGTGCCGCAAGGTGACAAAACCCAGTGGCCCGGTCCGGCCAGTTTTTGACGTGGCGCTTTCCAGAAAGGACCGGCGCCGGGCTGGCTTGCCCGCGACCAGGGGCGCGCAGAACCGCAACCGGCCTCCGGCCCACATGCGACGTGGCAGGCCCAGATCCGGGATCAGGCCGCCGCCCACTCTGGGGTGCCCATCCCGGCCAAGCTGATCGGGCGGAAGCGGTGACCAGAAATACAACTGGTGAAAAAACGGCGGAAGCGGTGCGCCCGCCGCAACGGAAACTGGTTGTCCGAGCGCCACCTGCAAGGCAGCGGCGCGCGCGGGATCCATCATGTCCTGCTGTGTTTCGGCCCGAGTTTCATCTGACATGCCCGCACGTTACGCGCCAGGGCATTGCGGAACAAGTACCGCGCCTTGGCCTCAGAAACCGGCCTCGGCTTTCAGCTTCTGCATCAGCGTCCGCAGCGGGTTCTCATAGCGCTCGCTACTCAGCCGCCCCTGATCGTCAAATGCGTTCGAGCTGTCGGCAAGATGGATTTCAGGACCTTGCAAGATGCGCGTCTGAAACGGCACCATATAGGCGCGCAACATCATCTGCGCGCGTTCGCCGCCGGCCCGACCAGCGGCGGCGGACATCACCGCAACGGGCTTGTCCGCCCATGGTTTGCCACTGGTTCGGCTGACCCAGTCCAGCGCGTTTTTCAGCACACCGGACGGCCCCTTGTTGTATTCCGGGGTCGAAATGATCACCGCATGGGCCTGCGCAATCTGGTCAGCCAGCACCTGAACCGACGCGGGAATGCCCTCACCCGCCTCCAGATCACCGTCATACAGAGGCAGGTTGAGGTCGGCCTCGATGAAAGTGCCGGGCTCGAACAACCGCGCGGCCTCGCGCAGCAACTTTCGGTTTGTCGCGTTCTGGCGCAACGAACCGGACAGGCCCAGAAGGGTCGGTTCGGACATTATCGGGAACTCCGCTTTGTTGTTTTCGGGAACTTATACGGGGATGGACCGGGACCATAGCCCTGTTGACGCACAGTCAGTGCGCATGGACAGGGCAAGAGAATGTGCCCTGTCCACGATTGTTGGATCAGATCAGGCGTTGCCGCTGGGCACGACGACAATCTCGACCCGACGGTTCTGCGCCTTGCCATCCGGCGTCAGGTTCGAAGCGACCGGATTGTTTTCACCCTGACCGATTGTAGTGATGCGGGAATAGCTGACGCCATTGGCCTGCAGGATATCGGCCACGGCATTGGCCCGCCGCTCGGACAGGCCCTGATTATAGGTGGCGTCGCCGTCGCTGTCGGTATGGCCGATGATCTGAACGTTCGAATTCGGGTAGTTGACCAGATTCTGCCCCACCTTCACCAGATCGGACCGCAGCCCCGGGCGCACGGTTGAGCTGTCGGTATCAAAGGTGATGTCATTGGGGACGGTGACGATCAGGCGGTCGCCTGTATTGACGATGGTGATCCCGTCATTGGCCAGTTGCTGACGCAGTTCCGCCGCCTGGCGATCAAGCTGATTGCCGATGACGCCGCCACCTGCGGCACCAATGGCACCACCGGCCAGCGCACCCAAAAGCGGATCCGAGTCATTTGCAATAGCGCCGACGCCTGCACCGATCAAACCGCCCAGCAAGGCACCCTGCTTTGCATTCTGATTGGGGTCACTTTGCACTGAAAGCGTACCTGGGTCGGTACATGCGCCAAGAACAAGTGCCGAACACAGCCCGGCAGAAATAACAAACTTGGAAATCGTCATGGATTTACCCTCTGCTCATGAACCCGTTCATCGGGTTTGATTTGTTTGGGCCAGTATATCACGGCAGGCCGTTGAAGCCTCAAGCAACATTCCGGTGAAATCGGCAATTACCTGCCGGTCAAGCAGGGGCTGATGACGCATCCCAATTGTTGTTCTCCTGCCAGATGTTGCGCAGCGGCTGGCCCTGACCGCAGAAATGCGCGTCCAGAACGTCACACGCCCAGATCCGGTCCGTGCGAAAGTGTCGAAACCCGTTTCGCAACTCGCACCATGCCGCCAGCATCGTGCATTCGATGTGATAGATCAGCGCAACCGGGCGTACGACACGTTCCGTACGTTCGTCTTCGGAATTGACGTAAACCAGCCTGAGTTTCTGTTCCGCCCGGATTGCCTCGCGGTAGCTGGCAACCGGAACACACCCTTTGTCAGGATCGTCCCGAGGCGCCCCCCACGGCGCCACCTGCAACCAGTCTGCGGGCACCTGCAGCGCTTCGATTTTTCGGCAAACGCGGTCTGCGGCCTGTTGCAGGGTGCTGTCACCCGTGCGGGCCAGCATTGACAGTCCAACCCACAGCGCCTCAATCTCTTCCGCATCAAAGTTCAGCGGCGGCAGATCATACCCCCGGCGCATCACGTAGCCCACGCCCGCCTCTCCTTCGATCGGCGTCCGCTGCGCCTGCAGAGCCGCGATATCGCGGTACACGGTGCGAACAGATACTTCCAGTTGCTCAGCCAGCGCATCCGCTGTCACCGGCGCATCGGACATGCGCAGGATCTGGATAATTTCAAACAGACGGGTAGATCGGCCCATCGCATCCTCCTGACGGTCTGCTGACACAATAGCACACCCCACTGACAGAGTAGTGTCAGGAGAGGGCTGCAATGCTTGGCATATCACGAACAAATGGAGAGCAATCATGCCAAGCCGCGACAACCACGTCATGATGACGCTGAAACTCGGAAGATGGTCGCAGGATCACACCTTGCGCGGGTTTGAGATTGAACGCCAGATCATGGCCGAACGCCACTGTCGGTCCGTGCAACAGCGAAGGCGTGTCAGACGATTTTCTCTGGGCAACCTCAAGATGATATGGGGCTGGGTGCTTTAGCTTCAGAAGTCGGGCTTGGCCCTGAATTTCATCGCAACTCCGCCTTCGGGGTTCTTCAGGCGCAGCTCTTCGGAATGCAGCATCAGGCGCGGGTAATCCCGCGCCGCACCCGTCGCATAGAACGGATCACCCAGGATCGGGTGCCCCAATGCCTGCATGTGAACCCGCAGCTGATGCGACCGGCCGGTTTTGGGAAACAACCGAATGCGCGTGCTGCGGTCCTCATGTCGGACGACCCGCCAGTCCGTCACCGCAGGTTTGCCGGTCTCGTGACACACCATCTGGCGCGGCCGGTTTGGCCAGTCGACGATCAGAGGCAGATCAACCGTTCCGGATTTGGGTTCAACCCGGCCCCACACTCGCGCAACATAGGTTTTGCGCGTCTGGCGCTGTTCGAACTGCTGACCCAGATGGCGTTGCGCATGCGGTGTCTGTGCAAACACCATCACACCTGACGTGTCCCGGTCCAACCGGTGAACAAGCAGGGCCTGAGGAAAAGCCGCCTGCACCCGGGTCAGAAGGCAATCCGACAGATGCTCCCCCCGGCCGGGTACCGAAAGCAGGCCCGGCGGCTTGTTCACCACGATCAGCTGCGCGTCTTCATGCAGCACATCCAGTGGCGTGTTCGGGGGGGTGTAGGTCTCGCTCATGCGGGCTTGCCTATCGCAGCGCGCGACCTCCCGCAACGTCGTCCTTGCCTGCGACCCATCGTTCGGCAACTCTCGGACCCAGTTGAGGAGGAACAGAGATGCATCCGACAATCGAGCGCATGCAGGACGCGGTTGCAAAAGGTGACGAGGCCCGGATACCGGATCTGCTGGCCGAGAATGTGCAGTTCCTGCCGCCGACTTATTATAGCACATGGACCGGGCGTGCACCGGTTGCGGCGGTGCTTGGGCATGTCAGCCAGGTGTTTTCCGAGTTTCGCTATCGCCGCGTTATGGGCGAAGGTTGCGACTGGGCTTTGGAGTTCCAATGCAAGGTCAGTGAACTGGATGCCGTGGGTGTGGATTTGATCACGCTGAATGACGATGGCCTGATCCAGAAATTCGAAGTGGTCATGCGCCCGCACAAAACCGTCGGCGCCCTGCGTGAGGCGATGATGGCGCGGGTGATGAGCGACGCCCGCTTTCTGGAATTTCGCAAGGCCCTGAGTTGACCATGCGTGCTCCTGTCGCCGCTGATCAGCTTCTGCGCCTTCCGCTGCTGCCGGTTCTGGCGATGCAGGGCCTGTCTGTCCGGCGCAATGCCCAGATGCTGCCCGAGCCATCAGGGCCGCGCGAAGGCCGCGAAGGCCGCGGGCCCCGGCTGCGGTTGCTGATCACGGGTGACAGTTCGGCTGCCGGCGTAGGCGCAGGCACGCAGAAACAAGCCTTGTCCGGGCAACTCGTCCAGCGGCTGGCGCGGCACTATTGTGTTGAATGGCGGCTGGAGGCTACGACCGGCCATACAACGCAGGATACGATAGACCGTCTTGGGACGCTGAATACTCAGTTCGATGCCGTGGTGACGGCACTGGGTGCGAATGACGTCACCCGCGCCGTAACGCAACGCCGGTTTGCCGAACGACAAGCCCATCTGATGTCCCTGCTGACAGGCGCCATGGGCGCGCGGCGCGTGATTGTTACTGCAGTCCCGCAAATGGGCCGTTTTCCGGCCCTACCCCAACCTTTGGCCTGGGTTCTGGACCGGCAGGCGCGACGGCTGGATCAGGCGCTGCAGAAGGTGGTTGCAGAGCGCCCTCAGTGCCGGCACCTCGTGCTGGATTTGCCGGATGACCCGGCGCTTGCCGCGCCCGACGGGTATCACCCCAGTCCGAAAACCTACGCGATCTGGGCGGATGAAGTTGACCGCGCGCTGCGTCAGGACTGAGCCCGAATCTGCCGGATCATCGGAACCGAATAGACAACCAAAGCCGCCCAGATCAGCGGAAAGGCGATCATGCGACCACGATCGATTTGTTCTCCAAACAAGGTAATCGCGGTGATGAAGATCATGGTTGGGGCGATGTATTGCAGAATGCCCATGGTGGACAACCGCACCAGCTTGGCGCCGTTGGCGTAAACCAGCAAAGGCACCGCCGTCACCACACCGGCACCCGCCAGCAGCATCGTATCCGCCCCGGCCAAACCAAAATGTCCGCGGCCTTGCGCACCCAGCCAGGTCACGTAGGCCAGCGCCGGGATCAGAAGTACCAGAACCTCGAGAAGGAATCCCTGGTTTGGTCCGATGGGAAGGGAGCGTTTGAAGAACGCGTAAAAGCCCCACGTGAACATCATCCCCAGAGCGGCCCAGGGCAGTGCTCCGGCTTCTAGCACAAGTATGATGACGCCCAGCGCTGCCAGCCCAACCGCTACTATCTGCGTTCGGTTCAAAGGTTCGCGCAGCAAAACTGCGCCCAGTGCAATGCTGAACAAGGGGTTGATATAGTACCCCAAGGCCGCGTCCAGCGCCCGCCCGGTGGCAATAGCCCAGACATAGACCGCCCAGTTCACTGAAATCAAAGCGGCCGTCAGGCAGGCCATGCCCAGCATTTTTGGGTTTCGCAGGGCTGGCTTCAGATCGCCTGTACGCCCCAGCGCGATCAGCAACAGACCGGCGACCGGCACGGACCAGATCACCCGATGAGCCACAACCTCGACCGGACCGATATGCGCCATCGCCTTCATGTACAGCGGCAGAAACCCCCACAGTACATAGGCGGTTACAGCCAGCGCCAGACCGCGCGGCGTATCGACGTTCTGAGTTGGAGCGGCGATGTCCGCCATGTCAGGTCTCCGGATGATACCGTTCGTCTTTACGGCAGTTCAGGCCGGGTTGGGAACTGTGAATTCTGTGAAGGCTCGTATCACGAACCTTGATAGGATCGCGCCTTGGGCTTTCAGCTGGCTTTTCACCGTTTGCGAGGCTCTGCCTCGCGCTCCGGGATATTTTTGGCCAGATGAACAAGGGATCCTTCATTCATCTGGCCGCAAATATCCCGGGGGAGGCGCAGCTTGCTGCGGCGGGGGCAGCGCCCCCAGCGCACCGGTTCAGACTTTGACGCGCTCGGATTTAGGGTCATACATCGGCTTCAGCGATGCCTCTGCCCTAACCTTCACACCGCACACGTCGATCTCATAGCTCGATGCCAACACATCAGCCGCCTTCTCGCCCTCGCATGGCACGTATCCCAGACCAACGGCGCCGCCCAGCGTGTGGCCATAGTTGCCTGAGCTGAGATAGCCGACATACTCACCATCACGAAGGATCGGTTCATTGTGGAACAGCAGCGGCTCAGCATCGGTCAGCTTGAACTGCACCAGGCGACTCTTTGGCCCGCTTTCCTTGCGCGCGATTACCGCCTCGCGGCCGATGAAATCACTGCCCTTGTCGACCTTGACAGCGAACCCGAGTCCGGCGTCGACAACATGGTCTTCGCAAGTAATATCGTGGCCGAAATGGCGGAAGCCCTTTTCGATCCGGCAGCTGTCCATCATGTGCATCCCACACAACTTCAGCCCCATGTCCTGACCAGCCTCGTGCAGTGTTTCGAACACATGACCCGCCATGTCAGACGAGACATAGATTTCCCAGCCGAGTTCACCCACATAGGTCACGCGATGCGCGCGGGCGAGCCCCATGCCGATCTCGATCTGCTGCGCGGTACCAAACGGATTGGTTGCGTTGGTGAAATCGTTGGGCGAGACCTTTTCGAGCAGCGCGCGGGCGTTCGGGCCCATCACGGCCAGCACCCCTTCGCCCGCGGTGACGTCAGTGATGACCACGTTGAAATTGCCGGCATGGCGTTGCATCCAGGTCTGATCCGCCAGACGGGTCGCCGCCGGAGTAACCACCAGATAGCACGTTTCAGTCAGGCGGGTGACCGTCACGTCCGCTTCAATCCCACCGCTGCGGTTCAGGAACTGGGTATAGACGATTTTGCCATTGGGCACCGAGTAGTCACCGCCGCCGATATAGTTCATGAACGCCTCGGCATCGGGACCTTCCACCCGGATCTTGCCGAACGACGACATGTCGTACATGCCGACATTCTCGCGCACGGCGCGGTGCTCGGCGGCCGAATTCTCGAACCAGTTCTGGCGCTTCCAACTGTACTGATACTCACGCTCCTGCCCTTCACTGGCGTACCAGTTGGCACGTTCCCATCCGGCCAGTTCACCAAATACCGCGCCTTGTTCCTTCAGGTGGTGGTGGAACGGTGTCCGCCGCACACCGCGCGCGGTCGCCTTTTGACGATAGGGGTAGTGATCGGCATAGAGCAGGCCCAGCGTCTCTTTCGAACGTTCGAACAGGTACTGTTTGTTGCCCTGGAACGGCTGCATCCGGCTGATATCCACATCGCCAAGGTCAAACGGTTTCTCACCCGTATCCATCCATTCGGCCAGTGCCATCCCCGCGCCACCGGCGGACTGAATGCCGATCGAGTTGAACCCTGCCGCGACCCAGAAATTGTCCATCTCGGGCGCAAGGCCAAGGTGGTAGGCATCGTCGGGGGTAAAGCTCTCGGGGCCGTTGAAGAAGGTATGGATTCCGGCCTCGGCCAGCATGGGCATCCGGTTGCAGGCATCTTCGAGGATCGGTTCGAAATGGTCGAAATCCTCGGGCAACTGGTCGAATTCGAAGGTATCCGGGATACCGTCCATGGCCCATGGCTTGGCGTTCGGCTCGAACGCGCCCAGCAGGATTTTGCCCGCGTCTTCCTTGTAATAGGCGCATTCATCCGGCACCCGCAGCACGGGCAGCTGCGTCAGACCATCGATGTTCTCGGTAACGATGTAGAAATGCTCGCAGGCGTGCAGCGGGACGTTGACGCCCGCCATCCGGCCAACCTCGTGCCCCCACATGCCTGCACAGTTCACCACCATGTCGCATTCGATGTGGCCCGAGGCGCTGCCGTCATCGGCAACCCAGTCCACACCTGTCACCTTGCGGCCCTGTTTGACGATCTCGGTGACTTTCACGCGTTCTTTGACAATGCCGCCGCGCTGCCGTGCGCCCTTGGCAAGCGCCAGCGCGATATTGGCAGGATCGCCCTGTCCGTCCAGCGGCAGGTAAACCGCACCCTTAACGTCTTCGAGGTTCAGATGCGGATAAAGCTCCGCTACGCGTTCATTCGAGATTTCTTCAACCTCGACCCCGAATGCCCGCGCCATGGCGGCCTGGCGATAAATTTCTTCCTTGCGCTCTTCGGTCAGGGCCACGGTGATCGATCCGCAACGCTTGAACCCGGTCGCAACGCCGGTTTCCTCCTCAAGCGAGCCATAGAGTTCCTGACTGTACTTCGCCAGTTTGGTCATGTTGGCGGTCGCGCGCAGCTGCGCGATCAGACCCGCGGCGTGCCAGGTGGTGCCGCTGGTCAGTTGCTTGCGTTCCAGCAGCACGACATCTGTCCAACCCTTTTTGGTCAGATGATACGCGACCGAGCATCCGATAACGCCGCCGCCGATGATGACCACTCGGGCCTTGGTGGGAAGATCAACCATCCTGATGTCTCCGCTGTGTCAGGTTTGGGATAAAATGCCACGGATGTGCGACAACAAATGCATCAAAATCGTCAGGTCTTCTGCAAAAATCACCTTTGCGAAGACGCCCGCTTTTCCCGCCGCAGAACAAACGGCGTGATTCCGTAAAAGCTTTTGTAAATCGACGAGAATCCGTTGGGAAATCCGCATGCCAGCCCGATCTCACGCACGCTCATGGTGGTGTTCAGAAGCAGATTGTTCGCGCGCGCCAGCCGCATTTCGCGGTAAAAACCGTTTGGTGTGGTTCCGAAGATCGACCGGAACTTGCGTTCGAGCGACCGATTCGACAGCCCCAGCAGATTGACGATGTCCTGGATCGGCAAAGGGTCTTCGATATTGGCCTGCATCAGCTTGATGCACTGGTCCAGCTTTGCATCCCCGGTCGCGGTTGTCCGAATCCCGGAAAACGGCTGCTGCGAGGAAAAGTCCCGGATGTTTTCGTGCAGCATGATGTCAGCAACCGTCATCCTGGCAGGGCCCGAAACATGGCGCCCGATAACGGCCAGCGCGACATCGGTGGTCGCCTCCATTCCAGCGCAGGTGACGACCGAACCCTGCTGGGTTGCGATGGACATCTTGGCTTCGAACCGGGCGCCCCTTTCGCGCAGGAAAGATGCGTTCTCCCAGTGGGTGGCCATGTCATCCGTGCCTTGCTCGTCAATATAGCGGCTGGCGGCCTCGGCCAGCAAAAACACCTGTGCGCCGCGGTAGGTATAGTCCGAAACCACCCGCCCAAGTGACAGGTCCGGCAGGTCCGGGTCGGAATTGCCGATCACGAACAGATAGTCGGCGTCAGGTTGTGCAGAAACCGGTTCGGTTGAAACGGTTGCGCCGCTGCTGCTTTCAACAGGGCCGCCTTTCAACGATCGATAGGTGTACCGAAACGGAGGATTCGGGCAAACGCGGTTGGCAATCCGCAGGACATCGACCAATGACGCGAGCTCCAGCAAAACGTATCCCGGCGCAACCATGATATCGAACTGATGCTGTTTGCCGGATCCTTGCGGTTCGGGTCCTGTCCGCTTTTGCATTCTCGTGCCCTCAGACAATCCTGTGCCCGGCTGCGCGTAACTGTTCGGCCAGTGCCTCGATATGGTCCGGACCGACCTCGCAACAACCGCCTACGATCGTGGCCCCCTGTTCCACCCAGCGCATGGCGTGTTCGGCGTAGACCTGAGGCCCCAGATCGCTGCGCTGTTCAAGCGCGTCGACGGTCGGGGCGTCCTTCAGAAATCCCTCGGAAATTTCGGTGAATCCGTTCGCATAGGCGCCAAACGGCCGTCCCATGGTTGCGATGATCTGCAAAGCCGCAGGCATGGCCTCGGGGGGCGAGCAATTGACGAGCACGGCCTCTGGAGCAAAGCGGTCGACCAGAGGTGAGATTTCCGACAGGTGTTCACCCGACCGCAAACGTGTGCCGTCTGTGTCATCGACGGTCAGGGCCAGCCAGACGGGACGCCCGCCGTTGACCGTGCCGCGCAACGCACCTTCTGCTTCCTGTACCGACGAAACGGTTTCAATCAGGAACAGGTCGACCCTGTCAGCCATCAGTTCGACAAGTTCGGCGTATTTCGAAGCGGCGTCCTCAGGATCGGGCCGCAGGTCGGGCCTGTAGGTGGCCAGCAGCGGACCCAGCGACCCTGCAATGCGCCCTTTGGTTCCCGCGCGTGCGCGTTCTGCCTGAGAAAGGGCGGTGTCCGTCAGCGCTCCGATCTGGTCTTCCAACCCCACACGTTCCAGGCGCGAACGGTGAACGGCATAGGTATTGGTGGTCGCGATCGTAGCGCCGCGGCGAAAATAATCTGCGTGAACGTCGCCCACCAGTTCCGGGTGATCCATCATCACCCGCGTTGACCAAAGCGGCGTTGCCCGGTCGCCACTGCGTTTGACCAGTTCCTGCCCGATGGAGCCGTCCAGAAGGGTGATGTCTGCCATGTCTTACCTCGTTACGGAATCAGGACCAGTTTCCCCGGAAACGCTTTGGATTGGAAATCTTCCTGCGCCCGGGCAATGTCTTTCAGAGGATACGTCTTCGAAACAAGCGGCCTGATCCGCCCTGCATTGATAAGTTCGACAAGCCGTCCGAAAACGTCGAATGCCTGGTGCGTACAGCCATGAATGGTGATGTCCCTCAGGTAGATATCGCGCAGATCCGCTTGTACAATCGGGCCTGCTATGGCGCCGGAAACGGCGTATTGCCCGCCCGGCTTCAGCGCCAGAATCAACCCCGGAAATGCCGGTCCGCCGACGACGTCGACCACCACATCGAACATGTCTGGCGGCAAGGCCGCGTCGCGATCAAAGGTATCTATCGCACCCTGTCCCTTGACCACATCTGCTTTGGCAGCGCTGGTGACACCCCAGACCGAAGCCCCCCGCAATGTTGCAAGTTGGACGGCAGCCAGCCCGACCCCACCGGATGCCCCGGTTACCAGAACCTTTTGTCCGGCCGTTACACCTGCGCGGGTCAGCAGGTTTTCGGCCGTGCCGAAAGCGCAGGGGATTGCCGCAATCTCGGTGTCCGACAGGGGTGACGCGGACACGTCGTAGAGGTCGCTTGCCTCGACCAGGCAGTATTGCGCGAAAGCGCCGTCAATCTCAGAACCCAATGCAATGAAACCGCTGGGTTGACCGGGACGTGGGCGCGGCAAGTTGATCGGACAGGTGACACGTTGACCTGGCTGGAAACCGGTGCCGGACCCTGTCCGCTCAACGATGCCGCACAAATCACCGCCCTGTATTCTGGGAAACTGCAGGGCGCCGCCCCAACCGCCGGCATCGACATCCTGATCGACCGCGTCCGTTGCACCCGTGACATCCGGTGAATACCAGCCAACACGCGTGTTGATATCGGTATTGTTGACGCCTGCCGCAGCCACCCGGACCAGAACCTGCCCGGGTCCTGGGGTGGGCAGGGGAATATCCTGACGCCATTCCAGTGCCTCCGGCCCGCCATGGCGTGTCAGGTAAACACCGGACATTGTCTCCGGTTGGGTCATTGCCATCTCTCCCCGTTACAGGTTTTGCGGATGCATTATGCCCGACAGCGGTGTTGCATCAAATCACGGGTCCGCCTGACTTTTGGCGGACCCGCAGTTTCCCTGATGGATCAGGCACGCAACCGCGCGTTTTCCGGATCCCAGAGCGGCTGATCCTGCTGTACGACAGCTCGGCATTTCTGACCGTAGATTTCGACCTCCAGCTCGGTGCCCGGAGCAGCCAGATCAGGACGCACCATGCCCAGTGCGACCGACGCATTGATGCGATACCCCCATGCACCGGATGTGGTTTCACCCACGATCTGACCATCATGCCAGAGGCACGACATGTACGGTGCGTCGCAATCTCCGGCCTCGACCAGCATGGTGACGAACTGCTTTTTCACGCCCTGCTGCTTTTCATTCTGGATCGCAGCCTTGCCGGGGAAGTCCTGTGGTTTGTCCAGTTTCACGAACCGCTCCAAACCGCCTTCCAGAAGCGAGTAGTCGGTCGACAGGTCGCCTTTCCACGCACGATAACCCTTTTCGACACGCAGGGAATTGAGCGCATACATCCCGAAGGGCTTGGCACCCGCGTCAATGATGGCGCCATAGATCGCTGGCATGTGTTCGTTCAGGGCATGAACCTCCCAACCCAGCTCACCTGCGAAGGAAACACGGATCAGGTAAGCGGGTTGCCCGGCGACGGTTGCCGACTGGTGGGTCAGCCATCCGGTCGACAGGTCCGCATCGGTCATGCCCGACAGGATCTCTCGCGACTTCGGCCCCGTGACGATCAGTGTATCGCGGGTGGTGGTCACATCCTCGACCGAAACGCCTTCGGGCATAGCGTTCAGCAGAATGTCGCGGTCATGCCACTGGGCAGTTGCGGCCGTGATCATGACGAACTCGTCCTCGCCCAGCCGGATGCAGGACATCTCGGTCAGGATGCGACCACGATCATCAGAGATATAGACAAGGTTCATGCGACCGGTCTTGGGTAGTCCACCCGTGACCAGACCACGCAGCGCCTCGGCAGCACCTTCGCCCTTGACCATGAAGCGCGAGAATCCCGGCAGATCCAGTACACCACAATGGTCGCGCACGGCCTCGCATTCCTCCTTGACGCGCTGCTCCCACGGACCCGAGCGACCCCATGTGTGGGTGGCTTCAAGCGACGTGTCGTCGCCGGGCTGCGCGAACCAGTTGGCCCGTTCCCAGCCGTTATAGGCCCCCATGACACCGCCCAGCTCTTTCACCTTGGCATGAACCGGCGACAGTTTCTTGTCGCGCGCCGCAGGCCATTCGTGATGAGGGAAGTGCATGGCGTATTCGTTGCCATAAACCTCCAGACCTTTCTGGTTGCAGTAGTCCTGATCGGTGTAATCGGTATACCGGCGCGGATCGACAGCCCACATATCCCATTCGGTCGCGCCATCGACGATCCATTCGGCCAGCACCTTGCCGGCACCCCCGCCCTGCGCGATACCGAAGGTAAAGGTGTGCGCCTCGAACGCGTTCTTCACTCCGGGCATCGGGCCGATCAGCGGCAGACCGTCCGGTGCATAAGGGATCGGGCCGTTGATCACGCGGCCAACGCCCGAGGTCGCCATCAGCGGCACCCGCTCCATCGCGTCGGTCACGATGTCTTCGATGCGATCCAGATCGTCATTCCACAGCTGGAAGCTGAAGTCCTCGGGCATCGGGTCATCTTCTGTCATCCAGTGGCCCTTGCAATTGGGCTCATACGGGCCAAGGTTGAAGCCGTTCTTCTCCTGACGCAGGTAGTAAGAGATATCCACGTCGCGCAGCAGCGGCAGCTTTTTGCCCCCGTTTTCCTTGGACCACGCTTGGACTTCGGGGATTTCGTCGGTCAGCAGATACTGGTGGCTCATGACCATCGCGGGAACGGTTCGGCCGCCATAAGGTTTGAACCACTCTCCCACACGCTGCGCGTAGTAACCGGCGGCGTTGACCACATAATCACAGGCGATATCGCCCTTGTCCGTGTGCACGGTCCAGGTGCCGTCGTCATGCTGGGTCACGCCGGTTGCCGGGCAGAAACGGATGATCTTCTGGCCCATGTCGCGGGCTCCCTTGGCCAGCGCCTGCGTCAGTTGCGCGGGGTCGATGTCGCCATCGGTCGGATCATACAGCACGCCCTCAAGATCATGCGTTTCAAGGAAAGGATAGCGTTCCTTGGCCTCTTCCGGGGTCCACATCTCCATCGGGATGCCCTGGTAACGGCCCATCGACATCGCCCGCTCAAATTCCTGCATCCGCTCCTTGCTGTGCGCCAGACGGATCGAGCCGGACTGATGGTAGTTCATCGGATAGTCGACTTCTTCGCCCAGCCGCGCATACAGCTCGGTCGAGTAGCGCTGCATGTTCATGATCGCCCATGAGGTCGAAAAGGTCGGAACGTTACCCGCCGCGTGCCAGGTCGAACCTGCGGTCAGCTCGTTCTTTTCCAGCAGCACACAATCGGTCCAGCCTTTCTTGGCCAGATGGTACAGCGAGGAGGCCCCCACCACACCACCACCGATAATGACCACGCGGGCTTTTGTCGGAAAATCACTCATTCGTTTTGATCCCTGTTACTGTGCCCGTTGGGGCAGATCGTCCGTGATGTCGTAGTAATCGCCCTTGTCGGCGACAAAGATATGTTTTGAGAGCGAAAGGCCCGTGGGGTCGTCAAACGCCCCCATGGAAATCGAAATCGTGTCCTCATCGTTATGTTGCCAGAAGAGGAACGCGCCACATGCGCTGCAAAAGCCCCGGCGCGCAGTGTCCGATGCGCGAAACCAGGTGAGCGTGTCACTGGCTGCAAATCTCAGATTGTCCTGATGCGTTGACGTGGACGCCCAGACATGCCCCGATTGCTTGCGGCACTGACCGCAATGGCAGGCGGATGGCGGCGTCAGGTCGCCGTCGATGGTAAACGCAACTTTGCCGCAGAGGCAGGAACCGGTTGTCATATGATTACCCCCTTGCCGTAGATGGCGTGCTGATACCCAACAGCACGCCATAGATGATGAAACAGGACGCCATGACACGCCGCACCCAGATGTTGAACACCGCGCCCAACGCGGCCTTGCCCATCAAGGCCCCCAGCAGCGTGAACCCTGTGTAGCTGAGCGTTGTGATGGCCAGCGCCGTTGGCATGATGACGACCATCTGCTGCCAGATCGGAACGTCCGGCTGCACGAACTGGGAAAAGGCGGCGAGGTATCCGGCAACGCTCTTGGGGTTGATCGTCGCGACGGCCAACGCGTGCAGGTAAACATGCCGCGCTGGACGTTCCGTGGCAGGTGCCGGCTTTGCCGCGTTCATCCAACCGCGCACGCCCATCCAGATCAGGAACCCTGCCCCGATCAGTTTGGCGATGAAAAAACCGGTTGGCGAGGCCGCGATCAATGCGGTCACGCCCAGCGCCGACAGGATCAGAAACGCGCTGGCCTGAGTCAGAATGGCCAGAACACCCAACATCGCCTTGGCAAATGGCAGGTTCATCCCGTTCGAGATGCAATTGACCGCGTTCGGCCCCGGTGTGGTAACGAATACCACCCAGAACAGCGCGAATATGGTCCAGGCTTCAAAGCTCATCAGTATACCGGCGGGGCGATGACCCAGACCGCAACCGCGGGCTCGTCATACGGGTTGGACCATTGATAGGGCTCATGCTTGATCCGAAAACTGTCACCCGGACCCACCGTGTATTCACGATCGCCAATTTTGAGGTCAAGCCGCCCGGAGACCATGTAACCGACCTCTTGCGTCGGGCGATTTGCAGGGGTTTGCATGCGGGACTGGGGTTGAAAGGTAGAATGCACCATCTCGAAATCGTCGGTCAGATCAGGAGACAGCAGTTCTTCGATCAGCCCTTCTTCGCCAGACCCCATCGGTCGCCGTGATCCGGCCCGGACGACATAGCCCTGTTCGGCGTCAGGCGCCGCGGAATGCGCAAACAGCATCGACATCGGAACGCCAAGACACTCGGCAATTTGGCGCAGATCCGAGATCGATGGTTCGGATTTGTCGCGCTCAACCTGGCTGAGCCAGCCGACGGACCGGTCCAGACGAGTCGCGATATCGGTCAGCGTCAGCCCGCGCGCCTTGCGCAGGGCGCGGATGTCCGCTCCGAGTGTCGCGCTTTGCGGGGCCTGGCTGTTCACGGGGGCCACTCCGATTCTCGTGAAATTTTCTCCTCGTTTTTCACGATGGCGCGATTCCGTGAAAATTCCAAGCGTTTTTTCACTTGGGTCGACATGTCCGATTGGCTATGTCCCACTCATGTGGATTGCAGTGATCTATCTTTGGGCGGTTAACGGTCTGACCCTGCTGTGTTTCGGCTGGGACAAGGTCCGGGCGCAGCGGCGCAAGCGCAGAATTCCAGAACGCAGGTTGTTGTGGCTTGCGGCTTTGGGCGGCAGCCCCGGCGCGTTGCTGGGACGATGGCTGTTTCGACACAAAACCCGAAAACGCGGATTCTCGGCCTGGCTGTTCGGAGTTGCCACGTTGCAGGTCTTGGCCCTGTATCTTGTCATGACCAACGGCCTGCCCACCCTCGTGCGGTGACAAGACCTGACGGCACCGTCAATCAGCCGATGTTGCGAACATACATCTCGGTGGTGGCGGAACAGCGTTCCGTCCAAAGTTCAAAGCCTGCTTTCTGAAGCACGCGGGCAGAGGCTGGATTGTCGCGATCGACACCGGCAACGAGTCGCATGGCAGGGCCTGACAACACTGCGGTCTGAAGCCCCTTTAACAGTTCGGAGGCATATCCGTTTCCCCAGGCAGTTTCTGCAATCAGATAGCCGATATGGACACTCGGAGGCGCATCACTCTCCGTATCGACGGCCAGCACCATCAGTCCGATCAGCTCATTGTCGGTGCCTTGACGCACCAGCAGAATGTCGCTTTCGGCGCGACGGGTATCAATCCAGTTCGACATGCCCTGATCCTGCAGCTGCATGGACGGCGGCAGGTTTTTCAGGACCGCAGGGGTCAGAAGCGCGGCAAGATCGTCAGCTAGCTTGCGCCGCAAGTGCGGTTCGGCAAGATGGTCTTTCCAGTGGCTGACTGAAAGCCGTTGAGTAGAGAATTGGTGTGGAATCATGCCGGACCCGCCAGGTTTCGAAGCCTTCGGAGTTTAGCGGGTCTTTGCGTGAAGCAAAATGTCGAAGTCCGAGAGTGGGCCTTTCGCCCCCTGCGTTTCCATCAGGCTCGCGCGAAAGTTTGGGACAATATCTCCGTCAGGTATTCGGCGTCATCCTCCGAAAACGCATCGGGCAGATCGCTGTCGATGTCGAAAACCGCAATTACCTCACCTGCGGCATTGAGAACAGGCAGGACCAGTTCGGATCGGGTTGAGGACGCGCAGGCGATATGCCCCGGGAACGCGTCGACATCCGGAACAAGCTGCACCTGCCCTGTGCGCGCCGCCGCACCACAAACACCCCGGTCGAAGGGAATGACCAGACAGCCATGGCCCCCCTGGTAAGGGCCGATTTTCAGCAACCCCGGTTCGGTCACCCGATAAAACCCGGTCCAGTTGAACCGGTCGTCGGAATGATGCACCTCGCAGGCGACGGTGGCCATCAGTGCAACCTCGTCACTTTCGCCTTCGGTCAGAGCGGCAATGGTTCTGGCCAGCATGGTGTAGTCTGCTGTCATGGTGGAAGTCCCGTCTGTGGTGGGTAAAGGGGGCGCTGCCCCCTCTTGAGCCGTTGGCTCAATTCACCCCCGGAGTATTTGGAAAAAGATGAAGGGTCAAACCCGTTCGATTGCTATTGCGGTGCCTTCGCCGCCGCCGATGCAGATGGCTGCCACACCCCGCTTGAGGTTTCGTTTTTCCAGAGCATTGAGCAGCGTCACCATGATTCGTGCACCTGATGCGCCGATCGGATGACCCAGGGCGCAGGCGCCGCCATTCACATTCACTTTTTCACGCGGCAAACCCATTTCGCGCATGAACGCCATGGGAACGACGGCGAAGGCTTCGTTCACCTCCCACAGATCGACGTCATCCTTGCTCCATCCGATGCGGGACAGCAGCTTTTGCGCCGCCGGAACCGGAGCGGTCGTAAAGAGGCCCGGAGCCTGCGCGTGGCTGGCATGCCCGAGGATGCGCGCACGAACGTTCAGGCTCTGCGCCTCGGCCACTTCGGCGGAGGCAAGAACCAGCGCCGCCGCACCATCGGAGATCGATGAGGAGTTGGCGGCTGTTACGGTCCCGTCCTTGCGAAACGCGGGTTTCAGGGTCGGAATCTTTTCCGGCCGCGCCGATTTTGGCTGTTCGTCAATATCTTGTGTGACTTCACCTTTGCGGGTCCGCACGACGTGCGGCGCAATTTCGCCGTCAAACGCCCCGTTTTCCTGAGCGGCCAGCGCGTTGGACAGAGACTGCAACGCGTATTCGTCCTGCGCTTCACGCGTGAATTGATAGGCCTCGGCGCAGTCTTCGGCGAAGGTGCCCATTAGTCGACCCTTGTCATATGCGTCCTCAAGCCCGTCCAGAAACATATGGTCCACCACCTGACCGTGACCGATTCGCGCCCCGCCGCGCATTTTGGGCAGCAAGTAGGGGGCGTTTGTCATGCTTTCCATACCGCCCGCGACCATGGTGTCGGCATGACCCAGCGCAATCTGGTCAAACGCTATCATCGCCGCCTTCATCCCGGACCCGCACATCTTGTTCAGGGTCGTTGCGGGCACGTCTTCGCCCAAACCGGCGGCAAAACCGGCCTGCCGCGCCGGAGCCTGCCCCTGACCGGCGGGCAGAACGCAGCCCATCAGAACCTCGTCCACGGTCTGTACTCCGGCCCCCTGCATGGCCGCTCGAATGGCCGTGCCACCCAGATCGGCCGCCGCAACCCCATCGAACATGCCCTGAAACCCGCCCATTGGGGTGCGGGCTGCACCCGCGATCACGACCTGCTTCATCCGGATTCTCCTTCTGGTTTTCCAGGTTCTGAATACCGAATGGTAAGAATTGCCGTCTAGCGTATTTCTACGAGGTTTTTTCATTCTGGAGGGCAACCGGACATGGGTCTGATCAGTACGACAACCGGTGAGACGCAGGTGATCACGGTTCAGGCCGACCGGATCGACGCCGCCATTGCGATACAGTTCAAGGAAGATATGCGTAATCAGACTGACGGCGGCGCGGGCCGGGTGGTGCTGGACCTGTCGGATGTCGAATTCATCGATTCCAGCGGACTGGGTGCCATCGTGGCATCCATGAAACAGCTTGGCGATGACCGCAGCCTGGATCTGGCGGGTCTGCATCCGTTTGTCGAGAAAGTATTTCGGCTGACCCGCATGGATACAGTTTTTCGATTATTTGCGACGCTGGAAGACGCTCTGACGCCGGCTGCGGATTAAAGTTGCACAGGAAACCATTCGCGTGGCCTCTGTTCATGATCATGACTTTCTGGAACTGAGCTTTGCCGCAACCGAAGCTGAGGCGAGCATGGGTATCGCCAGTCTTAGCGCCAGCCTCGCTGAGCGTGGATTGCCCGCGCCAAAGGCAAGCGACGTCAAAATCGCGCTGGCCGAGGCGATAAACAACGTGGTCGAACATGCCTACGCAGGCATCGCCCCAGCCCGTGTTCTTGTCAGGTGCCGCCTGCACAGGGATTGGCTTGTCATTGTCATTACGGATACCGGCAACCCTTTGCCGGGGTGTCGAGTGCCCGATGGAATTCCGGCGGACGTCAACACAACCAGACAGAGTCTGCCTGAAGGGGGATTCGGATGGTTCCTGATTCACCAATTGACCAGCGCCATCCACTATGAGCGGCGCGAAGGGTGCAATAGGTTGTCTTTGCGCTTCGATTTCCCGGATGAGGCGAATTGACCCGAAATGGCCACAATAAGGCCCAGATCGAAACATTGTCGCGCCGCAAATAATTGGCAAAAGGGTCTTGTAGCTCAGATAGCTTCCCTCGGCGCCTAGCATCACAGCCCCCACCCAGTGACCGGCGCCGAGGAACCTCCCCTCAAGTTGACTGGACATTCCTCTGCCGCGCGATACGGTCTGCGCGTTCAATGAGGAGAGCCCCGTCATGCGCGATTTGCACAAACCCGGACGTTCCGAAGTACTGGCGACCGAAGGCATGTGTGCGACGTCACACCCTTTGGCGGCCAAGGTGGCGCTGGACATACTGGCGCAGGGCGGAAACGCGATGGACGCCGCCATCGCTGGTGCGGTTCTGCTGGGTATTTGCGAACCACAAATGACCGGTCTGGGTGGCGATTGTTTTGTCCTGTTCAATCGCGCAGGCGAGAACGAAATTCGCGCGCTGAACGGTTCAGGCCGCGCGCCCCAAGCAGCAAATGCAGAAGCGTTGCGCGCAAAGGACCTGAAGACCGTGCCCCTGAACACCCCGGATGCGGTGACAGTTCCGGGTGCTGTTGATGCGTTTTGCCACCTGGCGGAAACGGAAGGGCGGCTGGGGCTTGAGGCGATTTTGCAACCGTCCATCGACTACGCCGAAACCGGTGTTCCGGTTGCCGCACGGGTGGCCTTTGACTGGAAATCCGGCGCGGCTGTATTGCAGGGTGCGGCCCGCGACCACTATCTGATTGATGGCAAGGCCCCGGAAACAGGTCAGATCTTTCGCGCTCCGGGTCAGGCGGAAGTTCTGCGCCAAATTGCTCGTCACGGGCGCGAAGCATTCTACACCGGTGACATCGCGCAAGACATGATTTCCGCCCTGAACACACTGGGTGGGGTCCACACATCGGATGACTTTCAAGCCACCAGATGGACGCAAACCACCCCAATGAGCGGGCACTACAAAGGCACGGACCTTGTCGAACACCCGCCAAATGGGCAAGGGGCGACTGCGATCCTGTTGCTCAATATGCTGAAGAACTTTGATCTGGCCGGGATGGACCCTTTTGGTGCGCAAAGGGTTCATATCGAGGCCGAGGCCACCAAATTGGCCTACGATGCCCGGAACCGGTTTATTGCGGACCCCGATCATATGGCCAGGGCCGAACGGTTCACCGATCAGGACATTGCAGACAAGCTGGCAGCGCTTATCGATCCCAAAAACGCTATGGCGGCCGCCGCACCGCTGACCGAGTCCGTTCACAAGGATACCGTCTATATCACGGTGGTCGACCGGGACCGGATGTCCGTATCACTCATCTACTCGATCTTCCACAGCTTCGGATCAGGGATCGCGTCTGAAAAATATGGTATTCTGCTGCAGAACCGCGGGGCGGGCTTTACGCTGCAAGCCGGGCACCCCAATGAGCTGAACGGTGGAAAACGCCCGATGCACACGATCATTCCCGGGATGCTGAAACAGGACGGCCGGGTAGTGATGCCATTCGGCGTCATGGGCGGGGCCTACCAGCCGACCGGACACGCCAGATTCCTGTCCAATCTTGTCGATTTTGATTTGAGTCTTCAGGGCAGCATCGATGCGCCGCGCGCCTTTGCCGATGGTGGGGTACTGAAACTGGAACGCGGATATCCGCAAGCAGTAGCGCAACAATTGTCTGACATTGGCCACACTGTTTCAATTCCTGACACGCCCCTCGGCGGTGCACAGGCGATCCGAATCTGTGAAAGCGGTGTTCTTGAGGGGGCAAGTGACCCCAGAAAAGACGGATGTGCGCTTGGGTATTGATTTTCGGCGACCGGAAGGCGGCAGCTATGCGGTCATCAGTTCAGATGAAAGTGCAGCGGGTACGCGCCATCCTCGAACGGGCCGAACATGTTGGGAATATCGGGGTGCTCAACCGGCTCTCCGGACTGGTCGGCAACCAGATTTTGTTCTGAAACATAAGCAACATAGAAGGATTGGTCGTTTTCCGCCAAAAGGTGATAAAACGGCTGATCCTTTATCGGTCGACTGTCTTCAGGAATCGCCTGATACCATTCTTCCGTATTCGAGAACTCCGGATCCACGTCAAAAATCACCCCTCGAAAGGGATGTTTCTTATGGCGGACCACCTGGCCCAAGCCGTATTTGGCATTTGTCTTCAGCATTGTTTCAGCCCCCGGAGGTCTTACTACCTCTTTCCGGGCCAAAATGCCAATCATTGATCTGAAATTCAGGGAAACAGTCTGTGAACCTACTACTGACAGTGTTCGAAATCGTCGCTCCGGTATTTCTGCTTTCAGGGATTGGGTTTACCTGGGTCAGGCTGGGATTCGAGTACCGTTTGCAGTTCGTGACACGGTTTGCAATGACACTGGCCGTGCCAAGTCTGATCTTCGTCGCCTTGATGCAGACCGAAATTCCGGGCGGGGATCTGTCACGGTTCACGCTGGCCACCATTGCCGGGAATCTGGCGCTTGCCGTGGTCTTCAAAGTGACCGTGCATCTTCTGAAACTGGAGCAGCGCACGTATCTGTCGCCGCTCATTTTCGGGAATACCGGAAATCTTGGCCTGCCTCTGTGTATTTTTGCATTCGGGCAGGCGGGACTGGGCTATGCGGTGATCTTTCTGGCGGTCACGGCCCTGTTTTCATTCACTTACGGAATCTATCTGGTCGCCGGAAAAGGCGCGTTTGGCAAAGTCATACGCGAGCCGATGGTCTGGGCCACGCTGCTTGGCGCGCTGTTTTTGTGGCAAGGCTGGGAAACGCCCCTGTTTCTGACCAATACGCTCGAGCTGCTGGGGCAAATGGCGGTGCCCATGATGCTGATCACGCTCGGCGTCGCGATTGCACGTCTGACCACGGACAAGCTGGGGCAGGCAATCTGGCTGTCTGTTCTGAAGCTTGGCGTTTGCTTTGTTTTGGGCTGGACCGTTGCAGCGACGTTCGATCTTGGGGCCGTGGCATTCGGTGTGCTGGTCTTGCAGATGTGCACCCCGGTGGCAGTCACATCGTACCTTCTGGCCGAGCGGTTCAAGGCCGATTCAGACGCGGTTGCCGGAATGGTCATGGTCTCGACCCTTCTTTCCGTTGGGGCATTACCTGTCATTCTGGCTATTGTTCTGTAACGAAAGTGATTTCCTCAAACTACAATCTGCGCTAGAATGAACAAAAAAGGCACGAGGCACATGAGCAGAATTCTAGTTGTACTCCTTGGGGTGCTGCTTTTGGCATCCTGTGGGGGCGGTTCCAAGCAACCGCCCAGCAGATTGAATGACGCGTGCAGTATTGCGCGCGAAAGGCCGGACTATATCAAGGCGTTCAAATCCACCGAACGGAAATGGGGGGTGCCCATTCACGTTCAGATGGCGACAATCTATCAGGAAAGCCGCTATCGCCACGATGCACGGACCCCGCACAAATACGCACTGGGAGTGATCCCGCTAGGCCGTCAGAGCAGCGCCTACGGCTTCAGCCAGGCCCTTGATGGCACGTGGGAGCAATATCAGCGCGAAACCGGAAAACGGCGCGCCAAGCGGGATCGCATTCGCGACGCGTCGGACTTCATCGGCTGGTACATGAACAAAAGCTACGAACGCAACGGCATCCACCCCAGCGACACCCGCAACCAGTACCTGGCCTATCACGAAGGTCACGCCGGCTTTGCGCGTGGCACCTACAACGGTAAATCCTGGTTGCTGAACGTGGCGGATGATGTCGATGCGCGTGCGCGTCTTTATCAGGCCCAGCTGGCGTCCTGCCGAGTCTGACACCATTGCGCAGGCCGGCAGTTACCCGGCCTGTCCTAATTCGGGCGTGAGAACAGGCTCTGGTTCAAGCGTCCGTCTGTTTCCAATGCGCCCAGCAGGACCGTGGTCTGCCCCCCGGCATTGTCGTGAATCACCCATTTTCGCAGCTCAATGGGATCGCCTGTAAACATCAGCTCAATCCGGCCTGCGTCGGGGTTTTTGGGGTCTTGCGCGGTAACGATCGTGGCAGTCCCGTCAAACTCGTGCCCCACCACCATATTCGCCTCACCCAGATTTACATTTCGCTTCAGCACCAGTGACAACGGCGTCCGGTTCAGCGGGTATTGCTCGGGCGGCTGGTTTGATTTCGGATCAAAGATCATCACCGATCCGGACCGCGCCAGAACGACGGCATCATTAGGAGGGTCATATTCGAACCGCATCTTGCCGGGGCGTTGGATCCAAAGCTTTCCGGTACTTAGCGATCCGTCATCGTTGACCTGAGTGAACGACGTCTGAACGGTTTTCATATCGTTCAGGTATTTTGAAATCTGCGACAATGGCAGTTTGTCTGCCGCCCAGGCCGCAGGCGCGGCCAGTGTCAAAGCAAGGGCAAAGGCTATCTGTTTCATGAGACACCAGATAAGCGCTTTGCCCTTGTTATTAAATATCCTACTGCTCGGGGACGAGGATTTCGCGTTTGCCGACGTGATTTGCTGACGAAACAACGCCTTCGTCTTCCATCTGCTCAACAAGCCGCGCGGCCTTGTTGTAGCCAATGGCAAGTTTCCGCTGAATGTACGAGGTCGAGCATTTGCGATCCTTGATTACAATCCCGACTGCCTGGTCGTACAGGGCATCCTCACCGTTGGTGTTTCCACCGGTATTCAGGCCCAGAACAGCATCGATATTGTCAGCGGTTTCCTCGGCCGGGCCATCGACTACCCCACTCATGTAGTCCGGTGGGCCGAACTGTTTCAGGTGGTTGACTATTTCCTCGACCTCTTCGTCCGAAACGAACGGACCGTGGCAGCGGGTAATCTTGGCCCCACCAGCCATGTAGAGCATGTCGCCCTGCCCCAACAGTTGCTCAGCCCCCATTTCACCAAGGATGGTACGGCTGTCGACTTTCGAGGTCACCTGGAACGAAATCCGCGTCGGGAAGTTTGCCTTGATCGTACCGGTGATCACGTCGACCGACGGGCGCTGCGTTGCCATGATCAGGTGAATACCCGAAGCCCGCGCCATCTGTGCCAGACGCTGAATGCAGGCTTCGATTTCCTTGCCCGCGACCATCATCAGGTCGGCCATCTCGTCGACGATGACGACGATGTAGGGCATCGCTTCGGGTGCGAATTCTTCGGTCTCGAATGTGGGTTCGCCGGTGTCATCATCAAACCCGGTCTGGACCGTACGGCTGAACAGTTCGCCCTTGGCCAGCGCATCCTTCACGCGGCCGTTGTAGCCCGCGATATTGCGCACGCCCATTTTGGACATCTTGCGATAGCGGTCCTCCATCTCGCCCACGACCCATTTCAGAGCCACAACCGCCTTTTTCGGGTCGGTCACAACGGGTGACAGCAGATGCGGGATGCCGTCATAAACGGACAGCTCCAGCATCTTTGGGTCGATCATGATAAGGCGGCATTCATCCGGCGTCAGCTTATACAGCAGTGACAGGATCATGGTGTTGATCGCCACCGACTTACCGGAACCGGTCGTACCCGCGATCAGCAGGTGAGGCATCTTGGCCAGGTTTGCGACAACGGATTCCCCGCCGATATCCTTGCCCAGTGCCAAAGGCAGCGCGTGGTTGCCATCGCCAAAGTCCCGGCTGGCGAGGATTTCGCGCAGCACCACCATCTCGCGATTTTCGTTGGGCAGTTCGATACCGATCACGGAACGCCCCGGCAATGTCGAAACCCGCGCCGACAAGGCGGACATGGACCGCGCGATATCGTCCGCCAGACCGATCACACGGCTGGCTTTCAGGCCCGGAGCCGGTTCAAGTTCATACATGGTCACAACAGGACCGGGGCGGACGCTGACGATCTCACCCTTGACGCCATAATCGTCCAGAACGTTTTCCAACATCCGCGCGTTTTCCTCCAGCGCCTCATCGCTCAGATGATGGCGCTGAATGCTCGCCGGATTGGACAGCAGGCCCAGCGGCGGCAGCTCGAAATCGGAATGCCGTTCCTCGAACGACAAGGTCGGCTGCGCTTCGGCCTGGGCACGGCGCGACGGTGGCGGGCTGCGGCGAACAGGCTGTGCCACGACCGGTTTGCGCGGTTCGGCCACCGGGATTTTCATTGCAGGGCGCGGCTCTGGCGCGGGTTCGGGTGCGTCCTCGAACACGTCGTCGTCGTCAAAATCGGGTTCCGGCTGAAAGCCCTGTATGTGATCGGGTTCAGGCAGGTACGCGTTCGGATCAGGTGCCTGCCATTCCGGCGCCGCCCCTGAAGTCAACGGCGGTTCGGGTGGCAACCCGGCCGCAGTAATGGGTGGCTCGGGCGGCAATTCTCCGGGCCGCGCTGTGTTCAGGATCAGTGGGTCGGGCCCTCTGCCGCGGCCCTTGGTCAGCGGAAGGTTCGGATCGGGTTCGGGCGTCATCTCACCAGTGGCGACCCGGCGGCTGCGGACGGCTGCCGAAATTTTTGAACGGATACGATCCTCACCCGGCATTTCGTCGAAACCTGCAACCGGTTCAGGGTCGACAAGCTCGGGTTCCGGCATCGGTTCCGGTCGCCGGATCAACGCGGGCATTCGGGCCAGCAGGCCGGTTTTCTGCGGCCCGGGCCGGAATTCAGGCTCTTCGAATACAGGATCGGCAAAATCCATATCGTCCTGGAACACGAGGTCATCAGCCTCGATCCGGGCGGCCTTGCGATCTTCCCACCGCGCGCGGCGGTCACGCGCGGCCTGCGCCGTGGCAGATGCGCTGCGGCCAAGACCCTTCATCAGCATGTCGTAGGACAGAACAAGACCAAGCAGGAAAGCCCGGAACCCACGCCGGACGTCGTCTTTGGTAAACCCAAGCACAAAAACGCCCAGCGCCAGCATCCCCACCGCCATCGCCAGCGACATCAGCTTGACCATGAAATGCGAGGAAATCGGCAACAATGTCAGCAACGCACCCATCACGGTATCGCCAAACAAACCGCCCAGACCATAGCTGTGGGTGGCGCGCCATGCGTCGCCCGGCACCAAAGTCGCTGCATAAACCGATACAACCGCGATCCAGATCGGCGCAAAGATCAGGCGCGCAACGGCGCGATCTTCGCCGAAGTGACCGGCAAAGCGGATGCCCCAGCCAATCAACACCAAAGCGATGCTCCAGCTTCCCCAGCCCACGATCATGAACAGAGGCGCAGCGATCGAGGCCCCAATACGGCCCATCCAGTTCTGCACCGGCGCGTCGGTCGATACCATCCAGTTCGGATCATCCGGCGTGTAGGACCAGATCATTGCCGCTGCCGCAAAACCAAGCAGGATCAGGGCGATCCCGATCAATTCCTTGCTGCGCCGCTCAATCGCGGCCTGCGTTGTGCTGTCCAGTAAAGGATCGCGGTTGCGCGCGTTCAATGATGCCATTTTGCCCTCGTACCTCACGAATAGATGCAGTCGCGAAGCGTGATCAGCCCGCGCTGCAACTCTGTTTTTGGGGCCACCATGGCGACCCGGATAAATTGCTCGCCCGGGTTCTGTCCCGGATCGCCTTGAGAAAGATATGCGCCTGGCAGGACACGCACCCCTGTCTCCTGCCACAGCTTCAACGCTGTTTCCTCGCCGTTTTCGACCGGTAGCCACAGGAAGAACCCGGCCTCAGGCGGCATATAGCCCTGCACGCCAGCGAAAACCTCATCCGCAATGGCGTATTTATCCTGATAAAGCGCGCGGTTTTCCCTTACATGCGCCTCATCCGCCCAGACCTTGGCGGCAGCGGCCTGCAAAGGCGCTGGCAGAGGCGCGCCGGAATAGGCCCGCAGCTGTTTGACCCTTTTGATCGTCTCGGGTCCACCAGCAATCAAACCCGAACGCAGCCCGGCCAGATTGGATCGTTTGGACAGCGAATTGAACAGAACGATCCGCTCAGGGTCCGCTCCCAGTTCCTGCGCCACGGTCAGAATACCTGTCGGAGCTTCGTCGCGGTAAATCTCGGAATAGCATTCATCGGCGAAGATGCGGAAATCGTATCTCTCGGCCAGACGGATCAGTTCAGCCCAATAGTCCCGCGACGCAACCGCGCCCTGCGGGTTGGCGGGCGAGCAGATATAGGCCACCGCAGTTCGGTTCAGCACGTCCTCGGGCAGACCGGCATAGTCCGGCAAGTGACCAGTGGCGGCCGTGGCCGGAACAAAAACCGGCTGCGCCCCGACCGAGATCGAGGCGACCATGTAGACCTGATAAAACGGGTTCGGGCACAGCACGATCGGCTGCTGGCCGTTCTTCTGCTCCGGGCACAGCGCCATAGCTGCGTTATACAGACCTTCGCGCGTGCCATTCAGGGCCATCACGTTGGTATCGGGATCAAGCGAAACACCATAACGACGTTCGATCCAATCGGTGATCGCGCCCCGCAGCGCGGGCGAACCTTCGTTCGGCGGATATCCCTGAAAATCAGCAGCGTTTTCGGCGATGATATCCGTCACCCACGCCGGGAAATCATGCATTGGCGTGCCGATAGTCATATGAATGACCTCACCGCCCGGCTGATGGTGATCCAACAGGGCGCGCAGACGCGGGAATGCATATGCCGGTAGGTCCGAAAACCGCTCGGGGAAATTCATAACAACTGCCTCAATGCCGGGATCGTTTTTGTCCCGATTTTCTGGCAGATTACAGGTCGCACCCCGCCTCGTCCAGACAAAGAGGTGCCGAATCAGGGGATTGTGGCATTCAGGCCAACGCGGATTCGGTCGCAGATCCCAACCGTAACAGCGCTTCTTCCGAACCGGGATAGCCTAGCATCATCAATCCGCAACCGGGTGTTCCGGTGGGCAAAGTCAGAGAAGCCAAACCCATCAGATTGCCGATGCGCGTGTTGCGCAGGGCCAGCAGATTTTCGGTGACGTAGTAGTCATGGTCGGTCATCAGACGGTCCAGATTCGGCGGCAGAATGGGTGCCGTCGGGGCCAGAACCGCGTCAAACCCGGCGGTTGCGGCGTCCCATGCGCTGCGGCAGGCCTTGAGCCTGGACCAGGCCGCTACGTAGTCCGGGCCGGAATGCGCCTTGCCGATGCGGAATCGTTCCAGAATTTCCGGATACATGGCATCGGGGTTCGCTTCGATCACGTCACGCCACAGCCCATACGCTTCTGTCGTATAGACTACACTGGTCAGACCCATGGCGTCGTTCAGTTCAGGAACATCCAGCGGTACGATTTGCGCGCCGGCCTCCCGCAGTCGGTTCAGGGCTTCCTCATGCGCCTTGCGCGGGCCGTCCCGCAAATCATCCCTGGCAACATTCTGCAGATCGGCAAACCGCCGCCCTTTCAGGCTGGCCCCCCGCAAGTCGGCGGGAGTGCCACCTTCCAACAACGCCAGCACGTGCGCAGCATCCTCGACCGAACGGGCCAGCGACCCAACCGTGTCAAACCGCAGGCACAATGGCACAGTGCCCTCAAGACTGACGCGTCCGGCTGTTGTTTTCAGGCCCACCAGATTGTTCCAGGCCGACGGGATGCGTACCGACCCCCCGGTATCCGATCCGATCCCGCAAGCCGCCAGGCCCCACGCTACCGAAGCCGCCGCGCCCGAGGATGAGCCGCCGGGCACCGCCTCTTCATCGTCAATACAGGGCGGCGTACCGGTGATGGGATTCAGTCCTAGGCCGGAAAAGGCCAGCTCGCTCATATGTGTCTTGCCCAGACACACCGTTCCCATGGCGGTGGCGTTGCGCACGACCACGGCATCGGCATCCGGAACGCGACCTTTCAGCAGGGCCGTGCCTGCCTCGGTTGCGATGCCTGCCGTGTCAAACAGGTCTTTCCAGCTGATTGGCACACCGTCCAGCAAGGATCGGCGCAGCCCCAAGCCGGCTCGTTCCTTTGCGGCCTTGGCTTCGGCCCGGGCGCGGTCATGGGTAACGCGGGCATAAATACGATCACGATGCGGATGCGCGTCGATGGCCGCCAGATAGGTTTCGGTCAGATCCACAGGGTCGATCTGCCCCATTCCGATGCCGCGCCCCAGATCGCACGCGGTCATGGTCAGCCACTCCTGCATCCCTCACCTCCATTTATCTACGATGAGGGGACGGTAGCGACACGACCGCACATGGACAATCCCGAAAGGGCGCGCATATTGCGGGGCATGACTAAGGTTTCGGATATCCTGATCGTTGGCGGCGGCCTGAACGGCCCCGCACTGGCACTGGCACTGGCGCAGACCGGGCATTCTGTAACGGTAATCGACGCGCTGGCCGAGACCGTGCGCAAGGACGCCGCATTTGACGGCCGGGCCTACGCACTTGCGCTTGCTTCGCAAAGATTGCTGGCGGCGACCGGCGTCTGGAGCAGGGTTGCCGGGCATGCGCAACCGATGCTCGAGATCAAGGTCACCGACGGGCATGCAGGGGCCGGCCCGTCGCCCTTCTTGATGCATTTCGACCATGCCGAGATCGAAGAAGGCCCGATGGGCTACATGGTCGAAGACCGCCATCTGCGTCGCGCCTTTCTTGAGGCGATGGCCGAGGAAAAGGGCATAACGCAACTAAGCGGGAAAACAGTCGTGGCGCAGGAATGCGATACAACGGGCGTGTCTCTGACGCTTGACGACGGCTCTGTTCTGACCGGCGGCCTGCTTGTCGGATGCGACGGGCGCCGAAGCGGCACTGCCGCGCGGGCAGGCATCAGGCGCACCGGCTGGGACTATGGGCAGACGGCGCTGGTCTGCGCCATCGAACATGACCTGCCCCATCACGGCATTGCCCACCAGTTCTTCATGCCGCCAGGTCCACTGGCTATTCTGCCGCTGACCGGCAATCGCAGCTCCATTGTCTGGAGTGAACGGACCGACACGGCCCGGCGCATCAACGCCCTGTCAGAAGCCGACTATCTGCAGGTCCTGCGCCCCCGGTTCGGGGATTTCCTGGGCGACATCCGTTTGCAGGGCGACCGGTTCACCTACCCGCTGAACCTGACCATCGCCAATTCCTTCATCGGCGAGCGGTTGGCGCTCGTTGGGGATGCCGCGCACGGCATGCACCCGATCGCGGGGCAAGGATTAAACGCCGGATTGCGTGATGTCGGCGCGCTGGCCGAGGTGCTGACGCTGGCCGGACGGCGGGGCGAGGATTTCAGCTCGGCTCTGGTGCTGGAACGCTATCAGGAGTGGCGGCGGTTCGATACAGCCGCATTGGCCATGGCGACGGATGTGTTCAATAAGCTGTTTTCCAACGACAACCCGCTGCTGCGGATCGGTCGCGACATCGGCATGGGCATCGTCGGCTCTATGCCCGGGTTGCGCCGGGGCTTTGTGCGCGAGGCCGCCGGGCTGACCGGAGACCTGCCAAAACTGCTGCAGGGGCGCGCGATCTAAAACGCCGCCGGGCACCCTGAGACGATCAGTCGAGTTCTCGTGCTTCATCCACGAGCATCACCGGGATGCCGTTGCGGATCGGAAAGGCGAGATTCGCGGCTTTCGACACAAGCTCCTGCTTTTCGGCATCATAATGCAGCGTCGTATGGGTTTGCGGGCAGATCAGCGCCTCGAGCATGCGGCGATCAAAAGTGGTGTCGGGTTCGCTCATTGCAGTTTTTCCTCGTTAGAGCCGCCGCGCAGGGCGAATTCGATCAGCGTCACAAGCGTTTCACGCCGGGTGCGCAGACAGGGCGCCTCGAGCAGAGCCTGTTTGTCCTCGGGGTCGAAATCCAGCAGCATCGACAGAGAGTTGACCAGCAACTCATCATCTGCGTCCTTCAAAGTGTCCCAATCCGTCGACAGATGGCGTGAGGAAAAAAATCGCTCCAGCAGGCTCAGAAACCTTGTGCGATTGAACCCGTCATCCTGTTCCGCCTTGCCCAGATCGCGGTCAAACCCATCCCACGAGACCGAGCACCGTCGATAGGGCGTAAATGCATCCAGTTCGGATTTAACCCGAAACCGCGAAATCCCGGTCAGTGTGATCAGATATCGGCCATCTTCCGTTTCGGAAAACTGTGTCACCCGCCCGGCACATCCGATCTGGTGCAGCTTGCTTTCATCGCTTTGGCACGGATTCGGCTGAACCATGGCTATCAGCCGTTCCTGAGTCTTGAGCGCGTCGTCCAGCATCTGAAGATAACGCGGCTCAAAAATGTGCAGCGGCAGGCGTGAACGGGGCAACAGCAGCGCCCCGGGCAATGGAAAAACGGATACCGTTTCCGGAAGATCGGCGGGATGCATCATGTATCCGAGTGTAGCCCTGATCCGGAATTAGGCAAATATCATCGAGCTGAGCTTGCGCCGCCCGTTCAGAACCACAGGGTCGTTTGGCTTGAGCGCGTCGAAAATCGTGAACAGCTGGGTTTTGGCGGCTCCGTCGTTCCATTCGCGGTCCCGGCGGAACAGTTCCAGCAATTGCGCCACCGCGTCCTCGACATCACCATTGGCATGCAGCGCCTGCGCCAGATCGAACCGGGCCTGATGGTTGCCGGGTTCGGCTTCGACGGCGGCGCTCAGCTCGGCCACCGGGCCTGCATCGGCTGCCTGTTTGGCCAGTTCCAGCTGGGCATGCGCGGCCTCAAGCTCGGCTGTGCCGGAGATTTCGACCGGTGCCCCGTTCAGGATGGCTTCGGCCTGTTCCAGATCGCCAGACGCGATATGCGCACGCACCAAACCACCATAGGCGCCGGCATGGTTCGGATCTTCGCCCAGAATGGCGGCAAAGGTCTGCGCCGCATCGACGGCGGCCCCTTCAGCCAGCATTTCTTCGGCGGCCTGAACGGCATCATCCAACTGTCCGCCCGGGCTTTGGCCGCCGGCCGCTTCGATCACGCGGTCCACAAACGCCTTTACCTCGGAACCCGGCACCGCGCCTTGAAACCCGTCAACGGGCTGGCCCTGGAAAAACGCATAGACGGTCGGGATCGACTGAACGCGCATCTGCGAGGCGATCATCTGGGCCTCGTCCACATTGATCTTGACCATCTTCACCGCGCCCTTGGCGGCGGTCACGGCCTCTTCCAACTGGGGTCCAAGCGTCTTGCACGGCCCGCACCACGGCGCCCAGAAATCGACGATGACCGGAGTTTCCTGCGACGCTTCAACAACATCGGCCATGAACGTGGCCTCGGTTCCGTCCTTGATCAGATCGGTGACATCAGCGCCGGCTGCGGCGTTCAGAAGTTCCATGGCTTACACTCTCTCGTTCGAACTTGGCCTCTATATGCAACCACAAAGGGCAGAAACCAATAGTAGAGTTTCGGGTTCAAAGGTCGAAAGTCGCAAAGACAGGCGCATGGTCGCTGGGTTTCTCCCAACCGCGCGCTTCGCGCAGAACGCGGCTGGAATGGCCCGCGTTCGAAATATCGGGCGTCGCCCAGACATGATCCAGCCGCCGTCCCTTGTCCGCGGCATCCCAATCCCGCGCCCGATAGGACCACCAACTGAAAAGCTGGCCTTCGGGGATGTCCTTGCGTGTGACATCGACCCAACCGCCCGAATCCTGCGTTTCGGCCAGTTGCTCGACCTCGATGGGTGTGTGCGACACCACCTTGAGCAGTTGTTTGTGCGACCAGACATCATCTTCGCGCGGGGCGATGTTCAGATCACCGACCAGGATGGATTTTTCGGGTTTCTCCGAATGGAACCAGTCCCGCATATCCGTCAGGTAATCCAGTTTCTGTCCGAATTTCTCGTTCACCTCACGGTCCGGCACATCGCCGCCTGCCGGGACATAGAAGTTATGAATCACCACGCCGTTTTCCAGCCGCCCGGCGATATGGCGGGCATGACCCAGCCCGGCGAAATCCTTGTCGCCCACCTCCTCCAGCGGAAGACGCGACAGGATGGCTACGCCGTTATACCCTTTCTGACCCCGCGCGATCAGATGGGTATAGCCCAACTCGGCAAACCCTTCGGTGGGGATTTTTTCGACCGGTGACTTGCACTCTTGCAGACACAGAACGTCGGGGGCCTCTTCCCGCAGCAATTTCAACACGATAGGTTCGCGCAGCCGGACCGAGTTGATGTTCCATGTGGCAATTGTGAAGGGCATGTGGAAGGTCTCCTGTATCGCGGTTGGTGCAACCTAACGCCCCGGTGGTCAGGGTGCCATGAGAAAAAGAACCCGCATGTAATTTGATGTGAGGCGCTCGTTTTCTTCATCGCTTTATCGAGTTTGCCAATTCCTTGTGACTTCCTGCCAACAGGCTTGCCCGCTGTATGTCGCGGTCACAGGTGTGCATCGGATGAATGAGGCCACACCATGATTGAACACGAACCGCAGCCTGCAGCGTACTACGATCAGAACGGCATCTGGACGCTGGACCCCACGATCGCGGACCACCAGGTGTGCGACACTTTTGCCGAAGGTGTGAGCGATCTAGTGCAGTTGCTGGACAACAACAAACCGATGTTGTCACGGGACGTTTACGCCCGGCTTTTCGCGTCACTGCTGGCGATGTCCAGATTGCTCGGAGAGTATGAAGACCGCTGGAATGGCAACTGACTTAACATAATGCCAGCGCGCAACCACACGGCCGGAGCGCCGAAATTCACACGTAAACCTTCGGTTGCAATAAAAAAAGCCGGGCCCGGAGGCCCGGCAGTCCAACAGGGAGGTACATGTCATGACCCGGACATGCGCGGGATACGATCACCTTAAATATGTTTACAGAGTATCACTTTGATCCACCTCAATCCACACCCAGTTACGAAACGAGTCTATAGCCACCCGATTCTGTGACCAAAAGGCGTGCATTGGACGGGTCGGGCTCGATCTTCTGGCGCAGGCGATAGATATGAGTTTCCAGCGTGTGGGTTGTGACACCTGCATTGTAGCCCCAGACCTCGTGCAGCAGGACATCGCGGGCAACAACGCCGTCGGTGGACCGGTACAGGAACTTAAGAATATTGGTTTCTTTCTCGGTCAGGCGAATTTTGCGATCCTCTTCGGTGATCAGCATCTTCATCGCCGGTTTGAAAGTGTAGGGGCCCAGGACGAACACCGCATCTTCAGATTGCTCATGCTGGCGCAGCTGGGCACGGATGCGAGCCAAAAGAACCGGGAATTTGAACGGTTTCGAGACGTAATCATTTGCGCCGGCGTCCAGACCCAGGATGGTGTCGGCGTCGCTGTCATGGCCAGTCAGCATCAGAATCGGGCTTTTGACACCTTGTTTACGCATCAGGCGGCATAGTTCGCGCCCGTCGGTGTCAGGAAGGCCAACATCAAGAATCACCAGATCGTAGATCGCCTCGCGGGCGCGCTCCATGGCTGACGACCCGTCGGATGCTTCGAAGACATCAAAATCCTCGGTCATCACAAGCTGCTCACTCAGAGCTTCGCGCAGATCCTCGTCATCATCCACAAGCAGAATTTTCTTGAGCTGAGCCATGTTCCCGTCCTCCTATGCCTTTTGCATCACTTGCGTGTGGAATATGCAATCAACAAGATTTGCTGCAACTGTCTCACGACCTCGTGTCTGACGTATAGGAAATGTTTCACATTTTCCGCGGATCAGGCTACCTGATGGACGAAACGTTATAGGATAACACGGATGAGTCTCATTCCAGACATCTCGGAATTGCTGGCACGGGCGCGGGCAGATCTGCGCATGGGCCTGCCTGTGGTCCTGACAGATGACGGCGGGCTTAGCGTGTTGGCCCTGGCGTCGGAAACACTCAGCGCGCAAAGGCTTGCCGATCTCAGGGGTCTTGGCAGCGACCCGGTTGTCACGATCACCGGACGGCGGGCGGAAACGCTCAAGGCGCGGGCCTATGACGGCGATCTGGCGCGCGTGATCCTTCCGGCGGATGCGGATATTGGATGGGTGCAGGCCGTCGCCGATCCGTCAGACGATCTGAACGCACCGATGAAAGGCCCCCTGATGTCCGAGCGTCAGGGACATGCCAATCTGCACCGGATCGCGATTGCGCTGACGAAATCCGCCCGCCTATTGCCTTCCGCTGTTGTCACCGCAATCGAAGACGGCCGCGCCTTTGCGGCAGCGCATGGACTGACCTGCATTGATCATACGCGCGCGGCACCTCATCTGGCCGACCGCAGCGCCTTGCACGAAGTCGTTGCAGCGCGCCTGCCAATGGAAGTGTCCGAGGCAGGCCGGTTGCACATTTTCCGCCCCGAAGATGGTGGAGAAGAGCATTATGCCATCGAGATCGGACGCCCGGATCGGAGCAAGCCGGTTCTGGCCAGATTGCACTCGGCGTGTTTTACAGGCGATCTGATGGGCAGCCTGAAATGCGACTGCGGCCCGCAGCTTCGCGGGGCCCTGGCCCAGATGGGCACGGAAGGTGCCGGCGTCCTGCTGTATCTCAATCAGGAGGGTCGCGGCATCGGGCTGGCCAACAAGATGCGCGCATATTTCCTGCAGGATCAAGGGTTTGACACGGTCGAGGCCAATCACCGCCTCGGGTTTGAAGATGACGAGAGAGATTTTCGCCTGGGGTCGGATATCCTGAAATCCCTTGGTTTCAATGCAGTCCGCCTGCTGACCAACAACCCGGCAAAGATTGCGATGATGGAGAAAACAGGAATCGCCGTAACCGAACGGGTACCGCTGCAGGTTGGTGAAACGGCGCATAATCGGGGATATCTGGCGACCAAGGCGGCAAAGTCAGGCCATCTGCTGTGACACCAAATGATCTTGTGCTGACGCCACGCGGTGTCCGGTTTCTGGGCCGGGTCTTCCCCTGCGCCATCGGCAAAGGCGGGATCAGCGCGGACAAGCGCGAAGGCGACGGTGCAACACCGGTTGGAACGCACCGGATTGTGGCCATGCTGTACCGGCCGGACCGCATCTGTCGGCCCGTGCCATGGGCGCGTCCGATCGGTCCGGGGGATCTTTGGTCTGACGACATGCAGGATGCGGGTTATAACCATCTGGTCCGGGCGCCCTACGCCCACAGCCACGAAAAACTGCGCAGATCAGACCCTTTGTACGATCTTGTGCTCGTCGTTGACTGGAACTGGCCCGACGCGATTCCAGGGCGCGGCTCGGCCATCTTTATTCATCAATGGCGGCGACAGGGGTTTCCCACCGAAGGCTGCGTGGCCTTTCGCCGGGACCATCTGAAATGGATTGCCAGGCGTGTCGCCCAAGGCACGCGATTGATTATCCCTGCGGCCTGACCCGCTCGCCAAAAATTGCCGAACCGACGCGAACATGCGTTGCACCCAGCGCGATGGCTTTCTCGAAATCCCCGCTCATGCCCATGGAAAGTCCGGACAAGCCGTTTCGTGCTGCGATCTTTGCCAGCAGCGCGAAGTGCAGCGAAGGCTCCTCCTCTATCGGAGGAATGCACATCAATCCCTGAATTGGCAGGTCGAGGTCACGGCACTCGGCAACAAACGCATCCGCATCTGAAGGCATGATTCCGGCCTTCTGCTCCTCTTCCCCGGTATTCACCTGAATGAAAAGGTCAGGGCAGTGGCCCAGTTCCTGCGCCAGACGCGCCAGTGTCTTGGCAAGTTTGGGGCGGTCAACCGAGTGGATCGCGTTGCACAGTTCCATCGCCTGACGTGCTTTGTTGGTTTGCAGCGGGCCGATCAGATGCAGGTCAATGCCGTCGTACCGCTCTTTGAAGGCGGGCCATTTTCCTGCTGCTTCCTGCACCCGGTTTTCACCGAAACACCGATGGCCCTGATCCAGCACCGCCTGAACCCGTTCATCGGGCTGAACCTTGGAAACGGCGATCAGCTTTACCGCGCCAGCGGGCCGTCCATTGGCAATTTCCGCCTCGGCGATACGGTCGGTGATTTCCTGCAGCGACATGGGGTTCCTCAATCTGCCTACCTGCGCAGACAAACACCAAGTCGGCACAAAAGAAAAGGGCAGGTCTTTCGACCTGCCCTCAAACCTTGCGGTTTCAGATCAACTTAGAAGTTGAACTGAGCACCGAAGTCAGCACGGATGGTGCTGCTTCCGCCGCCCGGCTTCGAGCTGCCTACACCACCGCGCAGCGATGCACCGCCGCCCAGGTCGTAGATAGCGCCGATACCATACTGACGGGTGTCGTTGCTTGCCGAACCGTCACCGTATGCTGCGGTGATGGTGGTTGCTGCGCCAACGTTCCAAGCCAGCGACAGACCGTATGCGGTGCCGTCGGTGCCGCTTACGCGGGTTTTATCGTCAGCAACAAACAGGGTGCCCGAGAAGTCGCCCCATTCGCCACCCAGGGTCAGAACAGCCAGGCTAGGCTTGCTGCCACCGCCCGAAACGTCGGTCTGACCGTAAGCAACAGCGGCAGTGATGTTGCCGAAGCTGTAGGTCGCGCTGACGTCCCAACGGTCGCCGGAACCGGAAACGGTTGTCAGAGCCGGGCCACCTGCGACGGTACCGATTGTGGTGGTCACAGTGTCAACCTGGTCGTACGACGCGCCGAAGGCGAAATCACCAACTGCGTACTGGAAGAACACAGCGTTTGCGCCCGAACCGGTCGAGGAGTACGACAGGAAGCTGTAGTCAACGCCCGAGTACTGACCGATGAACGATTCCAGGCCAGGCTCGTTACCGTAGTAGTTTGCCAAGTTGTCGAACGAACCCGATACGTTGCCGGCGTCAACACGCAGACCACCGTAGATGACCGAGAAACGTGCGCCGTTCAGGCCAGCCGAGTTGGCTTCGCCGGTTGCCGCGTTTTCGTCAGCCTGCAGACGAACACGACCCGAGAACTCTACACCACCGTCGGTTTCAACGTTTGCGTCGATGTTCAGACGGAAGCGCGATACCAGGATGGTGTCCGAGCCCTGAACCGATGCAGTCAGGGTTGTGGTGGTGACAGCACCACCGGTTGTCACGGAGCGGACAACGGCGGAGGTCGAGAAGCTACGGTCTTCCTGGTAGCCGATACCAAAACGGCCGTAACCGCTGAAGCGAACATCAGCCGCTGCAACGCTTGCGGTTGCAATCAGAGCGGTCGATGCGAAGAGAACTTTTTTCATCTTGTTTCCCTCGGTTTCAAAAGTTTTTCTACTCGACATATGCCTCAGCACATGTCTCAGCACGGACACCGTTTCGCTCTTTTTGCCCCCTTCGCGCAAGCTTACCTTAATTGCGTCGCCTGCATTGGCCCCGGATTGGTGCAAGGATGCCACAGTCGATTTCCACCCCCGGAACCCGCATTCTGCGCCAATATAAGAAAAGAATAGGCTTGTTGCTGCACTGCGCCTTGTCTAGGAGTATCAACCAACAATGCAAAACCAATGAAGCAGGACCTGTCGACGATGCGCCTGAAAACGATTCTGGGTTTGATAATACTGACCGCCGCTGTCGCCGCCTGCGGGCGCAGCCAGCCATTGCCGGGGGATGCACGCTCGTTGACTGTCGATGGCTCTTCGACAGATGAACGCGAACTCAGCGATCCGGGCCGTACAACGATCTGGGATGTCTTCGGACCGAACAACTCCGAGCAGGTCACAAATGTGAACCGCTATCTGTGGCGCGCTTCGCTGGATGTGCTGAATTTCCTTCCAGTACAGGAAGTTGACCCGTTTACCGGTGTGATCGTGACCGGCTATGGCAAGCCGCCGGGTGGCGGGCGCTCGTACCGGGCGACGGTCCATATCAGTGACCCGGCGCTGGCGGCGCGCTCGTTGACTGTCTCGCTGCAAACCAGTGGCGGTGCTCCGGTCAGTGCCGCAACCACCCGCGCGGTCGAGGATGCGATCCTGTCCCGCGCACGCCAGCTACGCATTGCGGACAACAAGTTCTAGCCACCCGCCGCAAATCGCAATATTACCACGCCGGGTTCATGCCCGGCGTTTTCATTCACGAAGGACCGCACCATGTCGCGCTACTCGGCCAACGAAATCGAAGCAAAATGGCAGGAGGCCTGGGACAGGGCCGGGATCTTCACCGCCGACCACAAGGCGGACAAGCCGAAATATTACGTGCTTGAGATGTTCCCCTACCCGTCCGGCCGAATCCATATGGGGCATGTGCGCAACTACACGATGGGCGACGTGATCGCGCGGCACAAGCTGGCGACCGGCCACAACGTGCTGCACCCGATGGGCTGGGATGCGTTCGGCATGCCGGCGGAAAACGCCGCGATGGCGATTGGTGGCCACCCGAAGGACTGGACCTACGGAAACATCGCCGACATGCGCGGGCAGATGAAGCCTTTGGGCCTGTCGATCGACTGGTCTCGCGAGTTCGCTACCTGTGACCCCGAATATTACGGCCAGCAGCAGGCCTTGTTTCTGGACATGCTCGAAGCCGGGCTGGTTTACCGCAAAAACGCCGTGGTGAACTGGGATCCGGTCGACATGACCGTGCTGGCCAACGAACAGGTGGAAAACGGACGCGGTTGGCGTTCCGGAGCGCTGGTGGAACGTCGCGAACTGACCCAGTGGTTCTTCAAAATTTCGGACTATTCCGAGGAACTGCTCGACGCGCTGGACACGCTGGAGAACTGGCCCGCCAAGGTGCGCCTGATGCAGGAAAACTGGATTGGCAAGTCGCGCGGCCTGCAATTCGGCTTTGAACGCACAGATGGCGGCGAGCCGATCACCGTCTATACGACCCGGCCCGACACGCTGCTGGGCGCGTCCTTTGTTGGTATCTCGCCGGATCACCCGATTGCCAAGCAGCTTGAGGCAGAAAGTTCCGAAGTTGCTGAATTTGTTTCCGAATGCCGCAAGGGTGGTACCACGGAAGAGGCGATCGAGACCGCTGAGAAACTGGGCTATGATACCGGTATCCGCGTAAAACACCCGCTGGACCCGAATTGGGAACTGCCGGTATGGATCGCCAACTTCATTCTGATGGATTACGGCACCGGCGCGATCTTTGCCTGCCCGGCGCATGACCAGCGCGACCTCGATTTCTGCCGCAAATATGGCCTGCCCGTGGTGGACACCTTCTTTGCACTGGATAACAACACGCCGGTCGACAAGATCGCTTTTGTCCCGCCCAAGACCGAAAAAGTTCGCTGGGTGAATCACTTCGCGGGCCTGACCGAGGCGACGGGTGACGAGGCGATCGACGCCACCGTCGATTTTGCCGAAAAGGCCGGTTGGGGCGAAGGCGTCACCAAATACCGCCTGCGCGACTGGGGTTTGAGCCGCCAGCGCTATTGGGGCTGCCCGATTCCCGTTGTTCATTGTGACAGCTGCGGCGTGGTGCCCGAGAAAAAGGAAAACCTGCCGGTCCGCCTGCCCGACGATGTCACGTTCGACAAACCCGGCAACCCGCTGGATCGTCACCCGACCTGGCGTGACTGCGCCTGCCCGAAATGCGGAGCCCCGGCAAAGCGCGAGACCGACACGATGGACACCTTTGTCGATTCGTCGTGGTATTTCGCCCGTTTCACCGCCCCGCGTGCAGAAACGCCGACTGATATGGCGGAAGCCGAATACTGGATGAATGTCGACCAGTATATTGGTGGTATCGAGCATGCGATTCTCCACCTGCTCTATTCCCGATTCTTCGCACGGGCGATGCAGATCACCGGCCACCTGCCGAAAAAAGCCATCGAGCCGTTTGATGCGCTGTTCACCCAAGGCATGGTCACGCACGCGATCTACAAGTCAAAGAAATTAGACAAGAACAACATGCTCAGGGACGTTTACTTCTACCCGAGCGACGTTGTTGAGTTTCAAGTCAACGGAAAACCCCAAGCGTTCCTTCGAGAAGAGGTAGGGCCACTTCAACATGACCCGATGGCGTTGACTGACGCATTCTTAGGTGCCAATGACTTTACGCCAATTGACGTTGTGCCCTCTGCAAAAATGTCAAAGTCCAAGAACAATGTAGTGGACCCGCTCTATATAATCTCGGCCTTTGGCGCTGACACGGCCCGCTGGTTCGTGCTGTCCGATTCGCCGCCCGAGCGTGACGTCGAATGGACTGCATCCGGCGCCGAGGCCGCGTTCAAGCACCTCAGCCGCGTACATCGCATCGCCTCCGAGATCGCCGAGGCGGACGTTCCGGCCAATGCCGAAGACGAAACCCTGCTGCGCGAGATGCACAAAGCGATCCACGATGTGTCGGGTGGTGTCGAATCCTTTGGCTTCAACGCGTCCATCGCCAAGCTTTATGCGTTCACCAACACTCTGGCGAAATCCAAGGCGGGCACCGCCGCGAAACGCGAAGCAGCCAAGACGCTGGCGCAACTGATGTCACCGATGACACCGCACCTGTCCGAAGAGCTGTGGCAGCTTCTGGGCGGAGAAGGTCTGGTGGCGGTCGCCCCATGGCCCGTCGCAGATGAGACGATGCTGATCGACGACACGGTCACGTTGCCGATTCAGATCAACGGCAAGCGCCGCGCGGAAATCAGCGTGTCCAAGGATTTGGCGAAGGACGAGGTTGAAAAAGTCGCGCTCAGCACCGAAGCTGTGCAAAAGGCGCTGAACGGTGCAGCGCCGAAGAAAGTGATCGTAGTGCCGGGCCGGATCGTGAATGTCGTTGTTTGATCGCAAATCGTGGCGGATGCTGCCGCTTGCAGCTTCTCTGATTGTTGCCGCTTGCGGCTTCCAGCCGGTTTATGCCCCCGGCGGTACAGGCGAAGCGCTGTACGGGAAGGTTGTCGTGTCTGCCCCGAATGACGTCGACAGCTATCTGTTGGTTCAGAACCTAGAACAGCGTCTGGGGCGCAGCGCGGAACAGGTTGAGGATTACGACCTGAATGTTCAGGTCGCGACCACGACTCTGGCTGCGGCCATCACAACGACCAACGAAATCAACCGCCTGACCATCAATGGCCGGGCCAACTTTACGCTTGTGTCGAAAGCCACAGGTCAGGTGGTTGCATCAGGTTCAGAGACCAATTTCGTGGCCTATTCGGCTGCCGGTTCAACCGTCTCGACCCTGGCCGGGGAACGCGCGGCAAAGGAACGTCTGATGGTGATGCTTTCGGATCAGATCGTCAATCGCCTGTACGCCACCACAGGTCCGGCCACATGAAGCTCAGCCCGCGCGAGGCCGAGGGGTATTTTACCAGGCCCGACGCGGACAAGGCCGGGCTGCTGATCTATGGCGCGGATGCGATGCGTGTTGCGCTGAAACGGCAGCAGGTTCTGGCGGCCCTTCTGGGCCCCGCCGCCGAGGAAGAGATGCGGCTGACCCGGATCCCGGGATCGGAATTGCGCGGCGATCCGGCGTTGTTGCTGGATGCGATCAAGGCGGTTGGGTTTTTTCCCGGCCCCCGGGCCGCGTTTGTCGAGGATGCGACGGAGACCGCAGCGCCTGCGATTCTGTCAGCGCTGGAAGACTGGGCGCTTGGCGACGCGCAGATCGTTGTGACCGCCGGACAGCTCAAACCAAGTTCGAAAATCCGCAAGGCGTTCGAAACCCATCCGGCGGCTTATGCCGTGGGTATCTACGACGATCCGCCTTCCCGGGCCGAGGTCGAACGGATTCTGTCCGAAGCAGGTCTTCAGAACATTCCCCGCGACACCATGTCGGCGTTGGCCGAACTGGCGGTTGCGCTCAGCCCTGGGGATTTCACCCAGACCGTTGAAAAGATTTCATTATACAAGCGAGGCGACCCTTCTGAGCTGACCATCGAAGATGTCGAATCTTGCGCGCCGCGCTCGACCGAAGCGGCGTTGGACGATGTCCTGAATGTGGTTGCCGAAGGACGAACGGCCGAAATCGGGCCATTGCTTCGCCGTTTGCAGGCGCAGGGCACAAACGCAGTCACCTTGTGCATCGGGGCAACCCGGCATTTTCGCACGCTTTATGCCTGCGCTTCAGATCCGGGCGGTGCAGCGCAGGGTATCGGCAAGCTGCGTCCGCCTGTTTACGGCAAGCGCCGCGACCGGATTTTGCGGCAGGCACAGGGTTGGGGTGCGCAAAAACTGCAAACCGCGCTGACGGTGCTGACCGATACGGACCTTTCCCTGCGATCAGCCGGTCAGACCGCACCCGCGCTGGCACTGGTCGAACGGGCAATGATCCGTCTGGCAATGCTGGCACGGTCGCGCTAGTTCACCCTGCCCGTTCCAGCCATTCCGCCGCCGATCTGCCTGCCCATCGCCCAGTCGCCAGACATGCAGTCAACAGATACCCGCCGGTCGGAGCCTCCCAGTCCAGCATCTCGCCCGCACAGAACACGCCGGGCATGGCGCTGAGCATAAACCCGTCGTCCAAAGCCGCGCGGACAACACCACCTGCGGTCGAGATCGCCTCGTCCATCGGGCGCAATTCCGCGCCACGCACGGGCAAAGCCTTGAGCATTTCGATCGTCTGTTTTGGCGTAAGTGACTGCGCCGCCGTCATTTCGTGAAACAATGCGACTTTCTGCGGCGGCAATCGCAAACTCTTTTTCAACCACTGAGACAGCGTCGTCTTGGTTTTTTTGTCCGAAAACCGGCGGTGCAGCACATCCTCTGCCAGATCGGGCAAGAGATCGACCTGCAATTCCGCGCCGTCGCGCAACGCCGGGGTCAAGGCATACAACCCGCCCCCTTCCAACCCCGTCGCCGAAAGGGTCGCCTCCCCACGAGAGCGCAGCTTACCGGCGCGCCATTCAACTGATTTGAGCGGCGCGCCGAAATGGGCCTGCATATGCGGGCTCCAGGAAACAGAAAGGGCCGAGTTCGATGGGGCGAACGGGGCCAGAGGCACGCCTTTCTCCGCAAGATGCGTCACCCAGGCACCGTCCGATCCCAGTCGCGCCCAACTGGCCCCGCCCAGTGCCAGCACCGTGGCGTCACTGGACAGGCTTTGACGACCATCGGGTGTCTCAAACAGCAGTTTCTGTCCTTCCCAACCCAGCCAGCGCCAGCGCGTTCTGGTTTGCACCCCGGACGTATCTAGTCGCCTTAGCCAGGACCGCAACAAAGGCGATGCTTTCATCGCCTTCGGAAACACGCGGCCAGTCGAGCCGGTAAACACTTCTTGCCCAAGATCGCGCGCCCATTCCTGCGCGGCGTGCGCATCGAACTCCGCGATCATCGGGCGCAGCCAGTCAGCCGCGCTGCCGTAGGACCGGATCAGTGTATCAAAGGGCTCATCCTTGGTCAGGTTCAATCCGGACTTGCCTGCCATCAGGAATTTGCGCGCAATGGATGGTTTGGCCTCAAGCACCAGCACGTTATGGCCGGCACGGGCCAGTTGCTCTGCCGCCATCAGACCCGCCGGACCTGCTCCGATCACCACAGCCTGCGCCATCATTGCCCTCTTGTCATGTGCTTCGGACGGCGCGACTCTGCCATACCATGTTGACAACCGATCCCATCTGCCCGCTTTGCGACCGCCCGATCCCGGAAGGGAGCGGCAGCGTGCACCATCTGATCCCAAAACTCAAAGGTGGCAAGGGCGGACCCACCGTTTTGCTGCACCAGATCTGCCACAAAGAAGTTCACGCCACTCTGACCGAAGCCGAACTCGCGCGCAGTTACAGTACGGTCGAAGCCCTGCGAGCCCATCCCCGGCTTGAGAAGTTTCTGATCTGGGTGCGGAAGCGACCGCCCGACTTCCGTTCCAGGGTTCCGGGCAAGCGGCGCGGGCGCTGACTATGCGGGCAACCATCGATCCCCGGCGGCATCGCTGACCGCAGCACTCAGCCCTTCTATTTCCAGCCCCCGGTAATCCGGAACCGGCGAGAATTGCGCATCCGGGGCATGCTGAAACTCCAACGTGGTATAGGGGCGTTTCCAAAGCCATTCGCGGTTCTGGACGGCCCAAAGATCACCACTTGGCGGCACGTCTTTCGTAAAAGCGTAAAAGTGCAGATCAAATCCATAAAGCGCGACATCCTGCATCGACAACAACCGCATGCCCTGCGCCCTGCAGAACTGGTCTTCGGACGCAATATCACCCGTTCGCAGCGTTACCTGTCCGATACGGGCCCGCGCAAAGGGGTCCTCTGGATCGGCGGCCCCGTCCGGGCGGTTGCCGTCAAAATCATGCTGCAGCAATTCGATGACAAAGCCGTCCGGATCGCTCAGATGTGCCATATATCCGATATCCAGGAACTGCCTTGCCACACTGACATCGACGCCCATTCGGCGCAGATGGGCGGCGGCCAGATCAACGTCGGGCACAGTGATCCCGATCTTCCAGTATCGCTGACCCCGGTCGTGCCGATAGCCACCTCCTCCGGGCATAAGCAACAGATCCGCATCCTGACCTGCATAACCGACCCGCCGGTTCGGACCTTCCCACCGCACGGCCATTCCAAACGCATCGCGGTAAAACCCCGCAAGAGCATCCGGGTCGTCAACACGCAGGCGCAGGGCGGACAACCTCATCGGCACATCCTTGCGATCCCGGCGGCGATTTCGGGATTGGCCGCAAGGCTGTCGGCTGCCAGATCACGGGCAGTGGTCATCAGATGATCCGGCTCGACGATCCTGTCGACCAGACCAAAAGCATAAGCCTCTTGCGCGGAAATTTTCTGACCACACATCAGGATCAGCCTTGTCCGCGCAGGTCCGATCAACGCCGTCATGCGTTTGGCATCGGATGGCTGTGGCAGAAAGCCCAGCTTCATGACCGGATAAAAGACCTTCGCCGTCGGCACTGCGATGCGGATATCGCAAGCCAGGGCCATACCGTTCGCGCCCCCGGCCAGAGTTCCGTTCAGCGCGGCGATGGTCAGGCAGGGCAATGCGGCAATGGCGCCCGAAAGGCGTTCCCACACGTCCGAAGTTGCCAGGCCCGCCCGGGCCTCGTCCAGATCCGCGCCCGCGCTGAACACCTTGCCGGCACCGGTCAGGATCAATGCGCGGGCCTGTGTTGCACTTTCGGCGATCTCGGCCAGACGTGCCAGCATGTCCCCGGTCAGCGCATTGGCCTTGCCGGGGTTGTTGATGGTGACGGTCCACAAGCCGTCGGCCTTATCCAGTTCAATCACGTCAGCCCGACCCTTTTGCGAATGTCTTCCTGCCTGAGCGAGATTTCCGTCCCAAGAAACTCATCCGCATCCGGCGTGCACATCCACAACAGGGCCCGCGCAGGCCAGTCGGCCGGAATATGGTCGCTCCAGTCCAGCTGACTGACGGCGTTGATACCACTGGCCTTGATCACCCGCTGCATGTCCGTCGCGACCGTTCCCGGCGACAGCCCCATCGCGCGAATACCGTGATGGGCCTCTTCCAGATGCAGGCACTCGGTCATCATCTTGGCTCCGGCCTTGGACGCGCAGTAATGGCTCCAGGCTTCGACCGGGTTGGAAGCCGCGCCCGAGGATATTGTCAGAACCGTACCACCGCCCGCCGCACGCATGACGGGCAGCGCCGCGCGCATCCCGTAGAACACACCCTTGAGGTTGATATCGATCGCCTGGCTCCAGGCCACGGGATCGGCATTGGACAGATGAAAGATCGGCTCGATGACACCGGCATTGCCGATCAGAACATCCAGGCCGCCAAACCGGTCCACGCAATCGGCCACGACCTGTTCCACCTGCGCAAAGTCGCTGACATCGCAGCTAAGCGCGATGGCGTTGTCACCCAGCGCCGAGGCCAAAGCCTCGATCTGGTCGCGGCTGCGCGCCACCAATGCAACATTGGCGCCGGCTGCAGCAAATACGCGCCCTGCCTCGGCGCCGATACCCCGGCTGGCACCGGTTATCAGTACAGTTTTCCCTTGCATCGGAATACTCTGCCCCCATTGAAATCATGTCTGGGGACTCTGTAACGCGCGCAAGGGGAATTGGTCCAGCCCTGCCCCCTTGACGCCCGCCGCCGCAGGCACGACGATATGCGCAAAAATTCATCGAGAAGGGTAATCCTATGTCGCATTTCCTTCGCCGCAGTTGCGGCGCTGTTCTGGCTTATGCCGTTGTCAGCCAGGGGGCGCTGGCCGACGTAACAGCCAGCGACGTCTGGGCCGACTGGCAGGCTTACTTCACGCAAATGGGTTATACCGTAAGCGGCGATCAGTCGGTGTCCGGTGCCGTGACCACCATCTCGGACATGACGCTTGCAATGGCCTTGCCCGAAGAAGAAGGGCAGTTCGTGATCAAGGTCCCGGAAATGACGCTGGGCGACAACGGCGATGGCACCGTCAGCATCGGCTTTCCCGACTCCTTTCCCATGAGCGTCACCGGCAATGCCGAGGGCGAGGAATTCTCTGCCGATGTTGTCTACGCCCTGGATGGGTTGGACATGGTGGTTTCCGGCACCCCGGACGACATGACCTATACCTACACGGCCAATTCCATGGCGGTCTCGCTGGACAACATTCAGGTTGACGGCCAGCCCGTGCCCCGGGAAATTCTGGACGCCAGCATGACGATGACAGGCCTGACCGGTAGTTCGCAGATGCGAATCCGCGACGGGCGCGACATCAAACAATCCTTTGCAGTGACCGCCCTGACGTACGGGCTTGCCTTTGATGATCCCGAAAGCGGTGAAACCGGCAAAATCGACGGAAAGCTGGACCAGCTTGTCATGGACAGCGACAGCGTGATACCGGCCGACTTTAACATGTCGGACCCGGCGGCGCTGTACGAGGCCGGTTTCGCCTTTTCCGGCAGGTTCACCTATGCATCCGGCCAGACCAATATCGCCGGCACGAGCAAGGGCGAAGCCTTTTCCATGAGCAGCCAGTCCGAAGGCGGCCAGTTCGGCGCCAGCCTTGACGCACAGCGGATTGCCTACGACATCAACCAAAACAGCACCAGGCTGGCCGTCACCACCGCCGATTTGCCGTTCCCGATCGAAATCGCGATGACCAATGCCGGGCTGAAATTCGAACTGCCGGTTCAGCAATCGGAAGAGATCCAGCCCTTTGCCTTTGGGTTGATCCTGACCGATTTCACCATGTCCGATGTTTTGTGGGGAATCTTCGACCCTGCAGGCGCGCTGCCCCGCGACCCGGCGACCATCGCGCTGAATACCACCGGAACGGCGAAGGTGCTGATGAATATCTTCGATCCCGAAGTGGCAGAAGATCTGACCGGCGAAGCACCGGGCGAGTTGCACTCGCTGAAAATCACCGAGCTTCTGGTTTCACTGGTGGGTGCCCGCCTGACCGGTGACGGTGACTTCACGTTCGACAATACCAACACCCAGCAACCTGGCGGCATGCCGGTTCCCGCCGGCGAAGCGAATCTGCAGCTTGTCGGGGCGAACGCCCTGATCGACAAGCTGATCGGCATGGGAGTGATTTCGGACAACGACGCCCTGGGTGCCCGGATGATGATGGGGCTGATGGCCGTACCGGGTGACGCGCCGGACACGCTGAACTCGACCATCAAGTTCACCGAAGACGGTCAGATTCTGGCGAACGGCCAGCGCATCAAATAAGCCAGCCACTGGCACCACGGGTCTGAACGGCCTGTGGTGCCAGCCTCGCACTTCAGCAAATACCGTGACCCGCGGCAGCTCGGGTAAAGCGAACACAACAGTGCCGTCCCACCCTACCGAACCGGACACACATCCCACCAATACCCCAAACTCAGACTGATCCGGTGCTTCGTCACGCTCAATCCGGCCGCAGGACTTGCGGGGCGCGCAGTCCAAGGCTAGGTCCAGTAATAATCAGAGCGGAGGCATCATGACCCGAACACCCGAAGAGATCAGCCATCACCTGCTTGATGCTGCGCGCAAGGCCGGGGCAGAATCCGCAGATGCGATCGTGATTGACGGCTCCTCGGTGTCGGTCGAAGTGCGTGAGGGTACTCTGGAACATGCCGAACGCTCGGAAGGAACCGATCTGGGTCTGCGCGTGTTTCTTGGCAAACGTCAGGCGATTGTCTCAAGCTCTGACAGCCGCCCTGATACGCTGAGCGCGATGGCCGAACGCGCCGTGGCGATGGCGCGTGAAGCCCCCGAAGACCCGTTCACCGGTTTGGCCGATCCCGGCCAGCTGGCCACCGAACGGGACATGCCTTCGCTTGAAATGTTCGACCCAACCCCCGAGCCCGCGGCCGAAGACCTGCTGCAGGACGCACTGGCGGCCGAAGCTGCTGCACTGGCCGTGACCGGCGTCTCACAAGTGTCAGACGCCGCTGCTGCGTATGGCACACACAGGGTGCATCTTGCAGCCACGAACGGATTTTCCGGGGGGTATCTGCGCAGCAGCCGGTCGACATCCTGTGTTGCAATATCGGGCGAAGGCACCGGGATGGAGCGTGACTACGACGGCGACAGCCGCACCTTCCAAAGCGATCTTCGCAGCCCCGAAGAGATCGGGCGCACTGCGGGGGAACGCGCCGTCCAGCAGGTTGGAGCCCGCAAACCGGCAACCGGAAGTTTCCCGGTGTTGTTTGACGAACGCATCTCATCCTCGCTGATCGGCCATCTTCTGGCGGCCGCCAACGGGTCTGCCATCGCACGCGGGGCGTCATGGTTGACCTATTGTTTGGGCCAGCAGGTCCTGCCCGATCATCTGTCGCTGATCGAAGACCCGCACCGCCCGCGCATCTCGGGTTCCCGCCCGTTTGACGCCGAAGGACTGCCGACCAGCCGCCGGGCGATTGTCAAAAACGGCGTTCTGACCGGCTGGACCCTCGATCTGTCCAGTGCCCGCAAACTTGAAATGCTGTCCACCGGCAACGCCGCACGCGGCGTGTCCGGACCGCCCTCGCCCAGCAACTGGAACCTGAGCCTGACGCAGGGCGACCAAAGCCGCGAGGACCTGTTGCGCGACATGGGCAACGGGCTGCTTGTGACGTCGATGATCGGGTCGACCATCAACCCCAACACCGGCGACTATTCCCGTGGCGCATCCGGGTTCTGGGTCGAGAACGGGCAGATTACCCACCCGGTCAACGAATGCACGATTGCGGGCAATCTGCGCGACATGCTGAAACGGATCGTCCCGGCAAATGACGCGCGCCCCTATCTGTCGCGGGTTGTCCCATCGCTGCTGATTGAGGGAATGACACTTGCCGGCAACTGACCTGCCCCTGCTGATCGAGGCCGCCCGGGAGGCTGGCAAGATCGCCACCCGATACTCGGGGGCAGATGCGCAGCGCTGGGACAAACCCGATGGCACCGGCCCGGTGACCGAGGCGGATCTGGCCGTCAACGCGATGCTCGAACAGATGTTGCCTTCGGCACGCCCCGGTTATGGCTGGCTGAGCGAAGAGACCGAAGATTCACCCGACCGGCTGTCACGCCGCAGGACATTCATCATCGATCCGATCGACGGAACCCGCAGCTTTGCCGAAGGGTCGCGAACCTGGGCACATTCCCTGGCGGTCGCGGATCAGGGCAAGGTGACGGCGGCGGTGATCTATCTGCCGATGCGAAACCTCCTGTATGCGGCAGCGGCTGAACAGGGCGCAACACTGAACGGTGAGCGGATTCATACCACGCAGACAAACCGCCTGCATGACGCCGAAATTCTGGCTGCCAAACCTAACCTGAAGCCCGTTCACTGGAAGCACGGGCAGGTGCCCGATTTCAAACGCAACTACCGCCCATCCCTGGCCTATCGCATGGCCGCAGTGGCGCAGGGGCGGTTTGACGGGATGCTGACCTTAAGGCCCAGTTGGGAATGGGATATTGCAGCCGGTGATCTGATCATCCGCGAAGCCGGTGGCATCTGCTCGAACCGGCAAGGACAGCCGTTGCGCTTCAACAACCCCCAACCGCGCCTGAACGGTGTGATCGCGGCGGGTGCCGAAACCTACAGGTTGCTGTGCGAACAGCTTGACCCGGACGGGCATGGGCTGCCGGTATGAGCAAGCCCAGGTCCTTCAGCCTTGCGGCCTATCGGGTACTGTCCTGGGGCGTGCCCAAAACCGGAGGGCAACAGCAGCAGGCGCGCCCGGACGGCGAATTGCTTTGGGTTCACGTCAACAGCCACCTGCGCTTGCGCGTTGTGGATGAGTTTTGCCACAGGCTGACGCGGTCGCGTCCTGACCTGTCGGTGCTGATTACCGCCCCTTACGGCGCCGATCTGGCGCTTTGGGCGGATAGCACCTTTCCGGTTGTTTCCCTTCCGGCCGAGCAAACCGGCGCGGTTCGCGGATTTCTGGAACACTGGCGACCGGACATTGGTGTTTGGGTTGGCGGCGGGCTTGTTCCCAACCTGATCACCCAAGCGGAAGAAAACGGCATTCCGCTGATCCTGATCGAAGCTCAGGTCGATGTCGTGATTCCGCGGGGGGCCAGATGGCTGCCCGACCTTGCCCGATACACTTTCGACTGTTTTCACACGATTCTCACGGCCACGCCTGAAGCCGCCCGTCAGATCCGGCGGCTGGGCATACATTCGGCCAAGGTCACGGAATCTCCGCCGCTGCATATCAGCCCCAACCCGCGCCCATGGCCCGAAGACGAGTTGATCGAGACCAATCACGTGCTGGCCGGTCGGCCTGTCTGGCTTGCCTCATGCGTGCAGGACAAGGAGTTCATCTCGGTGCTCAGCGCGCACCGGCAGGCGTTGCGGATGCTGCCCAGGCTCGCGCTGGTTTTGCATGTGGCGGACGCGTCCGAAGCGCCCCCCCTGCACCGGCGCCTTGCGGCCATGGACCTGCGCTGTGTCAACTGGGACGAAGGCCAACCGATCGAAGATACAACACAGGTGATCCTGTCCGCCGAACGCGAGGATCTGGGCCTGTGGCAACGGGTTTCCGCCGTGACATTCGCAGGCAGTTCGCTGGAGAGTGGCATGGGCGGTCATGATCCGCTTGAAGCGGTGGCACTTGGATCGGCGGTTATCCATGGACCGTTCGTCCACCGCCATCAGGAGCTCTATGACCGCCTGGACATGGCGGATGCCGCCCGCACAGTCAGAACCGCAACCGAACTTGGCGACGCGGTCGAGGATTTGCTGGCGCCGGACCGCGCGGCCGATATGGCCCTGGCCGGATGGCAGATCGTGACCGAGGGCGCCCCACAGGCAGATCGGCTGATCGACATGGTTCAGGACCTGCTGGACCTCCGGAGGACACAGCATGCGGGCGCCTGAGTTCTGGAATTCCCCGCCCGGCCGTCCCGCATTGCGTGCCCGGTTGCTGGCGCCGCTGGGGCGGCTCTATGCGGCGGCGACCGCTCGGCGTGTCGCCTCGGAACCGGGGATCAGGCCGGGCGTTCCGGTCATCTGTATCGGCAACCTGAATGCGGGCGGCACTGGCAAGACGCCCACCGTGATCTGGATGATCGAACAATTGCGCGACGCCTGGCACGAACCGCATGTGGTTTCGCGCGGCCATGGCGGCTCGCTGGATGGGCCCGTGCGTGTTGATCCGGGCAAACACACCGCCGCACAGGTCGGAGACGAGCCTTTGTTGCTGGCGGCCTTTGCCGAAGTTTGGGTGGCCAAGGACCGGGCAGCTGGTGCACAAGCGGCGGCCGATGCAGGCGCCACCGCGATCATTCTGGATGATGGTTTTCAGAATCCGTCCGTTGCCAAGGATTTCTCGGTCATCGTGGTGGATGCTGCACGCGGATTCGGAAACGGTTTGTGCCTGCCGGCCGGCCCCCTGCGCGAACCCGTCGACGCCGGTCTGCAGCGCGCGGACCTGGTTCTGTCACTTGGCGATTCCGACGCACAGAGCACATTTTCCGCGCAGTGGGGCAAACGTCTGAACGTGCCGCATGCCACCGGCGCGGTTGAACCGCTGCAAACAGGCATGGAGTGGGACAACGCCCCGGTTCTGGCATTCGCCGGAATCGGGCATCCGGAGAAGTTTTTTCGGACCCTGCGCCAGCAGGGCACGCGCCTGCTTCGGGCCGAGGCACTGGATGATCACCAGCCTCTGACACCCGCCCTGATGACCCGTCTGGAAAACGAAGCCCGCCTGCTGGGCGCACAGATGGTCACAACCGAAAAAGACGCCGTGCGCCTGCCGCCCGCATTTCGTAGCAAGGTTATCACCCTGCCTGTCCGTCTCCAGGTGGACCAATTCGATCTGGTCCGGGACATGGTGCTTAAAGCGGCCCCGTCGCCCTGATTAGTTATCCTCGCCCAGCTTCGGCGAAGGGCGGGTCAGGGCAAGCTCGGCATCGGAAAACACAAATGGCGTGCGCACACCGGGCACACCGTCCAGTTCAATCTGCATTCCACGCGCAATGACTTGTGGGTCCGCCATCACCTCGTCCATCGTATTGATTGGACCGGCGGGAACGCCCCCGGCTTCGCAGGCTGCCAGCAGTTCAGCCTTGTTGCGCTGCGCCGTTTCGCCATTCAGACGGGCGATCAGCACCCGGCGGTTGGCCAGCCTGTCCTTGTTGTGCAGAAAATCCGGCGCGGTGGCCAGTTCTGCCAGCCCCAGGATTTGGCACAGGCTTTGGTACTGACGGTCATTGCCGGTGGCGATGACAATATGGCCGTCGGCACAGTCGAACACCTGGTACGGAACCAGGTTGGGGTGCGCGTTGCCCATCCGCAAAGGCGCAACACCGGTTGTCAGGTAGTTCAGCGCCTGATTGGCGGTGACAGCCACGGCGACATCCAGCAGCGCCATGTCCACATGTTGCCCACGGCCTGTTGTCTGGCGCTGATACAGAGCGGCCAGTACGCCCGCGACTGCATATACCCCTGTGAACACGTCCGTTGTCGCAACGCCCGCCTTTTGCGGCTGCCCGTCCGCCTCACCGGTAATGGACATCAGTCCGGACATGCCCTGAATGATGAAATCATACCCGGCCCGCTTGGCGTAGGGACCGGTTTGACCGAACCCGGTGATCGAGCAATAGACCAGACGCGGATTGATCTGTTTCACGCTGTCATAGTCCAGCCCGTATTTCTTCAGGCCGCCGACTTTGAAGTTTTCGATCAGGACGTCTGCATCCGCTATCAGCGCGCGCACCTTTTCCTGACCCTCGGGGGTTCTGAAATCCGCCGTGACAGACGCCTTGCCCCGATTGGTCGCGTGAAAATACGCCGCCGATACATCGTCATCCCGCGTTACAAAGGGTGGTCCCCAGGCGCGGGTATCATCCCCGTCCGGAGATTCGACCTTGATGACCTCGGCCCCAAGGTCCGCAAAGGTCTGACCGGCCCAGGGGCCAGCCAGAACTCGTGCCAGTTCGACAACCTTCAGACCGGCCAGCGGGGCCGCCATCAGTTGCCCAACTCGTCTTCGATCAGTTGTTTGAACTCTTCGTAAGACTGGTTCGAGACCTTTTTGCCGTTAACGACAAATGACGGTGTCGCGGTGATGCCGTCGCGCTCGGCGTTTTCCTGATACCAGGCCACCAGCGTCTGTGCGCGCGTTCCGTCCTGCAGGCAGGCCTCAAGCTCATCGTTGCCGATACCGGCCAGACGACCGATCTTGCGCAGCTCGTCAACGATTTCGGCGGGACCACCCGCGCGGGACCACTCGGACTGGCCTTCATAGATCAGATCCGTGATGCCAAAGAACTTTTCCGGTCCGCCGCAACGGGACACCAGCGACGCCCACAGACCGTAGCGATCAAAATAAACCTCGCGGTAGATGAACTTCACCTTGCCTGTGTCGATGAATTCCTTTTTGAGCTGCTTGTACGGCCCGGTGTGAAAATTCGCGCAATGCGGACAGGTGTAGGATGCATATTCGATGATCTCGACCGGAGCATCTGCGGCCCCCTGCACCATTTCTTTAATGGTCGAGGTGTCCAGGTCGGCTTCCTGCGCCTCGGCGCTGCTGATCAGCGGGTTGGCGGGGGTGGAATTTGACAGCGACAGCCAATAGCCGCCAGCGGCAACGGCGACCGCCGCGCAGATTACGGTTGCAATACGGCTCATTCTCAGCCCTTTCTCAGCGTTTTTGTCTGGATAAAACGTTGCGGCCCAGGCGTTCAAGGGCCGCGCGCAAATCACCATCGTTTACGTCACGCGACACTTTGTCTGCCTCGGCAGCGATTTCGGGTTTGATTTCGGGTTTCGCCGTCTTCGGCTTGTGGTCGAAACTGGCCTGCCCCTCGGCAAATCCTGTCGGAGCGGTCTGCGTGATGTGCACGCGACTGATCGCGTTATAGCCATAAACCGCATTCACCTTGCCGCGCAGCTGTTCTTTCTGCATTTCCAGCATCGGCGCCTGCGGGCCGGTGGTCAGCAGGGTCAGCGTCGCCCCTATCCCACCTTTGCCGTACCCAACCTTGACGGGCCGCGCGATGGCCGCAATGTCCTGCCCCACGATCTCGGCCCAGTGGGTCAGCAGACGCGATACGGCAAACCCCCGGCTTTCACCGGCCTGACGGATCTGATTGTTCAGCAATGTTGCGGTCCGTTTGAACCCGCGGGTGGTCGAACGTCTCGGTCGCATCTGGTTTCCAACTCCTGCGCGGCTATTGTAATGGGCAGAACAACGGGCGCCAGCGAAACCCGACAGGGAGAGGCATAAAACTTGCGTGACATCACTGAATTTAACGTCAGCACGACGTTGCTGGACTGGTACGACCGTCACGCACGCAAAATGCCGTGGCGTGTCGGCCCCGCGGACCGGGCTGCCGGGGTCCGCCCCGACCCCTACCATGTCTGGCTGTCCGAGGTGATGTTGCAACAGACCACCGTTGCCGCCGTGCGGGACTATTTCCTGCGCTTCACCGCGCGCTGGCCGTCCGTTGACGCCTTGGCAGCGGCACCTGACGATCAGGTCATGGGGGAATGGGCCGGTCTGGGTTACTACGCCCGCGCCCGCAACCTGCTGAAATGCGCGCGCATCGTGACTGATGTGCATGCGGGCCAGTTCCCCGACACATATGACGGCTTGTTGAAACTGCCGGGTATCGGTCCCTATACCGCTGCCGCCATTTCCTCCATCGCCTTCGACCGCCCTGAAACGGTTCTCGACGGCAACGTCGAACGGGTCATGTCCCGGCTTTACGACATTCACGATCCCCTGCCTGGTTCGAAACCACAGTTGAAGGACAAGGCGGCCGGCCTGACCCCGCTGGAACGGCCCGGCGATTATGCTCAGGCGGTCATGGATCTTGGCGCGACGATCTGCACCCCGAAATCTCCGGCCTGTGGCATCTGCCCCCTGCGCGCGCCCTGCCAGTCCCGCCTAGCGGGCACGCAGGCGGAATTGCCCCGGAAGACGGCCAAAATGCCGAAACCCACACGATACGGGCATGTCTATATTGCCCAGCGCGGGGATGGTGCGATACTGCTGGAACGCCGACCGGACAAGGGATTGCTGGGGGGGATGCTGGGCTGGCCAGGTTCGGACTGGTCCGACACGCCGATCGAATCGCCACCTTTTGCGGGAAACTGGCAGGTCCTGCCAGCGGAAGTGCGCCACACGTTCACCCATTTCCATCTGGTGCTGCGCATCTGGGCGGCGCCCCTGCCTGAAAACTCGGCCCCGGCGGGCTTGACCATCATTGAAAAACACGCGTTCCGACCCGGTGACCTGCCGACCGTCATGCGCAAGGCTTACGATCTGTGGCGCGACCATTGAGCCGTTGAATCACAGCTCAATGCCCGGCTAGTGTCGGGCCACACTTGCGGAGCCCGACCATGATCGCACAAGACACCCTGTCACGCTGGCAATCGGCCCTGCCCTTTTGGCTTTCTATCCTTCTGATCCCCGTGATCTGGGTAACGGCCGTTCTGGGCGGCGCATGGGTTCTGCTGGTTCCGTTGTCGACATGGTGGACCTTTGCCCTGCTCGACCGTTTGACGGGGATGGAGCTTGAAAATGGCGACCCGGATACGCCCGATTCCATGCTTGGCTGGTATATCTGGCTGACTAAAATCTGGGTCCCGCTGCAGTTCCTGACATTGTTCGGCCTGATCTGGTACGCCACGCACACGGACCACCTGAGCGTGGCTGCGAAGATCGGCCTTTTCTTCGGCATGGGTGTGCTCTCGGGCACAATCGGGATCAATTACAGCCACGAGCTGATGCATCAGAAAGGCCGGCTTGAGCGCTGGCTGGGAGACATCCTGCTGTCCATGGTTCTGTATTCCCACTTCCGCTCTGAACATCTGCTGGTGCATCACCGCTACGTGGGCACGCCGCGCGATCCGGTCACGGCGCGTTACAACGAAGGATTTCACCGGTTTTATCCCCGTGTCCTGCGCGAATGTCTTGTCTCGGCGTTCCGTGCGGAAAAGGCCAAACTCGGCCGCAAGGACCGGCCCTGGACCGACCGGTCAAATCCGTTCTGGCGGTATTGGGCCCTGCAAGGAGGGATGCTGCTGCTGGCGATTGCATTGGGCGGTTGGTCCGGACTGGGCCTGTTCCTGCTGCAGGCCGGAGTCGCGGTCTGGCAGCTTGAACTGGTGAACTACGTGGAACATTACGGTCTGACCCGGAAACATCTGGGCGACGGAAAATACGAACACGTCCACCCGCACCATTCGTGGAACGCATCGCAAAAGGCATCGAACTGGCTGCTGATCAACTTGCAGCGCCATTCGGACCATCATTACAAGCCGAACCGCCGCTTCCCGCTTCTGCAACACCATTCCGAGGACACCGCCCCCCAACTGCCCCACGGCTATCCGGTCATGACCATAGCCGCGATGATCCCGCCTTTCTGGCGGCAAGTGATGAACCCGCGGGTTCGCGCATGGCGGCGTCAATATTACCCCGATATCACGGATTGGGGGCCCTACAACAAGGCGCAGAACCCGATGCCCAAAGCCTGACCGCAGCACGCCCCGGCGTGCTGCCCGGCCCAACGATTTGGATTGCATCTGCGATGCAGGATAAATCGGCGGGAGCGCTTGCTGCTCAAAGTACCCAGACATCCACGGGCGTCTCAACACCGCGCACGGCCTGGTTTTCCCGTTTTGTGAACCCATCCAGAGATGAGAGCTGGTTTTCCTGCTTCGCCTGCCTGAACACCGCGTCACTCAGGACAACCCGCGCGCCCAGGGTTCGGGTCGTCGCCTCAAGTTTCGCCGCCACATTGACTGCGTCTCCGATCACCGCGAATTCCAGCCGGTTGGCCCCAATATCTCCCAACACCACCGAACCATAGTGAACGCCGATCCCCACATGGATCTCGGGCTCACCCGCGCGCCGCCGTTCCAGATTCCATCTATCAATCACACCCACCATGTCGCGGGCGCAGGCCACCGCGTTGCTAGCGTCCAATGATGTGGGCACCGGGGTACCAAACGTGGCCATCAACCCGTCCCCAAGGTACTTGTCCAGCGTTCCGTGATGCCGAAACACCTCGGTCTCCATGCGCGCGTGAAACCCGCGCAGAACTTCGATCACCTCGTAAGGATCACGACCGGCCGCAAACTTGGTGAACCCGACAATGTCGATGAACAGGACAGCGATGTTTTCCTTACGGATTTGCTTGAGCGGTTCGTCATTCTGGCTCAACTCGTCGACTACATTTGGCGAGAAATACCGCGACAGATTGGCCCGCTCGCGCACAAGCCCCGCATTGCTCAGCAGCAGCCGGTTGAGACGCCGCATCGATACGCCAAGGGTCACTGCGACCATCAGAAAGACAATCACCTCCTGTACGCGCTGCGACACCATGAAGCTGTTGGGATCAAGCAGTTCGGCCACATCCGGATACCCTTTCAGGGCTTCTGCCACCCGCTCGCTGATGCCTGGAATGGGCGTTGCCACCCACCAGGCGATGATCCAGCCGACTGTCCACATGGCCGCCGTCCAGGTACCCAGCGCAACAACGGTACGCCAGGAATAGGCAAGCGTACCCGCAGCCAGAATAATGAAGAAATACTGGAAGTTATCGAAACGGTACTGCATAGCCAACGGTCGGACATCGTCGCTGAACGGGTTTGGGATGATCATCCCCAGGGTCATTATCATCAGATCAACAAAGATCAGCAACAGTTCGATTCGCGATTGCCCCACTCGTCCAGCACGCCGGATCAGCCAGCCATTTGCGCAAATCAGCAGCAGGATGAAATGGTAATACAAAACCTCAGGGTGCGGGTTCAGAAAGATCAGCAGAACTCCCGTCAATCCCATCGCGATCCACCGCGCGCGTACAGCCAGTTCCAGCCCCTCGCGCTTGTGCTGTTCCATCGCTGCCAGAGTATACTTGTTGTCCAGATCGTAACTGTCCGGTTTCGTGAAGAAAAATCGGTCAAATCGGGATGTGCTGGCCGTGGTGTCCGTCATGGTTGCTGCTCCGTTGTTGCACGGCTGGAAACCGGAATTGTTGCCATCCAAGCATCGTGCGGCGCAAAACAAAAGACCCCGCCGAAAACGGCGGGGCAAGGCTTAGTGCCTTGTGTCAGGCCACAGGCACCGGCGGTATTGGTAAATTCAGTTGTGCATCTCGGCCCGAATCTGCTGGCGCAGCACGTCGATCGGCACCGTCTTGCCGTCGCGCTTGAAGCACCAGTAGGTCCAGCCGTTGCAGGACGGCGCATTTTCCAGATGTGCACCGACCTGATGAATCGAGCCTTTGACGTTCTGGCCCACCAGCGTTCCGTCCGCACGAACCTTGGCCTTGTGGCGCTGGTTCATCGAATACAGCTCCTCGCCCGGGCGCAGCATACCGCGTTCGACCAGCTGGCCGAACGGCACACGCGGCTCGGCGCGTTTGCTGGCGCTGACCTCCAGCGCTTCACGGTCAAACTTGCGCACTTTGGCAATGCGTTTCTCGGCAACCTTGCGATAGCTTTCTTCGCGCTCGATCCCGATGAACTCGCGGCCCAGCATCTTGGCGACAGCTCCGGTCGTGCCGGTGCCGAAGAACGGGTCCAGAATGACATCGCCGGGATTGGTCGAGCCGATCAGCACGCGGTGCAACAGCGATTCCGGCTTTTGCGTCGGATGCGCCTTGTCGCCGTTTTCATCCTTCAGACGCTCGTGCCCGGTGCAGATCGGCAGCACCCAGTCACTGCGCATCTGCACGCCTTCGTTCAGGGCCTTCAGAGCTTCATAGTTGAACGTGTATTTCGCGCCTTCGCGCTTGGATGCCCAGATCATCGTCTCGTGTGCGTTGGTGAACCGCTTGCCCCGGAAATTCGGCATCGGGTTCGATTTACGCCACACAACGTCATTCAGAATCCAGTACCCGGCATCCTGAAGGGCGGATCCCACGCGGAAGATGTTGTGGTAAGAGCCGATCACCCAGATCGCGCCATTCGGCTTCAGCAGGCGATGCGCCGCCTTCAGCCAGTCCCGCGTGAACTGGTCGTAGGCACCAAAGCTGGAGAACTGATCCCAATGATCGTCGACGGCATCCACCTGGCTGTTGTCAGGGCGGTGAAGCTGGCCTTTCAGTTGCAGGTTATATGGCGGGTCTGCAAAGATCAGGTCCACCGACGCCTCAGGCAGACTGTTCATCACATCGATGCAGTCGCCGGATAGAATCGTGTTTATAGGGAGCGCCGCCGCGCCCTTTGTCTTGATTGTGGTCATTTCACTGCCTCGGTTCCACGGCGCTTTTGCGCTCATTTGGTTGAGACAAGGATGAGTCAAAGACGATTCGCCGTCAATTTCTTTTTTGAATCAGCAACTTACGATTTACTCTTGATACAAGATATTGTGGACCGGTTTAAACGAACGTCTATGATGTGGGGTGACACCAAGATTTTGCAGCGCGTCGCGATGCTGTTTTGTCGGATATCCGGCGTTTGCCTCCCACCCATAGCCGGGATGCTGTTGCGCCAAATCCACCATCACCCGATCGCGCCGGTTTTTCGCGATGATCGAGGCCGCCGCAATCGACAGCGATCGGGCATCCCCCTTGACCACCGCCTGGGACGGCAGTTTCAGCCCGCGCGGAATCATGTTGCCGTCGATCAGCAGAAAATCCGGGGCCGGGTCCAAAGCCTGAACCGCGCGCGTCATGGCCAGATGCGAGGCACGCAATATGTTGAGTTCATCTATTTCCGCCACCGAAGCCTCGCCCAACGCGATTTCGGCCCGTTCGCGCAGCGCAACGTCCAGCGCTTGGCGGCGCTTTGCGGTCAGCTTTTTGGAATCGTTCAGACCTTCGGGGATATCATCGGGGTTCAGGATGACCGCAGCGGCAACCACAGGTCCGGCCAGCGGGCCGCGCCCGACTTCATCAACGCCGGCAACCCTGATATGCCCCCGCGCCAGAAGCGCCTGTTCCAGATCGAAATTCGGTTGTGTCATACGTCCGGCAAAGCGCTTTTCGGCCTACACCGCAAGAAAAAAGAGAGGGCAGCCTGCGCCACCCTCTCCTGCACGGCGCTTCTGTGGCGCCGCTCCTGCTCGAAACCCGTTACTGGTGAACCACACGGTATCCTTGCTGGCGCAGGCATGCGGGTTCGTATGCCCGCTTGACCTTTTTGCCATCCCAGAAACCAACTTCGCACTGGCGGGGCAGGCTATCGGAATATCGGTAATGCTTGCCGAGGCATTTCGGCGTCAGCAGGGGGCGCTTGTTCGAATACGACTTGAAGGTGCGCAGGCACCGCTGCGGCAGGTCATATCGTGCCAGCCGCTGCGGCCGCGGGCGCACCGGGTAGTGATCGACGACAGGGGGCTGGTAGACCGGCGCGTGCTGCCGTGTTGCCTGATCCGCGCGCCTTTCCTTGTTGTAGTAGTGAACACCTGCCCCAATCAGGGCCAGCGCCGCCAATCCGCCCAGCAGATCCCTGGTGTCGGCTGCGCGCGCCTGTGACACGGAAATGCCGGTTATCGTGATGGCGGTCGCAATGATCAGCGCAATGAATTTCCTGTGCATTATGCCTGTCCTTTGTCTTTTTGCGGGCGGCCTGCTCACGGCCGGGAACTTGATGACCAGAACCTGGGGCCGACCATGCCGGACAAGCAATAACGGGCGGTTGTTATCCGATATCAGCGTCGCAAACCCCTTGAGATATTGAATTTCCGGCCACCTCATGCGCAGGATGCGGCCTATGAAACAGATCCTCTCTTCTCTGGCCTTCATGGCCCTGATATCGCTGGGACCCACTGCCGCGGCGGCCCAGTGTTATGCGGATTACAAGGCCAAACAGGACAACCCCCTGCGGCTGCATTACGGCGTCATGCAGGTTGCAGCCTGCGACAAGGGACAGGCCAAATCCGAGGTCGCCCAACGCCTCGGCGCTTCGGGCTGGACCTTGTTGAACGTCATATCCGTATTCGGACCCGAAGGATTGGATCAAAGGAAGACAAATGCCGGAAAATTCTTTCTCCGTTTCTGAGGCCCGGCGATCCGGTGCGCGGCTAGTTGGCGCGGGCATTGCCGCGATTGTCCTGATTCTGGTTACGGCAGCCGTCTTCCTGTTCTGGACCCTGCCAGATGCAAACGCCTTCAACGCCCGTGTCGAACGCCTGTTCATCGAGTCCGACCTGACTTCGCAAACCGAGATTCGCCTGTTGGAGATTCTGGCCCAATCCGGCACGGCATTTGCCGACACGCTGTCCAGCTACCGGATGGTGATCTTTGTCCTTTTGGTCTTTGCCAGCGCGATGCTGATCTCGGCCCTGGTGTTTCTGGTGATGCTCGTGCTGCTGAACCGGCGCATGGCGCAGATCGAACGGACCGGCATTCAGGTGACGTCGCTGCTGATCAGCCGCGAGGAAAACACCGTCTATCTCAACAACATGGATTTCAAACTGACCCCGGCGGCGATGGAAACCCTGTCGGTTCTGGCCGAGTCCCGGCTTGATGACGAGGTTCTGTCCGGCGCTCAGATCGAAGCGATGATTTCGGGCAGGGATGCCGCCGACTGCGACGAGGCCGCCGGTGCCACCCGGATCAAGCGGCTGCGTGATGCATTGGGCAATCAGATGGTCAGCGAATTGCTGGTCAAGAATATTGCCAAAAAGGGCTATATGCTTTCGATCGAAAAAGACGTCATTCAGATGGTCTGATCCGCAAGCATTGCCGCGCACAATTCTGCAAATCATCGTTAACGCCCTTGGAAAACCGGCGGTGAAGGCCCATCCTATAAAGACCTGCGCCAGCGGAGGTTGATGATGAACATCCACGCCACACCTGAAACCAAAGGATATGGAATCTCGGTCGAACGGCTGAAGGGGCGGATTGCGATATACCGCGATCAGATCCTTCTGGCGGAAAGCGCAAACGCCAAGGTCATGTATGAAACACGCCTTGCGCCGACGATCTACATACCCCGCGAGGATGTCTGCGTTGATCTGAGCGATGAAACCGAATTGCAGACCTTCTGCCCATTCAAAGGCACCGCGACTTATCATGATGTGATTCTGGCCGGCGAGCGCCTGGGAAACTCCGTCTGGGCGTATGAGGATGCCCTGCCCGAAAGCGCCGCCATACAAGGTCACATCGGGTTCATGCGCAATGCGTATACCGATCTGGATCTAGGGGAAAACACGCTTCGCGAACCGCAGGATGGCAACATCAGCGGCCCTCTGATCGATTGGCTGATGCGCGGCGCATCAGAGAACGAAACGCCCGAAGCCTTCACCAAGGCCCTTGCAGAAAAGATGCTGGACCATGGTATTCACATTCAGCGCCTCAGCATTCTGGCCTGGTCGCTGCACCCGCTGATCGCGGGAAAACACTACATCTGGGAAAAAGGCGCGGCCGAGATTTCGACCAACGTCCCGACCTATGAAATTCACGATCACCCCGCCTATATCAACAGCCCACTGCGCCACGTCTCAAATGGGCTGGGCGGGGTACGTCAGCGGCTGAACGACGATAATCCCCATAACAGCTTTCCGATCATGGAAGACCTGCGCGCAAAAGGCGCCACCGATTACGTTGCCATGCCGCTGCGCTTTTCGGACGGGCGCACCAATGTGCTGACCCTGACCTGCGATCACCCGGATGGGTTCACCACCGAAAACCTTGGGCTGGTCTTTGAATGCTCAGCCGTAATCGCGCGGTTTTACGAGGTGTTCATGCAGCGCGAAAACGCGCAGGTTCTGCTGGAAACCTATGTCGGCAAACGCACGGGCGCACGGGTTCTAGGCGGCGAGATCCGACGCGGCGACGGCGACGAAATCGATGCCGCCATCATGTTCTGCGACCTTCGCAATTCGACCAGCCTTGAAGAGAATCTGGGCCGATCAGCCTATATCAACCTGCTCAACGATTTCTTCGAAACGGTTTCGGGGATCGTGCACGAAAACGGTGGCGAGGTTCTGAAATTCATCGGTGACGCGGTTCTTGCGGTGTTTCCGGCAGGCGACGATGCCGCCGCCGCCCGCACCAATGCGCAGCGTTCAGCGATCGGGATCGTGGAAAAACTGGCCACCCTACGCGGGGAGGGCTCGGATGCGCATTGCGACTGCTCGATCGGGTTGGCCTATGGCCGGGTGACGTATGGCAATGTCGGCTCTCGCGAACGGCTGGATTTCACCGTCATCGGTCAGGCCGCCAATATAGCGGCCCGGCTTGGTGAATACGGGAAGTCGGCAAACCACAGGATCGTCGTGTCAAAGGACATTGAACCCGCCTGTTCGAACGCCGTTCCCCTGGGAGAGGTCACGCTGCACAATGTATCGCAGCCCATAATCTCATTTGCTCTCAAAACGGCTGCGGACGCGGTGCTGGACGGCTGACATACGATGAGCTTGAGGGCGCGCCAGACTTATGCGTTTTTTGGGCATGACACGCCGCCTGCTTCAAGGGACTAACGCCATCATCTGCGCCACTGCAACCGCCGCATTGCAACCGATTGCAAGTTTCGTGCAAAGGTGCATAGTGCTACTATGAAATTACTTCCTAGCCTCCCCCCAATCCACAGACACCAATCATGAGTGTCACGCTCAAAGATGTTGCAGCCCTTGCCGGCGTCTCGCGCTCGGCGGTCTCGCGCACGTTTACCGAGGGCGCGTCGGTTTCGGCCAAGACCCGCAGCAAGGTCGAAAAAGCCGCGCAGGAACTGGGGTACAGCCCCAACGCGCTTGCATCCTCTCTGACGACAGGGCGGACCAAGCTGATCGGGCTGATTTCCAACAACTTTCACAACCCGATTTTCCTTGAGGTGTTCGACCAGTTCACCCGCGCCCTGCAGGAACGTGGGCTGCGCCCGCTGATTGTCAATCTGACGGACGAAACGGAGCCCGCGAATTCGGTCAGGATGCTGCGGCAGTATTCGGTTGATGCGGTGATTGTCGCCTCGTCCACTCTGCCGCCGAGTTTTGCCAAGGCGTTTCACGATGCAGGCGTCCCCGTTGTGCACACGTTCGGTCGGTCTGCCACCTCGCCCGAAGTCCACGTCGTGGGGATCGACAACGTGGAATGCGGTCGCATGGCCGCGCGTGAGTTGATGGCACGCGGCTACAAGCGTGTCGGATATCTGGGTGGCCCCAAGGATGCGACTTCGGCCATGGACCGGTATCGCGGGTTTATGGAAGAGGTCGAAAAATACACCGACCTGGAAGTGTCCCATTCTTTCGCCGACAACTATTCGTTTGAAGCCGGGCGCGCCGAGATGCTGCGACTCCTGGAAGGGGCTCCGGCTGATGGGTATTTCTGCGGCGATGACATCCTTTCGATCGGGGCGTTGTCCGCCCTGTCGGATCACAGGCTGAAGCCGGGCATCGATATCGGCATCATCGGTCTGAACGATATGGAAATGTCGCGCTGGGAAAGCGTGAATCTGACGACCATTCACCAGCCGATCAAGCAGATCATCACCTCGTCCGTCGATCTGGTCGAGGAGATGTTGAAGGACCCCGCCCGGTATCCCGAAGCACGTATCTTCCCTTGCCGGGTGATTGAGCGGGGCACGTTGCGGCCCCGCTCATAATCAGCGGAACATCGGCGGGCGGGCGTCTTTCCAGACGCCTTCTTCTTTCGACGAAGCGACCGCGGCATGAACCGCCGCGATCGAGCGGACGCCGTCCGACGGCGTAGGCAACCCGTCACGAATCTCACCTCGGATGGCATCGGCCAGATCGCAATAGATGTTGGCCACGGCCAGTGGGAAACCCTCGGGGTGGGCGATGGCAACGCGGGACAGACGCTGAGTCTCTTCATGCAGACCGCCCTCGCCTTTTTCGATGATCTGGGTTCTGCCGCCCACGGGTGTATAGATCAGCTGGTTGGGCTGTTCCGAGGTCCAGCGCAACCCACCGGTTTCGCCAAACACCTGAATGTCGAACCCGTGCTGACGTCCGATGGCCACGGACGATGTCCAGAGCCGTCCAACCGTGCCTTTCTGCGTGCGGAAATTGATCATCGCATCGTCTTCAAGCACGCGGCTCGTAATGGTCGAGGCCAGATCGGCCGAGAGCTTTTCGACCTCGTCGTCGCAGATGAAGCTGGCCATGTGCAGGGCGTGAATGCCGCAATCAGCGAACTGGCCCGAAACGCCCGCCATCGCAGGGTCATAACGCCAGCGCACACGGGGGTTGTCGGCATCCGTGGCGTCGCCGTGATGTCCGTGGCTGAAATTGGTCACCACCAGCCGCACATTGCCGATCTCGCCCGCCCGCACCATGGCGCGGGCCTGGCGCACCATCGGATAGGCGGAATAACAGTAATTCACGGCGCAGATCTTGCCCGAGGCCTGCGCTATGCGGACGATCTCTTCGCCTTCTTCGACGGTCATGGTCATGGGCTTTTCGCACAGCACGTTGAACCCGGCCTCAAGAAAGGCTTTCGCGATCTCGAAATGCGTCGCATTCGGGGTGGCGATCGTCACCAGATCGATGCGGTCGGGGCGGTCCTTTTCGCCCGCCAGCATGTCCTGCCAGCCTCCATAGGCGCGATCGGCAGCAATTCCCAGTCGCTGCGCATATTCGCGGCCCACATCGGGGCGGTGATCCAGCGCACCTGCCGCAAATTCAAACTGCCCGTCCGCCAAAGCGCCCAGACGGTGCGCGGGTCCGATCTGGCTGCCTTCGCCACCGCCAATCATTCCCCATTTCAGCTTTGCCATGGTTTTTCTCTCTGTAGAAATTTGGTGTTTTTGCGATCAGAAATCGCGGATCTCTGTCCATTGCCGCTGTTCCGAAGATGCCAGTGCAGCCGCCAGCACGCGGTTGACCTCATGCCCGTCGCGGAAAGTTGGCCAGATCGGCTCGCCAGTGTCGATGGCCTGCAGGAAATCCTTGGCCTCGATGATGATCTGGTCCTGATAGCCGGTGCCGTGACCCGGACCCTGACAAAAGGGTTCATAGTCGGGGTGTGCGGGGCCAGTCAGGATTTTTGTAAATCCGCGATGCGCCTCGGGACCTTCGCGGCGATAGAACCAAAGGGCGTTTTGGTCTTCCTGATCGAACCGAAGCGCGCCCTTGGTGCCCGAAATCTCATATGCGTAGCCCATCTTACGCCCGGTTGAGATGCGGCTGACATAGATATTGCCCATCGCGCCATTTGCGAACCGGCACATGATCTGGGCATGGTCGTCATTGGTGACTTTGCCGCCTGGGCGGTTTTCGTGGACGGTTTCAACCTCGGCCATCACCTCGGCAATCGGTCCCATCAAGGCAAGCGCGCCATTGACCATATGGGGCGCAAGATCGCCAATGGTTCCGTTGGCCATGCCCGTTGTGCGCCATGTGGCCGGAGCGTCGGGATCGGCATAAAAGTCCTCGGTATGTTCGCCCCGGAACCAGGTGACATCACCCAATTCTCCGTCAGCAATCAGTTTCCGTGCAAATTGTGTTGCGGGCGTGCGGACATAGTTGAACCCGACCATGTTCGCGACACCGGCCGCTTCGGCTGCGGCAACCATTGCCTCGCCATCCTCCATCGATGCGCCCAGGGGTTTTTCGCACAGTACCGGCTTGCCCAGGGCAAAGGCCGCCTCGGCAATCTGGCGGTGGGTTTCCTGCGGCGAGGCGATGACCACGGCCTCGATCTCCGGATCGTTGACCAGCGCCCGCCAATCACCGGTCGCGCGCTTGAATCCATAGGCCGCCCGATACCGTTCTGCGCTTTCAGGGCTTGAGGCGCAGATCATCTCGAGACGCGGACGCAACGCGGTGTTGAACACCGCGCCCACCGCCGCCATGGCAACGGAATGGGCCTTGCCCATATAGCCGCCACCAACAATTCCAATTCCGATTTCAGGCATCTGTCACGGCTCCGAACATATCATTTGCAACCGGTTGCAAAATCAGTATCGTGTGAATCGATTCAACGCAAGGTCCAAACTTTGCCGACCCCATTTTGCCGGAGGACATGACTTGAGCGCTTTGATAGATGGTATCAAAGGAAACCGGTTTGCCGTTTTCGGGCGCGCAGGCATGGATTTGTTCGCGACCCCGATCGGTGTCAAAAGCGAGGATGCCGATACCTTCCACGCCGATCTGGGTGGCTCGTCCGCCAACATATGTGCCGGTCTGGTCAAGCTGGGCAGCCGGGCATCGCTGGTCACGTCGGTTTCGGACGACGCCGTTGCGCGGTTTTGCCTGAACCGGTTGCGGCACTACGGCGTGGATACATCCTACATCCGCGTGGTCGGCGGTGAATACCGCATGTCCATGGCGATCTATGAAAGCACGACCGAGAACTTCCAGAACGTGATCTATCGCAACGGCGCGGTCGATTTCCAGGTCACGGCAGAGGATGCGGACAAGGTCGACTACGGCGCCTTCTCCGCCGTCCTTTCTGCCGGAACGGTGTTTGCTTCGGAACCATCACGCAGCGCCACGTTCCGCGCCTTCGAGAACGCGCGCAACGCAGGTCTGCCGGTGATTTTCGACATCGACTATCGCCCCTATAGCTGGCCTTCGCCCGAGGTTGCCGCCGACGTCCTGTCCCGGGCAGGCGAGGCGAGCGACCTGATCGTGGGCAATGACGAAGAATTCGGGTTCATGGCGGGTGGCATCGACAAGGGGTTTGCCAAGGCCCGTGAACTGGCCGCAAAACCGGGCCGCGTCGTGATTTACAAGATGGGCGAAAAAGGTGCCGTGACCCTTGCTGACGGTCAGGAGATCACGACCGGAATCTACCCTGTCGATGCGATCAAGCCCGTCGGCGCCGGCGACAGTTTCATGGCCGGTCTGCTGGCCTCAATTGCGGCGGGGTATTCGCTGGAAGATGCCGTGATGCGTGGCTCGGCCTGTGCCTCGATTGTGGTGTCGCAACCCGGTTGCGCCCCCGCCATGCCGACGACGCCGGAACTGAACGCTTTTTTGGCCGCGCATCCCGGCCCCACCTCATAGGAGTTTGATATGCATATCGCGCCATATGACAACCGGAACAACCCGATCGTCGACGCGGACGATCCGACCGTTCCGCTGAACTATTTCAACATCGTCAAGCTGAAGAAGGGCGAGGCGTTCGAATATCAGGTGCCCGGCTATGAGACCTGCATCGTGCCCGCCACCGGCAGTGTCGATGTCGATGTCGAAGGGGTTCAGTTCCCCCGGTTGGGCAACCGGGGCGACGATGTCTGGGACGGCGAGCCGGAAGGTGTCTATGTGCCGGTGGGCGCAAAGGCGCAGATGGTCTGCGTGTCGGACGAGACCGAGGTGTTTGTTGCGGGTGCAAAATACGACAAGGTTCTGGATCCGTTCGATGTGCGCCAGCATGACCTTGTGCAATACGGCAGCGACGACACCAAAACGCACCGCAAGATCAAGCACATCCTCGGCCAGAAACAGCATGACAAGGTTGGTCGCCTGTTGGTCAGCGAGTTGTTCACCGTCGGTCAGGGCGGATGGTCGGGTTTCCCCAGCCACAAACACGACACCAATCGGTTGCCGGACGAATCCCGGCATGACGAGACCTACAATTTCCGTTTCAAACCCAACTGGGGGTCTGGCCTGCAAATGCTGCAGCGCGAGGACAACGAACCCGGCGATGCCTATCATATTGTCGACGGATCCACGATCTGCATCGACAACGGCTATCATCCCTGCTGCGTACTGCCGGGGTATGAGATGTACTATTTCACCATCCTCGGCGGCCTCAGCCAGCGCTCGCTGGTGCAGTATTTCCAGCCGACACATGCCTACCAGATTGAGACGATTCCAGGCATCAAAGACATGATCGCGAAATTCAAATGACCCTTGTTACGCTTTCCGAAGTTCTGAGGCCCGCCTATGAACAGGGCTATGCCGTGGGGGGCCTTGTCACGCTGGGCTGGGAAGACATGCGCGCCTATGTAGCTGCGGCCGAGGCGGAAAACGCACCGGTGATCCTGCAGGCGGGCCCCAGCTGCCGCGAGCACACGCCGTTGCCGATTCTGGGCAAGATGTTCCGGCATCTGGCCGAAAACGCCTCGGTTCCTGTCGTCGCGCATCTGGACCATGGCTACACGTTCGAGGAGTGCAAAATAGCGCTGGACAGCGGCTTTACCTCGTTGATGTTCGATGGGTCGCGCAAGCCACTGCAGCAAAATATCGATGAAACGGCGGCGATTGCCGAAATGGCCCATGCGGCCGGGATTTCCTGCGAGGGCGAGATTGGTTTTGTCGGCTATTCGGGGGGCGAGGGATCAAACGGAACCGATCCGGAAGAAGCTGCAAAATTCGCCCGCGAAAGCGGTGTGGATGCGATGGCGATCTCGGTCGGAAATGTCCACTTGCAGGAAAACAAGGAAGGCGGTCTGGACGAGGACCGCATCGCGCGGATCGACGCGATGACAGACGTGCCATTGGTGATTCATGGCGGCTCCGGTGTGCCGGTGGAACAGCGCAGCCGGCTGGCGCGCGACAGCTCGATCTGCAAATTCAACATTGGAACCGAGCTGCGCATGACCTTTGGCGCCGCGTTGCGCGACGCGGTCAACCGCGACCCCGACCGATTCGATCGTGTCACCATTTTGAAAGAGACGCTTGATCCGGTCGAAGCCGCCGCCCGTACGGTGATCCGCGCATTCGGCGCCCCACCGCAGCGATAATCGTCAGACCGTAAAGGCCGCCCGGAACGCGGCCAGCGCAGTTTCGGGATCCTTCAGCGCGTAGGCTTCCAAGCCCACCGGTCCCCGGTACTCGAGATCATATAGTGCACGCGCGACCGAGGCGTAGTTAACCTCGCCCGTTCCGGGCTCGCACCGGCCGGGATTGTCAGCCACTTGAATCTCGCCGATCCAGGGCAGGCATTTGTCGCACCAGCGGATCAGGTCGCCTTCGCCGATCTGCGTGTGATAGAGATCCAGATTGATGCGCAGCTGAGGGCGGTCAACGGACGACACCAGGGCCAGAACGTCTTCGGTCGATCCGAACGGACAACCGGGATGGTCCAGTTGGTTGAGGTTTTCCAGCGTGAAGACCACGCCTTCCTCCTCGGCCAAATCGCAAATGCGGTTCAGCGTATCGCGCGCTTTCAGCCACATCTGGCCGGTCACGACATCATGCTGCCAGATTGGTATGCCGCTTTCGCCCAGACCCGTTCCGTGCAAATTCAGGCGTTGTACACCCAGCCGCTTGCCCACCTGTGCCGACTCGCGTGCGGTTTTCAGCAGCATCTCGGCGCCTTCATCATCGGCCAGTCGTCCTTCGACATAGCCGTCCATTATGGTGAATTCCGCGCCAGTGGCTTCAAGCTTTGGTATGTCCAGATCAGGCCAGCTCCAAAGCCCCACGCCGAACCCCATTTCTTTCAGCCGCGCCGCCCGCCAGTGCAAAGGTTTATCCAGCCAGAGCATCTCGGCGCAGGCCGCAAGTTCAAACGGATGAGACATGCCAGCTCTCCTAGAAAGTGCAGATCAGATCGAGCCGCCTTCGACCATGAAATTGCCAGCGCTGCACATCGCGGCATCATCAGAGGCCAGAAACAGAACCATGCGGGCCACGTAGACGGGATCGATCGGGTCGGGAAGACATTGCCGGTCAACCTGTTTCGCCAGCGCTTCGGGCGTCACCCACAGGTCTTTCTGCCGGTCCGTCATGATCCAGCCGGGTACAACGGTGTTGACGCGGATCCGGTGGTCCCCAAGCTCGCGCGCCATGGTTCGGGTCAGGCCGTGAACGGCGGATTTTGCCGTGGCGTAAGCGGGGAAACCGGCCCCGGCCTCCCACCAGGAATTCGAGCCGAGATTGATGATTGAGCCGCCGCCTTTTGCAATCATTCCCGGGGCAACAGACTGAATGGCAAAGAACATGTGGCGAAGGTTGATCGCCATACGTTCATCCCAATACTCGGCCGTCACTTCGCGCCAGTCGTGGCGGTCATCATGGGCGGCATTGTTGACCAGTACATCGGCAGCACCCAATTCGTCGGCCAGTTCTCCGATTGCCGTCTGCAGGGCTTCGATATCGCGCAGATCGCATTGGGCAAAGGCGTGCTCGCCGTCCAGATCGGCCAGCAAGGCGAGCCCGGCATCCGCGTTGATGTCCAGAAACCCTACCTTCGCACCCTGTGCGGCAAAGGCCCGCACGGTTTCGGCCCCGATGCCGCCAGCGCCGCCTGTGACGAAGACGGTTTTGCCTGCAAGGCTGGGGTAACTGGCAAAGCTATCTGTCAACCGTCCCGCTCCATGATCCATTCAACTTCGGGGGCCGGAACAAAGCGCCACTTTCGCAGCGGCCCGGCCATGACATTCAGGTAATACATCTCAAAACCATATGGCGCACCGCAAGGGTGATGTCCGCGCGGGACGGTCACAACATCGCCATCCGAGACGGCCATCGTCTCATCCAGCTGCCCGTCATCGGTATAGACCCTTTGAATGCCAAATCCATTGGCGGGGTTCAGGCGGTGGTAATAGGTTTCCTCAAGATAGGTGATGCGCGGATAGTCATCCTCGTCATGGCGGTGGCTGGGATAGCTGGACCAGTGCCCGTTCGGCGTGAACACTTCAGTCACCAGCAGGCTGTCTGCGTAGTCTTCATTCTCCATCGCGATGTTGTTGATGTAGCGCGTGTTCACACCCTTGCCCCGTTCGGTCAGGGTAATCCCATCGGGACCGATGCGGCGGGCCTGATGTCCGCCCCTGCCCGGGGCCGAGCATACGGCGATGACGCAATCGGTTTCGGCCACAGCCTCCCACTCGGTTCCGTTTGGCAGATAGAGGCAATGCGGCGGGGTTTTCTCAAAAACACTCATCCTGTCACCCAGAACGCCCCAGTCCTGCTCCGCTCCGCTGATCTGTGCCTTGCCTTCAACCATCACCAGAATGACCTCGCGGTCGCCGGTTGCCTCGGCTGCCCGGTCGCCCGCTTTCAGATGGTAAAGCCCGAAACCGACATAGTGCCACCCGGCACATGCAGGCGTGATATCGTGCACCTTGCCCCGGGTTCCGAACGGCTTTTTCAGCAGGTCTGCCATGTGTTTTCTCCTTATTGGGCGGGCCTTAGCGGCCCGCCAGTGTCTTGAAGTCAGGCAGCTTGCCTTGTTTGCAGGGCTGCGTAAGCCTCGGACAGTTGCGCTTCGGTCCATCCCTCGGACACAGCCCGACGCAGGATGTCGGCCTGACTTTCGGGCGCGTTGCCACCGATGGGCGGATCGGTATCCAGATTGGTTGGAAACGAATACCCCTCGGCTGTTGCGGCAATAGCTGCATCCAATTCTGCCGTGCTGAGTTCGCCGCGTTGTTTCAGTGCGATCAGCGCCGGAAACACAGCTTGGGACATGGAACGCCGGTCAATCGCCTCCATCGCGCGGCCAAAGGCGGATGAAATCTGCAGCAGGTTCGCCATCCGGTGAATATCCGCGCTGCTGTTTTCCCCTGCGGCATGAAACAGGGCCGGGTTGAAGAACACCGCATCCCCTTTTTCCAAAGGCAGCTGAATACAGTTTTCTTCGAAATGCGCCCGATGCGCCGCGTCATGAAAGGCCAGATAGCCCGGCGAATAAAGCTGCGAGAACGGCAGCAGCTTGGTCGGACCGCTCTCTATCGGCATGTCGCAATGGGCAACCGCCCCCTGCAAGGTCAAAGATGCGGTAACCAGATGGGCGTGCGCCGGATAGCGCGCGGCCGTGTCGGCGCTCTGGAACCCCAGATGGTAATCGCGGTGCGCCTGCTGGGCCTTTCCACCGGGACGCACCTGATTGATCTGGGCCGTGACCTGATAGTTCGGCCCCAGCCACGCTTCACAAGCGGCGGCAATGGCCGTATTTCCGAAGTAGAGCGCAAAGCCTTCAGGGTCACGTAGGCACTGCTTTTGGAGCGCGTTCCAGACCCGGTCATTGGCGCCCGATGCGGCAAAGTGATCGCCCTCACCCGCGCCGCTTTGGCGTTCTTCTACGATGATCCGATGGAAGACATCGCTGGCCCGGTCGATCACGGACGTGTTCGCGAAGGCACCTTTCAGGGCAATCACACCCGCGGATTTGTCCAGAACGCGACCCCACTCTGCCAACAGCGCCTTGCGCTGATCCGCTTGTTCCAGCGCAGGGCGCAAGGCCCGCATGTCGTAGATTGGAACGTTCTTCTCGACCGACGCGGCATGTGGCACCGCGCCAGCGTCGAGGTTCTGAGAGGTCAGCACCTTGAATTCATCCAGATCACAGGATTCCCGGTCGAAATAACCGACAAAACCAAGGTCCCGATCTACCATGACGTTCTCCTTTCTCATGGCCAAGGTGTTGCCCAATTGGGCGGATGTTACGCGACGATCTCCAATCCGGCCTGACCACAGACCTCGACGATGTGGTCGTAACCTTTCTTGGAGTATTCATAGGGTGGCGCTTTGGCAGGGTCCTGCTCGGCCTCGACCACGATCCAGCCGTCGTAATCCATCGCTTTCAGCGCATTGGACACGGCCTGAAAGTCGATGCAGCCATCGCCCGGAACCGTGAACGCGCCGGCAATCACCGCATCCAGAAAGCTGCGGTTGTTCTCGCGCACGTCCTGCACGACCGCCGGACGGATGTCCTTGAAATGGACATGGTGCACCCGGTCGCCCCAGCGGCTCAGGGTGGCCAGAACATCCCCACCGCCAAACAGCAGGTGGCCGGTGTCGAAACATAGCTTTACCTCTGAGCCCGACCCTTCCATCAGCCAGTTCACGTCATCTTCGGTTTCGATGATCGTGCCCATGTGGTGGTGGTAGGCCATCGGCATACCCTGATCCGCCATCCATTTCGCCAGCTCGGTGATCTTGGCGGCATAGGCCAAGACCTCGTCCCTGGACAGTTTCGGGCGGTTGTTGACCGGGGTGCCGATCTGACCCTGCACGGTGTTCGAGCATTCGGCATAGACGATGCACGGACTGTTCAGAGCCACGAATTGCTCGACCTGCTCGCGCACGGCCTCACGCTCTGTCGCGAAATCGTTGACCAGTGACGCGCCCGAGCACCAGCCACCGCATAGCGCGATATCATTGCCTTCCAGATAGGCGCGCAGCCCGTCAGTGTCGCCGGGCATCCGCTGGCCGCGTTCGACACCGGTGTAACCGATCTCACGCGACTCCTTCAGCGCTTGCTCCATTGTATAGGCGGCGGTCAGATCCGGCAGGTCATCATTTTGCCAGGCGATCGGAGAGATCCCGATTTTCACGCTCATTTCGTGTTTCTTTCCTTGATGGCGACTTCATAGGCCGCGCGCTTTTCATTCACTTCAGGGCGGATGCTGACCTCGGGAACCGCCACTTCCCACCATGTGCCGCCATATTCGGTCGAGGGGTACGGATCGGTGTCGATCACCACCACATAAGGTCCTGTGACCTCGCCACGTTTGGCAAGCGCATCTTCCAGTTCGGCAATGCTGCTGACCTTGACCGATGTCGCTCCCATCGCCGCCGCATGGGCTGCAAAATCAATGGCCGAGGGGTTCTCATGCACCGCATGATCCAGCAGGTTGTTAAACTCGGCCCCACCCGTACCCATCTGAAGACGGTTGATGCAGCCAAAGCCGCGATTGTCGGTAATGACCACGGTGAAAGAGACACCCATCATCGCCGCCGTCGCCATTTCCGAGTTCGCCATCATATAGGTGCCGTCGCCTGTAAAGCAGATCACGTCCCGATCGGGCTGGGCCATCTTGATGCCCATCGCCCCCGCGATCTCGTACCCCATGCAGCTAAAGCCGTATTCCATGTGGTAGGCACCGGGGCGCGGCGCTTTCCACAGCTTGTGCAACTCACCCGGCATGGTGCCCGCCGCGCACATGACCACTGTATCGTCATGCGCGGCGCGCTGAACCGCGCCCACCACCTGCATGTCCGTGGGCAGGGCATTGCCGTCGCCGGGCGCGTCTGTCAGTTTGTCGACCTTGCCGAACCATTCCGCCTTCAGCGTGTCAGCCACGGGATCAGCGCGGTAGCCCTGAAGAGCGACGCCCAACTCCTCCAACCCGACACGCGCATCAGATTGCAGGGGCATCGCGCCATGTTTCTCGGCGTCATAGGTAGCAGTGTTCAGGCAGACCATCTCGCGTTCGGGGTTCGAGAACAGACCCCACGAGCCGGTAGTGAAATCCTGCAAACGCGTACCGATGCCCAAGACCAGATCGGCTTCGGCGCAGATATCATTGGCGGGTTGCCCGCCGGTCACACCAATGGGGCCCAGATTCAGCGGATGATCCCAGGCCAGCGCGGATTTGCCCGCCTGCGTCTCGGCAATCGGAATGTTGTGCGTTTCAACAAAGCTTTGCAGCGCATCGGTCGCGCCTGAATAGTGCACCCCGCCGCCGGCAACGATAACCGGGCGTTTTGCTGCCCTGATCGCGGCCACGGCGCGGGCCAGTTCGCCCTCGTCCGGGCGGATGCGGCGTTGATACCAGACACGGGGTTCAAAGAAACTTTCGGGGTAGTCGTAGGCCTCGGCCTGCACGTCCTGACAGAAGGCCAGCGTTACCGGCCCGCAATCGGCGGGGTCGGTCATGGTGCGGAAGGCGCGCGGCAGCGCCGTGAGCAGGTGCTCGGGGCGGGAAATACGGTCGAAATAACGGCTGACCGGTTTGAAGCAGTCATTGGCGCTGACGGTACCGTCTCCGAAATCCTCGATCTGCTGCAGAACCGGATCGGGACCGCGCGTGGCGAACACGTCGCCGGGCAGCAGCAGAACCGGCAGCCGGTTCACATGGGCCAGCGCCGCTGCCGTCACCATGTTGGTGGCGCCGGGACCAATTGACGAGGTCACGGCCATGGCACGCGTGCGGCGCATTTGTTTGGAATATGCAATGGCCGCATGCGCCATGGTCTGCTCGTTATGACCGCGATAGGTTGGCAGGCTGTCCCTTACACCATGCAAGGCCTCGCCCAGACCGGCCACGTTGCCGTGACCGAAAATCGCCCAGACACCGGCGATGAAAGGCTCTCCGCCCTCGTTCATCTGTGCCCCCAGATAGCGCACCAGAGCTTGCGCGGCGGTCAGTCGGATTGTCTTGCTCATCTTGATCCCTTTCAACACATGCCGCTGCGGGCAATCTGTCGGGTTTCGCATTTTTGAAGGTTTCAGGCGCATGAACCGGCCTGATCAGGGTGCGGCCGTCTGGTGCCACGGGGTTTGGATGGCCCACCTGTTGCGGCGGAACATCCTGTAGTTCGTCGCTCAGACGGTCCCGCCGAGCGATCCTTCGAGCTGGGCCATCTCCTGACCGCCTGCCATCAGGTCCTGCAACTCTTCCGGCGTAATCTCGCCACGCCTTGCAGTGCCCAGAGTCTTGCCGCGGTTCAGCACGGTAAAGCGGTCGCCCACCGCCAGCGCGTGGCGCACGTTGTGGCTGATGAAGACAACGCCAACACCCTGGCTGCGCACCTTGTCTATGGTGGCCAGAACGTTCGAGGTCTGGCGCACACCTAGCGCTGATGTCGGTTCGTCCAGGATCAGGATCTTGGCACCGAAATAGACAGCGCGGGCGATGGCAACGGTCTGACGCTCCCCCCCGGACAGGGTGCCCACAGCCTGATCCGGCCCACGTAGGTTGATACCCATCTTGCGCATCTCTTCCATGCAGACATCGTTTGCCTGATCGACGTCGAACCGCTTGAGCAGACCTTTGCCCTTGGTAGGCTCGCGGCCCATGAAGAAATTTCGCGTCACGCTCATCAGCGGGATCATTGCCAAATCCTGGAACACGGTCGCAATGCCCGCCTCCATCGCATCGCGCGGCGTGTCGAAATGCAGGGGCCGACCTTCGAAAAAGATCTCGCCCTTGGTGGGTTTGTGCACGCCGGACATGGTCTTGATGAAGGTGGATTTACCCGCACCGTTGTCGCCCAGCAGACAGTGGCATTCCCCGGGCTTGACGTCAAAGCTGACGCCGGCAAGGGCGATGATATTGCCAAAGTGCTTTTCGATATTTTTCATTTCCACGATCGGGGCGGCATCGGTCGCGTCGCCGTGGTGAAACTTGGTGTCTTCGGTCATATCAGCGCTCCCCGGTTACGCGTTTACGGATCGCGTTGTTGAACAGAACGGCGATCAGCAGCATGGCGCCCAGGAAGACCTGGAACCAGTCCTGATCGAAGTCGGTATAGGTGAGGCCGATGACAACCATGCCGAAGATGATCGAGCCAAAGAACGCCCCGATGGCCGAGCCATATCCGCCGGTCAGCAGACAGCCGCCGATCACTGCGGCGATGATCGCCTCGAATTCTTTCTGGAAGCCCCGGCGCGCATCGGTCGAACCAGCGTCCATCACCGTGATGATCGCAACCAATGCGGCGCAGCATGCGGTCAGCATGAACAGCGAAACCTTGACGCGGTTGACCGGAACACCTGAGTTCGAAGCCGCAACCCTGTCCCCGCCCGAGGCGAAGATCCAGTTTCCGACCGGAGTGCGCAGCAGCACATAAGTCGCCGCCAGCGTGATGACGATGAACCACAGGATTTCGACCGGGATACCCGGCACCTTGGGCGCACCGCTTTTGAACGTGTCGATCATGCCGTTGGCCGCCAGCCAGGCGAACAGGCCGCCGAACGCTTCGCCGGAAAAGAATGGTGCCAGCCAGTCGTTTTCGACCGCATCGCGCACGCCGCGCAACTGGGTCGAGCCGCCTGTCGCCATTTTCAAACCAACCAGGGACAGGCCGCGCAGAATGAACAGAAACGCCAGCGTCACGATGAACGATGGCAGGCCCGAGCGGATCACGATATTGCCGTTGATCGCACCGACACAGGCCGCGAACAGGAATGTCATTGGGATGGCGAAGATCAGCGGCAATTGCCAGGTCACGACGCAGACGCCGAAAAACAGCCCCGAGAACGCGACCATCGACCCGATCGACAAGTCGAACTCTCCGCCGATCATCAGCAGCGCGGCCCCGATGGCCAGAATCCCCAGCTGCGCGGCGGGGGTCATGAAGTTCATGACGCCGGCAAGGGTAAACATCGACTCATCCGCAGTGATCGCAAAGAACACGAAAACCAGGACGGCACCTGCCATGGCGCCCAACTCAGGCCGTTTCATGAGTTTGGTTAGGAACGGTTCTTTCTTGACCCTTTCGTCCGATACGACGGGCGCTGACTCACTCATGGTTTCCTCCCAATTCGGTGAGATCGGCGCGCTGGCGCCGATCCTGTTGTTTGCCGGAACTTTCCGGGATTAGCGGATGCCCTGCGCGGACAGGTCGATCACCTGCGCCGCCTTTTCCTGCGTGATCAGGTTCGGACCCGAAGGCACGTTGCCGCCGGGCATCAGGCCATATTTGGCGTGCAGACCCATAAAGTTCACCGACAAGTAGCCCTGCAGATACTGCTGCTGGTCGATGGCAAAGGCCGCGTCGCCATCCGCGATCGACTGCAGGAAGTTTGCCGACAGGTCGAACGAGGCGACGTTCACGTCGCGGCCAGACCCTTTGACGGCTGCAACCGCAGGCTCACCGGCCGAGCTGGCACCCAGCGCCATGACGGTGTCGATGGCTTCGTTAGCGGCCAGCGCAGCAGCCACCTTCGATTCGATTTCCGACGGATCGTTCGAGGTCGGCAGAACTTCGACATTGCCGCCAAAACCTTCGGTGAAGCCCGCGCAACGCAAGTCAAGCGCGACGTTGCCCACCTCGTGGTTGACGCAGATCGCCGTGCTGCCGCCCATCGACGCCAGTTTTTCGCCAGCAGCCTTGCCCGCGTCGAACTCGTCCTGACCGACATGCAGCAGGGCGCCCAATTCCTTGGAAACATCAGAACCCGAGTTGATCGAGATCACCGGGATACCGGCTGCAACTGCGCGTTCGATTGACGGGCCAAGCGCATCCGCATCCGGGATCGAAACGATCAGACCATCGGGTTCCTGGTTCACGGCAGCGTCGATCAGCTGCGACATGGCCACCATGTCGAAAGTTTCAGGCGCGCGGTATTCGACGTTCACGCCCACGTCCTTGCCGGCCTGTTCGACACCGTTCTTGACGACGTTCCAGAAGGCATCATTGGCCTGGCCGTGCGAAACGACAACAATCTCCTGCGCAAATGCAGGTGTCGCCAGCGCCAGAGCCCCTGCTGCCAGTGCGCCCTTTACGAACTTATTCATTCTGTTTCCTCCCATTAGAACAGTCTATTTTCGTGTCGGGGTGTCAGCCCCAATCATTCGGCAGCGCCGAATCTCTGCGACTCCGATCTGATACGGAGCTGATGTCAGTTTGAAGCATTCCGGTCATTTTGCAACCGGTTTCAAAATTTCAGACATGTCAACCGGCCTTCCGGACTGCGTCGACCGCGTCGCGGCCTCGGCCATTGCAAGCGCGGCAACCCCGTCTTCCAGCGTCACCGGCAGCGCGGCACCCGTCAGGGCCGCCTGTACAAACGCATCCCATTCCGCCTGATAGGCCGGCATGTAACGCTCCAGGAAGAAATAGGTTGGTTTCGCCCCGACAACGCCTTTGTCGGTGGATTTGACCACCGTGTTTTCCAGCATATTGTGAGCCTGCAACAAACCCTCAGAACCCAGCAGTTCGACGCGCTGATCATATCCGTAGGCCGCCCGGCGGGAGTTCTTGATGACGGCTATCCGACCATCATCATAAGTCATTGTAACAACAGCGGTATCCACGTCTCCGGCCTTGCCGATTTCGGGGTCCACAACCGATGTCCCCACGGCGGAGATGGTTTTTGGCAGCTGACCCATCAGATAATTCGCCATGTCGAAATCGTGGATCATCATGTCCCGGAACAAGCCGCCGGACACCTTGATATAACCGACCGGCGGTGGAGCGGGGTCGAATGAGGTGATCGACAACATTTCGGATTTGCCGATTTCCCCTGCGTCCAACGCAGCCTTAAGCGCGGAAAAATTGGGGTCGAACCGGCGGTTGAACCCGATCATGACAGGTTGGCCACTGTCCGCCGTGGCCTTTTGACAGGCGATGGCGCGTTCGAGGTTCAGATCAACAGGTTTTTCACACAGAACCGCCTTTCCGGCACGGGTTGCCGCTTCGATCAGGCCGGAATGAGTGTCCGTTGGCGTGGCGATCAGCACCGCATCGATTGCCGGGTCCGCGATGATGTCGTCAGAACTGCGGGCCTCGGCCCCGGTGTCCGAGGCAAGGCCTTCAGCCGCCTCTGCCACCGCGTCGGACACAGCACATAGCTGGCTTTTTGGGTGGGCGGTGATCGCCTGCGCATGCACGCGGCCGATACGTCCGGCCCCCAGCAATCCGATCCTCAGCATTCAATTCTCCCGAATCCTTTATTCGCGTGACAGAATGTTTCGCTTTGCAACCGGTTGCAAGATGTTTTTGCGCAGTGCTGAAAATTGGTGCAGAATCCGGTCGCATGAGCCTGTCAGGCCCGATGTGGCAGGCCCGGCTTTGCCGTGTTCTTCGTTGCCGGATCTGCTGCCTGACTGCACTTGAAGCGTGCCTACGACACACCGTTTGCAAAAACAGCTTCGGCGATTTTGGGGTCAACGACGACCACGTCGACAGTGGCGATATCCTCAAAAATCTCTGCATGCAGGGTGTCACCCAGAACGTCCTGCATCTGCGCCTTGTGGCCATTGATGGATGCGTTCAGCACATCCGCGTATTCCGTTGGCGTCAGCTTTCCGGCAGCAAGCTTCGTGTAGGCATCCAGCAGGTCATGACGCAACTGGACGATCATTTCCTGATGCAAATCCACGTGCGATTGCATCAGTCCCGGATGTTCGTTTGGAGATACCAAAAACTCTGTTTCTTCCGAACACCGCGGGTAGCGCTTAGTCAGGCAGCCGTCGCAGATGCTTTTCCACTTTTTGACACCCAGACCGTCAATGGCCAACAGACCCAACCGCCCGTAAAGCGTGTGCGTCAGATTTGTCCAGCCCTTTGATTTATAACCTTTTGCGTCGTTCACTTCGAGCCCGGCCGTACACATGATCCTGTTGGTCGCCTGATGGCAGACACCGTCGAGACCGTACCGGATTCCGGCCAGACCCTTTGTCAGCGGGTCGGTTCGCATTTGCGACAGGCAATCACATTCGGGTTGAAAGGCCATTCCATGACCAATGGACCGCTGATTTTCGTCGTGATCGCCCCCGCAAGGCCACAGGTAGTTCCGCTTACCGGCATCATCGTATCCAACCGCATATGTATGGTCGGCATTCGATTTGATCGGATCGATAAAAGCGCCCTGCGCGAACATCTCGACCTTGCGCTCTTTGTAAGGGTCATAGATTTCGAACTCATCGTGCCATAACCGGTGGCGCTTCCCCTTGACCGGGTGAAAGACTTCGGCGTTGACAAATCTAGGCCTGATTGGATCGATACTCAGCCGAACGACCACCTCGTAGTTTGCAAGCGTCCATTTGTGGCTGTCCTGACCGTCCCAATGACCTTTGGCGGGGTCCAGAGTGATGCGGTAGGTGTGGTCCTTGCAGCCTGTTACGCTTGTTGGAACCTCAATCCTGGCTTTAGGGAAATCCACATAGACTTTTCCGTGAAACTTCACCGTGATTCCGGGCGCAACGCTCAGCTTTTGTGTCGGGATTTTGTATGTTCGCATAACAATGACCTTTCTAAAATATTCGAAAGGTACATTGATCGGGCCAATCCGTCTGTGACGTATTCACGAAGCGCACAGAACACAGCCCGAGTTCGGGCCGCGTGTCCCCAGCCTAACCCACGACGTAAACGCCGCTTTTTGGCCGGTAGAATATCTTCTGGTCGTGAAGCCGCCCCAACAATTCCTGAATGTCGCGAAGCGTTTCCTCGCGCTTCGATTTCTCGTCTTCATCCTCTTGCGCAGATGCGTGAGACTGCGATGCCAAAGCGATCCGGAGAGAGCTTTCGATCAGGTCGATGTCCTTGACCGACAGTTCGAACATGTCGTTGTAGCGGGGCATTTCGAAACCTCCTGGCTGGGCGCAGGTTTCCAGACTGCCCCACGTCGCGTTTTATTACCACTTTTTCGTTACGGTGCGGGAAATCGTTGGGCCTATTGGATGGCAGAGTATGGCCACTCTCCAAATTTCGAACAGGCCTTTAATAAAGATCCGTTGAAAATCTTCGCCCAAACGAAAATAAAACCACGCGTTTGCAAGCTCAGGATGTTAACCTGTTGTTGTAAAATGGCGATCCCTGAAGGACTCGAACCCTCAACCTGCTGATTAGAAGTCAGCTGCTCTATCCAGTTGAGCTAAGGGACCGCTGCGCCCTTCTTGCGGTTTTTACGGGCGGGGTTCAAGGGCCAAGCGCATGAAGGCGCTGTTGAGGTCGTCTTCATAACCGTAGATCGGCCCGCAATACGCATATCCCAGCGCCTCATACAACTTTCGGGCCGCGTCATATTCGGGCAGGTGGTCGGCACCGGTTTCCAGAACCAGGGCGGAAAACCCTTCGCTCTGCGCCAGAATTGCCAGGTGGTTCATCATGGTGCGCGCCAGCCCGCGCCCGCGCACTTCTGAGATGATATGCACGGATTTCACCTCGGCCGTACCGTCCGGCAGGGTCTTAAGCGCACCGCACCCGACCGGCTTGCCGGCCTCATACATCGCCCAGAACCGAATGCCCGGCCCTGCCAGCGACTCGGCGTCCATGGTGTGGTTGCTTTCTGCAGGCCCTGCCGTTTCGCTATGGGCAAAATGCGCCTCGACCACCGGGCGCAATGCGTCCGAGGTTGGGTCGGCCTCGCGGATTTCGATCATTCAATGGGTCCAGGGACCGCGCCGGTCGGTTGCGAAATTCTCGCCATAGCCACGGGCACGCAGGTTCGGTTTGCGCTTGTGCGGTTCGCTGACAACCGCATCAATCCCATTGCTCTTGGCATAGTCCAACGCTTCTTCCTTGGTGTCGAACTTGAGACGCACCTGGGTCTGTGTGTCACTGGATGAGGTCCAGCCCATCAACGGATCAACCTCACGCGCGGATGCAGGGGCGTATTCCAGAACCCACTTGCGGGTCTTGGCCATCCCCGAGGTCATCGCATTCCTTGCAGGCTGGTAAATCCGTGCGCGCATGTCGCCCCTCCGTACTCACTTGGCTTTGGATGTTATGCGTCAGAGCGCGCACGGGGACAAGTCCGCAATTGTCGCGGCGCGCCCGCAGGCTTTCGGCATCGCCCGGCCCTTCTGATGCCAGAAACTGTCATCATGGTCTTCTAAATATTGTTGAACCCCATGACGAGGATAGACAGATGATCCATCACGAAAGAACCCTGGAAATCGATGCCCGGCCCGAGGCCATCTGGTCTGTACTGAGCCGGTTCATGAATATCGACGAATTCGCTCCTCAGGTAAAATCCGTGGATGCCTTGACACGAGGCCAGAATGGCGTGGGATCAAAACGGCGCTGCCACTTTGAAAACGGCACCTCATTGGTAGAAGAAGTCACGGACTGGCAAATCAACCGGGGCTATCGTGTTCAACTGTCGGACATGTCTGCCATGCCTTTGGCCCAAGCGCACGCAGCGATTGCTATCGAACCACTTGAGAACAACCGCTCAAGGGTGGTCTGGAGCATGGACTTTCAAATGAAATATGGGCCTCTGGGTTGGCTGTTGGGGCAGATGCTGCTGAAGCCGATGATCGGGCGGGTTTTGGACCGCAACCTGAAAGCGCTCGCTGAGAAAGTGCAGTCGGACCACATTCCTTACCTGCAGTTTGCCTATTATTAGAACTGCGCATTCCAATCCGGATCAGCCCTTGCAGTTGGACAAAATAAGAACAAATGTAGGGGTCTGACCCGGAGCCTGCCTATGCCCTATGCCCATTCCGACAAGACCCAACTGACCGCAGAGGACGTGCGCGCGCGCCTGAAACTCGAGGGCGGCAAGCAGTTTGTCATGCACACCGAATTTGCGCCGGCAGGTGACCAGCCCACGGCCATCAAGGAACTGGCCGGGGGTGTTCTGGACGGCGAACGCGATCAGGTGTTGTTGGGCGCGACCGGGACGGGCAAGACTTTCACCATGGCCAAGGTCATCGAGGAAACCCAGCGCCCTGCCATCATTCTTGCGCCGAACAAGACGCTGGCGGCGCAGCTTTATGGAGAGTTCAAAGGGTTCTTTCCCGAAAACTCGGTCGAGTATTTCGTGTCCTACTACGACTATTACCAGCCCGAGGCCTACGTGCCGCGATCGGACACTTACATAGAAAAAGAATCCCAGATCAACGAACAGATCGACCGGATGCGCCACTCGGCCACCAGGGCGCTGCTGGAGCGCGATGACGTGATCATCGTCGCCTCGGTCTCCTGCATTTACGGCATCGGCTCGGTCGAAACCTATGGGGCGATGACGCAGGACCTGAAGGTGGGCCACGAATACGACCAACGGCAGGTGATGGCCGATCTGGTGGCCCAGCAATACCGGCGCAACGATCAGGCGTTTCAACGCGGGTCTTTCCGGGTGCGGGGCGACAGCTTGGAAATCTGGCCCGCCCACCTTGAGGATCGCGCGTGGAAGCTCTCGTTCTTCGGTGAGGAACTGGAACAGATCACCGAATTCGACCCCCTGACCGGTGAACGCGCCGCCACGATGGAACAGGTGCGGGTCTATGCGAATTCCCACTACGTGACGCCCAAGCCGACGATGCAGCAGGCGATCATCGGGATCAAAAAGGAACTGCGCATCCGGCTGGACCAACTGGTCGGAGAAGGCAAACTGCTGGAAGCTCAACGTCTGGAACAACGCACCAACTTTGACCTTGAGATGCTCGAAGCCACCGGCGTCTGCAACGGGATCGAGAACTATTCGCGCTATCTCACGGGGCGTGCGCCGGGCGAACCGCCCCCGACCCTGTTCGAATTCATCCCCGACAACGCCATCGTGTTCGCCGACGAATCCCACGTCAGCGTCCCACAGATCGGCGGCATGTACCGGGGCGACTATCGGCGCAAGTTCACGCTGGCCGAGCACGGGTTCCGCCTGCCCTCCTGCATGGATAACCGCCCCCTCAAGTTCGAGGAATGGGACGCCATGCGCCCGCAATCCGTCTTCGTCTCGGCCACGCCTGCCAAGTGGGAAATCGAACAGACCGGCGGCATCTTCACCGAACAGGTGATCCGCCCCACGGGCCTCTTGGACCCGGAGGTCGAAATCCGCCCCGTCTCGATGCAGGTAGACGATCTACTGGACGAGGTACGCAAGGTCGCCGCCAATGGCTACCGCACGCTGGTCACCACGCTGACCAAGCGCATGGCTGAGGACCTGACCGAATACCTGCACGAACAGGGCATCAAGGTCCGCTACATGCACTCGGACATCGACACGCTGGAACGCATCGAAATCCTTCGCGACCTGCGGCTGGGGGCGTTTGACGTACTGGTCGGCATCAACCTGCTGCGCGAAGGGCTCGACATCCCCGAATGCGGGCTGGTCGCCATTCTGGATGCAGACAAAGAGGGGTTCCTGCGCTCGGAAACCTCGCTGATCCAGACCATCGGCCGCGCCGCGCGGAACGCCGATGGCCGCGTGATCATGTATGCCGACAAGATCACCGGATCGATGGAACGCGCCTTGGGCGAAACCAACCGCCGCCGTGCCAAGCAGCTTGCCTATAATCAGGAACACGGCATCACGCCCGAGACCGTGAAGAAGAATGTCGAGGACGTTCTGGCCGGTCTCTACGAAGGCGACGTCGACATGAACCGCGTCACCGCCACCATCGACAAACCGATGCACGGCGCCAATCTCGAGGCCCATCTGGACGGGTTGCGCGACCAGATGCGCAAAGCCGCCGAGAACCTGGAATTCGAAGAGGCCGCCAATATCCGGGATGAGATCAAACGACTGGAAGCGGTCGATCTGGCCGTCGCCGACGACCCCATGGCGCGCCAATGGGCGGTCGAGAAAGCCTCGGAAGACGCGGTGAAATCACGCGGACGCTCAACGGCTGGCAGGCCCGGGCAGCGGGGTGGGAATGTGAAGCGGCGGAAAAGGTAGAAATCTACTTGAATTGAACTTGATTGTTTCGGATCTGGCCTCGCAAAAACAAGTCTTGATGAGTTATGTGAGGGAAGTGTTCTTCCCAATCTCTGAAACGATCATTTGTCACTATGCGCGCATTCAATTGTTCCGCGTCGGTGATCAACAAAGGATCTGCAGGCGTCCCTTTTGGGGCCACTGAAATTCGTCGTGCTGGATATCGAAGAGCTTTGGAAAGGTTAGTGGGGTTCATGTACCGGCCGGAAACCAAATAACCGATGTTGGCATCAAACCAGACTATGGGTTCAAACCCGTCCGAAACCAACTTTTCAATGACTAATTTGACCGAATGCAAAGCTGGTTTATCGTTTTCCCAATAAAGCACGTTCGACCCGTCGATTACGACCCACTCTAATCGTTTTCGATGCCTGTGCCTGGCCAGCAGGACAACAGCGAGAACGGTTCCTACCGCTCCAGCCAACAGCGGCAAAGTTATTATTGGGCCGAAGATCACGACGGACAAAAGTACGAATAAAATAGAAACAATTAGAAGAAGCAGTAATCTTATCATACGAGGATTGATAGCGAATTTATAAAGCTATGCAATATAGAGATTTTCCGGCTTCACTGCCAAAAGAATGACAGACTTCGTTGCTGAGAAATCTTACTATCGCACTTCAGCAGGCGATCAATGTTATGCCGCCAAATGCGCCGCGCGCTGCCAGATTTCCGCCCAGCGCGATGTGCGCGCGTCGCAGGTCTCCGCGTTGGTGCGGGAAACGCTTGCACATCCCACTAGGATTTAGAAAATGAGGGCGGGTAACCCCGCCCAAACCTTTACCCCTTGTCCCAATGCGCAATCACATCGTATCCCACCGGTGAGGGCGGGCCTTCCATGAATTCGGCGAAATGGCCCCACAGTTCGGCCACTTTGGGCGCGTTTGCGTTCGAGGTCGCCTCGCTCTCGACGACCGAGATCACATAGCCCGAACCGTCCTCGTTCATCACGTTGGTAAAGCTGTGTATGCCGGGCATACCCATAATCTCGGACTTCAATGCGTTCATCTTCGCCGTCGCCGCCTCCCGCGTGCCGGGCTTCATTTTGTATTGAGTAATTCGCGCAAACATCACTTTCCTCCCTCGTCTGGCGAAATTGCCAATTGGCGGGGCCGGAGCGGCCTCGCCGGGCGCACCCTAGCACGACAGCGCGAAATCTCGCATTGATACGAGGGATTTGTGGGCGTTTTCAACTATACGCCTGACCGTATCCGGGCAGCTGACACTTCAAGGTTGCAGCCCAGCGCCCGCTGCTTCACGTTTGAAATCACAAATTGTGATTCCAAACGGTTGCCATGACGAGCCCAAACACTCTGCCCTCAACCCATGAAGTCCAAAGCGCCATTCATCGGGTACGCGGTACCCGTGTGGTGCTGGCCGAGGATCTGGCACAGTTCTACGGAAAGTCCGTCAGCGCCTTCAATCAGGCCGTGTCGCGCAACAAGGACCTGTTCGAAGGCTACCGCTTTCAACTGACCGACGCCGAGGTCGCCGATTTGCAATCACGGAATGTGATCTCAAAACCCAAGGGCCGCGGCGGGCGGCGGGTCAATCCGTGGGTCTATACCGATTACGGCGTGGCCATCGCCTCGGCCCTGTTCAAGGACCCGCGCGCGATCAGGATCACTCGGATGATTACTGAGGCCTTTGTCGACGGCGCAAACGCTTTGGCCGAAACCCCGCGCAGCGTGCCGGAAATCCTGCCGCCCGAAGGCACCCCCGCCCCGCTGCTGCCAAATGGTGATCAGTTGAGGGCTCTGGCCGAAAACATCCTAGATTCCGGGCAGCAAAGCCTTGTCGATTATATCGCCAACCCCACCACCAAGCGGCAACAGGCAGTGGCGGTGATCATGAAGACGCTGGCCGAAACCGCTGGCGAAGAGGTACGCACCCAGCGGGAACGTTTGCGCCTGAGCATCGCGGAACGTCTGGCCACCGGCGACTATGCGGATGACGATGATCGGAAACGGTTGCTGGACCTGCTGAACGCGATGAAGGGATAGCCGCACTTGCCTCAACGCCGCCAGCGGCTAGTTACCAAAGGATGCGCTTTGTTTTTTTGTCTCTTATCCTAGCCACGCCAGCCTCCGCATGGGAGGCCACGGTCGGGTCGATTTGCACCTTGTCGCACGACACGAGCACGGCCGAAATCTTTCTGACCTACGACCCCGCGCAACCGCTTTATACGCTGACCATCACCCGCAAGACCGAGCGTTGGACGCAGGCGCCGTGGTTCGCCATGCGCTTTGACGGCCCGAACCCGATCGAAATCGCGACGCCGCGCCATGTTCTGTCCGAAAACGCCGAATCTCTGACCGTCACGGATACCGGGTTTGGCAATGTTCTGGATGGGTTGGAATACAATCAGACCGCCTATGCATTTACGCAGGACAAGCTGACCGAGTTTCCATTGGACGGCGCGGCACCGCAAGTTCGTATCTTTCGAGACTGCGCTGGGGCCCAGCTGTCCTGATCGGTCGGCGGGCCGGATGGGTCATCGACCCTGCAGCCCCAACTCCGCCCTTACCTTCTTGGTCAGCTTGGACACGACCATTTCGTATGAGGTGACGATATGCTCGCGCAGCGAAGCATCGCTCATCCCGCGCGGCTCATAGACCTGCAGCCATTTCATCCCGCGCGACGCCAGATAGGGCGCGGGGCGGATGCCGGGTTCGTCGCCCAGCACCTCGAAAGCCAGATCGGTAGCCTTGAAGGTGAACGCATCGCGCCCTTCGTTCCAGTCGCAGATCGCGAACACCTTGCCGCCCACTTTCCACACATCCGCATTGCCCCACTGCACCACATGGCTGGTGGCTGTGAGCGAGGCGCAGAAGGTGTTGAATTCATCGCGGGTCATCCCGATGACAGTGCCGGTCCGGGTGAGACGTGGCAATATGCGGCGCGTGTTAATTTTGAAATAGCCGTGACCGGCCGCTCTGGTTTCACGCTTGCCCGAAATTCTCAGCTTTCCTGAAAGAAAACGACCCCGAAATCCTGTCAGGATTTCGGGGCCCAATCACGCGGCGCGGCGCAATCGCGTCAGGATGCCGCCTTCATCAGCCCCTGCTTGATGATCTCGGCCTGCGCCTCATCCAGTGACTTGTAGATGCGCACGAACATCTCATCGATGTCCGCCGGGGTCAGGATCAGCGGCGGCGAAATGATCATGCGGTCACCCACGTGGCGCATTATCAAATTGTTGGCAAAGCAGCGGTCGCGGCAGATATAGCCGATCGTGCCGGGTTCGGACGCGAACTTGGCACGGCTGGCCTTGTCCGGGGTCAGCGCGATTGATGCCATCATGCCGACGATCTTCGCCTCACCCACCAATGGGTGATCGGCCAGAGCCTCCCACTTCTCTTTCAGATAAGGCGCGGCCACATCGCGGACATGCTCAACGATCTTTTCCTCTTCGAGAATACGCAGGTTTTCCAGCGCCACGGCCGCGGCGACCGGATGACCAGAATAGGTGTAGCCGTGGTTGAATTCGGTGCCGCCGATAACTTCGGCAATCTCATCGTTCACAATCGAGCCGCCGATGGGCGCATAACCCGAGCTGAGGCCCTTTGCGATGGTCATGATATGCGGTTTGATGCCAACGGTTTGCGATCCGAACCAGTTTCCGGTTCTGCCAAAACCACAGATCACCTCATCGGCGATGAGCAGGATATCGTATTTGTCGCAGATCCTCTGGATCTCGGGCCAGTATGTGTCGGGCGCGACGATAACGCCGCCTGCACCCTGAACCGGTTCGGCAATAAATGCCGCGACCCGGTCTTCGCCCAGTTCCTGAATGGCTTCTTCCAGCTCGCGCGCACGGGCCAGGCCGAACTCCTCCGGCGACATGTCGCCGCCTTCGGCCCACCAGTTGGGCTGGTTGATGTGGTGGATGTTCGGGATCGGGATGCCGCCCTGCGCATGCATGCCTGCCATACCGCCCAGCGAAGCCGAACCCACGGACGAGCCGTGATAGGCGTTATGGCGGCTGATGATGATGTTCTTGTCGGGCTGGCCTTTTTCGGCCCAATAGGTCCGCACGAGGCGGATATTGGTGTCGTTGGCCTCGGACCCGCCGGCGGCGAAGAAGACGTGGTTCAGGTCGCCCGGGGCCAGTTCGGCGATCTTGGCGGCCAGTGCAATGGCGGGCACGTGGGTCGTTTTGAAGAAGGTGTTGTAATAAGGCAGTTCACGCATCTGACGCGCGGCCACGTCGGCCAGTTCATCACGGCCATAGCCGATATTGACGCACCACAGTCCGGCCATGGCGTCCAGAATTTCTTCGCCTTCGCTGTCGGTCAGGTAAACGCCGCTGGCGCGGGTGATGACGCGGGCCCCTTCCTTTCCGAGTGAGCCGTTTGCGGAAAACGGGTGTATGTGATGGGCCGCATCCAGGGCCTGAAGTTCGGCGGTGGGCATGTGATTGGTTATGATGGACATCCGAGAATCCCCTGCAACGATGGTTGCGTCACACAATATGATCAAATTCTACGCTGTCAATCGAATCACTTCACATTATGCGTCAGTCAGCGTGTCAGCCATCAGTGCCATGCCTTGCTCGATGTCCTGCGCGGCCGCCTTTCCGGCACTTTCCGCATCCCCACGGCGAAGCGCGCCAATAATGTCTTTGTGCCGGTCGGGCAGGCTCTGTGTGCCAAACCGACCGCAGACAACCCGCAGGGACGGACCGAATCGCAACCACAGACGCTCGGCCAGATCGCTGAGAATCGGGGCGTCTGCATGGGAATAAAGCGTCTCGTGAAATTCATGGTTCAGACGCAGGTAACCACTTACGTCACCATCCGCGATGGTGCGGTCCAGTCGCTGGTCGATCTCCTCCAGTCGATCAATCTCCACAGGTTCTATACGCGCGGCAGCACGGCGGGAAAGCTCTGATTCTATTGATATTCTGGCAAATATCACCTGCTCGACATCCTCGTTCGACAAGAGAGGCACACTGACACGGCGGTTGCCCTGAAACACCAGCGCACCGTCCGAAATCAACCGACGGATTGCCTCACGCACCGGGGTCATGCCGACACCGAGAGATTCGGTCAGACCCTGGATCGTCACGGGTTGACCGGGGACCAGCTCACCGAACAGGATCTGCGACTTCAGCCTGTGGTAAACCTGCGCATGTGCCGGGCTTTTTTCATTGTCCGCCGAAGTTCCAGATGGTTTATTTTTGATCAAATCCAATTGCTTCACCCTGTTTGTCTGGACCTGAACCAGCAGCTTTTGGTTCGGGGTGAACCTTAGTCTGTCTTGCAAGAAAATACAAAACTTGATCAAATCTCAAAAAAAGTGAAAATACGCGTGAATAAGCAGGGAGAAGAAAATGAACATCAAAACGCTGACACTGACGGCGGTGGTCGCACTGGGGACTTCGGCAGCATTTGCCGAAGAGGTGCGTGTTTACAACTGGTCAGACTATATCGACGAAGAACTGCTGAATAAGTTCGAGGAAGAAACGGGCCTGACCCTGATCTACGACGTGTTCGACAGCAACGAGGTTCTGGAAACCAAAATGTTGGCGGGCGGCTCGGGCTATGACGTGGTGGTGCCATCCGGCACATTCCTTCAACGTCAAATCCAGGCCGGTGCGTTCCAGAAGCTGGATACTTCAAAGCTGTCCAACGCGGGCAACCTTTGGGATGTCATTCAGAACCGTACCGCAGGGTATGACCCGGACAATGCCTATTCGATCAACTATATGTGGGGCACCACAGGTATCGGCGTGAATGTCGGCAAGGTCAAAGAAGTGCTGGGCGAGGACGTTGCCCTGAACAGCATGGATCTGGTTCTCAAGCCGGAGAACATGGAGAAGCTGGCCTCATGCGGCGTGCACTTCCTGGATGCACCTGCCGAAATCATCCCGATGGCGCTGCAGTATATCGGTGAGGACCCGGACAGCCACGACAAGGATGTAATCGGCAAGACCGAGGAAGTTCTGATGGGTGTACGTCCGTATATTCAGAAATTCCACAGCTCCGAGTACATCAACGCGCTGGCAAACGGTGACATCTGTGTGGCCGTTGGGTGGTCCGGCGACATCCTGCAGGCGCGGGACCGCGCGGCCGAGGCCGAAAACGGTGTGGAAATCGAATACCACCCGTTTGCCGAAGGTTCACTGATGTGGTTCGACCAGATGGCGGTTCCGGCGGATGCTCCGAACCCGGAAGGCGCGCACAAGTTCCTGAACTTCATTCTGGATGCCAACAACATGGCCGCCGCCTCGAACTATGTCTACTACGCCAACGGCAACAAGGCGTCGCAGGAGTTCCTCGAGGAAGACGTGATCGGTGATCCGGCGATCTATCCGGATGAGGCGACCATGCAGAACCTGTACATCACGACACCCTATCCGTCGAAGACCCAGCGGGTTGTGACTCGTCTTTGGACCAAGATCAAATCGGGCACCTGACCGATTTATCGGCGCAGGGCGGCCTTGGCTGCCCTGCGCCTGTTTCCAGTCCGGCAACACGGGGGCCACAGTGACTTCTGACGTCTTTGCGCCATGGGATGACCCACAGGCGAAACCGCTGATCCAGTTTCAGAACGTAACCAAACGTTTTGGGGCCTTTACCGCCATCGACAATCTGTCTCTGGATATCTTCGAGAAGGAGTTCTTTGCTCTGCTCGGGCCGTCCGGATGTGGCAAGACCACCATGATGCGGATGCTGGCGGGGTTCGAAACCCCAACCGAAGGGCACATCATGCTTGGCGGTCAGGACATCGATCCGATCCCGCCCAACAAAAGGGCGGTAAACATGATGTTCCAGTCCTATGCCCTGTTTCCTCACCTGAGCATCTGGGACAACATCGCCTTTGGCCTGCGTCGGGACAACATGCCAAAGCGTGATCTAGAAAACCGGGTCGAAGAAATGTTGCGTCTGACCCGGCTGGAGCAGTTTGCCCGCCGCAAGCCGCATCAGATCTCGGGTGGTCAGCGACAGCGGGTCGCGCTTGCACGCTCGCTGGCAAAAGCGCCCAAACTGTTGCTGCTGGACGAGCCGCTGGGCGCGCTGGACAAGAAACTGCGGCAGGACACGCAGTTCGAACTGATGGATATTCAGGAAAAGACGGGCACAACTTTCGTGATCGTAACACACGACCAGGAAGAGGCCATGACCGTCGCCAGCCGCGTCGCCGTCATGGATCAGGGGCAGCTCAAGCAGGTGGCCACCCCAGACCGGATATACGAGACGCCAAACTCGGTCTACGTGGCGGACTTCATCGGGGATGTGAACATCATCGAGGGCCGGGCGACCGCAAATGGCGAAGAGACGTACAAGATCGACTGGGCCGAAGGGCAGGCACCGCTGACGGCACAGTCAAGAAGCGGATTTTCAAACGGTCAGACCTGTCATCTGGCGATCCGCCCCGAAAAAGTGACAATTTCGGCCGAACGCCCCGCCGACGCGATCAACGCGGTGCAGGGCAAGGTGCATGACATTGCCTATCTGGGCAATCTGTCCACCTATCACGTGGAACTGCCGAACGGCACGATCATCAAGGCGCAAACGGCCAATACGCGCCGCATCTCGCGCCGATCCTTCACATGGGAAGACCCGGTCTGGCTGTCCTGGACAGCGACCGCCGCGGTTCTGCTGGATCGCTGATGCGCCGGGCCCTGCTGATCGCACTTCCCTATGTCTGGCTGCTGGCGCTGTTCATGGTGCCATTCTTCATTGTCCTGAAGATTTCGCTGTCGGACACGGCCCTTGCCATCCCGCCCTATACGCCGACGCTGGACCTGTCCGAAGGGTGGGCCGGCATCAAGGCCTTCTTCAGTGAACTGGATCTGGAGAATTTCGTCTGGCTGACCGAGGATGACCTTTACTGGAAGGCTTACCTGTCCAGCGTCAAAATCGCCCTAATCTCGACTATTCTGACGCTGATCGTGGGCTACCCAATTGCCTACGGCATGGCCCGCGCGCCCGAGGAATGGCGCCCGACGCTGATGATGCTGGTGATCCTGCCGTTCTGGACCTCGTTCCTGATCCGGGTCTACGCCTGGATGGGCATCCTGAGCAACGAAGGCTATCTGAACCAGTTTCTGCTGTGGACCGGGATCATTTCGGCCCCGCTGACCATCCTGAACACTAACACGGCGGTCTATATCGGCATCGTCTATACCTATCTGCCCTTCATGATCCTGCCGGTCTATTCGGCGCTGGAACGGATGGACGGATCGCTGATCGAAGCCGCCGAAGATCTGGGGTGCTCGCGTCTACAGGCGTTCTGGCTGGTGACAATCCCACTGTCGCGGCCCGGCATCATCGCCGGATGCTTCCTTGTGATGATCCCCGTGATTGGTGAGTTCGTGATCCCGTCGCTTCTGGGCGGATCCGGAACGCTGATGATCGGCAAGGTGTTGTGGGAAGAGTTCTTCTCGAACCGCGACTGGCCTGTGGCAAGCGCCGTGGCGGTGGTTCTGCTGCTGATCCTGATCATTCCGATCGTGCTGTTCCAGCGCAATCAGCAGAAACAGACGGAGGCCGAGAAATGAACAGGCTAAGCTGGTTCAACGCGGTTTCCCTGACACTGGGCTTCGCTTTCCTTTACATCCCGATGATCATCCTGATCATCTTCAGCTTCAACGAAAGCAAACTGGTCACGGTCTGGGCCGGGTTCTCGACCAAATGGTATGGGGAACTGGTCCAGAACGAAGCGTTTCTGGACGCGGCCTGGGTCACGATCCGGGTTGCGGTATTCTCATCAACGCTGGCCACCATTCTGGGCACGGCGGCGGCTTATGTGCTGGTGCGCGGCGGGCGGTTCTTTGGCCGTACGCTGTTTTCCGGCATGATCTACGCGCCGCTGGTCATGCCCGAAGTGATTACCGGCCTGTCCCTGCTGCTGCTGTTCATCGGCATCGGTCTGGACCGGGGCATCCTGACCATCGTTCTGGCCCACACAACCTTTTCGATGTGCTTCGTTTCGGTCGTGGTCTCCTCGCGGCTGGTGACGTTCGATCAGTCTCTGGAAGAAGCGGCGCTTGATCTGGGCTGCTCTCCGGCGCAGGCGTTCCGGCTGGTCACGTTGCCGATCATCGCGCCTGCGGTGATCTCCGGCTGGCTGCTGGCTTTCACCCTGTCACTGGACGATCTGGTGATTGCATCCTTCACCTCGGGGCCGTCGGCCACGACCTTGCCGATCAAGATATTCTCGGCCGTCAGGCTGGGCGTCAGCCCTGAGATCAATGCGCTGTCCACGCTCATGATTGCGGCGGTGACGGTCGGGGTAATCACCGCGTCACTGGTGACAAAGCGGGCCATGGTACGGCAACGTCAGGACGAGACGGCGGCGGCGCGCACTGAATGAAGCGCCTGTTTCCTGATTATACCTACGGCCCCGCCCCCCGGCAGGGGTGCTGGTGGGACGAAACCATCGCAGCACCGGACTGGCCCACGTTTCCTGGCGGGTCGCAGGTTGACGTCGCCATCATTGGGGGCGGCTTCACAGGCGTTTCCGCCGCCTTGCACCTGGCCCGGAATGGAGTTTCGGTCGCCGTGCTCGAAGCGGCAACGCCCGGTTGGGGCGCCTCGGGGCGCAATGGCGGGTTCTGCTGTCTGGGGGGATCGAAACTGAGCCACACCGGATTGGCCCGCCGTTTCGGGGAATCCGCAGCCAAGCGTTATGAACAGGCCGAACAGGACGCCGTGGCGCTTGTTGCCGACCTGCTCTCGGCCCACGGCATTGATGCCGATACCCATTCGGGCGGTGAGACACAACTTGCCCATTCAAAACGCGCGATGGATGCACTGCGCAAAAAGGCGGACGCGTCCGGTGTCTTGCACGAGCGGGAAGAATTGTTGCACTTGGGGTTCGGCGGTCCGTTTTACGGCGGTTACACAACTCCGGTTGGTTTTGCCCTGAATCCCCGGAAATACCTGTTCGGTCTGGCAGCAGCCGCCGGATCGTCCGGTGCACAGTTCTTTCAGTCCAGTCCGGTTTCAAGCATAGAAAAGACCCGCGGCGGCTTCGAACTCAAGACACCGAACGGCAACTTGCGTGCGGATAACGTGCTGATCTGCACCAACGGCTATTCCAGTGAAAATATCCCGCCTTGGATGGCGGGCCGGTACATGCCCGCCCAGTCGACGGTTCTTGTCACCCGGCCCATGTCCGAAGCCGAATTGCAGGCGCAGGGCTGGACCACGGATCAGATGTCATACGATAGCCGGAACCTGTTGCACTATTTCCGGCTGATGCCCGACCGGCGGTTTTTGTTCGGAATGCGCGGCGGGTTGCTGTCCTCGGCCCGCGCCGAGGCGGCCATTCGCCGGAAAGTGAAACAGGATTTCAGGCGAATGTTCCCGGGCTGGGCCGGAGTGGACGTAACGCACACATGGTCCGGAATGGTGTGCCTGGCCCGCGATCTGGTTCCATTTGCCGGGGCTGTTCCCGGGCAGACCGGGATGTTCGCCGGCTTTGCCTACCATGGCAACGGGGTCGCCATGGGGACCTATAGCGGCCGCGCCTTGGCCCGGCTTGTCCTGGGACAGCCTGACGATCTTCCGCCGCCAATGACCCGCTTGCCGCGTCGTTTCCCACTAGGGCCCTGGCGGCGTGCCCTGATGCCCCCCGCCTATGCGCTGCTCGCGCTGGACGATCTCTGAGCACGGATCAAAGCGCGGCCAGTTCCAGTTCGAACCCTTTTGCGTAATCCGGTGCGCCATTTTCCTTGCGCCACAGGCAATAGGCCGCCATGCGCCACGTGTACCAGCGGCGCAGGCTCCGGTACCGATCCGTAACCGCTGCGTTTTGGTAGGCTGACAGGAACCGGTCTTCTTCATCCCGCGTCAAAGCTGCTCCGCGATACAGAACCTGCATTGCGGGCGACAGAAACAGGGCAAGGTCTTCGCACGGATCCCCCAAAGCCGGGCATTGCCAGTCGATCAGGGTCAAGCCCGATGATGCAACAAGGATATTGCCCGGAACCGGGTCCCCGTGGATCAGGCAGCGATGGGGCAAAGCAGCGACTTGCCCGACCGGCTTCAAACCCTCAAGCCGGGACCGGTCTGCGGACGTGCAGGCTTCAAGGATTTGCTGGCCATGACGGGCCAGATCGGCGCTGCCGTTGCAACCATCCGGGGCCTCGACCGCCGGAGGCAGGGAATGCAGCCTGTTCAGCAGCGACGCGACCTCTTCCGGCCCGGATTGCCAGGGCGATCCGGGGGCGTGGTCATAAAAAACCCATCGATCCGTTCCGTACAGCCCCGAACCACGCAGGCGCGGTACGAACCCGGTATGCGCCAGCGCTTGCAGACAACCAGCTTCCAGACCCGCGTCATTGCGGAACAGGGGGTTTCGCAGTGCCGTGCGGTATAGTTTGAGCACCCTGTCGTACTCCTCGCCCAGCACCTTCCACACCTGATTGGTGCGACCGCCATAAAGCGTCTCAAACTGTGCATCGGTCGCGATCAGCTTCTGACGGCAGAGGTGATCGACAAGGTCGGTCGGAGGAAGAAGCGGACGGGACAGGGGCTTTACCGGGATTAATAACGAGTCGGGCTTTGCCAACCTTTGGCCTGTACGGCCCGGCAGATCAAGCGCCGGTTCGGATACCGGTGACATCGCCGGCGGGAACCGCCGCACCGCTTTCCAGAATCAAAAGAACCGTTCCTTCCGCGACCTGAGCCTCGACAACGCGCGTGTAGGCCGAGGCCAGCTTGCGCGATATCAACTCGCCGCTTTTGTAGCTTTCCAGTGTAGCGGAATAGCTGCCCGGCGGCAGAGGATTGTCGGACGGATCCACACCGGCCCAGTCCAGTTCGGTTTCGGTGACGGGCAGGGTTTTCCGCTCCAGAACAGCGCCTTCGGCATTTTGGATGACCAGCACGGTTTGGTCTGCAGCCGGCTCCGGTTCGACAAACAGGGTGACAGGCTGGCCATCAAACTGAAACGCCGAAGCAGACCGGACGTCCATTCCGATCCAGTTGGCAAGTTGCTCGGGATTGGCTCCCGTCATCGCCATGGCAAGGCTGGTCAGCAAATCATTGGTCTGGACCTGTTGCTCAACCATTGAAAACTGCGCCAGCTGGGATGCGTATTCGGACGAATCCAGGGGTTCCAAAGGATCCTGATTGCGGGCCTGTGCTGTCAACATCAAAAGGAAGGTTTCAAAATCCGATGTCAGGGCAGATGCCCGGGATTTTACCGCGGTAGGCCGCTGAGTCGTAGACTGCGTGACGGATTGGGCCGGTGTGATCATGCGTCAAAGCCTTATGTCGATGCCCCTTGAAGGGCCTGTTTTTGGAACGGACGGGTCAAGGATCTGGTCGGCCTCGGCCAAACCGGTGTCCGCGCTTGCAGGGCGATGGGCGTCCGACCCGCCATGTCCGGTATCGGGGGATGTGCCGAACTCGAAGGACAGCCCCCCAAAACCGAGTTTCTGAAACTCGCTTTCCAGAATCGAGATATGCCGGCGCATCAGGTCCAGCGTTTCCGGACGCTCAGCGGTGATGCTCATGTGCAACCCGTCCTCGCGTCCGTTCAACACAATCGAGACCCGTCCCAACTCTTCTGGGTTCAGGGCGACCTCAACGGCTCCGGTGCCGGGCCTTGACGAGATGACGGCGGCCATCTGTCCTGCGATGGCACGCGCGATATCTGCGCGGGGCGTGGGCGGTGGACTGCTCATAAGTGATGTTTCGCGCGTCGCGACAGGTGAACGGGTGTCACCCGGCGATTGTGAGATGTCGAGTTCCTGAACCGCTGACTGCTCGGTCTTGGAATCCGATTTGGCTGACGCGAGCAATTGCATCTGAGCAAAGCCCGGTGCAGCTGCCGCGCCGTTGGTACGGGCGGGTGCGGGCCTGAATTCTGAAGCGACCGAACTATCCCCCAGAGGTATCTCCGCAAGGTTGGCACTGACCCCCTGCTGTTTCGGTTCAGACCCGGTAGTGGCAGTCACCACCACGTGCTTGTCTATCAGGGAAGACATAGCCGCTTGGATCGGCGCAGCTTCAGGGTTTGCGGGCATGGGAGAGTATGACGGTTTGCGCCCGACCTGATCAGCCATTTCCACCCTCTGCACGGGGTGACTCAAAGCCTGAGCGGTTTCCGCCCGAGGTTCTAGTGATGCGTTGAAGTCTGTCCCCCCGTCCGGCGGCACGGAAATCCCCGTCCAGTCATCCGGTCCCCCACCAACTTCTGGAGCGTCGGCCGCCAGCACATCCGAAGGTGCCGGGCGAGCGGGCTGTTCCGGCGTCGCTTGCGGTTCGGCCTGTTCCATCGGCAATTGTTTTTTGAGCTCTGGCACCGCGTCCGTCACCTCAGGGGCTTCGGGATCAACCACGGTCTCGGTTGTGTCGATCTCCCCTGCCAGAATGTCCTGGAAGGTCGCCTCCTTTTTGACGTCACCACGCGGGTGCGGGTTCGCGTCCGCTTTAGCGGGCACAGGTTTTGACGGGGCGGACATCAGAATCGGGTTGGGCATTTTGCTCCGGGCTCCGTTTGCGTATCCGGAAACATGCCTTGCGGAAGTTACGTTTATTTTAACCGCTTTCCCCTTTGATCAGGAAAGTTCGATCCAATTTTCGGAGAAAGCCATGAAGATCGCCGCCCCTTCCGCCTCACCTCAGCCGTCTTCACCTCTGACCAGGTTGCAGGCCGCCGCGATCGAGCTCGAGGCCACGTTTCTGGCCGAGATGCTGAAATCAGCCGGGTTGGGCGATACGCGCAAGACCTTTGGTGGCGGCGCAGGAGAAGATCAGTTTTCGACCTTTCTGGTCCAGCATCAGGCAAAGCAACTGGCCCTGTCGGGCGGTGTGGGCCTGTCCGAGATCCTGTTGAAAGCCATGATGGAGAACACCGATGCCGACTGAACGAAACGCTGACCTGCTGAAGTCACTGGAAAGCATCCTGGAGCTTGAGCGCATCGCGCTCACCGAAGGTGATCTGGATCGTGTGGCTTATCTGGAGCCCGAGAAGGAAAAACTGATTAACGCGATCAATGACCTGCAGGTTTTTCGCCGGGATGAACTGATGCGGGTTCAAGGCAAGGTTTCGCGGAATCAGGATCTGCTGAAAAGCGCGGCCGAAGGTATCCGGTCGGTGGCTGACCGCATCGCCGAGCTGCGCCGTGTTCAGCAGGAGTTCAGCACCTATGGGGCAGACGGGCAACGCAGCGGCTTTTCCGTTCGGCGCAGTGCAAAGCTGGAAAAACGGGCATAGCCGCAGGTTTGATTCAAATCGGAATTTTAGCGGCATTTCGCTTTAGCACTCCGTTAGGGGATCGGCACCAATAGTGAGCCTGCATCTGGAAACAGCAGGTGGCGCGAACGACCAAACGGCGCATCGCATCCGTCAGAAAGACATCAAAGCCCGCCCAATTTGGCGGGACAGCATGGGCCCGAAATGCCCGAACGGAGAAGGATGAATGACATGTCCAGTATTCTGACAAACAACGGCGCAATGGTGGCGCTGCAAACCTTGAAGTCGGTCAACAAGAACCTAGCACAGACCCAGAACGCGATCTCGACAGGCAAAGACGTTGCGACTGCCAAGGACAACTCTGCCGTCTGGGCGATTTCCAAGGTGATGGAGTCGGACGTCAAAGGGTTCAACGCCATCAAGGACAGCCTCGCACTGGGTGAATCGACGGTCGCCGTGGCGCGCAATGCGTCCGAGACGGTGACGGGTCTGCTGATCCAAATGAAGGCCAAGATCGTTGCGGCGCAGGAAGACAACGTTGATCGCAGCAAGATCAATGACGACGTGACCGCATTGAAGGACCAGATCGCGTCCGTGGTCAGCGCGGCCCAGTTCAACGGCCTGAATCTGGTGGACGGCTCTGCCGGGTCGGCGTCAATCCTGGCCTCTCTGGATCGCGACAATACCGGTGCGGTAACGGCGTCGTCCATCACGGTTGCAGGCCAGAACCTTTCGACGGGCGGCTATGTGGCGGCGCAGGTGTTCGATGGCTCGACCGGCGCGTCGACCGGCAACGACCGCGTGGGGGCCACAATTGACAATGGCGCCACGTCCGCCACCGCCCTGGTGACGGATGAATCCAGCGGTGCCTTCGCCGCCGGTGACAAGGTTGTCGTCGCGATTGACGATCAGATTGTATCCTACACGGTGTCGGCAGCGGATGCCGCTGCAACCACTACCGGCGATCTGGTCGCCGTAGGTCTGAAAGCAAAGATTGAGGAATTGGGCATTACCGGCCTGACCGTCGATTACGATTCAGGCACGGCGGGGACACTGTCCGTGACCAATGGCACCGGCGAGGATATCTCGTTCTCGGCCCAGTACGTGAACGCCGGATCCGGCGGCCTGGGCGCGCTGGCGGGGATCGATGTCTCCACCGGAGCAGGAGCGACCGCGGCTCTGGCAGCGGTCGAATCGCTGATCGACACTTCGATTGACGCATCTGCGGCATTTGGCTCATCGCAGGGTCGAATAGAAACCCAAAAATCGTTCATTTCGAACCTTGCGGACTCGTTCAAATCGGGGATCGGCTCGCTGGTCGACGCCGACATGGAAGAGACCTCGGCGCGCCTGCAGGCGCTACAGGTACAGCAGCAGTTGGCCACCCAGTCGCTTTCGATCGCCAACCAGGCACCGCAGTCGATCCTGTCGCTGTTCCGGTAATATCCAAACCTTGTCGGGGCGGGCGCGATCCGCCCCGGCAATGACAGCCTGAAGACGACCTGCTGGAAGGATTTCATGTGACCCCTCTCACTCTAGCCCAACGCGCTTATGCTCAAACCGTTGCGCCGACACGGACGCCGCGCGACATGGAATACGAGGCGATTTCCAAGATCACTCACAGGCTGAAGGCCGCATCCGCGCGCCGAAATGCGGATTATGGCGGGTTTGTTCATGCGCTGCACGAAAACCGGCGGTTGTGGTCGGTGCTTGCCAGCGGTGTTTCAGACTCCGAGAACGCGTTGCCCAACGAACTGCGCGCCCGGATATTCTATCTGGCCGAGTTCACGGAACAGCACAGCAGCAAAGTGCTAAGCAGCGACGCAATGGTGGACCCTTTGCTTGAGATCAACATGGCCGTCCTGCGCGGTCTTCGCCAAAACGGAGACCCAAGATGAGCGGGCTGGTTCTGAAGCTTGCCCCAAAGGAACGGGTGCTGATCAACGGGGTGGTGATCGAAAACGGAGACCGGCGCAGCCGGTTCTCGATCATGACGCCGGAGGCAAATGTATTGCGGTTGCGGGACGCCATTCATCCGGACGAGGTCAATACACCTGTCCGACGGGTGTGCTACGCGGCTCAGCTTGTTTTGTCCGGAGATATGGATCCGGATCAGGCCCGCCAACAATTGCTGCGCCGGGTCGAGGAGTTGAGCCAGGTGTTCACCGACGCCGACAGCCGACGGGTTCTGGCCGAGGCAACGCAGGCCCTAGTCGCCGGACAGCACTATAAATGCCTGAAAGCGCTCAGATCTCTGCTGCCGCGGGAAGCGCGGCTGATGGCGTATCAGTGATGAGCTTTCAGCCGGTCATACCATCGGGCGGACTGGTCGGTTGGCGCTTCCTGCAGCGTACCAATGACGCGCAGTTGCAAAGCTTCGGCACGTCCAACGTCAATGACCGCGAGGCCCGGTACTTTCTGGACAACATCGGCAAAGTGAAAGCGGCAGAAGATCTGGTGTCTGACCGCCGCCTGTTACAGGTTGCGCTGGGGGCGTTTGGGCTGGAGAACGACCTGAACAATCGGTTTTTCATTCAGAAGATCCTGTCAGACGGCACCCAGGCCGATGATGCGCTGTCCAATCGCTTGTCCGACAAAAGGTATCGCGCGTTCTCCGAAGCCTTTGGCCTGGGGCCAGGAGAAATCAGAAAAACCGGCCTAATCGCGAACATGGAAGAAATAGCACGCAACAACGTGGTGTCCCGGTTCGAGATTGCGGTGGGCGAAAGCGACGAAACGTTGCGAATCTCGCTTTATGCGCAGCACGCGCTGGCCGATCTGGCGGCAAGCGGCGGAAGCGCGGACACCAAGTGGTTTGATCTGATGAGCCTGCCGCCCCTGCGCAAGATGATGGAAACGGCGCTGGGCCTGCCAGCAAGTTTCGCACAGCTTGATATCGACAAACAGCTTGAGGTTTTCAAAGACAAGTTGTCCCACCTGACCGGTTCTGACGACCTGTCTCAATTCTCAGATCCGGAAGCCGTTGGCCTTTTGACCGACAGGTATCTGGCCCGCAGTCAAATCGCACAAATACAAAGTTCAATTTCTCCGGCGCAAACAGCTTTGGTCCTGTTGGGAGGCGGTTTCTGACGGGATAGCGAGCAGAACTAGAGACCCCACAACCCTAAGATGCCTTCTGAGAGAATGTGTTACGAATTCTTGTCGACTTTTGACGGACATGCCTGTGAAAGGCCGCGAACCGCCTGTCCGGACTTTTGCGCTTCAGCCAGATCCAAGCCGGAATTTGGTTGGTGTCACTCCAGTCTGGCTTCGAAAAAACCGCGTGAAATGGGACTTGTCCGAGTAACCCAGCATCAGACCAATCTCTGCGATTGTCTTTTTGTCGTCCTTCAGGTGTTCCTTTGCTACATCGATGCGCAGTCGTTTGATTTCGCGCGGCAGCGTTGTGCTTTGTTGCTGAAGTGCCTTCAGAAACCGATCCGGCTGTATGCCAAGCAACCCGGCCACCACCTCTGGTCCCAAATCCGTTTCATCCAGTTTGTCGCGCAAGACGGATCGCAATGCGGCCACCACGGTCACTTCTTCCTCTTGTCGCGCCGAGACTTTGGGGGCGACAGAACCCCCTGAAACATGGTGCAAAAACAACCAATCGACGGGAAAACTCAGCTGCATTCCGGGGTCGGCCCCAAGACCAACCTCGATCCCTTTGTAGGCGATCGGCAAGCCATTGATGTATCGGCTTTCCCATCGCACGACAGTTGGATCCCACGAGTTGCCAACAACGGTTTGCAGAAGCCTCACATAGATTGCGGCGCCGAAACCGGTGACTTGGATCGGCGGAACCGCGGGCTCTTGTTGCCGCTCGACCCGATAGGTCGCTTTGTCCGCATCCACGATTAGCCTGTGCCGAACCGAGCTGGATTCCTGCGGCACGAGCCGCACGAAATGGGCGAAAAACTCGAAAAGCGTCTTTGAGGATTGCTGCGCCTGCGCAAAAGGCGGCCAGCCTTGCAGATCGAAGGTTTCGCCGACATGAAGCCCGAGATACCGATCGCCCGCCAATTCCGAAAACGCATTCAGAAGTCCGAAAACCAGCTCGGAATGCACATAGACGGATGGATCGGACAACAATTCGGCCTTGAGGCCCACCTGATCCAGGGCCGGCCGCGGGTCGATCCTGCGGTCGGTGAGGTACCGTAGAAACGGCGCGGCCAATGCCAACCGAATAAAGCCCTCGCTATGGTCCCCTGCGGTAGAATTGACAGGCACGATCGTCCCCTTCGGCTCAAGCGGCAAGTTTAGGCGAGTAGCCACTTTTCTTGCCACATTCGAACATCCTACTGAAAAAGTGGCAACCGGTCCAAGCCCTTTCGGGCTAGTCTAAAAGGATCTGAATATGACGAGGTTTCTCATGTCCGGCTTACAAAACTTCCTTCTTTCAGCGGCCGTTGTCACGGTAACGTTTTCCTCTTCTCTGGCCGCACAGGCGCAAGACGAAAAAGCGCCCCAGACGCTGTTTACCAATGTCCATGTCTTCGACGGTGTGAATGAGCAGCGCATCGAGAATGCCAGCGTTCTGGTCGAGGGAAACCTCATTAAATCCGTTTCGACCGATGCGATCGAGGCACCGGATGCCACCGTTATCGATGGCGGAGGACGGACATTGACCCCCGGCTTTATTGAACTGCATGCACATCTCATGCTGATGGGCCCAACGCTTCCGGCGATGGAGGCCAACACGACGTGGGAAGACTTCGCCATTCACGGCGCCCGGATGGCCGAGATGTACCTGATGCAGGGCTTCACCACTGTCAGGGATGCGGGCGGGGCCAATGGAGGACTTCGCAGGGCAATCGACTCGGGTCAAATCGAGGGCCCCCGTTACTATCCGTCCGGTGCGTTCATCGGAACCCGGGGTGGCCACGCCGACTTTGCCAATTTCACCGCGCCGCCGGGTTCGGAAACCAACATGAGCCGCCTGAACCTGGCGCAGGAGGTCAGCGGAGTTGACGACGTCTACAAATTCGCGCGCAACAATTTTCGCATGGGTGCGACGCAACTGAAATTCATGCAGTCCGGCGGTGTGGTTTCGGCATTCGACCCCTGGCAATTGCTGGCGGGATCCCCTGAAGAGATCAAAGCCGCAGTGCAGGTGGCAACTGAGTATGGCAGCTACGTCATGGCGCATTCCTATCGTAAGGAAGCGATCCTGGGTGCGCTCGACGCAGGTGTGATGTCGATAGAACATGGCTTCTCGTTTGACTGCGAAATTGCCCAGGTCATGAACGAGAAAGGGGCCTACATCACCACGAACCTGACAGCCTTCGATCCCGGCCTGCTGGATATTCCGGCGGTTGCCAATGTGCCCTCCAGCCTTGCCAAGGCGAAATCGGCCTCGGCCACTTTCGCCGGCTACATCGACAACATGAAAAAATGCCCGGTCAAGCGCGGGTTCCAGACAGATTGTGTCGGCTCGGTCGAAGCGTGCAACATCCAGATCGCCTACGAGAAGCACCTCAATAACGAATTCTTCGGTCCCTACACGTCATTGGTGACGCTGACCTCGACCGGTGGCGAGGTTGTGGCGCTGTCGGGCGATTTCATGAACCCGTATACCGCCGGCAAGCTGGGCGTGATCGAAGAAGGCGCCTATGCCGACATTCTGCTGATCGATGGCAACCCGCTCGAGGAATTCTCGGTGGTTGGTACCGGGGATCAGTGGTTCGGTGCTGATCCCAGGCCCGACAGCCCGGAAACCATTCGCGTGATCATGAAAGACGGTGTAATTTACAAAAACACGCTGGATTGACCGCAGAAATCACCCGGAGGTTCTTAATGCGTCACTGGTTTTTCCTCGCTGTCGTCGCAGCCATGTCCTGGTGCGCTCAATCTGCGGTGGCGATGTCAGGCACAGCGCTGGACTGGGCTGATTTGCCCGACCCGTCCGTGCAGGAATTCGAGGACCCGTACCGGGACCTCAGCCCCGAACAATTCGACGACGTTCTGTTTGTTGTGCGGTTGCGCGGCAGGCTGCAGCAGGACAAAGGCAGCGCCGAAGAAAGGCAGAACTGGCAAGAGCTTCTGACCGAGACCGAGGATGCCTTGCTGGCCGGTGGTGTGGATGTCGACTGGCTGCTGGATCAGCGGGAAGTCGTGACTGAACGCCGAAGAAAGGCGGGGACTGCCGGTAACCCGCAATTCGACGGTCAGACAATTACGCTGGCGGGTTTTGCTATTCCCGCACCCAGCGACCCGGACGGCCAGCCCGTGGCCTATTTGGTGCCGGAACGCGGAATGTGCAGCCACATGCCCCCACCTGTGCCCAACCAGATGATCCGGGTGCGGCTGAACGGCGATTGGACGCCCAGCTATGTTCATGAACCTGTGCGACTGACTGGAAAGCTGACAATTGATCCTTCGGATCAGGAACTGATGGTTGTCGATGGACTTGTGCCCATGCGCGCAACGTTCCAGTTGGAGACGGACAGCGTTGAAACTTTGGAAACAGAGGCAGACAGGCTGGAGTGGAAAAAGCAGGCAGCAGATCGTCTCCGCGCGGCGGGTGACCGCAAGACCGGAGGGGCAAGGATTTCCGAATGATAAGGCACCTGATTGCCGCCGTTTTTGTCATCGCGACCGCTGCTGTAGCCAATGCGCAGGGGCTGTCAGGACCTTCATCTGTTGAGGCCGATCTTGAACCCGGGGACGGGCTGACCGACCCGCAATACCGTTCGGATTTTCCGCGCAACATCGCGCCGGGTTGGTTCAATTGGAAAGATCGGCTGGCCGAGAACGGGGTTCGGTTCAACCTGGATTATCTGGCGTTGGGCCAAACCTCGAATGCAGACTTGGGAACCGGCGAGGCGGCCAGCGGCATCGCGCGCTTTTACGGAAACTGGCAAGCGACCGAGCGTGGCTCTCTGACATTCAAGATCGAGCACCGGCACAGCTATACGGATGTTGCGCCGCAGTTGCTTGGACTGGACGGCGGCGCCCTGTCGATCACCGGGACGGCTTTCAACGACACCGGGCTGCTGTTGACCAATCTGTTCTGGACGCAAAGGGCCGACGACGGGGCGTGGACATTACAGATTGGTCAGATCGATGTGACCGACTTCGTTGATATCTACGGTCTGGTCAGCCCCTATAGCGGGTTTCAGAACCTGGCATTCAACACCAATCCAACCATCAATGCCCCCAATCCTGGGCTTGGTATTGCCGGGGGCCTCAAGCTCAACAGCAACCTTTATTTGGTCGCCAGTGTCGCCGATGCCAATGCCGACCCGTCCGACCCGGATTTTGATGTTTTCAGCGATGGCAATCTCTTCAAATCGCTCGAACTTGGTTACACATCCGGCTTCGACCGCATCTATTTTGACAATGTCCATCTTACCCTCTGGCACGCGGATGCCGCCGACGACGGCAGCCGCCCCGAAGACTATGGCGGTGCGTTCTCCGCCGCTTGGTTTGTGGACAACAAATGGATGCCGTTCCTGCGTGCCGGGGCCGCGAAAGGGACGGCCGCGCTGTACAAGCGGTCGGTCTCGGCCGGCGTGGGATATTATGGCCGAAACACCGATCTGGCCGGGTTGGGCCTGAACTGGGCCGAAGCCCGCGGCATCGACGGAGACCAGTTCACAGTCGAGGCGTTTTATCGCTTTTCGATTTCGCCCGGCCTGCAAATCACGCCATCGGTGCAGTTCATTTCCAATCCGCTGCTGAACCCAAATCAGGATAGTATCACATTGTTCAGCCTGCGAACCCGGATCGTTTTCTGAGGCTCGCCCGACGTCCTGAACAACAAATAACAAGGGAGATTCCGTAATGAAGACCCTGTTGGCCGCAAGCGCCCTGGCAATAATCTTTGGTGGCGCGTTGCTTGCCAGTGAAGAAAGCAAGACATGGGACGCGTCAGATGAAGCCAGGCAGTTCGTGAAGGACACAATCGTTCTGGGCATGCTGGCCAGCCCCTATGGCACCGGCTGGACCGAGTACGAACAGCTGCACACATATTTCGAACGCGCACGGGACAATGGCATCACAGGTCATGAGATGACACTGGCCGCAGCGGACATGTCCTTCGAAACCCTTTTGGAACAGCATTATCACTTCCGCGCCGCCATGACGCAGCAGCCTGAAAAATACCTTGTCGTAAATGAAACCCGGGATATCGAAGCCGCCCACCTACAAGGCAAAACCGCCGTCATTTGGAACAGCCAGACCGCCACAATCCTGAATGGTGACCTTAGGAAGATGGCATTGCTAAAGGACATGGGCATCAAGAGCATGATCCTGGCCTACAACGATATTTTCCGAACGGGTTCGGGACAATTAGCAGCCTACAACGGACGTGACATCGGCCTTACGCCCTGGGGCAAATCCGTCATCGATGAAATGGTGCGGTTCGGCATCCTGCTGGACCTCAGCCATACTGGTTCCAAGACCGCCAACGACGCCATGAACTATATGGACGAGAATTACCCCGGCGTGCCTTATGTCTACACACATTCTGTGCCTGCGGGGCTTTACAAGAACGAACCCAACGCAACCGCGCGCGGATGTTATCGCGCCATTCCCGACGACGAGGCGCTGCGGGCCGCCAAGTCAGGCGGCTATATCTCGCCCACGTTTACGGAATGGATGATGGACGGCATCTGGCCCGAGAATATCTCGCCCAAACAGGCTGCCGACATGATCGATTATTACGTCCAGCTTGTGGGTGTCGACCATGTCGGGATCGCAACGGATGACATGTTCTCGACCGAACTTGTCGTGCAGTTCGCAACTGCAAATGCAAGCATGTACGATGATGGCGGATACATGATCGACGCCTTCAACAAAGGAGCCACCGGCAACGGTGAACTCGCCAAGATCCTGGCGGCCATCACGGATGATCTTTGGGCGCGCGGCTATTCCAACGAGGATCTCGAAAAGATCTATGGCGGCAACAAGATGAGGGTCTACGCGCAGGTCTGGGAAGGCAAGCCGCCCGAACAGTTTCTGAAAGAATACCCCGAGCGTCTGCGTTTGCGACAAGAGCTTCGTGACGGGTTCTATTCACGTTAGACCAACAACAAACACCCGCGATGAACGCAAAGTGGCGTTGTCGCGTCTTTATTTGAAAAGACGCCAGAACATCAGGGCTGAAGTATGGTGGGTGATGAGAGACTCGAACTCCCGACATCTTCGGTGTAAACGAAGCGCTCTACCAACTGAGCTAATCACCCGTGACGGTGCATGTAGCCAAGCCTGCGCGCGGGCGCAAGAGGGTCCGGAACAAATTCTTGCGCCAAAGGACAGGAACGGACCGGATCAGATCAGCGATTTCGTCAGACCACTGGCCCACAAATTCCTTCGCCGCAGGGAAAGGCGCTTGCGTGTTCCCTGCTGCCTCCGATATTCCCGAAAGGACTGAAACCACAGGAATGCGCATGATCCTGACCCGCGCCTGCCGTTTTCTCATTGCGGCCCTGGTCCTTGGCACCCTGACGCTGGCTCCGGTGCGGGCCACGGCCGAGGGTGTTCTCGTCTTTGCGGCGGCCAGCCTCAAGACGGCGCTGGATGAAATCGTCCCTGCTTTCGAAGACCGGACCGGGCATCAGGTGACGGTGTCTTATGCCGCATCCTCAGTTCTGGCGCGGCAAATTCAGCAGGGCGCACCGGCGGATCTTTTCATCTCGGCCAATCATGACTGGATGGATCAGTTGCAGGACATGGGGCTGATTGCGCCCGATTCCCGTATCGATCTTCTGGGCAACGGTCTTGTGCTGATAGGCCCTTCCCGTAAGGCACCCGCGCAAGACCTGTCCGCTGATTTCGATCTGATGACCGCGCTGGACGGCGGGTATCTGGCCACGGCGCTGGTCGATGCCGTCCCTGCGGGTGTCTATGCCAAGGCCGCGTTGCAAAGCCTCGGCCTGTGGGACGATGTGCAGGAACAGGTTGCACAGACCGACAACGTGCGCGCCGCACTTGCGCTGGTCGCAAGCGGCGCAGCCCCGCTGGGGATCGTCTATCGATCCGATGCGCAGGCCGAAACCCGGGTCAGCGTCGTCGCCGCGATACCGGGTGACCTGCACCCCCCAATCGTTTATCCCGCCGCCCTGACCGCAACCGCCAATCCGGCAGGTCGGGCCTTTCTCGAACACTTGCAATCTACGCCATCTCAGGGCGTTTTTGCCGCGCAGGGTTTTTCCCTGCCGAACGGGTAAAGCCGATGGGCTGGTTGGGACCAGAAGAGCTTGAGGCGCTGAAACTGTCCCTGCGGGTGTCGTTCTGGGCCACACTGGCCACGCTGCCGTTTGGCATTTTTGTGGCCTACGCCTTGGCACGCTGGCGGTTTCCGGGGCGGCAAGTGCTGAACGGGCTGGTGCATCTGCCCCTGATCCTGCCACCTGTCGTGACCGGATATCTGTTGTTGCTGACCTTCGGCATTCAGGGGCCACTAGGCAGCTTCCTGGCCGAGTTCGGCATCGTGTTTGCCTTTCGCTGGACCGGCGCGGCGCTGGCCGCCGGCATCATGGCCTTTCCCCTGATGGTTCGCGCCATCCGATTGTCGATTGAGGCGGTGGACCCCAAACTGGAACAGGCAGGTGCGACCTTGGGGGCCTCACGGCCCATGGTGTTTGCCACCGTGACCTTGCCGATGATCCTTCCGGGCGTCATCGCCGGGGCAATTCTGGCCTTTGCCAAGGCAATGGGCGAGTTTGGGGCCACCATAACATTCGTGTCCAACATCCCCGGCCAGACACAGACCCTGCCATCCGCAGTCTACGCCTTTCTGCAGGTTCCCGGCGGGGAGGCCGCCGCAACCCGGCTGGTCATCGTGTCCATCATCATTGCCATGGGCGCGCTGCTCCTGTCCGAATATGTCGGCCGCCGCGCGGCGGAACGGGTGGCCGGGTCATGAGCCTTTCTGTCCGCTTGCAACAGGAACTGCCGGGGATCGATCTGGACCTCAGCTTTGACGCACCGCCCGGTGTGACCGTCCTGTTCGGGCGATCGGGTTCCGGCAAGACCACCGTTGTGAATGCGGTGGCCGGTCTGCTGCGCCCCCGGGCGGGGCGGGTGGTCGTGGATGACTGGGTTCTGTTCGACACGGATCAGGGACTGTGGCTGCCACCTCACCGGCGGCGTCTTGGCTATATCTTTCAGGAAGGCCGACTGTTTCCGCATCTGACCGTCCGCCAGAATTTGGCTTACGGCCGCTGGTTTGCGCCCCGCAGGGCGCACCGTGAAGATCCCGGCAAAGTGATCGAAATGCTGGGCGTCGGTCATCTGCTAGATCGCCGCCCCTCGGGCCTGTCGGGTGGCGAAAAGCAGCGTGTTGCCATCGGCAGGGCGCTATTGGCCAGCCCCCGCCTGATACTGGCCGACGAACCGCTCGCCGCGCTGGATGAAGCCCGTAAGGCGGAAATCCTGCCCTACTTCGAGCGGCTGCGGGACGAAGTATCGGTGCCTATCCTCTATGTCACGCATTCCGCCGCCGAGGTGGCCCGGTTGGCGACCTCGGTTGTGGCCTTGCAGGACGGCAAGGTCGTGCGGCACGGTCCCGCCTCGGACGTGCTGGCAGACCCTTCTGTTGCACCTGCCGGTGTGCGCGCGGTCGGCGCGGTGCTGCGGGTTCGGGTCCACGATCACCACGCCGACGGGCTGAGCGAACTGGACGCGGGCGGTGCACGCCTGTTCCTGCCTCGCATCCCGCACCGGGTCGGGGAAAACCTGCGCATTCGCATCCCGGCGCAGGAAGTCATCCTGTCAGACCGAAAACCCGAAGGTCTGTCGGCCCTGAACGTCCTGGAAGGCACGGTCGATACGATCCGCGCCGGTGACGGTCCGGGGGCAATCGTATCGGTGCAAACCCCCGCGGGCCCGGTTCTGGCCCGCGTCACACGCCGGTCGGTGTCGGCCCTGGGCCTGGCCCCGGGACGCACCTGTTACGCCGTAATCAAAACCGTGGCTCTGGCACCTCAGGATGTCGGCGGCCGGGTGAACACAAGCTGATCCGTCCGGAGCGGCATTCCGGATACGAACCGCGGGCATTCCCCGACCAAGTCACAGAAAACAAGGTGTTGAACCTGCCTGCGTGCCCTCCTATCGTGCCCACTCAGAAAAACCAGTCAGGAACAGGCCATGACCGACCAAATTGCACATCCCATGTCCCCGCAGGATTGCCTCGTGGCGATTATGGTTGCGGTCTCGGCCTCGGACGAAAACATTCGCACTGCCGAATTGGTCAAGATAGAAACCGCCGTCAACATGCTGCCGGTCTTTGCCGATTACGACATCGACCGTACCCGCCGGGTGTCACAGATCGTGTTTGACCTGTTCGAACAGGAAGACGGCCTGGACGCCCTGTTTGGCCTGATCCGGGAAAACCTGCCCGAGCGGCTGAACGAAACCGCCTACGCGCTGGCCTGCGACGTTGCAGCCGCCGATGGCACCCTTGCGGAAACCGAACTGCGCCTGCTCGAGGAAATCCGGTACGAACTGGACGTTGACCGTCTGCACGCCGCCGCAATCGAGCGGGGGGCCCGCGCCCGCCACACCGTCTGAGTTCAACTGCCGTAAAGTGACCCCCAGCGCTCGATCAGCGTGCGCTGCAGCTTGCGCGAGCGCCTGTTCCAGTTGCGCGCACCCTCGGGGCGTTCGCGCAGCGCACGTGGAATTGTGGCGCGCCGGTCCACGTCGGCGGTAAAGATGGCAAAGGCCAGATCGGTTCCGTCAACCGTGGTCAAAAACCCGCCCAGGCCGGAAACGAAATTCAGCGTACCGGTTTTGGCGGCTACCTTGACGGGGTGATCCCGCACGGCGCGTCCTTTGCTGTCGGTCAGGGTGAAGGGCTTCAACAACGGGCGCAGCACATTTGTCTTGCGCGCCGCCACCAGTGCCTTGACCAGATCGCCGGGCGCCATGCGCGAGGCATCGCCCAGACCCGAATGATCCACCATGGCGATCCGCTCGACACCATAGGTTTCAGCCGCCCATCGGTTCATCTCGGACGCGGACTCGGCCAGGGTCTGCGGCCGCGCGCCCCGCGCCCGTGAGGCCGCCAACCCGACCATCTCGGCCGTCAGGTTGGTCGAATATTTCAGCATTCCCTGCAGGATGCTCTCCAGCGGGTCACTCTGGTGCACCACCAGAATCGTGCCCTCAGGCATCTGCCGTGTGACCTGAACCCGGCCCAGAACGATGCCGTTGACCCGCGCCAGTGTGCGGAACACATCGCCCGCATATAGCGCCGGCTTTCGAACGGGCAGCCACCGCGCGCCGCCATTGCCCAACGCCGCCTTGGCAACAGTCCACCGGTCCTGCCGCGCACTGGGCTGGTAGGTGTAAATCGGCAAACTGCGGGCTTCGACCTGCATCGTCGCCATGTCGACGGCCGGGTTATACCGTGCACTGCGCGCATCCATGGCCACATCATAGCCCTTGCCGTCGCGCTTCCATTCGAAATGAACCCGGTTGAAATTCAGCGATATGCCACTGATCGCCGGGCTGTAGCCCAGATGATCCGGCTGGCCTGGGTCGATGCTGTTCACGTAGGGCAGCGCGCCATCATACACTTTGAACGCGCCGCGCACCTCGGTGATCCCGGCCTCGCGCAGATTGGCCGCCATACTGGCCAGCGCATCCGTATCCAGCAGCGGATCGCCGCCGCCGACAAGGATCAGGTCGCCCTTCAGAATACCGTTCTCGACCGGTCCGTCTGCCATCAATCTGGTTTCAAACCGATGCTCTGGCCCCAGTACATCCAGCGCATACAATGCCGTCAGCGCCTTGGCCACGCTGGCTGGCGGCAATCCGTCCTGCGCGCCATATCCTTCCAGCTGCGCCCCGGTTTCCGCATCGGCGACGGCAAAGACGACCTCACCCTGCAGTCCGGCTGCGCGGATAACACGTTCGACACCGTTCAGCTCCGGCCCGCGCATCTGTGGGCGCAGTGACACCAGCGGCGCCCCAGCCAGCCCCGTAGCAGGGATCAGCGCGGCCCCAAGCCCGCCAAGAATGAATCGACGCGAATAACGATCAACCATAGGTCAATTAAAATCCCAGAGTTTTCGCCCAAACAACCGCTCGCACTGGATTATGTGGCCATGGGGGCTATTCCGGCAACACCTGATTTGCCCATTCACCGCGCCCGCGTATTTCGGTCGAGCTGACATCGACCATCGGCACATTCACGAAACACCAGGCCGGGGCGCTGGCCCGCCCCAGCAAATGCCGCGCCTGCCCATCAATCCTATATCTTGCGTAAGCCCGCGCTGCCGGAGACATCCGCGCCGAAATCCGGTCGCCGGGCCGCGCGACCACACCCACAGGCACACTGTCCATGATCTTCCGCCAGTCTTTCCAGCGGTGGAACTGAGCCAGATTATCCGCACCCATCAGCCAGACAAACCTGGCCTGCGGATAGAGCCTCCGCAACGCCGCCAGAGTATCCGCCGTCGCCCGCGTTCCTGTCAGCGCCTCGATATCCGTGACCTTAACCCTTGGGTGCCGCATGACCGCCCTTGCCGCCCGAACCCGCTGTTTCAGCGGCGCGGGGCCACGCTCTTTCAGCGGATTGCCCGGCGAAACCAGCCACCACACCCGATCCAGCCCGAACGCCTTCATCGCCTCAAGCGTCACATGCACATGGCCCTGGTGCGGCGGATCAAAGGATCCACCAAACAGCCCCACGACCTGCCCGGGCCGCGCAAAAGGGATCGAATACCGCTTCATTCTTTGCTGATGTTCAAATTCGGTCGGGCTTGTCAATCAACTGGTTGCACCGCGTCGCCCAGGCGGACCTGCCCGGATCGCACCACTTCGGCACACCAGCCGCCATGTCCGCGCACGGCTGAGTAGCCACCTTTGCCCAGCGCCTCCTCCATTCGGCTGCAGGGCGCACAAATCACGGTGAACCGCAAAATGGCCTCACCCACCTGCACCTCGCGCCCCTTGAGCGCGGCCAAATTGATCCCCGAAACCACCAGATTGCGTCGGAGGGTTTCTGGCAAAACAGGCCCCTGCCCCAGATACGCACCGATTGCCGCCAGATGTTCCTGCTGGATCAGCGTCACTGCGCGTTTACCTGCACGGCCCCGATCGCCCTCGGCTCCGGCCTCGGATACCAGAACCTGTTTCACAGGGATCATCGCGGCCCGCCTGTCCGGCCGCAACCCGATCCATTCAACGTGCCCCGGCTGCGCCCATCCAGCTATCAAACCTGCCAGTTCCGACAAAACACTCTCCCATTCGATCATGGCCACAATACCCGTCGCGATCCGTGAACGAAATTCACGAAACCACCAGCTTGCCCCGCCCGTCCCGCTTGGATATCTAGCGTTCCAACCCAATTTCCCGACCCAGAGGACGCGACATGGCCGCCTATCAATATGTCTACCACATGCAGGGTGTCTCCAAGACCTATCCCGGTGGCAAGAAGTGCTTTGAAAACATCCACCTGAGCTTTCTGCCCGGCGTGAAAATCGGTGTTGTCGGCGTCAACGGCGCGGGTAAATCGACGCTGATGAAGATCATGGCCGGCCTCGACACCGATTTCACCGGTGAGGCTTGGGCCGCCGAGGGTGCCAAGGTCGGCTATCTGCCGCAGGAACCGCAGCTGGATGAATCGCTGACGGTCCGCGAAAACGTCATGCTGGGCGTGGCCGCGAAAAAGGCCAAGGTCGACCGGTTCAACGAAATCGCCATGGAGATCGCCGAGAACTACTCGGACGAGCTGATGGAGGAAATGACCACCCTGCAGGACGCCATCGACGCGGAAAACCTGTGGGACCTCGACAGCCAGATCGACGTCTCGATGGAGGCGCTGCGCTGCCCGCCGGACGACGCCAACATCGCAAACCTCTCGGGGGGTGAGAAACGCCGTGTGGCGCTGTGCAAGCTGCTGCTGGAAGCGCCCGACATGCTGCTGCTCGACGAACCGACCAACCACCTGGACGCCGAGACGATCGCCTGGCTGCAACAGCACCTGATCGACTACAAAGGCACCATCCTGATCGTCACCCACGACCGGTATTTCCTGGATGACATTACTGGCTGGATTCTGGAGCTCGACCGCGGTCGCGGCATTCCTTACGAGGGCAACTACTCCGCGTGGCTGGAACAAAAGGCCAAACGGCTGGAGCAGGAAGCCCGCGAGGACAAGTCCAAGCAAAAGACCCTGCAGCGCGAACTGGAATGGATGCGTCAGGGCCAGAAGGCCCGTCAGGCCAAATCCAAGGCCCGGATCAACGCCTATAACGAACTGGCCGAACAGTCCGAGCGGGAAAAGCTGACCCGCGCCCAGATCGTCATCCCCAACGGCCAGCGCCTTGGCGGCAAGGTGATCGAAGTTGAGGGCCTGTCGAAACACATGGGCGACAAGCAACTGATCGAAGGGCTGGACTTTGCCCTGCCCCCCGGCGGCATCGTCGGCGTCATCGGCCCCAACGGCGCCGGTAAATCAACCCTGTTCAAGATGCTCACCGGTCAGGAACAGCCCGACAGCGGCACCATCACGCTGGGCGACACGGTCGAGCTGTCTTATGTCGACCAGTCCCGCGACGACCTGAAAGACAACGACACCGTGTGGGAGGCGATCACCGGTGGCGCCGAGATCATCCAATTGGGTGACGCGCAGGTCAATTCCCGCGCCTATTGCTCGTCCTTCAACTTCAAGGGCGGTGACCAGCAGAAGAAGGTCTCATTGCTGTCAGGGGGTGAGCGCAACCGCGTCCACATGGCCCGCCTGCTGAAAGAGGGCGGCAACGTACTGCTGCTGGATGAACCGACCAACGATCTGGACGTCGAAACCCTGCGCGCACTCGAAGACGCGCTGGTCGATTTCGCCGGCTGCGCCGTTGTCATCTCACACGACCGCTTCTTCCTCGACCGGATTTGCACGCATATCCTAGCGTTCGAAGGCGATGCCCACGTGGAGTGGTTCGAGGGCAACTTCGAGGATTACGAAGAGGACAAAAAGCGCCGTCTGGGACCGGACGCGCTGGAGCCCAAGCGATTGAAGCATAAGAAGTTTGCTAGGTAGGTTTTCGAATGGGCGCAGTCGCGCCTAGTCGAGCGGAACGGAAACCGAGTGAGATGGAGTTTGACCCATCCTTCCGCCGGCGCAATCTTACCCATTTCCGCGCTGCGGCCCTGTCCAAAAAAAATGGGCCAATTCACTTACTCAGAAAATTTGCTCTAAGGACAACAATGACAGAACTTCAACAGGCAATCCAAAGCGCATGTCAAACCGTGGCGCTACTTAGCAAAGCACGGTGTGTCAGGTCCTACGATCAAAAACCGGACAGTAAATTTAAGATGTTGTACCCTTGGCCAAACGAAAAGGGTCGAAACATTGAGTTATCATCATTTGCAGCCTCAAGGGGGTTGTCTGTAAACTCAACTTTACGAGTCAAATCGCTATTTGTTTCCTATGACACGTACCGAGAGCTTAAGAAAATCCACTTGCCAGAGGTGGATCGCATGCGCGTTAGCCGTATGTTGCTTGATGTAATGCAGATCGTGGAGGGGGGCAAAAAAAATCTCTGGTGTTACCGCGGTCTGGGATACAACCGCACATCCAGACCGAGTTGTCCCTCAGTCGATGTCAGACACAGCCGGGCTGGAAGAGTTTGTTAGACACTCAGACAGTATGTTTATGTTTGACAGGCACGACGCAAACGAGAGTGTTAAGTTTCGGCCGGTTGCCTTACCCGCTTTACTCAAAGCCATGCCTGAAATTAAAGATTTGGTGGTGGCCCATGCAGACCGTAGTGAGTTTGCGGGTGAGGCTGTCGACAACAAAAGCCGAAGCCGCCGGAGCGTCGTTCATCAGGGAAACCAAGATTACCTGCAAAAAGTCTTGAAACATACGAACGATTCTGTTCGTAAACTTGTCGGCGATTGCGAATGGTCACATGATCTCAGAAGGGTGATGTCGGATTTCTAAGAGCAGACTGCAATCCTAGGACCAGCGCGCGCTCCCCTTTCGCCAACTGGTAGGCCGGGCTTCAGCCCGGCACCCCTCGAAACACCCACACCTTTACCAAAATCCGCCGATCAATGGCCTGAAACCCCTTCAATTGCTCTGAGGGAAATGGTGGATGCCGGGCTGAAGCCCGGCCTACGGGGGGTGTTCTTTGTTTCACCACTCTCCGAATGCGCCGTCCGTCACACCACCGCTCCATTCCGGATCAGCAAGCGTAGGATGGGGTTTCACCCCATCACCCACTCAACGACCCTACCCGAACACCCGCACGATCTGTTCCCGCGCACCAAACTTCTTCTAAACTCCAACCTCTCAAATGATGGGGTGAAACCCCATCCTACGGCTCACCGAACGTGCCATCGGTGACCACACCACTCCATTGCGGATCAACCCGGCCCGCGCGAATATCGCGGTGTATCGACGAATACGGCCAATCGGCCGGTTGCTCCACCAACCCATGTTTGACCGGATTGCCCCAACAATACGCCATATGATTGCGGTAATCCCGTTCGTCCCGGATGCAATGTTCCCAAAACCGGCGTTGCCATACAGGCGCTTCGCGTTTATCGGCTCGTAGGCCGGGCTTCAGCCCGGCATACCTGCCGGATGTCACTACAGGCAATTCCCTGGGCACGAGTGCCGGGCTGAAGCCCGGCCTACAACTTGCCTTATTCACACGCATGTTAAACCGTGCCTTGATCGCGCCCCACCGCGTCGAATAATCCGCATCCCCAGGTGGCAGGGTCCATACTGCATGCAAATGATCCGGCAACACAACAAACGCATCGCACCAGAATGGCCGCTCCCTCTGCGTCATCGCAAAGGCGCCCTCAGATGCGCCACTTCGCGCGTCAAAAGGTCCGACGATCGATCGGCCAAAGAAACGGTGAAGAAATAACTGGCGCCAGGAATGCGGACACGCCGATAGTTGGACATGCATCCGGTTTACGGCAGCTATGACTACCAACTCGTAAAGGGGTGGACTGAAACGGTAAGGGACCGGAAGGACGGGCGGTTCCACCCATCCAGCGACTGGTTGCATACGCGATGGCGAGACGCCAAAGCACCGCGCCATCGGATTACATAATTCACTTTCGAAATACCAAGGGGTCGTTCGTTGCCGCGCCTACCCGGACCGGCTGCCACCCATCCGTCTGAACCCGAACAGTCCCGCCAAAGCACCGATCAGCAACAACCCAGTGGCCGGAATTGGGACGGCAGAGACATTCACTTCTGTCACGGTACCTTCCGACCCGGGCTCTTCGCACCACAATTCACAGAAGTCGGGCTCTGTAACTTCCGTCAATTCCTCATCCTGTTCGATGGGATCCTGTTCGATTGGGTCCTGCTCCTGCTCCAACTCCAGCTCTTCAAGATGCCGAATTTCTTCGAGGTGGCGATCAGAGGTTGCTGCCGACTGGATGATTCGGAACATGTCCCATTCCATATCCTCACGGGATTTTTCGCTCGAATACGTGGACAACTGATTGGTTTCCCGTTCGATACCATCAGGCAACGGGCTTTCCCAATCAACTGTAACAGTCAATGCATCGGTAGAACCAGCCCAGCAAAGGACCGCAAATGTACAAACAAGTCTCATATCCGCCCCCACGGTTATGAACGTTACTATAGCACCAAAAGTCTGCTTTTCAAAACATCGTAATATCTGAATAAAATCCGAGGGTTGTGGGCGGCCCTGCTTCTCTACCCAATTGTTTTTCGGGTGCTCTGCGACTCGGGGCTCAACTGACGATTGCCCAGGCACGGTCCATGGTGGTAGGCGCAACCATCGTTCCTGCTCAGGTTGTCGAAATCGCGGCCCCCGTATCAGGTTCGACATGCGCGGGATTCGGGCCGAACCCTTCGGCGGGAAACCGTTCAAAACGCGCTGCAGGCCCTTAAACCGTTGTACAAAGCACACAAACTCCCTTGTCACACGCCCTGCGCGGTGCCATATCCCGGTTGCTTACGTTTTTCTATTTCGACCTACTGTCTCCGTTTCCGGCGCTCAGTCTATCGATCCAGACCGACGACGCCAGGCTGCCGCAACCCCGTGGGCAGCATCAAAACAGGAGACAACGGACATGCCAGCAGGCACCGTAAAATGGTTCAACACCACCAAAGGCTACGGCTTTATCGCACCCGAAGATGGCGGCAAAGACATCTTCGTACACATCTCGGCCGTGGAACGTTCCGGCCTGACCGGTCTGGCCGACAACCAGAAAGTCACGTACGAGCTGCGCTCGGGTCGTGACGGCCGCGAAAGCGCGGACAATATCGAACTGGCCTGACCAGTTAAAAAGGGCGGAGAATCTCTCCGCCCTTTTTCTTGCCGCGCCCTTGAACTGTGGCGCGCAAAATACATCACAATCCCTTTATCAGTGCGCAGCGATTGACCGGATCGTGTATCCTTCCGAGACTGAATTCATGTTTTTCATGAAGGATAGGTGAGCCCACCATGTTCACGCGCCGTGTATTTCTTGCATCGACAGCAGCAGCCAGCCTCACACCGGGAATGAGCCTGGCCAAGAAGAAAGCCGTCGAATACGACCCCACGCCGCAGGTGGTCCGGATCAAGAAACAGTTTCAGCCTGGTCAGTTGCTGGTCGTGCCACGCTCGTTCTATCTGTATTTCGTGACCGAGCCGCGCAAGGCGATCCGCTATGGCTGCGGGGTCGGCAAAGCCGGGTTGGAATTCACCGGCACCGCGACAATCGACGTGAAGAAGGAATGGCCGACGTGGCGGCCAACGGACGAAATGATCGAGCGGGAACCGGTGACTTACGCCAAATTCAAGGACAACGATTATGTCCAGCCCGGCGGAGGAGACAATCCACTGGGGGCCCGGGCGCTCTATCTGTTCCAAAACGGCGTCGACACCTATTTCCGCATTCACGGTACAACACAGCCGCAGACCATTGGGCGGGCGGTGTCAAACGGCTGCATCCGAATGCTGAACGAGCATGTGATTGACCTTTACCAGCGCGTACCATTGGGTACGGTGGTCAGTGTGGTTTAATCCGATCAGGGTGCTGACCAATCCACATCCGCAGCCTGCTCGATCCTTAACCGCCCTTCTGGCCACGGGCGTGCAAGGCTTTGCGCTTCAGCCTCGGTTCCGGTCAGCCATCCCGGCACATCGGACAGGTTCAGCAAAACCCCCATGCGATGATGGATCGGCCGGACATCGGCGTTCGGTTCGCAGGTCACTGCGGCAACCTGATTGACGCATAGTCCGCCGGGGGCCTGCCAGGTGTCCTTAATCGCCGCAAATATCAGCGGCGCGCCGTCAACCGAGGAAATGCGCCACGCTGTCTTGCGCCGTTTCTCTCCGGTCCATTCGTACCAGCCGTCGACAGGAATCACCGCCCTGCCCACACCCTGAAACGCCGTCTTGTCAAACACCGTTTCGGATCTTGCGTTGATGATCGTCTCCATCACCGGGCGGCCCCGCGCGTTGACCCGCCCCACCGGGATCATGCCCCAGCGCATCGGCGCCAGCCCCGCGCTTGTCAGGGTCATCACCTCCTGCCCCGGCTGAATGTTATGACGCGGCGGCTGAGCGGCAACCTCAGCGGAAACACCCAGAAACCGGGCAATCTCGGAAATGGGCCGCGTCAAAAAAAACCGCCCCGGCATGATGCGCTCCTATCGGTTTGCGTTCCCGACCAGCTTGAGAACATCTGGCCCAAGCGCCTCGACAATCAGGGCCACGCCCTGTGCATTGGGATGAATGCCGTCAGCCTGCATGAACCCAAGCGCGGCAGTCGGATCGCCCCCGGCATCAAGACCGGCAAAAAAGCTTTCTGCATAAAGCGTTCCGTGTTTCTGCGCCAATTCAGGATAGATAGCGTCAAAGGCCTGTTTGTAGTCAGGGCCAAAGTTTCCCGGCGCTTCCATCCCGATCAGCAAGACCTCGACATCGGCCGCTTTGGTGGTCTGCAGGATGGTATCGAGGTTCTCACGCGACACCGCAGGATCAACACCGCGCAACAGATCATTGGCCCCGAGGGCAACGATTACGCCATCGACTTCCGGTGTCAGCGTCCATTCGATACGCGCCGCGCCGCCGGCTGTTGTGTCCCCCGACACACCTGCGTTGATCAGCGTCACCTCGGCGCCGCGATCTTCAAGCCAGCGGCCGAGCTGAGGGACAAATCCCTCCTGCTCGGGCAAGCCATAGCCATGCGTCAGAGAATCCCCTACCGCCGCGATGACCACCGGTTCGGCTGTGGCCGCAAAGCCGCAAAAGACAAACAGGCCCGACATCAAGGTCTTGCGCAAGGTCCCAACCGCTCCATATCCCAAATGACCGCTCCTTTTCGGAAAGACTGATGACGTCACCAGTTCTTACGCTCCAAGATGCCTCATTGTCGCTGGATGGCAATGCCGGTCGGGTGAATATCCTGCATGGTATCAACCTGACTGTGCGGCAGGGTGAAACGATGGGCCTGGTCGGACCGTCCGGGTCAGGCAAATCCTCACTTCTGATGCTGATGGGTGGGCTTGAACAGGCGACCCGTGGGACCGTCTCGGCGCTTGGGCGCGATCTGACAGGGCTGGACGAAGACACTTTGGCGCGTTTCAGGCGCGACTACATGGGTGTTGTGTTTCAGAACTTTCACCTGATCCCGACAATGACCGCGCTTGAAAACGTCGCCACGCCACTGGAACTGGCTGGTCACAAGGATGCGTTCACCCGCGCCGAGGCCGAGCTTGAAGCCGTTGGACTGTCGCACCGGCGCAATCACTACCCGGCGCAGTTGTCGGGCGGGGAACAGCAGCGCGTTGCCCTTGCCCGCGCATCGGCCCCCCGGCCGCAGATCCTGCTGGCGGATGAACCGACCGGCAATCTGGACGAAAGCAATGGCGCCGCCATTGTCGAGCTGTTGTTTGGGTTGCGGGACAAACACGGTGCCACCCTTGTTCTGGTAACGCACAGCCACGCACTGGCCCGGAAATGCGACCGAGTCGTGCGCTTGCGGGATGGCCGCATTGCCGGGGATGCCCAACAGGAGGCCGCTGAATGAGCCTGCGGCTGGCCGGACGGTTGGCGCGCCGTGAACTGCGCGGCGGATTGCAGGGATTTCGCGTGTTTCTGGCCTGCCTTGCGCTGGGTGTCGCCGCGATCGCCGCAGTGGGTTCAGTCCGGCATGCGATTCAGGCTGGCTTGGCCCAAGAGGGCGCCGCCCTTTTGGGTGGGGACGCGCAGCTGGAATTCACCTACCGCTATGCCAGCGACGAAGAACGCAGCTGGATGAACGCTTCAGCTCGGCAAGTATCCGAAATCGTCGACTTCCGGTCCATGGCTGTCACGCAACACGATGACGGTCCGGGCCGCGCCTTGACACAGGTGAAGGCGGTCGATGACGCCTACCCATTGCTTGGCTCTGTCACGCTGGAGCCCGCGATGTCCCTGCCAGTTGCGTTGAACGGTCAGGACGATCTGCCCGGAGCGGTGATGGACCCCGCCCTGATGGATCGGCTGAACCTGGAGGCAGGGGACACCGTCACGCTCGGGACGCAGGAGTTTGTCGTAATGGCCGCGCTGATGTTCGAGCCGGACGGGGCCGCTGACGGATTCGGATTGGGGCCGCGTACCTTGGTGCGCACTCAAGACCTGAGCAAATCGGGTTTGCTGGAACCCGGCACGCTGTTCTCCACGAAATACCGGCTGGACCTGCCGCCCGCCGCAGATCTTGCCACCCTGTCGACCGAAGCAAAAGAAGCCTTTGACGGCACCGGCATGCGCTGGACAGATGCTCGCAACGGTGCCCCTGGCATCGCTGAGTTCGTCGCAAGGCTCAGCGCCTTTCTGGTGCTTGTAGGTCTGTCGGGTCTGGCCGTAGGCGGCATCGGCATCTCGGCAGCGGTGCGGGCGTACCTGTCACAAAAGACGGAAACGGTTGCCACATTGCGCACCCTTGGTGCCGACCGTGCCACGATTTTTCAAACATACATGATCCAGATCGGCATTTTGTCCGTGATCGGCATCGCGCTGGGCCTAGCCCTGGGCGGCGCTGCCCCCCTGGTGCTTTCATCGCTGATCGAAAGCCGGTTGCCTGTTCCCGCTGTATTCTCGATCTATCCCCAGCCATTGGCCGAGGCTGCCCTCTACGGCGTTCTGACGGCGTTCCTGTTCACTCTCTGGCCGCTGGCCAGAACCGAAGAGGTCCGCGCCGCAACCTTGTTTCGCGACGCCCTGACATCGGCGCGGTTCTTTCCCCGTCCTGCTTACGTGATCGCCACCGCAGTGGGCCTTGCTCTCCTGATCTCAGCCGCCGCATGGTTCAGCGGCTCCGCCCGCCTGACCCTGTGGACCAGCGGCGGCCTGGCCGGAGCGATGGCTTTGCTGGCCGCAACCGCGTGGATCATAAGACGGGTTGCCCGAGCCGGCGCCTCGGCGACACGCGGGCGGCCCGCCTTGCGCTGGGCCCTGTCGGCCATCTCTGACCCGCGCGAAGGTGCTGGTCCCGTCGTGCTGTCGCTTGGGTTGGGGCTGTCGGTGCTGGCGGCCGTCGGGCAGATTGACGGAACATTGCGCAACGCAATCTCGGGCAATCTGCCGGACGTGGCGCCGTCTTACTTCTTTGTCGACATCCAGAAAGACCAGATGCCCGGGTTCATGGAACGGCTGGAAACCGACCCGGCGGTCAGCCGCATCGAAAGTGCGCCAATGCTGCGCGGAATCATAACCGGGATCAACGGACAGCCTGCACGCGAGGTGGCTGGCGATCACTGGGTGCTGGACGGAGACCGGGGGATCACCTATTCCGAACGTCCCCCCAAGAACGCGCGCATCACCAAAGGGGAATGGTGGTCAGATGACTATTCCGGCGCGCCGCAGGTCAGTTTTGCCGCGGAAGAAGCTGCTGAGATGGGTCTCAAGCTGGGCGATGAGTTGACGGTTAACATTCTCGGCCGGGACATCACGGCCCGGCTGACCTCTCTGCGTGAGGTTGACTTCTCAACCGCCGGAATGGGGTTTGTCATGTCCATGAACCCCGGCGCGCTGGCCGGGGCACCGCACAGTTTCATCGCAACGGTCTATGCCGAAGAACAGGCCGAGGCCGCCATACTACGCGATCTGGCAGGGCAATTTCCCAACATCACCGCGATCCGTGTGCGGGACGCGATCGACCGGGTTTCCGGCCTGCTTGCCGGGTTGGCATCGGCCACGTCTTACGGGGCCGGGGTATCTTTGCTGACCGGGTTTCTCGTGCTGATCGGCGCGGCCGCCGCCGGAGAGCCCGCGCGCCGCTACGAGGCCGCGATCCTGAAAACGCTCGGGGCTGGCCGCCGCCGCATTCTTCTCAGCTTTGCATTGCGCGCCGTACTTCTTGGCACGGCAGCCGGAGGCGTGGCCCTGCTGGCCGGCATCACCGGCGGTTGGGCCGTGGCAACGTTCATTTTTGACACCGGCTTCACGATCATCTGGCCATCCGCGCTTGCCATCGTTCTGGCCGGAATCGCGGTGACCACAGGAGCCGGTCTGGTCTTTGCCCTGCGCCCTCTGGCTGTCAGGCCGGCGCGCATCCTGCGCGCCGCCGGTTAGGTCTCAGCGAACACAGGCCACCGGCTGCAAAATCTGCAACAAGCGATCATTATCACAGACCAGCGCGTCCAGTGTGATTTCATCCAGCGACGCATAAAACACTTCGGCTGCATCCCGCAGGGCCAGCCGCAATCGACAGGCATCGGTCAGCGGGCATGTGTTGTCCGCATCGGCAAAGCACTCGGTAATCGGCAGGTTGCCTTCCACATGGCGAAACACCGACCCGATCCGGATCTGTTCCGCCGGACGGGCCAGCATCATGCCGCCGTTGCGCCCGCGTCGCGTGTTCAGATAGTTCAGCTGGCTGAGCTGGTTGATCACCTGCGCCAGATGGTTTTCCGAGATGTTGCACACTTCGGCAATCTCAGCCTTTGTCACCAGCCGATCCTGATGCGCCGCGCAATACATCAGCAGGCGCACTGCAATATTCGTCCGTTTGGTAATCCGCATCACAGGCCTCCCAAATATCAAGATGCAGTTTTATTGCATGTTCCGCAAAAAAGCGGTTTGACATACATCAATCGAGATCCAGGACGGCGCAGCGCATGAAAGACCCGTATTTCTTCGGTTATGGCAGCCTGGTCAATCTGGCCACCCATGACTTTCCCGATCCGCATCCGGCCCGGCTGAAGGGCTGGCGGCGCGCATGGCGACATACCGACCTGCGCGAGGTGGCGTTTCTGACCGCGGTACCTGACCCCGATTCCGAAATCGAAGGCATGATCGCGCATGTTCCAAAGAACGACTGGGCAGCGCTGGATCAGCGCGAATGGGCCTATGATCGCGTGACTGCGACGCAATCAGTGACCCACCCCCTGGCGCATGAGGTTGAAATCGCCGTCTATGCCGTTCCGCAGGATCGGCACAATGCGCCAAGCAACAAACATCCGCTGCTGCTCAGCTATATCGACGTGGTGGTGCAGGGTTATCTGCGCGCTTTCGGTCTGGACGGAGCAGATCGTTTCTTCGCCACCACGGACGGGTGGGACGCCCCGATCCTGAATGACCGCTCCGAACCCCGCTATCCGCGCCATCAACAGCTCCGCCCCGACGAAACAGACTTCGTCGACGACCGCCTGCGCAGTATCTCGGCAAACATCGTTCAAAACGCATAAAAAAGGGGCCGGATTCAACCAGCCCTCTTCATCTTTTTCAAAATACCTCGCCGAAGGCACGCGCCGCAAGGCGCGTTTCATCACCCCCGCGCGCGGATCACCCGCAACAGGGGCAACAGGGCCGACATCTCGGGCCCGCGTTCCATCCCCGTCAGCGCCTTGCGCAACGGCATGAACAGACCTTTGCCCTTGCGGCCGGTCGCTTCTTTCACGGCGCTGGTCCATTTACCCCAGGTTTCGCCGTCAAACGGGCCCTCCGGCAGCAGCGCCATCGCCTCAGCGATGAACGCGCGATCCTCATCGGCGATCAGTGGTTCCGCCCCTACGCGGCACAGCTCCCACCAGCCTTTCAAATCGCCCAGCGTGGTTATGTTCTCGCGCGCCATGGCCCAGAACGGCTCGGCCAGATCCGCCGGAACACCGGCATCGGCAACAGCATCAGCCACATCGGCAAGCGACAGTGATTGCAAATACTTCGCGGTCAGCGGGAACAGGTCCTGCACGTCAAACTTGGTGGGCGCGGCACCAAAGCGGCTTACGTCGAACCCGTCAATCAATTCGGCCATATCCGCGCGCAGTTCGACCGGGTCGGACGATCCCAGACGTGCCATCAGGCTCAGCAAGGCCATCGGCTGCACGCCCTGTTCACGCAGATCCCGCAGCGCCAACGTGCCTAGACGTTTTGACAGCGCCTCGCCCTGCGGACCGGTCAGCAAAGAATGGTGGGCAAAGCGCGGGCAGGTGCCGCCCAGTGCCCTGATGATCTGAATCTGGGTCGCCGTGTTGGTTACATGGTCCGAGCCGCGGACCACGTCGGTCACGCCCATCTCAGTGTCATCCACAACGGAAGCGATCGTATAAAGAACCTGACCGTCACCACGGATCAGCACCGGATCGGAAACCGAGGCTGCATCGATCGAGATGTCGCCCAGAATACCGTCGGTCCACTCGATCCGCTCGTGATCCAGCTTGAAGCGCCAGACCCCGTTGCCACGTTCGGCGCGCAGCGCGTCTTTCTCGGCCTCGCTGAGGTTCAGCGCAGCGCGGTCATAGACCGGCGGTTTGCCCATGTTCAGTTGCTTCTTACGCTTCAGGTCCAGTTCGGTCGGCGTCTCGAAAGCCTCGTAGAACCGCCCCATCTCGCGCAGCTTGTCGGCGGCCTCGGCATAACGGTCCAGACGCTCGGATTGACGTTCGACCCGATCCCAGTGCAGGCCCAGCCATTCAAGGTCCTGCTTGATGGCATCGACATATTCTTCCTTCGACCGCTCAGGATCGGTGTCGTCGATGCGCAAGATGAACGTACCGCCGTTTTTGCGGGCAATCAGATAGTTCATCAGGGCAGTGCGCAGGTTGCCCACGTGGATGTAACCGGTGGGTGACGGGGCGAAGCGGGTGGTGGTCATGGATATCTCCTGTTGGCGCGGCTCTTGTCACATGAGGGGCGTTTTGTCCAGCAAGCGAATGAGGCCCCGGGCAGGATTGCGCGCGCCAGGAAAGGCTCAGGTCGGCTCGACTTGCCAATGCCGGCCCAGATCTTGAAGCCCCGCGACGATCAGCTCGGACAGAACCGCAGTATCGATATCCGCCAGCTTGTTCACGTAAAGACACGATTTCCCAAGTTTGTGTTTTCCCAGCCGGGACAGGATGTCACCGAAATCAGCATAACCGGGCATGATGTAGATAGAATGCGCCGCCTTGCGCGGGGAAAACCCGGTTGCCAGAAAGTCTCCTTCGCGCCCGGATTTATAGCGATAATGATAGCGGCCATACCCGATGATCGAAGGTCCCCACATCACCGGTTCAAATCCGGTTGCTTCGCGAAACAGCGCATCCAGCACCCGGGCCTCGTCTGCCTTTCGCAGTGGCAGGACGGATGACAAAAACCCGTTAACGGCCTGCCCTGTCGGCTGTGTTTTGTTTTCGGATCGGGACATGAGCAAAAATTAACACGTAATGTTTATCCGTGCAGCCCATGTCAGGCGGGTAAAATATGGCAAACGACCCACAGCGGGCTAGTTAGCGGGCTGGTGTCCTGACAGGGAGAAACACAATGACCATCAATTTGACGAGAAGAGCAGCGCTCGGCGCTGCCGCAGCATTGCCATTTGCATCAGCTGCAACTCCGGTTATGGCCAATGATGCTGAAACCGGCGCAAACCCGACAACCGCCAGATCGTTCGCGCTTGGTGATTTCACTGTTACAACATTGCTGGATGGCAGCCTACCGCGCGACGGCGCAAAGGAAATATTCGGCGGCGGTGCATCGGACGAGGAATTCGCGAGGGTTTCCGCCGAGAACTTTATTCCAGACGACATGGCCCAGTTCTTCTTCACGCCAACGCTGGTCAATACCGGGTCCGAAATGGTGCTGTTCGACACAGGCCTCGGAAAAGGCGGTATTCAGGCGGCGCTGGCCGATGCCGGTGTGACACCTGATCAGATCGACGTGGTGGTCATCACCCACATGCACCCCGATCACATCGGGGGTATGACTACCAATGACGCACCGACCTTTCCGAATGCACGCTATGTGACCGCCTCGAACGAATACGATTTCTGGGCAGCGCAGGAGGCAGGAAACCGGGTCGGCGATCTGGTCGCAGCCAAGGTGACGCCACTGGCCGACAAGATGACCTTTATCGAAGACGGCGGCGATGTTGCGTCGGGCATCACGGCCATGTCTGCCTTTGGCCACACGCCCGGCCATATGGTCTATCACCTGGAAAGCAACGGTCGGCGTCTGATACTGACGGCAGATCTGGCGAACCATTATGTCTGGTCATTCGCCCATCCGGAATGGGAAGTCCGGTTCGACATGGACAAGGCGGCAGCCACCGCGGCACGGCGCAACGTGCTTGGGCTGCTGGCCGCCGACAAGGTGCCGATGATCGGATATCACATGCCATTTCCCGCAGCGGGATATGTCGAAACCCGGGGTGAAGGGTTTCGGTTTGTCCCCGTCAGTTATCAGATGATGGGCTGACCCCAAAGACACAGGATTTCATAGCGGACCCGGCCCGCCCTTGAACTAGGGCGGGTTTGTTGCGCGCGGATTTCCACCTGTCGCAACCTGCGGCGGCCTTGCCAGCAAAAGTTCAGATCGCGCAAAAGCCGCAAGACCGGAGGCCTGTTCGACTGGACCATCGCAGGCCAACGAGCCACAGCGCTACACCTCATCGAGCATCACTAGTTCTGTCTGTGCGACATTGTCCGGCCAGTCAGAAAGTTTGAAACCGCCTCTGGAACTCTGGGGCAGTTCACCGGCTGGGCGAATCGAATCCACACCTGGAAAGTGTCGTACTCATTGGCGAGTCTCTACCTGGTTGTATTGGGCATCAAACTGCCAACCTCCCGCGCTGAGTCACGCGGGTAATGGCCTATCAGAATGAGACAGGGTCAAGCCGTTACGAAGCCAGCACCCCCGTCCCTAGAATGACGGCACTGCATCCGAAATTTCATCAAAAGGGGAATCAAATGAGCATTTTGTCCAAACTGCTGACTACCACTGCAAGTGTTCTTGTATTGTCAATGACCCCAGCGGCGGCTGTTTTGACCGGCTTTGTCGCAACCTCCGCTTATGCCCAGGAAGGCGAAGGCGAGACTGAGGGTGGTGGTGAAACCGAGGGCGGTGGCGAAACCGAAGGCGGTGGCGAGACCGAGGGCGGTGACGAGACCGAAGGCGGTGGCGAGACCGAAGGCGGTGGCGAGACCGAAGGCGGTGGTGAAACCGAAGGCGGTGGCGAGACCGAAGGCGGTGGTGAAACCGAAGGCGGTGGCGAGACCGAAGGCGGTGGTGAAACCGATGGCAACTCGGGCGGTGATGAAGGCGGCAGCGAGACCGAAGACGATGGAGACACCGAAGGCAATTCGGGAGATGACGAAGGGTCCACCGAGAATGACGTAGAACGGCCGGGCGAAGATCGCTAACCAAACACGGTTGGTATTACCCGAAAAGCCGATTGATCAGAGCTTTGAAAGCTCAGGATCAAAATCCTTCGGGAAAGTTCAATAAAAAAGGCCGGTGCTGTCCCGCACCGGCCTTTCAACTCTGTACGATATCTTCAGTCGCGCAGCAGCTCGTTGATGCTGGTTTTCGAACGGGTTCTTTCGTCCACACGCTTCACGATTACGGCGCAATAGAGGCTGATATTGTTCTTCGACGGCATCGAACCCGCAACGACCACCGAATAGGGCGGAACCTCGCCATACATGACCTCACCGGTTTCGCGATCCACGATCTTTGTGGATTTACCGATGAATACCCCCATCCCCAGAACCGAACCTTCGCGGACGATGCAGCCTTCGACCACTTCCGAGCGGGCACCAATAAAGCAGTTGTCTTCGATGATGGTCGGACCGGCCTGCATGGGTTCAAGCACGCCGCCGATTCCGACGCCACCTGACAGGTGCACATTCTTGCCGATCTGCGCGCAGGATCCGACGGTGGCCCAGGTGTCGACCATGGTACCTTCGTCAACATAGGCGCCAAGGTTCACAAAGGACGGCATCAGAACCGCACCCGGTGCGATATAGGCTGACTTGCGGACAACACAGTTGGGCACGGCGCGAAACCCGGCGGCGCGCCACTGGCTCTCACCCCAACCGGCAAACTTGCTGTCGACCTTGTCCCACCAGCCACCGGCTTGTGGTCCGCCAGCGTGGATTTCCATATCTTTGATGCGAAAGCCCAGCAGCACTGCCTTTTTGGCCCACTGGTTCACGTGCCAATCGCCATTTTCCAGCTTCTCGGCAACGCGCAGCGATCCGCTGTCCAGCGCGTTCAGTGTTTCCTCAATCGCCTCTCTCTGCTCGCCGGAGCTGGCGGGCGAGATCGTGTCGCGAACCTCCCAGGCGGCTTCGATTGCGGCTTCCAGTTGCGCATTGGACATGAGATCACTCCCTGCTGAATCTGTTCACGTTGTTTTTGCCTATAAGCAAGCCACACACAGGGCGCAATGCGGCGTAGGCGGGCGGTTTTGCGTCACTGGTGGGACAAAGACCATCGCCCGGGTGGTTATCCGTAGCCTTTCGCGGCTTTTGTCAGCTGGCCCGGCGTATGTGCCTAACCAGTATCGAGACAGCGGCGGCTGCGTCCCTGCCTTTCATCGCGCGCACGATGGCGGCGTGATCAGTGTCTGCGCGTTGCTTCCACCGGGGACGCCAATAGGCAAACAGATGGCGCGCGCTGGCGATATGCAGATCGTCAATCGTGTGAAGCAGGCGCGGCAATCCGCAGGGCGTCAGGATGGCCCGGTGAAAAGCACGGTTTCCCGCTTCCCACTCCGGCATGGTCCGGGCGGCGTCGCAGGCCAGCCGTGCTTCGTCAATCTTACGCAAGGCGGCTGGCGTCAGGTTCTGAACCGCGTGCTGCATCGCCAGCGGTTCCAGCGCCACGCGCATTTCGATGACTTCGCGCACTTCGGATGGGTCCAGCGCGGTGACCCGCATCCCGCGCCGCGGCTCGCTTTTGGCCAGCCCATGCGCCTCCAGCCTCAGCAGAGCTTCGCGCACCGGAACATGGCTGGTCTCGAATGCGCGGGCGATATGGTCCTGACGCAGTTTTTCACCGGCGATCAGGTCGCCGGTGACGATTTGCTGGCTGAGTTTCTGATAGATCGTATCGGCAATGGTCGCGGTCATAGATTGTAGATAAAAATGAAGCCCGCCTTCCACAAGCAGATAATTCAGCCCGCGAACGGGTCCGGGGCAATATTGCCGCCGCAAATCAGAACGGCCACATTCTCGCCCGGTTCCGGCCGATAGGCACCCGACATCAAGGCCGCCAAAGCCGTTGCCCCTGCCGGTTCCACCAGAAGCCTATGGGCCTGCCACAATGCGCGCTGCGCCTTGGTGATGGCCGCATCCGGGACCAGAACCGATGATATGCCGCGTGCCAGATCGAAACAGATCGATCCGATCCGCCTCGCGCCCAATGCGTTTGCCGCAACCCCTGATACGGACACATCCACCGGTTCCCCGGCCTGCAACGCGGCGTGCAGCGCGCAGGAGGTTTCCGGTTCGACCGCCACAACTTTGCGCGCACCCTGAAACCAGGCCAAAGCCCCGGCAATCAGACCGCCGCCACCGACCGCGACAAGAACGGTATCCGCCTGCAAGCCCTGCGCCTCCCACTCGGCGAAACAGGTGCCCTGCCCGGCCACCGTCGCCGGTGCGTCGTAAGCATGGATCTGCATTGCCCCGGTTTCTTCTTCATGAGAACGGGCCTGGGTCAGCGCATTGGCGTATTCGCCGGGAACAACGCTCAGGTCGGCGCCGGTCTGCTCGATCAGCGCAATTTTGGACGGCCCCGCCAGTTCCGGCACAAAAATCTTGGCCGGGTGGCCCAGCGACTGCGCCGCATAGGCCGCCGCCGCACCGTGGTTGCCGCCTGATGCCGCAACAACGCCCGCCTCGGGCACATCCAGGCTGAGCAGCGTGTTGAAGGCCCCGCGTGCCTTGAAACTGCCGGTGTGCTGCAAATGCTCAAGCTTCATTTCAACCGGAAACCCCGGAATGCGGCTTTCCATCACCGGCGTGACCTGTGCATAGCCGGCAATGCGATCCCGCGCCGCCGATATTTCACTCTTCCAGTTCATTCTTGTCTTTCCGTGGCTGGCACTCTGTCCGCGAACCCTATAGCTGTTTGAAAAACACGCAAGCAGGGATCGTTCACCCATGAGAGAAGACCGACTCAGCCCCTTCCGCGACGCGCAGACCGACCGGTCGACCGCAAGCGAGGTGCCGGACACGCCACAGACACGGTCGCCCGCCTATCGTCTGGCCTTTGCCGACGAGGACTTCATGTGCCGGGAAGAACTGCGACCGGTGCGCCTGCAACTGGAATTGCTGAAACCCGAGATGATCATGACCGAGCGCGAGATCACCTCGACCATCGTGATGTTCGGAGGGGCCCGCATTCCCGAACCGTCACAAAAGCACACCGCCCGGACCGAAACGCTGGCCGGTCTGTCGCAGTATTACGACGAAGCGCGGGAATTTGCCCGGCTGATGACCCTGAAGTCGAAGGAAACCGGCTGCCGCGAAAACGTGATCGTCACCGGCGGCGGTCCCGGCGTGATGGAGGCCGGAAACCGCGGTGCACAGGATGCCGAAGGTTACTCGATCGGTCTGAACATCGTGCTGCCGCACGAACAGGCACCAAACCTTTACGTGACACCGGACCTGAGCTTCAATTTCCACTATTTCGCGATCCGCAAGATGCATTTCCTGATGCGCGCCCGCGCCATCACCATCTTCCCCGGCGGCTTCGGCACGATGGATGAACTGTTCGAGTCGCTGACCCTGATCCAGACCGGTCGTATGGAGCGCGTCCCCTTCTTGCTGTTTGGCCGCGCATTCTGGGAAAAGGTCATCAACTGGGAAGCTTTGGCGGACGCTGGCACCATTTCGGACGAAGACCTGGACCTTTTCCGTTTCGTCGACACGGCACAAGAGGCGGTCGGGATCATCGAAAACTGGGAACCCGCCCCGCCCCGCGACGAAATCCCGGGGCGCTGACGGATGACGGCACCAAAGACCGGAGAAATGCTTCACCTGCGCGGGAATGCCCTGAAAATGGGCGAGCCGGTGGCGCTGCCGCTGACGCAAAGCAGCATGTTCCACTTGCCGGGCCCGCCGGATGGTCACGCGACCTACGGACGCGTCGACAATCCAACATGGGTACATCTTGAGAACGTGCTGGCACATCTGGAAGACGCGCCCTGCCTCAGCTTTCCGTCCGGCATGGCGGCAATATCAGCGGCGTTGTTTGCGACCGTGCAAGCCGGATCGCGCCTGCTGATCCCATCGGACGGATATTACGTCACGCGCCTGCTGGCGGACAGGTTCCTCTCACGCCTTGGCGTGAAGATCGAGGAACGTCCCACCACCGCCTTTGCCGAAGGCGGCTTTGACGGGTTCGATGTGGTCTTTGTCGAAAGCCCTTCGAACCCCGGACTGGACATGATCGATCTGGCAGCCGTAGCCGGACATGTGCGCACCGCCGGGGGGCTGACCATTGCCGACAATACGACCCTGACACCATTGGGCCAGCGCCCGCTGGATCTGGGCATCGACGTCGTCGTGTCTTCGGACACCAAGGCGATGGGTGGGCATTCCGACATGCTGATGGGCCATGTGGCCAGCCGCGACGCCAAGATCATGGAGCGGGTCGAGGAATGGCGGAAGATCTCCGGCTCGATCCCCGGACCTCATGAGGCATGGCTGTTGCACCGCGGGCTGGAAACGCTGGACGTCCGGTTCGACCGCATGTGCGCGTCGGCACAGGTTCTGGCAGAACGGCTGGCGGCGCACCCGGCCGTGAAAAAAGTCCGTTACCCCGGTCTGTCCAATGACCCGTCACACGCATTGGCACAGGCCCAAACAGCGCGGTTCGGCTTTCTGCTGTCTCTGACACTGGATAGCGAGGACACCGCCGAAACCTTCATCAACGCCTGCCCATTGCTGCGCCCGGCCACCTCGTTCGGAGGCATCCACAGCTCGGCCGAGCGTCGCGCACGGTGGGGCGACGCCGTCGATCCTGCCTTCATCCGCCTGTCGGTCGGATGCGAGCCGGTGGAGGAACTGTGGCAGGCCATCGAGGCCAGCCTGAACGCGCTGTGATTACTTCTTGGGCTCACGCAGTTCTGTGAACACGTAAATCGGCAGCACCACGCTGGCGATCAAAGCCCCCAACCAGACCAGCAAAGTTGCAGCCAGCAGATTGGAGATGCCGCCGACCGTAAGACCCGTCGTCACCAGATCAGTTACCAAAAGGCCTACAAAGGTCACGATCAGCGCAATCCCGCCTTTCAGCGCGGGCGCTTTCTTCTCTCCCAGCTTCAGGATCAGCGGTTCGGCCACGACCTGAACAAGGGTGAATACGATCACCACGACAATGAACGAGATTGGCCGGATCGCGAAACCGGACAACAGAAGTGAGGCGATCAACAACCCGATGGCATTCCCCGCCAGAAGGGCCAGTGCGGATTTTATTCTGCGTGTCATGGGGGCTCCGTCAGAAAACAAGCTGAAATATGCATATGTTATCAGACCTGCGGGAATTTGCGAGCGGTTTCAAAAGCCTCTTCCAATCGGGGCATTGAAATCGCATGATAAAAAACATGCCCAACGATCAGACGTGACCCGCGAGAGTGAGATGAGCGACGATCCATATTCGGTCCTTGGCGTCCAAAAAGACGCCAGCGCCGCTGATATCAAGAAAGCCTACAGGCGCATTGCCAAGGATTGCCACCCGGACCTGAAACCGGGTGACGCCAAAGCCGAGGCAAAGTTCAAAGCTGCCGCAGCAGCCTATGATCTGCTGAAAGACCCCGAAACGCGGGCGCGCTATGACAATGGCGAAATTGATGCATCGGGTCAGGAGAGACCGCAGCAGCAATATTACCGCGACTATGCCGAGGCGGCAGGAAATCCCTATCGTTCGGGTGCGTCTTATGGCGACCCCGAGGATATGTCCGACATCTTTGCCGAGTTCATGCGTGGGCGCGGCGGGCGCAGCCAGCACCGCAGCCATGAATTTCACGCGCCCGGTCACAACCTGAACTATTCGCTTCAGGTCAGCTTTCTGGACGCGGTGTTCGGGGCGAGCCAGAAGTTGACCCTGCCCGATGGTGATCGAATCGAGGTCAAAATCCCCGCTGGCATCACCGATGGTCAGACCATCAGGCTGCGCGGCAAGGGTGCGCCCGGATATGGACAGGGGCCTGCGGGCGATGCGCTTGTCACCATCTCGGTCGCCAGGCATCCGGTCTTTGACCGGCAGGGCGACGACATCCACATCACTCTGCCGATCTCGATCGACGAGGCGATTCTGGGCGGCAAGGTTCCCGCCCCCACGATTGACGGTGGCGTGAACGTCAGCGTCCCGGCGGGGACCAGCAGCGGCAAGACCCTGCGCCTGCGCGGCAAGGGTGTCAAAAAGCGGGGTGCGTCCGAGCGCGGGGATCAGCTGATCGAACTGATCGTGACCCTGCCGGACAAGGTCGATGATGACCTCAGGGCCTTCATGGAAACCTGGCGTGAAACGCATCGCTACGATCCACGCGAGGGGATGCCGTCATGACCCGACACCTGACCGAAGACGAAGTGCTCGCAACTATTGCCCGCCTGACCCCGGACCGGCTGTCCGTTTATCTGGCCGCTGAAATTGTGATCCCCGAGCAAACCGAGCAAGGGCTTGTCTACCAGAGCATCGACGTCGCCCGTCTGGAACTGGCCTGCGAACTGCATGATCAATACGAGATGGAGCCCGACGCGCTGTCGATGATGATTTCCCTGATCGACCAGATGCATTGTCTGCGCGCCGAACTGCGCGAGGTTCTGAATGCCGTCGATACGCAGCCCGAACCGGTGCGCCAAACCCTGATCGAGGTCATCGGGTCGGCCCGGTTTGGTCGCAAATAATCTGCGATCAGTTGTTCACAAGGTATTCTTCCGGCACGAAAAACGTGTAATCCCGATCCGCCACGGCCTCGTGGCAGTCGTGGCAATAGGAAACAGCTTCTGACCGAGCGCCCATCGTGTCACCAAAAAGCGATCCGTCCGGCATAACCATGATATAGCGCCAGTCGCCGGTTTCAGGGCTGGCGCCTTTGGCCAGCTTTTCCATTACGAACATGGCACCCGGGTGCAGATTGCCGGTATCAGTGACCGTCATGCTGTCCTTGGCCAGAACCGACCCCATCGGCAACTCTTCGCCCTCTTGCAGGGTTCCGTAATTATGCGCCATGCGATTGGCGTAGCTGTTCACGTAGCGCTGACCGTGTGTGGCCGAGATATAAGGCGCATCGTTGAACAGCGGCCAGCTTTGATAGTTCCGGATCAAATCCATCTGCGCAGCCGCGTACCCGCGCGCCAGACGCTTTTGCAGGGACTTATAGAACTTGCGCGCATCATTTTTCGACAAATCCGCCGGGTTCTCGATGGCCAGATGCGCGTCTTCATCACTGGACTGAGCCGCAGAGAAGGACGGCAGGGCCGTTGCCATGATCAGGAAAACGAGGGGTTTCAAAAGCTGAATCTGGTATCGTGCAATCATACTGGATGACCCACCTGAGTTGAAAAAGGCTTGCCTTGTTTCAGCGCACCTGCATCAGATTCGATCATAACAGGCGCAAATAAACCTGCCACAACCGGTCCATGGCTTTCACCGCCTTGTGCACACGCGTGAACCCCCCGGGCGCTGACAAGATGAAACATAACAAATCGCGCATATAAAGAACAGGCGCGGGAACATTAATTCTCGCGACCGGCAGGGTTGCAAGTGTCAGGGTCAGGTTCCCAGACCGGCCTCGGCCTCGATCTGCTTGCGGGACTTCCGCGCGCGTTCGGTCGCCGATTTCAGCTGCCCGCAGGCCGCCATGATGTCCTCACCCCGCGTCTTGCGGATGGGTGAGGCGTATCCGGCCTGATAGATGATGTTGGCAAAGGCCCGAATGCGGTTGTTCGAGCTGCGCTTGTACGGCGCGCCGGGCCATTCGTTGAACGGGATCAGGTTGATCTTTGCCGGAATGTTATGGCGCTTGATGTGGTCGATCAGGCGGTGCGCGTCTTCGTCACTATCATTCACACCATCCAGCATGACGTATTCAAAGGTGATCCGCTCGGAATTCGACGCGTTCGGATAGCTGGACAGCGCCTGCAGCAACTCTTCGATATTCCAGCGCTTGTTGATCGGCACCAGCACATCGCGCGTTTCATCCGTGGTCGCGTGGAAAGAGATCGCAAGCAGACACCCGATTTCTTCGGCAGTCCGTGCAATTTCCGGCACCACGCCGGATGTGGACAGCGTGATGCGACGGCGCGACAGGGAAATCCCTTCGGGATCCATGGCGATCTTCATCGCATCGCGGACGTTTTCGAAGTTATACAGCGGCTCACCCATGCCCATCAGAACGATATTCGACAGCAGACGGGTTTCGTCCTTGGGCGCGCCGGGGACGGGCCATTCCTCAAGGTCGTCGCGGGCCATCATTACCTGACCTACAACCTCGGCCGCGGTCAGGTTGCGCACAAGTTTCTGAGTGCCCGTATGACAGAACGAACAGGTCAGAGTGCAGCCGACCTGAGACGAGATGCACAGCGTCCCCCTGTCTTCTTCGGGGATATAGACCACTTCGACCTCATGCCCGCCGGCGATGCGACACAAGTACTTGCGGGTGCCGTCTTCGGACACCTGACGGGTCACAACCTCGGGAACCTCGATGACGAAATGCTCGGCCAGTTGCGCGCGATAGGCTTTGGCGAGATTTGTCATCTCGGCAAAGTCGCGCACGCCCCATTGATAGATCCACTGCCAGATCTGGCCGGTGCGCATCTTGGCCTGCTTTTCCGGCGTACCGTGTTCGATCAGTACCTCGCGCAAGCGGTCACGGGTCAGACCGACAAGGTTCACCTTCCCCTCGGGCAATTTGCGGGGGATGGTCATGACATCCTGAGTGATCGGCGCTTTGGGCGACATGTGGCTATCTCGAAGAATTCTGGCTTGGGATGCGCCTCTATATAGGATTGCGCGCAAAGATCAAAAGGAATCGTGCGACTTAATTTGCCATGCGCAGCAATTCGTCCACGCGCGCCCGACCCAGATCAATGCGGCAGGACGCGATGGCAATCCCGGTTCCAGACCCGCCGCCATACGACGCACCTACGGCGTCACACTGCATATCGCGATACGTGGTCCAAGCTTTTTGTGCAGCCTCCAGCGCCGGTTGCGCCGCCACGCGGCCTGTCACCTCATCCAACTCTGCCGCAGTCTGTATGGCAAAATCGAAACTGGCCTTCACCGCCATGTTTACGCGTTCTTCCATTTTCCCGACGCAAGACCCGATCTCAACCTGCGAACCTGCATCAGAGCATTCCAGGCTGGGGTCGGCCAACGCTGCGGATGAGAATAGAAGTGCTATCAAGACGTAACGCATCATCGTTTCCACATGTGAACCCTTACATCAGGGCACAGTAGCACGTGTTTTCCCTGCGTCCCAATCGCAGTTCGGTCGCAAAGACCTAGTCGATGCGACCGAAACAAGTACATTTCGCTTTCAGGGTTTCAGATCAGGCGAATACGTCAAACGCCCGGGGGAAGGATATCGCAATCCGCAGCGTCCAGGGTTTGTACGGGATCTTCCGGACCACATTGTTCACCGGTCACAGGGTATGTTTCGGCGGTCTTTTCACACGCGCTCAGCAACATCGCGGCCATCATCAGCGCGGCAAGTGATTTGTTCAGCATTGGCAGGTTCCTTCTCAATTCCTGAACCGATTAGTTCAGAAAAAGCGGATTGCCTGCCTTGATGCGGATCAAGTTCAGGATCGAACGTTGCGTCAAGGCAAAGACTGCATTGCGCCATTTCACGAAAAAGCCCCGCCGGATGACGGGGCCGCATGAACGTGAATTCAGCGCTTAGTTGGTGCAGCGCTTCTCGGCGTCTTCGATCGCTGCGGTGAACCCCAGCAGCGAGAACGTGTCTTTGGTCTGAGTTCCGCGTTCCGAGCGGGCCGTCAGAACCGCCTCGGTGCCGCGCTTCATGGCTGCAACCACCTTAAGGTCTTCACCTTCGGTCGCCGGCCAGGCCCATTCGCCCTCGGTGATCAGTTCAAACTCGGTCCCGTCGACGTTCAGATTGACCGTCGATCCAGGCGCAAAGGGATAGCCGCCGGTAAACGTGACCTGCCCTTTAACCTCGGCATTGGGGCGGAAGAACACAAACAGCAGAATATCGCTGCGGCGCACCGAAACCACTCGGCCGCCACGTGTGTTGACCGTTTCCCTTGGCGCAGAAACGCTCCAGCATTCCGTCGGATCGCTTTCGACAAAAACGCTCCAGTCGGTTTTTGCCGCAACCCTGTTGGTGCTGCTTGCCTGTTGGGCCGTTGCGGTTGTTGCCATCCCGGCCATGCACAAGCCCGCAACTGCGCGGACTAGTCTTGATCCCATTTGTCCAGCCTCCTAGCCCGACCCATACCCCAAACCGATCGGACGCGTCCGCGAACCCTTATGGTCCGTCTCTCGTATGTTGCGCATTCCGATAATTGCCGACATACACACACTAACGCAGGTTTCGCCACAGGCGAAAGGGCGATTGGCAGAAATTTGCGCATAATTTCGGAGGATAACATGACGCAGCCCGTGGCAATGACAGAACTGTGGCGCGGCTCGCTGCTGGAAAGCCTGCATCTGGGCCATGCAGTGATCTGTGACGACAGTGGCCAGATCGTAAAAAGCTGGGGCGATCCGCAGGCGGTTATCTATCCGCGGTCGTCTGCGAAGATGATCCAGGCTCTGCCGCTGCTCACCTCGGGTGCTTCAGCTAGATACGGGTTGAACAGCGAACATCTGGCGTTGGCCTGCGCGTCACATAGCGGTGCCGCGATTCACACTGATCGTGTATCGGCGTGGCTGGATCATCTGGGTCTGGCCGAGCCTGACCTGCGCTGCGGCCCGCAAGAGCCGCAGGACATGGCCGCGCGGGATGGGTTGATCCTGGCCGATGATACGCCCTGCCAGATCCACAACAACTGTTCAGGCAAACATTGCGGGTTCCTTTCGGTGGCGCAGCATATGGGCGCCGGGCCGGAATATCTTGAAATCGATCACCCGGTTCAGCAGGCCTGCTTGGCGGCCTTCGAAGAAACCACGGGTGAAACCAGCCCGACCTATGGAATTGATGGGTGTTCCGCCCCGAATTTCGCAACAACACTTTCGGGTCTGGCGCGGTCGATGGCCTGGTTCGCCTCGGCGGCGGACAGATCTGACCGAGCCAGCGATGCCGCGCGCCAACTGACCGAGGCCATGATCGCGCACCCTGAACTGGTTGCCGGGGAAACCCGGGCCTGTACCGAACTGATGCGCGCCATGAATGGTCGCGCTGCAATCAAAACCGGGGCCGAGGCGGTTTTTGTCGCCATCATCCCCGAGAAACGAATGGGCGTTGCGCTGAAAATCACCGATGGCTCAACCCGCGCCAGCGAGTGCGCCATCGCTGCTATTCTGGTCAGCCTCGGTGTGCTGGAGGCCGATCACCCGGCCACCCGCAAGTTTATGAACGCCATTCAATACAGCCGCCGTGGGCTGGAATGCGGCGTGATCAGACCAGCACCGGGGTTTCCCGGCTAAGCCCGCTACATCTCGATTTCATGCACCTCGGCCACTTCGACCGAGCCCGAGCCATTGACGACCATTGGACAGCCTTTGGCCATTTCGGTCGCGGCATCAATGCTGTCGGCCCGAACGACCGTGAACCCCGAGGCGGGGTTGGCGCCGCCATTATCGGCAACGCCATTGTTGCTGACCGTATAGGACTGACCCACCGGGTTGCCGGGGATATCCAGCGAATCGCCCATGCCCTGAAACCAAGCACCCCATGCGGCCATGGTCGCCTCGATCTCGGCGGGGTCGGTTGGGGTTGTTCCCCCGTGATAGACAAACAAATATTGGGGCATATCGCTCCTCCCTTTTTGAAAACCTACGTGCACTGGGCCTGCAATTTGCGCAGGGACGAAGTCCAGCCCATCTCGTGATTGGCTGCAACCTCGGCATCCGCGAGCTCGCGATGATCCACGGTCAGTCGCGCCCCGGTTTGCGTCGCGGCAACGGAAAAGGTCACGTGGCTTTCCGCACCGCGCTTGTCCTGATCATCATGCCAGGCCCAAGTGAAGCCAACCGACTTCGGCGGATCAACATGGGTCACGTGACCGGACACCTTGAACTGTTTGCCCTCATCGTTCTGCATGACCGAGAACCATGGTCCGGTTCGTGAAAAGTCCAGATCATGCTCGGGCACGTGCACACCTTCCGGCCCCCACCATCGCAACAGCTTTGCGCCGTCGCTGATCCAGGCAAACAGGGTTTCGGGGCTGACGGGAAATTCCCGTTCGAGTTTCAGGTCGGCCATGAATTCTCCTGTTCAAGTATGTCGCCCAAACGGTCGAGGCTGGCCTCCCAGAACTGCCGCTTGGAAATGGTCCATTCCGCAATCGCGCGCAGGCCATCGGGCTGGATTGAGTAAATCCGTTGAGTGCCGTTCACCCGTTGCCGCACCAGTCCGGCTTCCCGCAGAACCTTGAGATGACGAGAGATCGCGGCACCGGACATGCCCCGGCCTTCAATCAGATCACCGGCGGGCAGCTCACCTTTCTCCATCAGTTGTTCAACGATCGAAAAGCGGGTGGCGTCGGACAGGGCAGAAAAAGCGGTCAGAAGCGTGTTCATGACCAATAATTAACACATGCGTTAAATAAAGGGAAGCCTCGATCAGATCGTGACGAATTCCGCGCGGGTATAGCCCTGCAGGTAAAGCAGCGCCGTCAGATCACCATGGTTGACGCGAACCTCGCACTGCTCAGCGACCGACGGTTTGGCGTGCAGCGCGACGCCGGTTCCGGCGCGGCTCAGCATGCCCAGATCGTTGGCCCCGTCGCCCACCGCAATAACATCGGCCTCGGCCAGGCCCAGGCGGCTGGTGACCTGCTCCAGGGCTTCAATCTTGGCCTGACGCCCCAGGATGGGGTGCTGGACTTTTCCGGTCAGCTTGCCGTTTTCGAACAGCAGCGTATTGGCCCGGTTTTCGTCAAAGCCCAACAGCTCAGAGACCCGTGCGGTGAAGGCGGTGAACCCGCCAGAGACCAGCGCTGCATAACCGCCATTTGTCCGCATCGTGCCCAACAAGGTCTTACCACCGGGCATCAGCGTAATGCGCTCATCCAGAACTTTCTCGATGACGCCGACATCAAGACCTTTCAGAAGGTCGACCCGTTCCGTCAGCGCGCCTTCGAAATCCAGTTCGCCGTTCATGGCCCGAGCCGTGATATCCTTGACCCGTTCGCCGACACCCGCCTCATCCGCCAGTTCATCAATGCACTCCTGCTGGATCATGGTGCTGTCCATGTCCGCCAGCAGCATCCTTTTGCGCCGTCCTTCCGCCGGCTGCACGATCAGATCAACCCCCATCTGCTGCAAATCCGCCCAGACGTCCCAGCGATTTCCGGGCATCTCTGACAGCGGGAATTCCGCCGCCTCATCCGGGCTGAGCCACAGAATATCGCCACCGCCCCAGGCATTTCGCAACGACTCGACCAAAGCCAGGTCCAGCGTCCGTGTCTCGGGGCTGGTCAGCAGAGTGGCAATGTACATATTCGATCTCCTGCAAGCTCACCTGCGAAGAATCGCGGGTACAGTATTTTGGCCAGAGGCCGTTGCGAAAACACGCCCCGCTGGGTCAGGTCGTGCCCGCCCGTCACCCGACAGGTGCCTGAAGTTCCACGCGTCCCTGATCCGTCAGCAACCAGCATCTTCGACCTTCGAACACCGCGACACTCACGCTTTTTCCATAGCCCGCGCCGCTGTCCAGATTGACCCGGTTTCCGTAATGGGTCGCCCTGTCTACCGGTGTGTGGCCATGCACAATCAGCTTTGAATACGCCTTCTTGTGCGCATGAAAGGCCTGTCTGATCCAGACCAGATCGTTTTCGTTCTGATCGCTCAGCGACACGCCGGGGCGGACGCCGGCATGCACGAAAGCAACCTGTTGGGTCTGGTACATGGCAAGAAGACCACGCAGGAAATTCACATGCGACTTCGGAACCGCCGCACGGGCCATTGCGTGCAGGTCTTCAAGCCGGATGCGATCCTCGAACTCCACTCCGTAGCTGCGCAAGGTCTCGATACCGCCAAGGCGCTCGTGCAGCCAGTGGTACCCGACCAGCAGATGGGGGTCGTGGCGGGGAACATCCTCCATGAACCAGGCAAACATGCGATCGTGATTGCCCAGCAGCGTGATCCAGTCCCGGCCTTCACCGCGGCCCGCAATGAGCCTTTCGATCACACCCCGACTGTCCCGGCCGCGATCGACATAGTCCCCCAGAAACACGATGCGCGCATCCGGCCCGCCATCGCGCTCGACCAGTTGCATCGCCCGTTCAAACTCGGCCACTTGCCCATGCAGATCGCCGACTGCGTAAACTGGCATTGTCATTGGTATCCTCCGGTGACGACCACAGGGAACGTTCTGGCGCAATTGACGACTTTCATAAAGCCGATACCCGCAAGGATGCACCTGCGGGTATCCGAGCGTCTCAGATTCTCAACAGGCTTCAGGCCACATCAAATTCCAGCGGCTTGATCTGCGTGAACAATCCGGTCTCCGCCAGTTTGGCCCGTGCCTCGGCCGGGACGGGTTCGTCAACATAGAGCAAGGCGATCGCCTCGCCGCCAGCTTCGGACCGGCCGAGCGTAAAGTTCGCGATGTTCACACCATGCTCTCCCATGGTCTGTCCTAGCGTACCGATGATGCCCGGAACGTCCTCGTTGGTGGTATAGAGCATGTGCGACCCGATCTCGGCATCGATATTGATGCCCTTGATCTGGATAAATCGCGGCTTTCCGTCGCTGAACACGGTTCCGCCGATCGAGCGTTCGCGCTTTTCCGTGACGACAGTCACCTTGATATACCCGTCAAAAGCACCCGATTTGTCCTGATTGGTGGTCGAGATCTTGATACCACGCTCTTTGGCAACCACGGGCGCCGACACCATGTTCACCTCGGGGTTGAACTTCTTCATGATCCCCGCGATCACCGAACAGTTCAGCGCCGCCAGGTTCATTTCCGCCGCGACACCATCGTAAAGGATGTTGATCGCCTTGATTGGTTCATCCGTCATCTGGCCAATGAAGCTGCCCAAATGACCCGCCAGCTTGATCCACGGTCCCATGATCTTGGCCTCTTCGGCGGTGACGCTGGGCATGTTCAGCGCGTTCTCGACTGCGCCTGTCAGCAGGTAGTTCGAGATCTGCTCGGCCACCTGAAGCGCGACGTTTTCCTGAGCCTCTGTCGTCGCCGCCCCAAGGTGCGGTGTGCAGACCACGTTGGGCAGGTTGAACAAAGGGTTGTCTTTCGCAGGCTCGGCACTGAACACATCGAACGCGGCCCCGGCGACGTGACCCGACTGCAGCATTTCGGCCAGCGCCTCCTCGTCGACCAGACCACCTCGGGCACAGTTGATAATGCGTACCCCCTTCTTGGTCTTGGCCAGATTCTCGCGGCTCAGGATGTTGCGCGTCTGGTCGGTCAGCGGCACGTGCAGAGTGATGAAATCCGCGCGGGCCAGCAGCTGATCCAGGTCGACCTTTTCGACTCCTATCGCGTCGGCTTTTTCCTCGCTCAGATAGGGATCATAAGCGATGACCTTCATTTTCAACCCATGCGCGCGCTCGCAGACGATGCCGCCGATATTGCCCGCACCGATTACGCCCAGGGTCTTGTTGGTCAGCTCGATCCCCATGAACTTGGACTTTTCCCACTTGCCCGCATGGGTCGAGGTGCTGGCCTCGGGAATTTGCCGTGCCACGGCGAACATCATCGCAATCGCATGTTCTGCGGTGGTGATCATGTTGCCGAAAGGCGTGTTCATCACGATCACGCCCTTTTTCGAGGCCGCTTCCTTGTCGATATTGTCGGTCCCGATCCCGGCGCGGCCGATGACTTTCAGCTTGTCCGCCTTCTCCAGAATTGTCGGTGTGACCTTGGTGGCCGACCGGATGGCAAGACCGTCATATTGGCCAATCACCTCGGCCAGTTTGTCTTTGTCCTTGCCCAGGTCAGGCATGAAATCCACGTCGATGCCGCGATCACGGAAGATCTGCACGGCGGTTTCGCTGAGTTTGTCAGAGACGAGTACTTTGGGAGCCATATTCTCTGGTCCTTGAATTGTATAGGATGTCCGGGCCTGATGTGGCCCGGTGAATAAGATCAGGCGGCCTCAGATTGCGCCGCGATTTCAGCCTCGAAGGCCCATGCCAGCCAGGGCAGCATCGCCTCGATATCCGAGGTTTCAACCGTGCCGCCGCACCAGATGCGCAGGCCCGCAGGCGCGTCGCGATAGGCCCCGATGTCCAGCGCGATATTCTCGGCTTCAAGCCGCTTGGCCACGGCCTTGGCGAAACCCGCTCCGTCCTGAATGCGCGCGTCGGTGAACTTCAGACAGACCGAAGTATTCGACTGCGTCGCCGCATCCTCGGCCAGATTGGCAATCCAGTCATTCTGTTTGCAGAACGCGTGCACCGCACCGGCATTGGCATCCGCACGGGCCATCAGCCCCTGCAACCCGCCGACCGAGCGCGCCCAGTCCAATGCGAACAGGTAATCCTCGACCGCCAGCATCGACGGCGTGTTGATCGTGGCACCGGTAAAGATGCCCTCGATCAGCTTGCCACCTTTGGTCAGGCGGAAAATCTTGGGCAGAGGCCAAGCCGGTGTGTAGTTTTCCAGCCGCTCCACCGCACGGGGGCTCAGGATAAGCATGCCGTGCGCCGCCTCACCGCCCAGCACTTTCTGCCAGCTGAAGGTGGTCACATCCAGCTTGCCCCACGGCAGGTCCATCGCGAAAGCTGCCGAGGTCGCGTCGCAGATCGTCAGGCCCTGACGGTCATCCGCAATCCAGTCGCCATTCGGAACCCGCACACCCGAGGTCGTTCCGTTCCAAGTGAACACCACATCATTGGCAAAATCGACCGTCGCCAGATCAACAATCTGACCGTAATCCGCAGTCTTGACCTCGGCGTCGATCTTCAGCTGCTTGACCACATCGGTCACCCAACCCGCGCCAAAGCTCTCCCACGCCAGCATCTCGACCTTGCGTTCGCCCAGCAGCGACCAGAGCGCCATCTCAACCGCGCCGGTGTCCGAAGCGGGAACGATGCCGATCTTGTAATCGGCGGGAATACCCAGAATTTCGCGCGTGCCCTCAATGGCCGCCTTGAGCTTGTCCTTGCCGACAGCTGCTCGGTGCGACCGACCGAGTGCGGCGTCGGCCAGCTTGTTCAGTTCGAATGTAGGGGGTTTGGCGCAGGGGCCCGAAGAAAAACGCGGGTTCGCCGGCCGCAGTTCGGGTTTGCGCACGGCGTCTTGCGGCGCCGGTTGTTCGATAGTCATCTGTATTACCCTTCCAGATACACGCCCCTCGTTGGGGAGGGGTGTCCCACGGACAGAGGTATGGTCAGTTTGCACCCGCAGCAAGCAGAAAAGACGCTTCGTTGGGTGAAAACGACATCCAAAAAGGGCACAAATTGGAACGCAGGTTTCCGATTGGCGAAAAACCCCGCCAGTTTGCTGGCGGGGTATTATCTTTCACTCAGCGGCTTCTTCGTATTCTGACATTGGAGGGCATGTGCAGATGAGGTTTCTGTCGCCGTATGCGTTGTCGACGCGGTT
>NZ_JBQFPO010000004.1:0-368442 GCF_056536425.1 Ruegeria sp. D1(2025) | reverse complement strand
TACTGGGTTCGATGCAAATCTGGCGTCATCCCGGGCCAGATAATTTAGCCGAGCTAACTCTCAATGGTCTTGTCCGGCTAACTTGGGTTGAAGCGGACGGGGGCTTTCGTACTCACTTTCGCGATTGGCTCATTCCCGACGTTCAATGGCTTTGCCTATGCTGCCCTGGGCAGTCGTTGGTGCATGTTGCAGTTGTTTCTTGATAAGAGGTCTGCGAGCCCGGAGGCTTTCACCAGTATTTGAGTAAAGGGGTTGGCCATGTTTCGTCCTATTTTGTTCGCGTTCTTGACAGGACTCGCCGCCAACGCGGGCGCGGCGCAAACGCCACCTTCGGTTGGTGAGGTCGTGAATTGCGACGGTCTTTTCGAAGCTGCTCATACCGGAAATGAAGAAATGATCCGGCAGCTCGCAGCGGCGGGAGCAAATGTCAACGCGAGGGACTCGCGAGGCCGCGGACCAGCCCATGTGGCAGCCTTTGCTTCAGAGGACGAGGCATTGCGTGCGCTAGCCGAGGCCGGCGCCGATATGAATGCGCTTGACGGTCAGGCCAGCGACTTGGTCACGGTTGCGGCCGTTCCATCAGGCATCAGCGTTGTTCGATGGTGAACGGTACTTCGTTCAATGGTCACCGTTGAAAGCTGGCGCCAGAGCGGCTGGTTGGTCAGGATCGGCAGCCGAATTCGCAAAGGCATCGCGCGCGGTCAATATGGTGTCCAGCCAGAACACGACGGTGGCAAAAAGACAGTTTCGTCAGTGTGTGCTGGAACTGGAAGAACAAGAGAAACAGGCGATCGCGTTTGAACCGTGTGGTTAGAAAACTGTGTGATCTGATGAAAAGGAGCGAGGCGGGTTTCAGTGGTTTTCCCGTCTTTCTTTTTCACTATGGAACACACCAATGGCAGCTAGTAACGATGATCGGGCTGCAACACTGATCGAATCCCTCTCCGGTACGTGGTTGAGGCAAGTCTGTTCAACGACGCCGATCTGTCTGATCGCATCCAGGCGGGTCATACCTTGCGCCATCAACACCTCAACCTGCTGCAACTTCAAGGTAATCTCTTCGGGCTTCAACCGCTGGTTCGCCGTTCTTGGTCCTCCGTATTCTAAACATAACGGTGGACCAGTTCAGTTGCGGAGGCTTATATTCACTGTGCCAAAGGGCCTGACACCCAGCTGGAGGTTACAACACTTTTCTCATTCAGTTTGGTCCTCAGAACGGCCACCAAAGTGCTCACTCGCAAGTGCCTGAAAACCCATGATGAACTTGCTCTGAAGATCTCTGTGATACGCAAGTACAACGTTTAGGGGGCGCAGGGTTTCGACCAACTGCAGCGCTTTTATCGTGCCTCCGCTATATGTCGTCGTCGACTCGGGCAGCATTATCAAAAACGAAAATCCGAACTCCTCAGCTACGGCGCTGCGCACGGTTTCAAGCGAATTTGATGCATAGGCTATGTCTGGATAGAGGGCCGCTTCTCTCAGCAAATCTTCGAAATAGGCCCGGCTGCCTGGCCCGTCGAACATGACATATGGAATATCGCGCAAGTCAGATAATCGAACCTCTTCATTTTGTGCCAGCGGATGATTTGAAGAAATAATAACTTTCGGCTGCAAAGCGGTCAGCCTGACGATCTCCAGCCCATTCAGTGACCAGCCCCTGTCGTATGTCAGAGCCAGATCAATCTCTCCGTTTCGCAGCGCATCACCAAGTTCAGCCAGACCATACTCTTGTTGAAACACCCGGACATCCGGATAGGTGCTTTGAAATCTTCGAATGAGCGTCGGAAGGAAAAAGGGTGAAAGGGTCCGAAATGCCCCCAGCCGAAGTTCGCCCGCCGTTTCCGAAAGCAGTGCCTTTGCCTGAGTGCCGACACGTTCAGCCTGCGCTTCAAGTTCCTTGACATGTTCCAGAAACAGGCGCCCCTGAAGCGTGAGCGACAAGCCCCGGGCATGGTGGCGATTGAACAGGACCAAGCCAGTGACATCTTCAAGCTTTTGTATCGCCTGCGCGACCGAAGGCTGCGAAATGTTCAAGACACGCGCGGCCTGTGCAATGCCGCCGCATTCGGCGACGGTTCGAAAATAGGTGCATTGGCGCAAAGTAAAGCGAACCATATTTTACCTTCTTAAATGCCATCTTTTTTAAGTTTTTATATTTTTCAGTTCAAGTGCAACATGAAATCGTCCGAGGATGACAGGCTATCTTAGCCTGCAAATCGGGGTCACCGCATGATTGAGGAGCCACCTATGTCGTTAGACCAGGCAGTTACTGAATTGTTGAATGCCGCTCATCGGCCGATGGAAGACGCGGTTGCCATGCCTCCTTCTGTCTACACAAGTCAGGATTTCCTGCGCAGTGAGTTGGACAATGTTTTTGGCAAGGACTGGGTCTGCGTTGGACGTTCCAGCCGACTGGCAAATCCGGGTGACTACATCGCCCTTGAAGTCGCGGAACAACCCATCGTCGTGCTTCGGGACAAGTCCGAAGAGCTGAAAGCGTTTTCGAATGTCTGTTTGCACCGCATGTCGACGATCGTGGAAGGCGAAGGAAACGCCCGCGTGCTCGTCTGCCCGTATCATGCCTGGACCTACGATCTGGAAGGCAACTTGCGCGGCGCACCGTTCATGAAAGAGACGACGGGTTTTTGCAAGGAAAGCTACAAGCTCCCGAAAATCCGCTGCGAGGAATGGCTGGGCTGGATTTACGTGACCCTGAACCCGGATTCAGCCTCGGTGGCCCAGCAACTGTCCGAACTGGAAGAGATGGTGTCCCAGTACGGCATGGAGAACTATGTGGAATGCTTCCGCGAGACCCATGTCTGGGACACGAACTGGAAGGTTCTGGCGGAGAACTTCATGGAGAGTTACCACCTGCCTGTGTGTCACGCCCAGACAGTTGGGGGCCATTCCAAACTGGAGGAAATGGATTGCCCGCCGGGGCTGAAGCACTTCAATTATCACTGGATCACCAAAGAGGCGTCGCTGCCGATGGGCAACGCTCATCCGGATAACACGCGCCTTGAGGGCGATTGGCGCAAGACCACCGCTCTGCTGACGCTTTATCCAAGTCACCTGATCACTCTGACGCCGGGATACTTTTGGTATCTTTCGCTGCACCCAAAAGGTACGGGTCAGGTATCGATTGTCTATGGCGGCGGTTTGTCACCCGAATTCATGGCGGACTCGAAGGCGGATGAATACATCGCGACACTGAAGAAGCTGTTGGATGACGTGAATGACGAAGACCGCGGCTGTACGGAAAAGGTGTTCAAAGGTCTGAACTCCGGCGCGGCGCGGGCCGGACACCTCTCTTACCTCGAACGACCGATTTACGACTTCACGCAGTATCTGGCCGAGAAGACGGCCGGGTTCAACCGCGTCTTCGGACAGGAGGCCGCGCAGTAAAATGCAAATGGTTCGAAAGCAGCGGGTCGCCGAAATGGTGGGAATGCTCCATGAGGTCGCGGCCCTGCCAGAGTCGCAAGCGCAGTGCTTGCCCGGATGGTTTTACACGGACCCCGAGTTCTTTGATTTCGAGGTGAGAACATTCCTGAGCAAGGAGTGGCATTGCCTTGGTCGCGCCGACGAAATCCCAAGTGCCGGGGACTACTTTACAGCGCAGCTTTTCGACGAACCCTTGCTTGTCGTTCGCGGGGATGACGAGCAAATCAGGGTCTTGTCGAACCTGTGCCGCCATCGGGGCATGCCGATTGCCGAAGGGTCTGGTTCAACCCGAAAGTTTGTCTGCAGCTACCATGCCTGGAGCTATGCGCGAGACGGTGAGCTTTTGAACGCGCCGCGTATGCGTGACAAAGGCGTCAAAAAGGGCAGTTGCGCCTTACCGGAATTTCGCTGTGAGCAGTGGAACGGCTTCATCTATGTCAATTTGGACGATGATGCAGAGCCGCTGGCGCCGCGCCTTGAGCAATTGGAAGTTTTGCTTGGCAACTACCAGACCGACAGGATGCGCCATGTCGCAACGTTTGAAGAAGACTGGCACACGAACTGGAAGTGCCTTGTCGAGAATTTCATGGAAGCGTACCACCTGTCGGTCGTGCATCCGGAAACGCTGCATCCCTACACGCCGACGGGTTTAAGCCGAAAAGCCTTATCCGACGACACGTTCACGGCTTATTGTGCCAACTACCCATCAAGCGCCGAATCCCGTGGCATAGGCGCGCCAGGTCTGAGCGACGACGAACGGCGCCGCTCGACCTTGTTCAATGTCTTCCCCGCTCAGGTGGCCAGCCAGGCCGCGACATTGCTTGTTTCTTTGTCCATCAAACCTCTGTCCGTGGATTGCATTCGGGTGCGATGGACGATGTCGACCTATGGCGACGAGCTGACCCAGGATGAGTTGGAAGAACGCATCAAGCTATGGCACGAGGTAAATCGCGAGGACCGCGAGAAACTGGAGAAAATGCAATCGGCGCTCAGTTCGCGCCACGCGCCGTCCGGCCATCTCGCGCCAAGCGACTATGAAGGAACCATATGGGATTTTTACCGTTACCTGTCGCGACAATTCCCTGCATGATTAAAAATGGAGGCCAGTGGATATACCTGTGTCTTTCAACATATCTCGGAACCTGTCGTCGTCGTGGTGGCGATCTCCGAGCAGACGGTCCACATTTGGTGGGCAACTGATCAGGACCCGAGCACCGATTTGATCGCTGATCCGCCCGTCGGTAACGAACAGGTTGAGCGGGCGCCTTTGGCTGTCGCAAATGGCATCAAGCTTGGTATTCAAGCCGCCTTTGGTTCTCCCTATCCGGCGGCTAACCTTTATTGCGCGACCATGCTCGTCGCGGCGCGGAGTGACCTGAGATACTTGCGCAGGCTCAGCTGAACGCATGATGCTCGCCTGTTCCTATCGATCTTGACGGCCTTCTCTTTGCTGTGCTCGGCGACAAGAACGGCCATCATCCGGACGAAAACACCGTCTTGTTCCAATGCTTCCACCGGCTGCAATGGGTCTTGTGCAGACCGTCGGATTCCGGATCGTCCCGCCATCCCAAACCGCCGCCATTGATGAAGATAATCTCGGCAAACACCTGTTTGGCATCGACCCGAGGCTTGCCCTGTGACCCATCGGGACAGTGGTTTCCGGCGCAGGCGGGAGGTAGCCCAGAGCACCTAAGTGGTTCCGGTCCGTGTAAATCTACTCTTAGCCGTAATCAATTTGCTGCTCTCACAGGAATTGTTGCCCGCATGCCAGGCAAACGGAAAGGCCAATCTGGTTTTCTGGTCTTCGGGTTGAGGGTTTATCTGTCTGAAAGTTGAAGTAATTACAGTGGCTTAACTTTCTTCGCGCGACTTTAGATCAGTACGCACTTTTGAAAGTGAACTATTTTACTTTCGCGAGGGCGATGTTCTGGCAGTGTTGTCGTGTGTGAATTTGTTAGTGTTGTGTGTAATCAGATGTACTTGGCCAAATTCGAAGAACAGTTCTGTATTGTTAGCGACATCCGCAAGGATGAGTTTTCCCGGAAGTTCCCTTTGCTCGACATGGGCGCGGTGCACGCTCAGTGGAAGACAGGTTCGCGGCTGATCACGCGGATTGGCGACATCTGGAAGCGAAGCGGAAAGGTTTTTTCCGTTCCATATGAAGGTATTGACGCGTATCCATCTTTTCAGTTTGCCGAAGATGGTACTCCGTTTCCGTTGATGGAAGATGTTTTGAAGGCGCTGCCCGTTGAAATGACCCCGTGGCAATGCGCGTTGTGGATGACCTCGCCCAAAAGTGAGCTGGGAGGCGAAGTTCCGGTCAGCTGTATTCAGTCTGGAGATGACCGTGTGGTCGACGTGGCAAGAAGTGCCACCGCAAACCGTCTCAACTAAACGACTGGCTTTCAGGACGTACGGTTAATCAGAGAACTGCTTGCCAGGTTCGAATGTCATTCAAATTGCGGCAAGGCAGTTTGGTCAGCCTCAAAGTCACTCTGTCGCCCTTTTCGCCAAGCCGCGCCCCCAAGGCGGTTTCCGAAGCCTGTGAAGCCATAACCACGAAATCGGCACTTAATTCTAGACGGGCACTTCCAGATCAGCAGCCGTCAACGCATGAACCTCAGTGTTTTGGAAAATGAACTGCCAAGAGACCTCTCATTGCAAAAAGTGGGATTTGCGGCAACAGGCGCCCTCCGTCGTTCCTTCGACAGACATCCCTGCACGCTAAAACTGTGGTAGGTTGGTCACGAGGACATACTGGCAGGAGGTTTTCCGTTGAAACCGATATCGCTCCGTCTTGCAGTCACGTTCATGACAATTGCCGTCTCGGCAGGTTCGCTGCCTGATCAAGTTAAGGCGTTGTCATCGGATATCCCCGCCTGGTTGCAAAAGCATGTGGGCACGGGCGATGGCCAAATAGCTCCGATCGTCCTGAAAAGGGCGCGGGATTTGTATCAGGAAAAAGTGCGGCAGGGCGTGGTCAGAAACCCTTGCTATCTTGCAAAGGATGCAACCCGGCCCAGTACCGCGCGAAACGGCAATCCGGGACGTCGGTTTTATGTCATCTGCGAGTCTCGGAGATCTTTCCAGGCCGTCTCGTCCGGCTACGGGAATGGGCGCAAACTGCAACGCGCCAATTTCTCGAACGGTCGGCAATGCGCGAAGAATTTCAGCAACGCTGAGGGGTCGAAACTAACCGCTGGCGGATCCTACGTGACCGCCGAGACACGAACATCATTCAAAGGCTATTACAGTCATTCCGGTCAGACGAAACCGTTCTATCGGACGTTTCTTTTGTTTGATGGCGAAGGCGAAACGAGCAACGCACGGGAGCGCGCAATTGGCGGACATCCTGCCGTTTTCCTGAAGTGGCAATGCCGGTTCAAAAATCCGCAAAGCTCTCATGCGGATGATGACGGCTATGTCCCATACGGAAGGCTCGTGAACTATGCCGGGGGCCGCAGCAACGGGTGCACGACATGGTCGCAATCCGCCTCGAAAGAGATTCTGGCCCTGGTGGAAGGGAACCCGACAACCCTCTACATCTATCCGGAAGGCAAAGACATTAACGCCGTCGCAAAGGCGGTCAAAAAGGGCAAATCGTTATCTGGGGCGGGGGTTTACTGGAACGCCGCCTGTCTACAGGCAATCGGTGCTCCGAAGTTCTGGCCCAAGCGCAGCCTCCAACCCATCATAAACCAATGGAGGGATTCTTTGCCCAAGCAGCCTCCATTGGAGTTGCCGATCTGCAAGTAAGGCGGGCGGGACGAAGGCAACGATACATTGGTTTCGCGGGACAGCGCTGAAGTGCGCGATCCTTTCCCGTTTGTTCGATATGGTCCAGTTGGAGCAGGCTCGTCGCTTGACGCCATCCGGTCGGCATGGTCGCCCACTTTGGGCGACCATCACTTACCAATCGCTTTGCTGCGGCGGGAAGTGCGCCGGAGATCGGCGGCTACTCAACCGGCGACCAGTCCGGGCCGGGATCGTAGATGTTGATATCGGCAGTGGCATCGAGGGTCTCGGGGCCGAAATCGGCCTCGTAAACGATACCGTTTTCACCGACCATGAAGGAATGGATGCCTGTTTCTCCGTAATCCGAAGGCACTGCAAGCAAGGCATGTCCGGCCACGAAGCGATCCCCGACAAAGTACGAGTAGGCTCCGCCAGCCGCATTCGCCCCCTGTTCGTGAAGGATGGTGAAGTAATAGCCGAGGAATGGTTCCGCCTCATAGTCGGTCTCACCGTCGCTCCACCCCGAGGCGGCGGCTCGGGCAAGTGCCGCGCCGACAAAGCTGTCGTCTTCGGGCCAGAAAAGCCCGTTTCGCTCGCCCGGGTCGGAAATGATCGTCTGCGCAAATTCCATGACGCCGTCACCGTTGTGATCCACCAGCCGGAATGCCGCCTGTAGGTCGACATAAGCCTCCAGCAAATCAATCACTTCCAGCTCATTCAAGCCGATTTCCCGGGCCGAAAGTTCTTCGATCCCGGCCTCCAGGTCAAAACGCCAGCCGTCTTCCCCGCGCAGGATTGGAATCGGGAAAGGCCAACTGTCTTCACCCAGCAGAAGAACAACCCCATCATCCTCGGGCTGAAAGCGGTACCCTTCGGCGTACATGCCAAGAACTTCCTGCCTTCTTTGCTGGTCTTCTGCCGGATCTCCCGATCCGACCAAATCTTCGGCTTCAGGTCCGAAAATTTCAAGCAACTTACTCTGATCATTTGCTTTCAGAGCATCTGCGAACGCGTCCAGCGCGCTTTGCGGAGTATCAAACCGGGCGCCGTCAGAAAGCGCGACGCCTGCGGTCGCAGCGAGCAAAACAACTGAAAATACCGATATACGCATCTTACCGTCTCCGCTTGCCTTTGGCGGCGTGCCCTCGCTTGGACGCGCTGTGAGTTCTGCTTCCGGACGCCTTTTTCTTCATCGCTTGCCCCCTGGACGCACTGGGTTTGCGCTGCGCCGTTGCGGCCTTCTTCGCCTGCGGTTTTCTGGCTGTCTGCGGTTTTTGTGCGACAGGCCGTTTCGCCGCATCGGGTCGTTTGGTCCGATCAACGGCCTGTTGTTTTGCAGCGGCCTTGTCCCGGTCGACGTTGCCCCGGTTTATCTGCGGCAACGGTTTTTTCCCACCGCTCCGATTTGCCAGAGCACCACCGGCCACGGCCCCTGCACCTGCGCCAGCCGCAACGGCAGCCGCCGCACGGTCGCGGCTGATGTCCGCGGCGCCGGACTCGCGGCTCAGTTTTGACCGCAATTCATCCGTGCGACCCTCGGGGCGGTTGACCGGCAAATTGCCGCGACCCCCTTCTGGTCTTTTGTGATTGGCGATTTTGTCTCGGGCTTGCTGCTGACGGCCAGGATCGGGTTTCCATCCGATATCCGTGCGGTTGCCCAGATCAATGTTGTTGCCGATGTTGACGTTTCCATCGACGTCAATGTCGATGTTCGGGTTTCTGTAAATCGGGCCACCGCCCCAGCCACCGCAGTTCCGGCACCCCCAATAGCCATACCAATCGTCGTCGTCGTCAAAAATCTCGTCGATCAGGGCGACGGTGCCAAATGTCAGCAGGGCCGCGCCTGCAACGTCCCCCACCGACGGTCCCGTATAGACGGTCTCAGGGTTATACTGCGGGACGTATACGGTTTCCGGCTCTGTCGGTGTAATGACAACCGTGTCTTCTTCCGTCACCTCGACAGTTTGCGCGGGCCCGGACACAAGCGCTCCGCTGTCAATCGCCTGGTCCCGCATGACTTGAACCGCATCCAGCACATCATCGGACTGGGCCAGCATGGCCGTTCCCACCGTCTCGGTCCAATCGACATGGGTGGCCATCTGACCGACGACTTCGGGAAACGCTGTCGCCAACACACTGACCGAAGGATCCCAGCCCATGGCTTCAATTTCCGGACCAAGCTCGGAGGCGTCTCGGTCGGCGTTGTCCAGCAAATACCGTTCGGCCTTCACGATCTCCAACGGCTGCGTCGCCGCGACCAAAATCTGTATCAGCAGCGTATCAGGATAAAGAGCGACCGGAGCGACCAGGGTCTGCAACTCAGCATCAGTCAGAAGATCGGACGAAGTGGCCGAGGCGTTTTCCGTCGCAGCAGCGTCATCGGATGCCTCTTGTGCGAACAAGGTCGTAGATGCGCAAATACCGAGCGCAAATATTAGATATCTAAACATATTGCGATCCTTCAATTTCTTGAAGGATCACCCAAGACCGCGATTCTGGCAACCGGGCGGTCTTACAGACATTTGTTGGAGGCGAAACCGTCTTTGGAGGCATCCCCGTGCGCCGGACCCTGCGACCGAAAGCATAGGGAAAATGTCGCAAACTCAACGAGCAAACGTTTGGCAATTGCCCCTTTTGCGGCATTTCGGCGCAAATTCTACCGTGATCGCGCGGTGGGGTGACAGAACCGCTTTGGTTTCCCATTTGCCACCAACCACTTTGTCGGCGAGACAGGCCAATTGATGACCCCCGTGTATGCCTGCGCCAAGGTCTATTCCTGTGTTGTTTTGTTCCAATTTGCGTAATAGGTTTCCGCCGAAATGATTTTGCAGCGGATAATATCGGTGTTCCTGGCAGCAATTCTGGTCTTATTGACCGGGTTTGCAAGTGTTGCCCATGACATGCCTCTGCATTGCAACGGTGGACATTGTGACGAGGTTCAGTCTTTGGAGCGATCTCCGCACGCGGATCGTTTGTCGCCGACCGGCCACCATGAAACGGACGGCGCAGACCATGATGGATGCAATCCTTTCCTCTGCAACCTGATGTTACTTGCCTCCGAGACGTCGGATGCATCACCAGACCAGTTCGAACAGGTATTGAATTGGCAGGTAAGCGAACTTTCGGCGCTGCGTGAGCCGGAACATCCGGACAGACCACCAAACTTCTGAAACGGCAATTCGACGCCGGGTGCACGCGCCTGGTGTTTCTGCTTGGCCGCCGTTCAGCGCGGTCAATATTCTGTTTCATAAAGTCAGGAAGAACCATGAACCGAAAATATCTCGCTATCGGTGTGTGTGCCGTGGCGGTCGCTGCTGCCTCCATTATGCTGCGGCCCGGTACGTCTGAAATTGCCACTCCGTCGTCCCCTGCCGCAGGGGATGCCATGGTGGCCATTCAAATGCCCCCGATCGAGGGCAACGCTACCATTGGGCAGCGCATCTTCGACGAGGCCTGCGCCGCGTGCCACGGCACCAATGCTGTCGGAATTGAAGGTGCCGGACCTCCACTGATCCATGTTATCTATGAACCCAGCCATCACGCCGACGAATCCTTTCAGCGCGCAGTTGCGACAGGTGTAAGAAGCCATCACTGGTCGTTCGGAGATATGCCGCCGGTCGAAGGCTTAACCCGTGGCGACGTTGCCATGGTTGTCGCCTATATCCGCGAAATCCAGCGCGCCAACGGAATTAACTGAGGAACACTCTATGAAGACGCTCACGATCCTTGCTCTGCTTGCCACGCTTGCCACGGGTGCGCTTGCGCATTCCCGCGTGGACACGACGACGCCAGAAAACGGTGCGACGATTGCGGAAGTCCCGTCTGAAATCAGTTTCAACTTTGCGGACGACATCCGTCTGACCCGAGTGGAGATGACCCATCAGGATATTCATTCGGTCCCACTCGACATTGGGAACCAGACCAGTTTTGATCGTCTCTTCACCCTCCCGCTTCAGGATATGGGGGCAGGCGCCTATCGCATAGAATGGCGCGGTCTGGGCGTGGACGGCCATGCGATGCAGGGCGAATTTTCCTTTACGGTTGACTGAGGATGCCGGACGTCTGGGGCACTGCCGCGATCCTGTCAAAACTCCTGCTATATGTTGGCATTGCAGGATCCAGCGGGCTGGTGATCATGCGCGCCGCCTTTGCTGATCTCCTCTCGTCGCTGAGCGGCCGGATGCGCGTCCATACTGCGCTCTTGGCTGGGCTTGCGATAGTCGCGTCTGTCATTGGGTTCATGCTGCGCGGGGCCGCCCTGACCGGCGGCGCTGATGGGATGAGCGATCCCGAGATGCTGGGGCTTTTGTGGCAAACACCGGTCGGTGATGTTCTGGTCTATCGACTGGTCGGCGCGGCCATGATCCTTGTCGGGTTGTTCGTGCCATTTGCCGGTCAATGGATATCCCTTGCCGGCGGTGTGCTGGCGCTGTGGTCGTTTGCACAGATTGGGCATGTACCCGGCCTGGAACAAACCGGTGTAAGGCTTCTGCTGCTTTTGCATCTGCTTTGCCTTGCGTTCTGGATCGGCATTCTTGGACCGTTACGGCGCTTGTCGTTACAGCCCGAACGCTTGGACGAGGCAGCAGCGCTGGGGGATCGTTTCGGGCAAGCCGCCTCGGTCATTGTCCCTGCGTTGATTTTGGCGGGCTTGCTGATGTCCTGGCTTCTGTTGGGTGATCTTCGCAGCCTTTTTGTTTCGGGCTACGGGCAGGCGCTTCTCATCAAACTGGGGCTGGTGGCGTTGGTGCTTGTGATGGCAGCCGCCAACAAGTTTCGGTTTGTTCCCGCCATGCAGGCAGGTGATCACGACGCAGCGCGTCATTTGGCACGCTCCATCGAAATAGAAACTGCGGTCATACTGGTCGTGTTCGCGGCAACAGCTACCCTTACCAGCGTCCTGACCCTTCCGAATTGAGGTTTAAGATGAACCGAAGAGAATTCCTGATCACGACAAGTGCAATGGCATTGGTTCCCGGCGTCGTCATCGCGGCGGCTCCATTGAACCTGATTGCACAGCCAGTCTCTGCGCAAATCCTGCCGGAAGGCGATCCGGCAACGCCGATGCTTGGCTTCAACGGCAGCACGCCCGGTCCGGTCCTTCGTGTCCGTCAGGGCGAGGTTTTCGACATCCGTTTTCTCAACCAGATAGGCGACGGCTCGGCGGTCCATTGGCACGGGTTGCGGACCGACAATGCGATGGACGGCGTGCCGGGCCTGACACAGGACGTTGTCGAAACGGGTGCAGAGTTCACCTATCGCTTTCGCGCGCCGGACGCCGGAACCTTCTGGTATCACTCGCATAACCGGTCCTGGGAACAGGTTGCAAAGGGGCTTTACGGCCCCCTGATCGTCGAGGAACAATCCCCGCCTGATGTGGACCATGACGTGATCGTCATGATTGATGATTGGCGCCTGACCGAAGACGGCACACTCGCCGATGGCTTTGAGAACATGCACGATCAGGCGCATCAGGGTCGGCTTGGCAACTATGCCCGCGTGCTTTTCGAACCGGACGCGTCCGTTCGTCTTGGTGACCGTGTGCGCTTGCGGTTGATCAACGTCGCGACTGACAGGATTTTCCCGATTGAGCTTGAAGGCATTGACGGCAAGACTGTCGCATTGGACGGTATGCCGCTTTCCGATCCGCAAGAGGTTTCTGACCTGGTTTTGGCGCCGGCCCAACGGGTTGATATCATAGCGGATGTCACTTCCGCGGAAACAATCGCATTTGTATTTCCGACCCGGGATGATCCTTACCTGCTGGGCGAAATCCCGGTTGAGGGAGAGAACACGGCGCGACAACCATCAGTGATATCCGCGTTGCCGCCAAACGAGACGGTGCAGCCCGATTTGGACAATGCCGTTTCCCTGACCTTGACCATGGAGGGCGGGGCCATGAGCCAAAGAATGATGCAGGGGCTGATGGAAGAGGGCATCTGGGCGTTCAACGGACAGTCCGGCCTTGCGGACACCCCTTTCCACAGCTTCCAACGCGGACAGACTGCGCGCATTCAACTGGTGAACGATACCCGCTTTCCACATGGTATCCATCTGCACGGGCATCACTTTTTCGAGGTCGAAGCCGACGGTAATTTAGGTGCATTCCGGGATACAACGCTGATTGATCCGGGTGCAACGCGAGACTTCGTTTGCGTGTTCGACAACCCCGGCAAATGGCTGATGCACTGTCACATGCTGGGCCATCAGGCGGCGGGCATGAAAACCTGGGTCGAGGTCGCATGAAACGCGTTCTGATCATCGCAGCCTTTAGCGTTGCAACCGGGGCGATCGCAGGTCACGAACTGGATGGCCGCGATTTGGCTGTCGGTCAGGCCCTTTACGCCGAACATTGCGCGTCCTGTCACGGTGCCAACCTCGAAGGACAACCGAATTGGCAAACGCCAGACGAAAACGGTGTCTTGCCCGCGCCTCCCCATGATGAGACGGGACACACCTGGCATCACGACAACCTTCTTCTTTTTGAATACACCCAATTGGGTGGAGAAAAAGCTTTGGCGGCACGCGATATCAGCGACTTCGCAAGTGGAATGCCCGGGTTTGAGGAAGTAATATCCGACGATGAAATCTGGGATATCTTAGCCTACATTCGATCGACGTGGTCTGAACGTGCGCAGGAAATTCAGGCCTCCAGAAATCCGTCGCACGACTGACACCGCTAATAGCCGGTTAACGCCGACAAACCGCGCCCGGACGGGTGCCACACACAAAGTTCTCAATTTCAGTTGCTTGAAGAAGTGGTGGGCGACCCTGGAATCGAACCAGGCGTGCGTCTCCGCGAGGGAGTTACAGTCCCCTGCCACACCTTGCGGCCTGTCGCCCACTGTCAGGCGTTGCACCTGACGTGGAGGCGTGATTACTAGCGCCTTAAAGGTGCGTCAACAGGAAAATTCCGCTTTGGCGCAGGAAACCGAATTCCCGGCCCGGAGGCCCTTAAAATGAAGAAACCCAAATGGGTCGTCGAAAAGGAACAGGCGCGCAAAGCAGCCGCGTCCGAGACTGTCTGGTTGTTCGGACTGCACGCCGTCCGTGACGCGCTCATGAACCCGAAGCGTCAGAAATTGCGTCTGATCGTGACCCTGAACGCGCAGGCCAAGCTGGCGGAAGCCATTGAATTTGCAGGAATTGAAGCCGAGCTGGTTGATCCACGCAAGTTCACCGCGCCGATCGATCCGGGGTCGGTGCATCAGGGCGCGGCGCTTGAGGTCAAGCCGCTGGACTGGGGTGGGCTGGCCGAAAACTGCATCGGTCGAGAACACCCGCGCGTCATTCTGCTGGACCGGGTCACCGATCCGCACAACGTCGGGGCGATTCTGCGCTCGGCCGAGGTGCTGGGTGCAAGCGCCGTTGTCGGGACACGCCACCATTCGGCGCCGGAAACCGGAGCGCTGGCGAAAACCGCCAGCGGCGCGCTCGAACGTCAGCCCTATCTGCGGGTGCGCAATCTGGCGGACGCAATCGTCGAGCTGCAGAATATGGGGTTTCTGGTGCTGGGGCTGGACGGCGAGGCGGATCAGGCCATCGAAACCACGTTGGCCGGCAAGCTGGACCGGCCGGTTGCACTGGTGTTGGGTGCCGAAGGCCCCGGTTTGCGGCAGAAAACCAAGGAAACGGTCGATCATCTGGTGAAAATTGACGCAGCGGGCGGTTTCGGGTCGCTCAACGTCTCAAATGCGGCTGCGATTGCCCTATATGCATCGAGGCACAAATAACAGGAGAGCGTCATTCCCAGCCCGTCGAAAATTGCCACTTGCTGTTACTGCGGCACGCGTGCCGCGCTGGTTCTGCAGGGAAAACAACGTCACGAGCTCAGCTGTTCCAGTTGTGGCGCCCCCCTGCACGACCTCAAGATGTTGCCCAAACGAAAGCTGACGGAAGAAAGGCAAGTGCGTCCTGCCAAGTCCAAGGCTCGAACGCCGAAATACAAATACAAGAAACGGAAAAAAGGTGTATTCTCGCGCGTGCTGGATGAAGCCTGGGATGTGATCGAAGATATCTTCGACTGACTTGTTTCTTCGGCGACACGGGTGTTCACAACCGCGTCAAGGGGGGTTTCATGGCGCTGAAAAAGTTGCATTTTGACGGTCTCGAATTCTAAGAACTCAGACCGACGATGCTGACCCGACGTTTCTTCATTGGCGCTATGGCCGCTATCATGTTCGCACCTGCCGTCCAGGCGCAGGATGCGCCCGTCTATTTTGCCACAGATGGTGCCGCAATGGCGGGCTATGATCCCGTGTCCTATTTTGTGGGTGACGCACCGGTGCTGGGCCACGCCGAGCATTCGTTGATGTGGAAAGGCGTCGAATGGCATTTCGCATCAGCCGAGAACCAGGAGCGGTTCGAGCGTGATCCGCGTGCCTTTGCGCCTCAGTTCGGCGGATATTGCGCCTATGCTATGGCCCTGGGTCTTCTGTCCAGCACCGATCCAATGGCGTGGAAGGTCGTGGATGGCAGGCTTTATTTGGTGCATTCGCTCGCGATCGAGAAAGTGTGGCAGGAAGACATGGCGCTGAACATTCGCATGGCCGAGGAGCACTGGCCCTCGGTTCTGTACAAGTGACAGGCGAAACTTCGCGTTTTTTTGATCTGTCATCACAAAAATGCGCGCGCCCTCTTTTTTTTGCCGAACTCATGCCTAAATGTCACAGTGACCGCGGAACGGAACTGCCGCGGGTCATTTCACTGTCCCTCGTTCCAACAACTGGCGCTCAGGTCCGACCTGGGCGCTTTTTTCTTTTGAACGCAGCGATTAGGGTGCCCTCATGTCAGATTATTCCGATGAGTTCCTGAAAGGCATCCTGCAACGCACCAAAGTTGTGGCGGTCGTTGGGGTGTCGATGAACCCGGTGCGGCCCAGCTATTACGTGGCGCGATACCTTTCGCTGAAAGGATACAGGGTCATTCCGGTCAATCCGGGACATGCTGGGAAGCAATTGTTCGGTCAGACTGTTCATGCGTCGCTGTCGGATATTTCCGAAACTGTCGACATGGTGGACATATTTCGCAGATCCGAAGCCGTGCCACCGATTGTGGACAAAGCTTTGCAGGCTTTTCCAAAGCTCAGGACAGTCTGGATGCAGATCGGTGTCGAAAATGAAGGCGCGGCAGCAGTTGCACAGGCCAGAGGTGTCGATGTGGTCATGAACCGATGCCCGAAAATCGAATATCAGCGGCTTTTCGGGGAATTGCGCATGGGCGGGTTTGCCACCGGGATCATATCGTCAAAGCTGTGACCGTCAGCCGCCGCCTGCCGTTTTCAGCCGGGCAACCTGTTCCAGACGCCGCTTTTCCAGAACCTGATCGCGCGGGACCCACTCGTAACGTGTGTCCTCGACCAAAGGTCCCCAATACAGCACTCCACCATACCGCCACGGGTCCAGTACGATCCCTTCGTACATGGTTTCTCCGCGTCGGCTGATAATGGCGGTCGAGTGGTCGATTCGGAACGGGTTGTCGGCATTGGCGATGGCGCGGTGCAGGGTCAGTGTTTCGAACTCTTCCTGTTTTAGGCGCCGTTCAATGTCTTCGGCCCAGTGCCAGCACAATCCGCGCGGACGCAGGCCCTTATTGACCTTTGCGTTATGGATCAGCGGCGGGTCGGTGATCTCATATTCCTCGACCAACTGCGCGGTGTAGCTGAAGGCGACCCGCGCCGCGCGCTGCGCTTCTGCGGGGTCGATATCGGGTCCGAGGCTTTGGATTTTCGCTGCCAGCCTTTGAACCTCGTCCCCGGTGGAACGGGGCGGCGCAGAACAGGCCGCCAGGATGGCAAGCGTCGCCACAAACAACAATGCTCTGATCATCGCGCGCGTTCCCTGATCCGTGGCACCCTGACACAGCACTATAGCGGGCAGGAGCAGCGCACGAAACCCACGCTTAGCCCTTGGGACGCGCCGCTTTTTCGGCAATGCCGCTGATGCCCTGACGCCGGGCAAGCTCGTTCAGAACGTCATCCAGCGCCACATCACGGGCGGCCAGCATCACCAGCAGGTGATACAGCACATCAGCCGCCTCGGACGTCAGCCCGGCGCGATCACCCTTGATGGCTTCGATGATGGCCTCGACGGCTTCTTCGCCGAACTTCTCGGCACACTTTTCGGGGCCCTTGGCAAGCAGTTTGGCGGTCCAGCTCAACTCGGGGTCGGTTTCTTTGCGCGCTTCGATGGTTGCGGCCAGTTCGTGCAGGATGCTCATGTCAGCCTCATCGGGATGCCTGCGGCGGCCATGTGTTCCTTGGCCTCGCGGATGGTGTATTCGCCGAAATGGAAGATCGAAGCCGCCAATACCGCGCTGGCACCGCCTTCGGTCACGCCTTCGACCAGATGATCCAGATTGCCGACCCCGCCCGATGCGATCACCGGTACATCCACCGCGTCCGAGATCGCGCGGGTCAGGGGCAGGTTGAACCCGGATTTGGTGCCGTCACGATCCATCGAAGTCAGCAGGATTTCCCCTGCGCCCTTGGCGACCACGGTTCTTGCAAACTCGACCGCGTCAATGCCGGTTGGTTTGCGCCCCCCGTGGGTAAAGATCTCCCACTTACCGGGACTGACGGTTTTGGCATCGATGGCGACCACGATGCACTGGCTGCCGAACTGATCGGCGGCCTCGGCCACAACATCCGGGTTCGCCACGGCGGCCGAGTTGAAACTGACCTTGTCGGCACCTGCCAGCAGCAGCGCGCGGACATCTTCCCTGGTGCGGACACCACCGCCCACCGTCAGCGGAACAAAACACTGTTCCGCCGTGCGCTGCACCACATCGAACATGGTGCCCCGGTTTTCATGGGTGGCGTGAATATCCAGAAAGCAGATTTCGTCCGCGCCGGCGGCATCATAGGCCTTGGCCGATTCCACCGGGTCGCCCGCGTCACGCAAGCCGACGAAATTGACGCCCTTAACCACGCGGCCATCGGCAACATCAAGGCAGGGAATGATCCGTGTTTTCAGCATGGCATGTCCTTTGTTGGCGCACCTCTACCGGCAAAGCCCCGCCGATGCCAGACTTGTGATTGCCACATCTCTCGAACCTGTGAAAACTGGTCCTTATTTCATCCGGAGATCAATGAGATGCGTAACCTCTTTTTGACGACCACATTCATATTCACAGGAGCTGTCGCCGCGATGGCTGACGATATCATCAAAGTAGAGACAGCCAAATCCGTGTCCGAGGCGATGGACGCGCTCGAGGCCGCAGTCGGCAATGCGGGCGCCACGGTTTTCGCGCGTGTCGATCACGCAGCGGGCGCCGAGAAGGTGGGTATGACCATCCCGGCAAATCAGGTGCTGATCTTCGGCAATCCGGCGGTGGGCACACCTGCTATGCAGGCCGACCCGCGCGCAGGTCTGTTTCTGCCGCTGAAAGTGCAGGCCTACGAGGACGAAAACGGGCAGGTCTGGCTGGCCTATGAAGACCCGAAAGAGACCATGGACGAACTTGATGCGGTCGAGAAATCCCCGGTCATCGAGAAAATGCGCGGGGCGCTGGCCAAGCTGACATCGGTCGCCGCCCAGTAGTCAGCTCAGGGCGCGAATGGCCTCGTTCAGATCGATCGCGCCGTCATAGAGCGCCCGGCCGGAGATTGCGCCGTTAAGTTCGACCCCGCAATCGCGCAAGGCGATCAGGTCGTCCAGCGAGCTGACACCGCCCGATGCGATGACTGGGATCGACACGGCGCGCGCCAGTGCCGCAGTGGCCTCTATATTGGGGCCCTGCATCGCTCCGTCGCGGTTGATGTCGGTGTAGATGATCGCGGCAACACCCGCATCCTCGAAGCTTCGGGCAAGATCCGTGACCTGCACATCGGTTTCTTCGGCCCAGCCCTTGGTGGCGACCATGCCATTGCGTGCGTCAATACCGACGGCTACTTGGCCGGGGAACTCTTGTGCCGCTTGACGCACCAGATCGGGGTTCTCGACGGCGACAGTGCCCAGAATGACGCGCGCGAGCCCCTTGTCGAGCCATGTTTCGATTGTTGCCATGTCACGGATGCCGCCACCCAGTTGGGCGGGCACATCACAGGCCTTCAAAATCGCCTCGACCGGAGCGGCATTGACGGGTTCCCCTGCAAAGGCGCCATTCAGATCGACCAGATGCAGCCACTCGCAACCCGCTTCGACGAAGGCGCGGGCTTGCGCGGCAGGGTCTTCGTTGAACACCGTGGCCTTGTCCATTTCACCGCGCAGCAGGCGCACGGCCTGGCCGTCTTTTAGGTCGATGGCGGGGTAGAGGATCATGTCGGGCGGCCCTATATCAATGTTATCCGCGCGGGATATCGCACACACAGGGCAGGGGATGCAACGCGACGCAAAGTCAATCTTGCCCGATGGCGACCGGCGCGCCAGACTGCTTGCAAAACAGGGAGGATATCATGAAGAAATTCGTTCTGGCCGCAGGGTTTGCCGCCTTGGCAAGCAGCGCTTATGCGGCCGATCCGGTTGATGGCATCTGGAAGACCCAGCCCGGTGACACCGGCGGGTATCTGCATGTTTCCATCGGATCGTGCGGCAGTGCCGTCTGCGGCACCATCGACACGGCGTTTGACGCCAACGGCGATGAGCAGCTGGACTACGAGAATTTGGGCAAACAGATTATCTGGGACATGGTTCCGGAAGGTGGCGGGGCCTATGACAACGGCAAGATCTGGGCGCCGGACCGCGACAAGACCTACAACTCGAAAATGACGCTGGACAGCCAGAACCAACTGACCGTGAAAGGTTGCGTTGCCGGTGGCCTGATCTGCCGTGGGCAAACCTGGACACGCGTGCAATAGGCCGTCACGGAGCCCAGGTCAGGAAATTTCCGATCATACGCAGGCCGACATCCTGACTTTTCTCAGGGTGGAACTGCATCCCGACCATCGTGTCACGGCCAATCACGGCCGTGACCTCTTGGCCGTAATCCACATAGGCTAACCTCTGCGCCGGGTCCGTCACGCGGAAATGGTAGGAGTGCACGAAATAGGCGTGATCACCTGATTTCACCCCTTCAAACACCGGGTGTCTGCTTTCCAGAACCAGATCGTTCCAGCCCATATGTGGTACTTTCAACGCATGGTCTGACGGCTCGATCCGAACCACGTCGCCCGCGATCCAATCCAAACCATCGGTTTCACGGTATTCATGGCCTTTCGAGGCCATCAGCTGCATACCGACGCAGATACCCAGAAAAGGGCGGCCCTTTTGTTCGACCGCTTCGACCATCGCGTCATAGATACCCTTATGGCCGCGCAGTTCGGCCGCACAGGCTGGAAACGCACCATCGCCGGGCAGAACCAGCCGATCAGCCCGCGCGACAACATCTGCGTCCGAGGTCACGACGACCTCACCCGCATCCAGTTCACGTGCCATGCGCTGAAACGCCTTTTCAGCGGAATGCAGATTGCCGCTTTCGTAGTCGATGATGGCAGTCAGCATCTACAATGCGCCTTTGGTCGACGGAATCGCATCGGCCTTGCGCGGGTCGGTCTCAACCGCCAGCCGAAGGGCACGGGCAACCGCCTTGAAGGCCGCCTCGGCGATATGGTGGCTGTTGAAACCGTGTAACTGATCTATATGCAGGGTGATACCACCATGGGTGCTGAGCGCCTGAAAGAACTCGCGCACCAGTTCGGTGTCGAAGGTCCCGATCTTGGGTGTCGGCAAATCCACGTTCCAGATCAGGAACGGACGGCCCGACAGATCCAGCGCACAGCGCACCTGAGCGTCATCCATCGGCAGGTGGCACTCGCCATAGCGGCGGATACCCTTCTTGTCGTCCAATGCCTGCGTCAGCGCCTGACCCAGTGCGATGCCTGTGTCCTCGACCGTGTGGTGATCGTCGATGTGATAATCGCCCTTGGCGCGGATCGTCATGTCGATAAGCGAATGGCGCGCCAGTTGGTCCAGCATGTGATCGAAGAAGCCAACGCCGGTCTGATTTTCATACTGGCCGGTGCCGTCCAGATTGACCTCGACCGTGATCTCGGTCTCGGCGGTCTGACGGCTGATCTTTGCGCTGCGCATGGGCGAATTCCTTTTGATACAAGCGCGCTTATAGACGGGGATCGCCGGGCATATCCAGACCAAGCATCACATGCGCGCCAAACTGTTGCAGGGGATTGCGCCCGGGCGCGGCCCATGCCAGCCTGCGCGCAACTCAACAAACAGGGTCAACCCCATGTCCACCTGCGTTTTCATCCAGATCCGCTGTAAACCCGGTTCCACCTACAAGGTCGCCGAAGAAATCGCCCTGCGCGAAATCCATTCCGAGCTTTACTCGACCAGCGGCGAATACGACCTGCTCCTGAAACTCTATATCCCCGAAACCGAGGATGTAGGGCACTTCATCAACGAAAACCTGCTGGTGATTCCCAATATCGAACGATCCCTGACCACGATGACGTTCAAGGCGTTCTGAACGTTACCCCAGCTCGAAGGTCGTGATCCCATAGATACGGTGCAGATCTATTTCCGGCGCGTGGCTGGAATACATGCGGCCGGTTTCGAACACTTTGGTCAACCCCAGTTGTTGCGCCATCGCCATCGCTTGCGTGTTGGGGTTGGGCATGTCGATAAAGACCTCGGCATTCATCCTGTCAGCCGGAAGCGTCATCAGCAGCGACACCAAAAGCGCCTGCGCGATCTCGGTTGTGTCCGCAAACAATGGCCCTACCTTGTACCCGGCCAAACATCGGCGCAGCGTTGCATAGCCTCTGATCCGGCCGCCTTCCTCAAACACCCGCGAGGTATGGTTGGGTGCATCCAGCCAGGCCTGCAGGAACGTGTCGCGCGGGGCAGGAAACAGGCCCCGATCATAAGACTTCAGCTCATCCGTAAGTGTGTCGATCAGTGAAACCTGACCGTGGCCGGAACGGCCCAGGGCGTTGAGGATTTCACCCGCTGTGCCCGAAAATCGGTAGTTGTCATAAGCCAGTTCGAACCCGAACTTCCGGTAATTGTCCTGCTGTTCGACGACGCCATCCATGCCCATGTTCCGATGTTCGCAATGCGCCTTGACGGCCTCGGCAACCTGCAGCCCGTAGCCCGATCCGCGATATTCGGGCAGGACGATGTAAAAGCCCAGAAACGAGTAGGTGTCGTCGTAATTCACGGCCGAGGCCGACGCGATCATCTTGCCATCCAGAAATCCGCCCTTGAACCCTTCGGGATCGGAGCTGCGGAAACACACCGCGTCGTGAAGGCCGGGGTTCCAACCTTCGCGGCCGGCCCAACCAACAGCCGTCTGGACCTCATCCGCTGTCAGAGCGCGAATTACGTATTCTGGCATGGCGCATCTCCGTCGTGATTGCGTGCGACCCGAGAATGCCGCAGCAGACAACAAAGAACCAGAAATTTAAGGGAGGTTGGTATCTGGAGCGGGCGAGGCGATTCGAACGCCCGACCCTAACCTTGGCAAGGTTATGCTCTACCCCTGAGCTACGCCCGCATCAGATACATATGTGGTCCAAAGACCTCTCAATGGAGCGGGCGAGGCGATTCGAACGCCCGACCCTAACCTTGGCAAGGTTATGCTCTACCCCTGAGCTACGCCCGCGCCGTTGAGTGAGGCGTGAAGTATAAATTCTGGCGCAAAGCTGCAAGAGGAAAAACGCATCTTCCGCAAAATTTCTTTTCTGGCGACGGAAATCCGGACCCCATCCGTTCAACTGTCTGAACACGTCAGGAAAGAACGGCGGAGGTGACAGATGAACCCGAAAGAAACCCTGAAACTCTCGGTGCTGGTTGTTTCGATGTTCATGGCGGGCATCGTGGCGCAGGCCGGTGGCGACAAAGGGCAGACCGCCCAACAGATATGGCAGCCTGCATGCCCGGTTGAAGTCGAGGTGCTGGCTGGCTGATCCTAAAGTGCCAGCACGAGGTTGGTGACCGCAGCGACCAGAATGGCGGCAAATGTCAGCAACATTCCCGTCCGGCGCAGAATCACGATCTGAGGTGTACGCCCGAATCCGTAGGCATGCAGCAATCGTCCGGACAGAATCGCCAAACCCATCAGGTTGACCAGAACGCCCCCCGCACCTTGAATTTCGGCCATGGCGATCAGCAACAGCGTGAACGGCGCGTATTCGACGCAGTTGGAATGCGTGCGGATGGCCTTGATCAGCGCCTTGTTTCCGCCGTCGCCGACCGAGATTTGCCCCATAAACCGCTGCCGGATGACGTTAAGGCTGAGCGCGAGAAACAGGAGGGCAATCAGCGCGGCGTAGATCGGGGTAATGGTCAGCATGGCGTGGCTCCGCAGGGGCATGAAAAAGGGCCGCGCAGTGTCCTGCGCGGCCCGGCTAACACTAACCTGTTTGTCGGCTTATTCCAGTTCGACCAAAAGGTCCTTTGCGTCAATCTGGCCGCCGGGCTGAATGTGAACCGCTTTGACCACCGCATCGCGTTCGGCATGGATGCCGGTTTCCATCTTCATCGCTTCGATGGTCAGCAGCAGGTCGCCTTCCTTGACCTCCTGACCGGCGGTGACGGAAACGGTCGCGACAACGCCCGGCATCGGTGCGCCGATATGGTTGGGGTTGCCCGCCTCGGCCTTGGGCCGGGCCTGCGTGGTCGAGGTCACCAGACGGTTCGGCACCCGGATGACACGGGGCTGACCATTGAGTTCAAAGAAAACTTTGACCTCACCCTTTTCGTCGGTTTCACCAATCGCCTGACAGCGGATTTCCAGCGTTTTGCCCGGATCGATTTCCGCCGTGATCTCTTCCCCGGGCTCCATGCCGTAGAAGAAGGTGCGCGTGGGCAGGGTGCGGACCGGGCCGTAAACCCGGTGGCGGCCCATGTAGTCCAGGAAGACCTTGGGATACATCAGGTATCCGTTCAGATCCTCGTCATCGACCTCTTTGCCTTCCAGTTGCTTGGACAGTTCGGCGCGGGTGGCCTCAAGATCCACGGCGGGAACGTCCTTGCCCGGGCGCTGGGTGTTGGGCGCTTCGTCCTTGAGGACCTTCTTGATGATCGTGTCGGGGAACCCGCCCGGAGGCTGACCCAGATTTCCGCGCATCATGTCGACGACAGAATCCGGGAAGGCCACATCCGTTTCGGGGCTTTCGACGTCGGCGCGGGTCAGCCCCTGGCTGACCATCATCAGCGCCATGTCACCGACCACCTTGGAGGACGGCGTCACCTTAACGATGTCCCCGAACATCTGGTTCACGTCGGCATACATCTGCGCCACCTCGTGCCAGCGTTCCTCCAGCCCAAGCGAACGCGCCTGCGCCTTGAGGTTGGTGAACTGGCCGCCGGGCATCTCGTGCAGGTACACTTCCGATGCAGGGGCCTGCAGGCTGGATTCAAAGGCCGCGTACTGGCCGCGAACGGCTTCGAAATAGTCGCTGATCTCGCGGATGGCTTTGATGTCCAGCCCGGTGTCACGCTCGGTATGGCGCAGCGCCTCGACAACGGTGCCCAGCGTCGCCTGGCTGGTGTTGCCACTGAAGCTGTCCATCGCGCAATCCACCGCGTCCACGCCCGCCTCGGACGCGGCCAGAATGGTGGCGCTGGCGATTCCGGCAGTATCATGAGTGTGGAAGTGGATCGGCAAGCCGACCTCTTCTTTCAGAGCACGGATGAGGATTTTGGCCGAGGCCGGTTTCAGCAGGCCTGCCATGTCCTTCAGACCCAGAATATGCGCACCTGCGTCGCGCAGCTCTTTCGCCATGCCGACATAGTATTTCAGGTCGTACTTGGCGCGATCGGGGTCCAGAATGTCACCGGTATAGCAGACGGTGCCTTCACAGATCTTGCCGTTTTCAACCACCGCATCCATGGCCACGCGCATGTTCTCGACCCAGTTTAGCGAGTCGAATACGCGGAAGACGTCGATATTCTGCGAGGCCTGACGCACGAACTCCTGCACCACGTTGTCGGGGTAGTTGGTATAGCCGACCCCGTTCGCGCCGCGCAGAAGCATCTGTGTCATCAGGTTCGGCATCGCCTCGCGCAGGTCACGCAGACGCTGCCACGGGCATTCCTGAAGAAAGCGATAGGCCACGTCAAAGGTCGCGCCGCCCCAGCATTCAACGCTGAACAGTTGCGGCAGGTTCGCCGCATAGGCCGGCGCCACCTTGATCATGTCGATCGACCGCATCCGGGTCGCCAGCAGGGATTGGTGGCCGTCCCGCATGGTGGTGTCGGTGATCAGCAACTGCCGCTGCGCTTTCATCCAGTCGGCCACGGCCTGCGGGCCCTTCTGCTCCAGCAGGTTGCGGGTGCCCATTTGGGGCTCACCCTTCAGGGCAGGAGGCCTGGCCTCTTTCAGATCGGCGCGCGGTTCGGGACGATCCTTGGTCTCGGGGTGTCCGTTCACGGTAATGTCCGCGATATAGGTCAGAACCTTGGTGCCCCGATCCCGACGGCGTTTGAACTGGAACAGGTCTGGCGTCGTGTCGATGAACTTGGTGGTGTATTCGTTCGACAGGAAGGTCGGGTGCTTCAGCAGGTTGATGACAAAGTCGATATTGGTGCTGACGCCGCGGATGCGGAATTCACGCAGCGCGCGGTCCATCCGATGGATCGCCTTGTCCGGCGTTGGTGCCCAAGCGGTCACCTTGGTCAGCAGCGAGTCGTAGTACCGCGTGATCACTCCGCCCGCATAGGCCGTGCCGCCGTCCAGACGGATGCCCATACCCGTGGCCGAGCGATAGGCGGTGATGCGGCCATAATCGGGGATGAAGTTATTCTGCGGGTCCTCGGTTGTGATCCGGGTTTGCAGGGCGTGGCCGTTCAGTTGAACGTCCGACTGGCTGGCGGCCCCGGTCGCCTCGGCCAGCGTCTTGCCCTCGGCGATCAGGATCTGGGCCTGCACGATGTCGATGCCGGTGACTTCCTCGGTGACGGTGTGTTCCACCTGCACGCGCGGGTTGACCTCGATGAAGTAGAACTTGCCGGTTTCCATATCCATCAGGAATTCGACGGTGCCAGCGCATTCATAGTTCACATGGGCACAGATCTTGCGGCCCAGTTCACAGATTTCGGCACGCTGTTCTTCGCTTAGATAAGGAGCGGGGGCGCGTTCCACGACCTTCTGGTTCCGGCGCTGGACCGAACAGTCGCGTTCGTAGAGATGGTAGATCTCGCCATGCTTGTCGCCCAGAATCTGCACTTCGACGTGACGGGCGCGGGTGATCATCTTTTCCAGATAGCCCTCGCCATTGCCGAATGCGGCTTCGGCTTCGCGACGACCTTCCAGGACTTTCTCTTCCAGTTCGTCCTCGGACTCGATCGGGCGCATACCGCGCCCGCCGCCGCCCCAGGACGCCTTGAGCATCAGCGGATAGCCGATCTCGGCGGCTTCCTTGCGGATCGCGTCCATGTCATCGCCCAAAACCTCGGTCGCGGGGATCACCGGAACTCCTGCCTCGATGGCGACGCGACGGGCACTGGCCTTGTCGCCAAGCGCGCGCATGGTCTCGGCCTTGGGACCGATGAAAGTGATGCCGTTCTGGACGCAGGCATCCACGAAGTCCGGGTTCTCAGATAGCAGGCCATAGCCCGGATGGATCGCATCCGCTCCGCATTCTTTGGCGACACGGATGATCTCGTCTATGCTCAGATAAGCGGCAACCGGCCCCATCCCCTCGCCAATGCGATATGCCTCATCCGCTTTAAAGCGATGCAGGCCAAGCTTGTCCTCCTCGGCAAAGACGGCAACGGTGCGTTTGCCCATCTCGTTGGCCGCGCGCATCACGCGAATAGCAATCTCGCCGCGATTGGCGATCAGGATCTTTTTGAAGTCGGTCATGTCAGGTCCCGGTCTTTATGGTGTGGCCGTGTTCATAGGCGGACAATACGCGCACGTATATCAGTCGTTCTGGGTAGAACCGGCATGTTATCGCTCGCAAACGCCGCCTGTTGGCGCAATCTACTTACACATGCTGCGATGCAGCATCAATATTTGTGATTGCAGATGTCACATTTTGTAAACTTGCGAGGCCCAACTGGCCCATATTGGCCTTCAGATCCTGCCGCAGGATGTCGATGACATGAGCGGGGCCGCGTTCGCCTAACGCCGCCAGACCAAAGAGAAACCCGCGCCCCAGCATGACAAAATCCGCGCCAAGGGCCAGCGCGCGAAGGATGTCCAGCCCACCTTCAATACCACTGTCAAAGATAGTCGGCAGGTCCGTCGCTGCGCGTATGGCCGGTAACGCGTCGATACTGGCGGGCGCGCCGTCAAACTGACGGCCGCCGTGATTCGACACCCATATGGCGTCAACGCCCGCCTTTTGCAGCGAAACGGCATCTTCCGGCCGCAGGACGCCTTTGACGACAAACGCGCCATCCCAGTTGTCGCGCAGCCAGGACACGTACTCCATGTCCGGCGACGTTCTCAGAAGATACCCGATATGTGCCGTTGGAGGGAGGTTGAGGCTGCTGTCCGAATACTTCTCGAGCGTGCGCATTCTGGGTGGTCCCTTACGCAGCATCCCCATAGCCCAGGCCGGGCATCGCGAAATCTGCGCCAGCAGGCGCGGTGTCAGCCTTGGCGGATGCGTCAACCCGGACCGCACTTGCCGTTCGCGCCGAGATGCAACCGGCACATCCGCAGTCAGCACAAGCGTCCGGAATCCCGCATCGCGCGCGCGGGCCAACATATCGGTGCGGATGTCGGGATCCCGTGGCGGATACAATTGAAACCAGGCGTTTTCGCCGATGTGGCCGGCCAGATCCTCGGGCATCTGGCTGGCGACCGTAGACAAGGTGTAGGGAATGTTGGCCGTGGCCGCAGCGCGGGCCAGAATGCCTTCGGCATCCGGCCAGACTAACCCCGACATTCCAATGGGTGCGATACCGAACGGCAGGGCGCAGTCGTGATCCAGCAGCTTCTTTCCTGTGTCGAACTCCAGTTCGCCATGCAGGATCGACGGGGTCAGTGTAACCCGGTCAAGCGCTTCGCGGTTGCGCCGGATCAGGGTTTCAGCGCCGGTGCCACTTTCCACAAATTCCCAGACAAAGCGGGGCAACCGACGCCGCGCAAGGCGTTTCAAATCGGCAATGCCGGGATATGTGCTGTGCAGGTCCATGAGGATTGATCCGATTTGCCGCGCGATTCGGCAAGTTTTTCAAGCGGCTGTCGAGGAAGACCGTTTGATTTTGGCCCCCTTGTTTCGAACCCGGCTGTCCCCGATGTCTGCGCCGCAGGACGCGGAGTTGGCAATCTGCACCTGATTTCGGGCCCGGTCCTAGGTTGTATAGAGGGTGTCATCCGCTGCGCGCAGAAGATCTTGTGGCATGGTTCCATGCGCCGGGTAATGGGCGACCCCCACCGAAGTCGCAATGCGGGGCAGGGATTTTTCACTATATCTGACCGCAACGGATTCAACCGCCAGCCGTACTTTTTCTGCGCGGGTCAAGGCATCGACGGACCTGCCAATTATCTTCGACAGTGGTATTGAAGGTGAGCTGGACATCCTTCGCGCGGGTACGGCGTAAATCCCCCAACCCGCAGCCGCCGTTAGGGCGCTGAGCATCAGCATAACACCTACAATTTTCAGCCGCGAACTTCGCACTGCCCATGTCGCCTGCTTCGTCATATGCTCTCCCACAGCAATGGACCGGGCATCAGAAACAAGCTTTTGCAGAAAGGTAAGAACGCCGGATGTACACAAAGGTTTTGTCTGGAAACCAGTATATTATCTTCTGCGATTTCTTTGTGAACAAGCCGTGAACAAACCCTTTCCCTCGGGCCGCATCCGGCGTAGTTTGGGGGCATGAGCAGTTTTGACGAAATGGACGCCTTCGAGGGCGCATCGCTGTCCCAAAAGGCAATGGCCGCGCGTGCCGTGCCTTATCTGGATGATCTCAACCCGGCGCAGCGCGATGCGGTTGAACGGCTTGACGGTCCGGTTCTGATGCTGGCCGGGGCAGGGACCGGCAAGACCAAGGCTCTCACGACCCGGATCGCGCACCTGCTGAATACCGGTCGCGCGCGCCCCAACGAGATCTTGTCGGTGACATTCACCAACAAGGCTGCGCGTGAAATGAAAGAGCGTGTCGGCCGCCTGCTCGGCCAGCCCGCCGAAGGGATGCCTTGGCTTGGCACGTTCCATTCGATTTGCGTCAAGCTGCTGCGTCGCCACGCCGAACTTGCGGGGCTGAAATCGAACTTCACGATTCTGGACAGCGACGACCAGCTGCGCCTGCTCAAGCAACTGGTTCAGGCGGCCAATATCGACGACAAACGCTGGCCTGCGCGGATGCTGGCGGGAATCATCGATGACTGGAAAAACCGTGCACTGACACCCGACAAAGTGCCCGCTGCTGATGCCGGAGCCTATAATCACAAGGGCGTCGACCTTTACGCCCAGTACCAGACCCGTCTGCGCGAGCTGAACGCGGTGGATTTCGGTGATCTGCTTTTGCACATGGTCACGATCTTTCAGACACATGCGGATGTGCTGGAACAATACCAGCGGTGGTTCCGTTACATTCTGGTGGACGAGTATCAGGACACCAACATCGCCCAGTACTTGTGGCTGCGGTTGCTGGCGGGCGGTCACAAGAACATCTGTTGCGTGGGCGATGATGACCAGTCGATCTATGGCTGGCGCGGGGCCGAGGTGGGCAACATTCTGCGGTTCGAGAAAGACTTCCCCGGTGCCTATGTCGTCCGGCTTGAACAGAACTACCGCTCGACCCCGCATATCCTCGCCGCCGCGTCGAATGTCATTCGCGGCAATGAAAATCGCCTGGGCAAAGAGCTTTGGACCGACGAGCAGGACGGCGAAAAGGTCCGGCTGATCGGCCACTGGGATGGCGAAGAAGAAGCGCGCTGGATTGGCGAGGAAATCGACGCGATGCAGGGCGGCACCCGTGGCGTGCGGCCGATGACCCTTGATGAAATCGCCATTCTCGTGCGCGCCAGCCACCAGATGCGTGCCTTCGAGGACCGTTTTCTGACCATTGGATTGCCCTACAAGGTCATCGGCGGCCCGCGGTTCTATGAGCGAATGGAGATCCGCGATGCCATGGCCTATTTCCGGCTGGTCATCAGCCCCGAAGACGATCTGGCGTTCGAGCGGATCGTGAATACGCCCAAACGTGGCCTCGGCGACAAGGCGCAGCAGACGATTCAGGCGACCGCCCGACAGAATGGCGTCTCTCTGGTCGAAGGCGCGCGGATTGCGGTGGAACAAGGGCTGATCAAAGGCAAGGGCGGCGCGGCCTTGCGCCAGCTTGTCGATGGGCTGGCCCGCTGGAACGCAATGACCCGGGGACCCAGGATCGAGGTTGACGACGATTCCGTCATTGATGATGGCACCGCTCCCACACGCTTTGGCGAACCGGAACATACTCATATCGAACTGGCGCAGATTATCCTCGACGAATCCGGCTATACGGCGCACTGGCAGAACGACAAGAATCCAGATTCCCCGGGGCGGTTGGAAAACCTCAAGGAACTGGTCAATCAGCTGGACAACTTTGAAAACCTGCAGGGCTTTCTGGAACATGTCAGCCTGGTGATGGACAACGAACAGGAATCGGATGGCGCGAAAGTGTCGATCATGACCCTGCATGCCGCCAAAGGTCTGGAATTTCCCGCCGTGTTCCTGCCGGGGTGGGAGGACGGGTTGTTCCCCTCGCAGCGGTCGATGGACGAGGCTGGCCTCAAAGGCCTCGAGGAAGAACGGCGGCTGGCCTATGTCGGCATCACCCGCGCGGAGGAGGTCTGCACGATTTCCTTTGCCGCCAACAGGCGCGTTTTTGGTCAGTGGCAGAATTCGATGCCGTCCCGATTTATCGATGAATTGCCCGAAGTTCATGTGGAGGTTCTGACGCCTCCGGGTCTCTACGGTGGCGGTCAGACCACGGCCGGGATCGAAACCCGCGCCGCCGAAGCAAACGTCTACAACTCACCCGGCTGGAAACGGATGCAGGCGCGGCAGGGTCAGTATGGCATGTCGCAACCGCGCGAAAGCCGCAACACCGTCATCGATGCGACCGCGGTGGCCAGTTTCACGCTGGGCGAACGGGTATTCCACCAGAAATTCGGCTATGGCGCAGTGATCGGTATCGAAGGGGACAAGGTCGAGGTCGATTTTGACAAGGCGGGCATGAAGAAGGTTGTCTCGCGCTTTCTGTCCGCCAAGGATGACGTTCCGTTTTAAAGGCCTTCGACCAGAACCATGTTTGCCGTCGCGGTCTTGTGCCGGATTTTCGCCAGTTCGACGTAGTCGGGATCGTCTTTCCATGCCTTTGCGGCTTCGATCGACGGAAACTCCATAAGGACTATCCCTTCCTCAGCCCAGGTGCCCTCGATCACGTCCACTGGTTTGGATGATACTGTCAGAAGGCGACCTCCGTGCCTGTCAAAGACCGGCATGAACCCTTCAAGGTATTTCTGGTATCCGTCTGGGTCGTGAATTGTGATCTGGGCGATGAAATATGCAGCCATTGGAAACTCCTGAAACTTCGGTTCCGGCTTCACCTTACACACACACAAGCGCAAACAAAAAACGGCGGTTCCCAGGGAGGAGGAAGGGGAACCGCCGTTCTTTTCAACATCGAGGCAGGGAGGAGGAAGGCCCCGATGTATCCGAACCCGGGTCTGATCCCGGTATGAGGAAGACGCGGCGACACAAGGGAGGAGAATAAGTGTCGCCGCGTGCTTTCAACATCGGGGTAGGGAGGAGGAGAGCCCCGATGTGTCATGTCCCGGCTGTCAGGGCCGGTATTTGGGGCGGCAGCATCAGGGAGGAGGAGAGATGCCGCCGCCGAAATGCAGGTCCAAAGGGAGGAGGACGGACCTGATCTCGTTAAACTGTTGTGCGCTTACTGCGCGGTGTAATCCGCAGCGGCCTGCAGGGCCAGTTGACGGATCATCGAGCGTTGCAGGCCCAGATCGGCCAGTTCGCGGTTCGACAGGCCCGACAGCTCGTTGAGTGTCTGGCGGTACAGGCGATAGCGAACAAAACGTGTTTTTACTGCTTCAAACAGTGCCACCAGCCCGGTTGCCGGTGCATTGCCAAGCGCGGAGTGGTTGGTTGCGACTGCCATTTTCAATGCCTCTGACTTGATCGTTTGCCGAAGTGTTCCGGCGTTTGCTTGAGGATGAAAATAGGCAAATGCTGCAGATGCACAATAGCGGGCGTCGTCAATGCCGCTATGCAGCAAATGCATAGATATCAAATTGTTGGGGCAGTTGCGCCCAGGGGTAGCGGGTGCCGTAGGGTCACCTTTGGGGCTTCGGCGGGTGTGCTTTTGGGTGAAGCTGTCCGGCGCATGGGCGTGATGGAGGAATGGAAATGGTGTCGAGGCCGATCGTTCGGTGCATGCACATTCACATGTTAAGGGGCCCTTGTATTCCGGATGGGAATTCATGGGCTGCCGGTGTTCTTGCGATGTGTGTGGGGTAATTGCGCCATCCGACACGGTTGATTCGAGGCGGTGTTCGGCAAAATACCGATTTTTTGCCAACCGATGTAAGAAGGATTCGAATTTTCTGGGAAATCATGGGACAATTTGGGCTGAGCAAATTCTGTGGATATATTGTGTGCAGTTGTCAAAGAGCGCCTATTTATGGTGTCCATTGGTCAAGTTTATGTTGATTTTTCGCGTGTGGATTGCGTCCAGAATACGCCAGTGCCCAAAAAACTTGTTGATTTCCATGATTTCCCATGTCATCCCTAATACATCCGATGAGGACGAGGCAGATGGGGCACCAAACGACCCCGACCAAAAATAATCAGGTTTCATACAGGCATCTCGCTTTCATCACTTAACAGATCCGGCGCGCGGGCGAGCAGACATCCCCCCAGGTGGCGCGCGCAGCTGGACATCCCCGCACAGCGGGCGAATGCGGCGGGTTGATCAGTGGCAGCAGATCAACCCGCCGTTTTTCATCAGGGGGGAACGTAAAGATCAAGTGGGGCGCAAGCGAAAGGGACAGTCGTCTTGGCGCGCAGGTTCAGAGGTGAAAGCCACCACAAGGTGGATACGAAGGGCAGGGTTTCGATCCCGGCCTCGTTTCGCCGTGTGCTAGAGGCTTCGGACCCCAACTGGCAACCTGGAGATACCCCCGAACTGGTGATTGTCTACGGGGATCACCGCCGCAAGTTCCTTGAATGTTATACAATGCAGGCGATCGACGAGGTCGACGAAAAGATTAATGCACTGCCGCGCGGGTCGATGCAGCGCAAGATGCTGCAGCGTATGTTCCATGGCCAGTCCTTCCCGACAACGGTCGACGAAACCGGGCGTCTGGTCCTGCCGGCCAAGCTGCGCAACAAGATCGGGCTTGAGAACGAGGCCTTCTTTATCGCCGCCGGCGACACGTTCCAGATCTGGAAGCCCGAAACCTACGAGACCGAAGAACTGGCCGCGGCCGAAGACTGGCTGGACGATCAGCCCGAGGACTTCGATCCTCTGGAGTTCCTAGACGGCGTCGGGGACGCGTAACGGCATGGCCGGCGCCGGGTCCCCTTCCGACAAACCCCATATCCCCGTTTTGCTGCGTCCTTTGCTGGCCGCCATTGCGCCCGTCTCGGGCGTTTGGCTGGACGGAACCTTTGGTGCGGGCGGGTACACGCGTGCGCTGCTCGAGGCTGGCGCCGACAAGGTTATCGGTGTCGATCGCGATCCTCTGGCTTTTGAGATGGCAGCCGGATGGGCAGGTGACTACGGCGACCGACTGGTGATGCAGCCCGGCGTTTTCTCGCAACTGGATGAATACGCTCAGGATCTGGACGGTGTCGTGCTGGATCTTGGTGTTTCGTCCATGCAACTGGATCAGGCCGAGCGTGGATTTTCGTTCATGAAGGACGGTCCACTGGACATGCGGATGAGTCAGGATGGCGAAAGCGCCGCCGATCTGGTGAATACCGCAACCGAGGCGCAACTGGCCGACATCCTGTTTCACTATGGCGAAGAACGCGCCAGCCGCCGCATCGCCAAAGCGATTGCACGGGCGCGGACGGATGCGCCGATCACAACGACCCTGCGTCTGGTTGAAATCATCGAATCCTGCCTGCCGCGCCCGAAACCGGGGCAGTCGCACCCGGCGACCCGCAGCTTTCAGGGGCTGCGCATTGCCGTGAACGCCGAATACGAGGAACTGTTTCAGGGCCTCATGGCCGCCGAACGCGCGCTGAAACCGGGCGGGCAACTGGCCGTTGTGACGTTCCATTCCATCGAGGACCGGATGGTCAAGCGGTTCTTCCAGGCGCGCGCAGGGAAAACGGGCCGCGCCAATCGCTATGCGCCCGAGATGGAACAGGAACAGCCGCAATTCACCCTGAAAACCCGCAAAGCCGTCGGCCCGGATGATCAGGAATTGCAGGAAAACCCGCGCGCACGCTCGGCCAAGCTGCGTGTGGCTGTGCGAACCGAGGCGCCTGCAGGGGAAATTGACGCCCGTGCAATCGGCATGCCGCAACTGGGGGGAAGGGCAAGATGAAGAGTGTTCTGTATGTGTTGACTGCTCTGTCCGTGTTCGGACTGGCGTTGTGGGCCTATCAGGAGAATTACCGCACCCAGCAGGTGCTGAAGGAAACGCAGGGTCTGCAACGTGAAATTGGCATGGCGCAGGTTCGGCTGGCCGTGCTGAACGCCGAATGGGCCTATCTGAACCGACCTGACCGGCTGCGCGAACTGGCGGATTTGAACTTTGAACGGCTTGGTCTGCTGCCGCTGCGGGCCGAGCAGTTCGGGCGCGCCGACCAGATCGCCTATGCCGAAGACCCCGACCTGCCGATCGTTGATCCGATCGAACTGCAGGCCATCACAAGCATTCAGGCGCTGGGCGAGGTACAGTTTCCATGACCCGCACGCCTCTGCGCCCACTGGCGCGCATCCTTGACGCCCGCGCCCGGGGCGAAAACCCCAAGGCCATCGAGCGCGAGAACATTCGCCAACGTCACGAGAGCATGAAAGACCGCGCCCGCGCCCGTGCCGAAGGGCGTCTTCTGGTGCTTGGCCTGTTCTTCTTTTGCGCTTTTTCGGTCGTTGGCGTGCGGATGGGAATGCTTGCCACGTCCGAAGCGCAGGAGCCACTGGCCAGCGCCCCCGGTGCGGCCATCGCCATGCAGCGCGCCAATATTGTCGACCGCGACGGGCGCATTCTGGCGACCAATCTGGACACTTATTCGGTCTATGCCCAGCCCCCGCTGATGATCGACCCGGTTGCCGCCGCCGATCAGCTTGTGGCCATCTTCCCCGATCTCGACAAGGATCGTCTGGTCAAGGATTTCACCGGCAACCGCAAGTTTCTGTGGATCAAGAAACGTATCTCGCCCGAGCAAAAGCAGGCGGTGCACGACATCGGCGACCCCGGCATCCTGTTCGGCCCGCGCGAGATGCGGCTGTATCCGAACGGCAGGCTGGCCGCGCATATCCTCGGTGGGTCAGGGTTTGGTCGCGAAGGCGTCAGCGCGGCTGAGGTGATTGGCGTTGCCGGTGTTGAAAAACAGTTTGACGAGTATCTGCGCGATCCGGCCAACGGAAACAAGCCGCTGCAACTGTCGCTGGACCTGACCGTTCAGGCCGCGGTCGAACAGGTGCTTTACGGCGGCATGAAGATCATGAATGCCAAAGGTGCTTCGGCTGTCCTGATGAATGCCCACACGGGCGAGGTGATTTCGGCGGCCTCCCTGCCGTCCTTTGATCCCAATGACCGTCCGCGCCCGCCGACTTCGGGGTTTGATCCCTCGGACAGCCCGCTGTTCAACCGTTATGTTCAGGGCGTCTACGAACTGGGATCGGTCTTCAAGATATTCACCGCCGCGCAGGCAGTACAGCTTGGGCTGGTGAATTCAAACACCATCATCGACACCTCGGGTCCGATGAAGATCGGGCGCTTTCCGATTGGTGAATTCAACGGCAAGAACTACGGCAAGATCAGCGTGGCGGACGTGATCGTCCACAGTTCGAACCGGGGCACCGGGCGTCTGGCCCTGCAAATTGGCGCACAGCGACAACAGGATTTCCTTGAATCGCTGGGCATGTTCGAACCCACCCCGTTCGAAATTGTCGAGGCCGCAGGTGGCGCGCCCCTGAAACCCAAGAAATGGGGCGAATTGAGCACCGTGACCATCTCATACGGACATGGCCTGTCGACCAGCCCCATGCATCTGGCGGCCGGGTATGCGTCGATCGCCAATGGCGGCCACTATGTCAGCCCCACGATCCTGCGAAAGAACGGTCCGCAATACGGGCCCCGTGTGCTGTCGGAAAATGCGGCGCAGCAGGCCCAGAAGATGTTGCGCAAGGTCGTGACGGACGGGACCGCCAGCTTTGGTGAAGTTGCAGGCTATGATGTCGCGGGCAAAACCGGCACCGCCGACAAGCCAAAACCTCGCGGGGGCTACTATGACGACAAGGTCATCGCCACCTTTGCGACGATCTTCCCGGCCTACGACCCGAAATACGTTCTGATCGTCACGCTCGATGAACCGTCGATCGTGGCCTATGGCGAAAAACGCCGCACGGCAGGCTGGACGGCCGTCCCGGTGGCTGCCGAACTGATCGGCCGGGTCGCACCTTTGCTGGGCCTCAGACCCCGGCTTGAGCCTGAGGCGCGCGCTGCTATAACGCTGACCTCGAACTAGGCCGTCGGACAAGAGGTGGGTCATGGGCGCAAGGTCAAAGAAACTAAGCCAACTGGCCCTGACCGCGCGGGGCGGCGCGAATCCCGACATCACCGGTCTGGCGGTTGACAGCCGCGAGGTCAAAGACGGTTTTCTCTTCGCAGCGCTTCCCGGGACACGCGTTCATGGGGGCGAATTCATCCAGTTCGCTCTGCGCATGGGAGCCGCCGCCATCCTGACCGATGCCAGAGGCGCTGAGATCGCGGCCAGCGAACTGGCTGCATCGGACGCGGCCCTGATTGTTGTCGAAGATCCGCGTCAGGCGCTGGCAGGCGCCGCAGCCCTGTGGTTCGGCGCGCAGCCGCAAACCATCGTGGCCGTCACTGGGACCAACGGCAAAACCTCGGTTGCCACGTTTGTCCGCCAGATCTGGACCGAGCTTGGCCACGCCGCCGTGAACCTCGGCACCACCGGTGTCGAAGGCGCATGGACCGCGCCGCTGGCCCACACCACGCCGGAACCTATCACCTTGCATCGCTGTCTGGCGGCGGCAGCGGGGAATGGCGTGACCCACGCCGCGATGGAGGCGTCCTCGCACGGACTGGAGCAGCGCCGCCTGGACGGTGTGCACCTGGCGGCCGCCGGATTCTCGAACTTCACGCAGGATCATCTGGATTACCACGAAACGTTCGAGGCGTATTTCACCGCCAAAATGGGCCTGTTCGACCGGGTTCTTCCGCAGGATGGAACGGCCGTCGTCAATCTGAGCGATCCCAAGGGCGCCCAGGTGCGCCGAATTGCCGAACAGCGCGGTCAGACGGTCCTGACAGTCGGGCTCGGCGATGCGGACCTTTGCCTGATGAACCAACGCTTTGACGCGACCGGGCAGGATTTGCGGTTTTCGTGGCAGGGCAAAACGCATCTGACCCGCCTGAACCTGATCGGGGGGTTTCAGGCCGAAAACGTACTGCTGGCCGCCGGGCTGGTCATCGCGGCCGGGGATGAACCCGAGCGTGTGTTCGAAACCCTGCCGTACCTGACAACGGTTCGCGGGCGGATGCAGCTTGCCGCAACCCGCGAAAACGGGGCTGCGGTCTTTGTCGATTACGCCCACACGCCTGACGCGGTCGCCACGGCGCTGAAAGCGATGCGCCCGCATGTCATGGGTCGCCTGATCGCCATCGTCGGCGCGGGCGGGGACCGGGATGCCACCAAGCGCCCGCTGATGGGCAGGTCTGCGGCTGATCACGCTGACATCGTCTTTGTCACCGACGACAATCCGCGCAGCGAAGATCCGGCTACCATCCGTGCCGCCGTCATGGATGGCGCGCCGGAAGCCACCGAAGTGGGTGACCGCGCCGAAGCCATCCTGCGTGGCATCGACGCGCTGCAACCGGGTGACGCGCTGCTGATTGCGGGCAAAGGGCACGAGACGGGCCAGATTGTCGGCGATCAGGTTTTGCCGTTCGACGATGCGGAACAGGCCAGTATCGCCGTGGCCGCACTGGACGGGAGGGTGGCATGACGCTCTGGACAGCGGCTGAGGCTGCCGCGGCAACCGGCGGGCGTGCGACCTCTGACTGGGAAGCAAACGGCGTGTCCATCGACACCCGCACCATCCAGCCGGGCGATCTGTTTGTCGCACTGAAGGCCGCGCGTGACGGGCACGACTTTGTGGCGCAGGCGCTTGAGAAGGGCGCAGGCGCAGCGCTGGTCTCGCGTATTCCCGATGGCGTGCCAGGCGACGCGCCATTGCTGATCGTCGACGATGTTCAGGCGGGGCTCGAAGCGCTGGGGCAGGCCGCACGCGCCCGGACAAATGCGAAAGTGGTTGGTGTGACCGGCAGTGTCGGCAAGACCTCGACCAAGGAAATGCTTGCTACGATCCTGGAAACGCAAGGCAGGACCCATGCCAGCGTCGCCAGTTACAACAACCACTGGGGAGTGCCGTTGACGCTGGCCCGGATGCCGCGCGACACCGAGTTTGCGGTGATCGAGATCGGCATGAACCACCCGGGCGAGATTGCGCCGCTGGCGCGGCGGGCAAAGCCGCATGTGGCGCTGGTGACGACTGTGGCGGCGGTTCACCTCGAAGCCTTCGAGTCGGTAGCTGCTATCGCCCGGGAAAAGGCCGCGATTTTTGAGGGACTGACCGAAGGCGGCGCAGCCATCGTCAATGCGGACATCGAACACGCGCACATCCTGCGGGAATGTGCGCAGAAGCTCGGCCTGAAAACAGTCGAATTTGGCCGCGATGGGAAGGATTTCATTCTGGGAGGCGCGGCACAGGAGGTCGATTCGGTTTCCGCGGCGGCAATGGTGGGCGGCAAAACGATCCGTTTTGGCGTCAGGTCCGCTGGTCTGCATTTTGCCATGAACGCATTGGGCGCATTGGCAGCTTGTGTCGAAATGGGTGTGGACCTGGATCAGGCGATCGCTGGACTGGGGCAATGGTCGCCTGTCAAAGGGCGCGGTGTGCGCGAGCAGATCACATTGGCTGAAGGCGGTAATATCGAACTGCTCGACGACAGCTATAACGCCAACCCCACCTCGATGGAGGCGGCGCTGAATGTACTGGCCGCGTCGCGCGGCTCCCGCCGGATCGCATTTCTGGGCGATATGAAGGAGTTGGGCGCGCAGGAAATCGCCATGCACGCCGGTATGGCTGACCTGCCTGCCATGGGCGAGGTCGATCAGATCCATTGCATCGGCCCGCTGATGCAGTCGTTGCATCAGGCGTTGCCCGCAGAAAAACGGGGATTGTGGTTTGAGACCAGCGCCGAGATGGCCGACCGCCTGCCGGAACTGGTCCGGGATGGAGATACCGTTCTGGCCAAGGGCTCGCTGAGCATGGCGCTGGCCCGTATTGTTGACGGTTTGCGCAAAATGGGGCAAGTGGGCGCGCCCGGGTCATGAGCGTTTGCCCCCGTGACCACCGCGTGAGAAAGGTATCGCTATGTTGTATTGGCTGACCGGCCTGTCGGACGGAGGAGATTTCTGGAACCTCTTCCGGTATATCACCTTCCGTGCAGGCGGTGCCTTCATGACGGCGCTGATCTTCGGCTTCCTGTTCGGCAAACCGCTGATCAACGTGCTGCGCCGCAAGCAGGGCAAAGGTCAGCCGATCCGCGATGATGGCCCAGAGGGGCATTTTTCCAAGGCCGGAACGCCCACGATGGGTGGGTTGCTGATCGTTGGGGCGCTGGTGACATCGACGCTGATCTGGGCGCGATGGGACAACCCGTATGTCTGGATGGTGCTGTTCGTGACCCTGGCTTATGCGGCCATAGGCTTTGCCGACGATTATGCCAAAGTGTCCAAGCAGAACACGCAAGGCGTGTCCGGCCGAATGCGCATGGCGCTGGGCATCATCATTGCAGCCCTGGCGGCGCTTTGGGCAACGTTGAATCACCCCGAAATGCTGCAAAGCCAGCTGGCATTGCCGATCTTCAAGGACACGCTGATCAATCTGGGCATCTTTTATATTCCCTTCTCGATCGTGGTGATTGTCGGGGCCGCCAATGCGGTGAACCTGACCGATGGTCTGGACGGTCTGGCGATCATGCCCGCGATGATTGCGGCTTCGACGCTGGGCATCATCGCCTACGCAGTGGGGCGGGTCGACTTCACCGAGTATCTGGATGTGCATTACGTGCCAGGCACAGGTGAGATTTTCATCTTCACCTCGGCGCTCTTTGGGGCGGGGCTTGGGTTCCTGTGGTACAACGCACCGCCTGCCGCCGTGTTCATGGGTGACACCGGATCCCTGGCCTTGGGCGGGGCGCTGGGCGCAATTGCCGTGGCCACCAAACACGAGCTGGTACTGGCCGTTGTCGGCGGGCTGTTCGTGGTCGAGGCGCTGAGCGTGATCATTCAGGTGCTGTATTTCAAACGCACAGGCCGCCGCGTGTTCCTGATGGCGCCGATCCATCACCATTACGAGAAAAAGGGCTGGGCGGAACCCACCATCGTCATCCGCTTCTGGATCATCTCGCTGATCCTGGCGATGATCGGTCTGGCGACGCTCAAGGTCCGCTAACGCTCCCGCCAGGTTCGGCGGACCTGCGGTCCGCCTGCCACCTGTTGGGCCCGGCTCGCGCTGCCGCGCGAGCCTTTCCGGACCCTTGCCTTCGGTCAGGTCTTCTGCGCAGTGTGGCGGCCAATCGAAGGTCGTAGGAAGGGTGGCGGCATGATCCCGGTCAAAGGGTGTTCAGGGCAGAAAGTTGCGGTTCTGGGGCTGGGCCGGTCCGGTCTGACCACGGCGCGTGCGCTGCGGGCGGGTGGGGCCGATGCGATCTGCTGGGATGACAACCCGACGGCGCGTGACATAGCGTCAGGCGAAGGGTTCACCTGTGCCGATCTGCGGCGTCATGGGGCCTTCGATGACATCGCCACTCTGATCGTCTCCCCCGGCATTCCGCATCTCTATCCCGAACCCAACCCGGTCGTGGCGGCCGCGCTTGAGGCCGGTGTGCCGGTCGACAACGATATCGGCCTGTTCTTCCGGTCATTCGCGGATCAGACATGGAACAATTTTGACACCCCGCCACGTGTGATCGCCGTAACCGGGTCGAACGGCAAATCCACCACCGCAGCACTGATTCACCACATCCTGACCGAGGCCGGACGCGAGGCGCAGCTGGCCGGGAATATCGGACGCGGAGTGCTGGATATTGATCCCGGCGGTGATGGTTCGGTCGTGGTGCTTGAGCTTTCCAGCTATCAGACCGAACTTGCCCGTGCGCTGACGCCGGATGTGGCTGTGTTCACCAACCTCTCGCCCGACCATCTGGACCGCCATGGCGGCATGGGCGGGTATTTCGCCGCCAAGCGTCGCCTGTTTGCCGAAGGCGGACCGGATCGCGCGGTCATCGGCGTGGATGAGGCCGAAGGCGCGTTTCTGGCCGGTCAGATGTCCGAAGGCCCTGCCGACGACCGCGTCATCCGGGTATCGGTTGCGCGCAAGCTGACCGGGCCGGGCTGGCAGGTTTTTGCCCGCAAGGGGTTTCTTTCGGAGTACCGCAAGGGGCGCCAGGCCGGATCAATCGACCTGCGTGGGATCAAGGGACTGCCAGGGGCGCATAACCACCAGAACGCCTGCGCCGCATATGCTGCCTGCCGGTCAGTGGGGCTTGCGCCAAAAATGATCGAGCAGGCCCTGCACAGCTATCCCGGCCTGCCGCATCGCAGCCAGATCATCGCCGAAGCAAACGATGTGACCTATGTGAACGATTCCAAGGCGACCAATGTGGACAGCGCGGTAAAGGCGCTGAGCGCGTTCCGCAACATCCGCTGGATCTGTGGGGGGCTGGAAAAGGACGGCGGCCTGTCCGGCCTGAACGAGGTGAAGGACCAGGTCCGCAAAGCCTACGTGATCGGGCGCGAGGCCGCAGGATTCGCCATGCAGCTTGAGGTCGAGACCGAAATCTGCACCACGATGGCCATGGCGGTCGAGCGCGCGATGCAGGACGCGCAGCCGGGTGAAACGGTATTGCTGGCTCCGGCAGCGGCCAGTTTCGACCAGTACGACAATTTCGAGCAGCGCGGAGATGACTTCACCGCGCAGGTGCGCCTACGGCTGGACTGAGCCGCGTTTGCAATAGACCGCCGGTTCGGGCAGGCTTGGACCCTGCCTGCTTGAAGACTGTCCCCGGCGGTATTACCTGCGGGTAAATCAATACGAGGTCACGAAAATGTTCAATCGCAAGTCACTTCTGGTCGTTCCCGCCCTTGTTCTGGTGGGGGCCTGCGCCAACTCCGGTGCCAATTACCAACCGGTCATCGATGGCCCTGTGGGTCCGAACTACAATTCGGATCTGGCGCAATGCCAGCAGCTGGCGGCGTCGCAGGCCAGCGTTGACGGCTCGACCGCCGGCAACGCGGCGATCGGCGCAGCGGGTGCTGCCGCCACGACCGCCATCATTCAGGACAGCAGTTCCAACCTGGGCAGGGCCGCCGCCGCCGGCGCGGTGATCGGTGCGGGCGCGGATGTCATCGCGAAAAACCAGAACAAGGAAGTTATCGTGCGCAACTGCATGCGCGGACGCGGGTACAACGTCGTCGGCTAACGCCCCGCGATTGCAGTTCCGGCGGCGTAGCCCGAAGACCACGCCCATTGGAAGTTGTAACCGCCCAGCCAGCCGGTGACATCCACCGCTTCGCCAATCGCATAGAGGCCGGGGACATCCCTGGCCTCCATCGTTCTGGACGACAGGTCGTCGGTGTCAATTCCGCCCAGCGTGACCTCGGCAGTGCGATAGCCTTCCGTGCCGGAAGGCGTCAGTTGCCAGTCGGACAGGGACGCGATCAGGTCGTTCAGCGCGGCATCGGACTGATCCGCCAGATTGCCCTGCATCGGGATGTACTGTTTCAGGTAATCCACCAATCGCGCGGGAAGGTGGCGCGCCAGCTCCGTGGTCAGAGCCTTGCGGCCACCGCTTTGCCGCTGGTCCCGCAGCATGTCGAACAGTGGCAGATCCGGGATCAGGTTCACTCTGATCGTCTCACCTTCGCGCCAATAGGACGACAATTGCAGCACCGATGGTCCGCTGAGGCCGCGATGGGTGAACAACAGCGCCTCGTCAAAACTGGTCCGCGCGTTTGACAACCGTGCGGGCAGGGACACGCCAGACAAGTCCCGGAACTTGCCGTCCGAAAAGGTAAAAGGCACCAGCGCCGCCTGCGTTTCCGTCAGCCTTAGCCCGAACTGCCGGGCAAGGTCATAGGCCAGCCCGGTCGCACCCAACTTGGGGATCGACTTGCCACCCGTGGCCAGCACCAGATTGGCGCAGGTCAGGCTCAGGCGTTTACCTTCACGCTCGACATCCAGTGCAAAGCCGCCTTCGGTCTTGCGCAGGTCCTTCAGTTCGGTTCGGATCCACAGTTCGGCCCCCGCACGCTGCATCTCGTCCAGCAGCATCTGAATGATTTGCTTTGACGACCCGTCACAGAACAGCTGACCCAGGGTTTTTTCATGCCAGGCGATGCCGTGGTGGTTTACCAGATCGATAAAATCCCACTGCGTGTATCGCGCCAGCGCCGATTTGCAGAAATGGGGGTTTCGCGACAGGAAGTTCTGCGGCCCCGCATACATGTTGGTAAAGTTGCAGCGCCCACCGCCCGAGATGCGGATTTTTTCTCCGGCTGCCTTGGCGTGATCGATCACCAGAACACGCCCGCCACAGTGGGCGGCGCACATCATGCCGGCGGCTCCGGCACCAAGGATGATCGTGTCAAAGGTCATGTGCAAGCGCATGGCCCGGTTTTCCCGCAACCGCAAGGGCGAGATGTTTTCCAACGCCCATTTTCCCTTGTTTTTGGCATTTCCAACAGGCGGGCAGCAAGACGAGGACTTGCCTGCCAGTCACAACTTCGAAGTTTTCCCATGGCGGCACTTGACCTGCACGAGCCTCAAATCCTACGAATTCTTCGGTAAAGTGACTATTTGTCTGCGTTAATAAATTTGGTGGAGGGGCCACATGCCCACGAACGTATATGGTGCCTTTCGGTCTGACAGCACATTGTCCGATGCAGGGGCTTCATCCAGTGTCGTGGGATCCACGTTCCAGATATCGGCCTACAGCCAGATCACGATCCAGGACGGCGCAGACGCCACGATTATCGATGGCGACAACATCTCAAACGAGACCGGCAACGACCCGACCCAGACCCTGAACGGAGAGATCATTTTCTGGGATTTCACCGTTTCGGTGACGGACGGCACGAATACCTACCAGATCGGCCTTTTCGACTATGACCTCGACGGGGATGGAAATTCGATCGGGGTCGACAGCGAGGACGGGTATTTTCTGGGCTTCATCGGCGGGACCATTCCGCCCCTGAACACGACACTGACCATCACCGCCATTATCGACAATGGCCCGGACATCGATGTCGACACTGTTGTCCCTTGCTTTGTGGAGGGGACAAGCATCCAGACGCCTGATGGTCCACGCCGGATCGAGACCTTGAATCCGGGCGATGTGGTCACGACCCTGGACAATGGGCCCCAGATAATCCGCTGGATCGGTTCGCGCGAACTGGACAGCATTGATCTGAGGGTCAAGCCAAAGCTGCGGCCGGTTCGGATTGCCAGGGGTGCGCTTGGGAATGGTCTGCCTAAAGACGAACTGCGAGTGTCCCGGCAGCATCGGATGCTGGTCCGATCCCCGATCGCGGCCAGAATGTTTTCCAAGCACGAGGTTCTGGTTCCTGCGCACGAGCTGGTTGGGATGCCTGGTATTTCCATCGAAGAAGACGACCAGCAGGTGACGTATTTCCACATACTGTTTGATCGACATGAGGTGATTTTTGCCGAAGGGGCGCCGTCGGAAAGCCTGTTCACCGGACCACAGGCCCTCAAAGGCATAGGTGAAGAGGCCACCGCCGAAATCGCAGAACTGTTTCCCGAGATCATGTCCGAAACCTATGCGCCCGAAATGGCGCGGATCATCCCGCGGACCGGAGGGCAAACGCGGACACTGGTCAAGCGGCATCTGAAAAACAGCAAGCCGCTGGTTTCTGAGGCCTGAGGTCCACCCGCACCACAGTCTTGGGGGTACGGAGCCCCTGGCATTCTCGCGATGGGAATTCCGCTGACCGCCCTCATTCCACTGGCCCAAACGCAAAAATCGCGTTAGACTCTCAATCAGATCCCGAAAACGGGACGTGAACGAGGCAGAAAGTGGCGGTATCTCATGACTGAGATGGTGTATGGCGCGGTCCAGGACCAGCGCGGTGAACCGATTCTACCAAAGTGGTGGCGCACGATTGATCGCTGGACGATGTCCTGCGTTCTGATCCTGTTTGTCATCGGGCTTTTGCTGGGGCTTGCCTCATCACCGCCACTGGCGGGGCGCAACGGGTTCGACCCGTTCCACTATGTCGAACGTCAGGCGTTTTTCGGCGGATTGGCGTTGATCGCAATGCTGCTGACCTCGATGATGTCGCCGACATTGGTGCGACGTCTGGCGGTGCTGGGTTTTCTGGCTTCATTTGTGGCTCTGGCCTTTCTGCCCGTCTTCGGCACCGATTTCGGCAAAGGCGCGGTGCGCTGGTATTCGCTGGGGTTTGCCTCGCTGCAGCCGTCCGAGTTTCTGAAACCCGGGTTTGTTGTCGTGGCTGCATGGCTTCTTGCCGCATCACAGGAAATCAACGGCCCGCCGGGGCGGTTGTGGTCTTTCGCGCTGTGCACGGCCATTGTCGGAATGCTGGTGATGCAACCCGATTTCGGGCAGGCGTGTCTGATCCTGTTTGGTTGGGGTGTTATGTACTTTGTGGCAGGCGCACCGATGCTGTTGCTGGTCGGCATGGCTGCATTTGTGGTTCTGGGCGGCATGTTCGCCTATTCGAACTCGGAACACTTCGCCCGCCGTATTGACGGTTTCCTCAACCAGGAGGTCGATCCGACCACCCAGTTGGGCTATGCCACCAACGCCATCCGCGAGGGTGGGCTGTTCGGTGTCGGCGTCGGTGAAGGGCAGGTGAAATGGTCGCTGCCCGACGCGCATACGGATTTCATCATCGCCGTGGCGGCCGAGGAGTATGGCCTGATCCTGGTTCTGATCATCATCGCGCTATACTCGCTGATCGTCGTGCGGTCGCTGCTGCGCCTGATGCGCGAACGAGACATGTTCATCCGTCTGGCCGGAACCGGTCTGGCCTGCATGTTCGGTGTTCAGGCGATGATCAACATGGGCGTTGCCGTGCGCTTGTTGCCCGCCAAGGGCATGACGCTGCCGTTCGTCAGCTACGGCGGCTCATCGCTGATTGCAGGCGGCATTGCGGTCGGCATGCTTTTGGCGTTTACCCGCACCCGCCCACAGGGCGAACTGGGTGATATTCTGCGCGGACGAGGTTGATGAGCAAACCCTACCTTCTGATTGCGGCGGGCGGCACCGGGGGCCACATGTTCCCGGCACAGGCGCTGGCCGAGGCGATGCTGCAAAAAGGATGGCGCGTGCGCCTGTCCACCGATGCCCGTGGCGCCCGATACACCGGGGCCTTCCCCGACGCGACCGAGATTGTCGAGGCATCTTCGGCCACTTTCGCACGTGGTGGCTTGGCGGCCAAGGCGATGGTCGGGCCCCGGATCGCCGCCGGTGTGACGGGGATGGCGTTTCAGATGATGCGCGACCGCCCGGATGTGGTCGTGGGCTTTGGCGGCTATCCTTCGATTCCGGCGTTGGGCGCGGCGACCATGCTTAATATCCCCCGCATGATCCATGAACAGAACGGGGTACTGGGCCGTGTGAACCAATTGTTCGCCACCCGTGTTGCACAAGTGGCCTGCGGCGTCTGGCCCACTGATCTGCCCGAAGGCGCACATGGCATCCATACCGGCAACCCGGTGCGCGCCGCTGTTCTGGATCGGGCCGCCGCAGGGTATATCCCGCCGGGTGATTACCCGATGTCGATCCTGGTGATGGGTGGCTCGCAGGGCGCACGCATCCTCAGCGATATGGTGCCCGGAGCCATCGCCGCACTGCCCGAAGATATCCGCAACCATATCCGCGTCTCTCATCAGGCGCGCGACGAAGATGGCGAACGGGTCACCGCGTTCTACAGCGACCACGGCATTCGCGCCGATGTTCAGCCCTTTTTCGACGATGTGCCCCGCCGCATGTCAGATGCCCAACTGGTCATCAGCCGTTCGGGCGCATCCAGTGTCGCCGATATCTCAGTGATCGGCCGCCCCTCGATCCTGATCCCCTTTGCTGCCGCGGCAGGGGACCACCAGACCGCCAATGCGCGCGGACTGGTTCAGGCGGGTGGGGCGATCATGATCCCCGAAAATGCACTTGACGTTGCCTCGCTGACACAGCAAATCACCACGGTTCTGACCAAGCCCGAAGCCGCACAGAAAATGGCCCGTGCCGCCTTGTCCGCGGGGGCGCCGGACGCAACCGAGCGACTGACAGCCCTTGTCGAACATCTGGCGCAGAAGGAGACCGCATGACCCCAGCAACCAAACTGCCGCAGGACGTAGGCCCGATCCATTTCGTCGGGATCGGAGGGATCGGGATGTCAGGCATCGCCGAGGTGTTGCTGAACCTTGGCTACCGGGTGCAGGGCTCCGACCTGAAAGCTTCCAAAATCACGGATCGTCTGGCCAGTCTGGGGGCCGAGATATTCGTGGGGCAGCGCGCCGAGAACCTGAAGAACGCCGCTGTTGTCGTTGTCTCGACCGCGATCAAGCCGGGCAATCCCGAACTGGACGAAGCCCGTGCGCAAGGCCTGCCGGTTGTCCGCCGCGCCGACATGCTGGCCGAGCTTATGCGCCTGAAATCCAACATCGCCATCGCCGGAACCCACGGCAAGACCACCACGACCACCATGATGGCCGAGCTTATGGTGGCGGGCGATTTCGACCCGACCGTCATCAATGGCGGCATCATCCACGCCTATGGCTCCAACGCGCGCATGGGGCAGGGCGAATGGATGGTGGTCGAGGCCGACGAATCCGACGGCTCGTTCAACCGACTGCCTGCAACTATCGCTATCGTCACCAATATCGACCCCGAGCATATGGAGCATTGGGGCGATTTCGACACCCTGCGCGACGGGTTCTATGAATTCGTCACGAATCTGCCGTTCTACGGTCTGGCTGTTTGCTGCACGGACCATGCCGAAGTGCAGGCGCTGGTGGGCCGCATCACCGATCGCCGCGTCCGCACTTACGGTTTCAACGCGCAGGCGGATGTGCGGGCAGTGAACCTGACCTACAAGGGCGGTGTGGCGCATTTCGACATCCACCTGCAATACGAAGACAAAGTGATCGAAGGTTGCACCCTGCCGATGCCGGGCGACCACAACGTCTCGAACGCCTTGTCCGCCGTGGCCGTCGCCCGTCATCTGGGTATGAAGGCGTCGGAAATCCGCGAGGCGCTGGCGAATTTCGGCGGCGTCAATCGCCGCTTCACCAAGGTCGGGGAAGTCGACGGTGTCACCATCATCGACGACTACGGCCACCACCCGGTTGAAATCGCCGCCGTGCTAAAGGCGGCCCGTCAGGCCACCGACGGCCGTGTCATCGCCGTGCACCAGCCGCACCGTTATTCCCGCCTGTCGAACCTGTTTGATGACTTCTGCACCTGCTTCAACGACGCCGACGTGGTCGCCATCGCCGAGGTGTTCGCGGCCGGGGAAGACCCGATCGAAGGCGCCTCGCGCGATGCTCTGGTGCAAGGCCTGATCCGCCATGGCCACCGCCATTCCCGTGCAATCCTGAGCGAGGACGATCTGGAGCGCCTTGTCCGGGAACAGGCCCGTCCAGGCGACATGGTCGTCTGCCTCGGTGCTGGTACAATCAGCGCCTGGGCCAATGGATTGCCCGAAAGATTACAGCGAAAACAAGCTGTTTGACCCTCGCGCTCATTTGGCGCACAACCCAGATGTGTGATATGCTGCGGGCGGCTTCCGCGCGTCCTTGGAGGGGCGAATGGATTATTCGATGATCTTCTCAGCGCTCTGGGTGATCTGCGCTACTATCGTGGCGTTGTTGCCGATGCGGCTGCAATTCCCTCCGGGTATCATTTTGCTGATCTGTGCGCCGGTGCTGATCGTTTGGCTGGGCTACGTACATGGCTGGCTTTGGTCGCTGCTGGCTTTGGGCGGTTTTGTCTCGATGTTCCGCAATCCGATCCGCTATTACTGGCGCAAATGGGTGCGCGGGGAGGTCATGGAATGAACTGGTCCATTGCTCTCGCCGCTCTCTGGGGGGTTGCCGCGAATGTGCTGGCGATGATCCCCAGCAAGGACAATCACTGGACCCGCGCCTATGTCCTGATTGCGCTGGGGATCCCGATTCTGGGATTTGTGACCTATCAGAATGGCCCATGGGTAGGTTTGATCGTACTGGCCGCTGGCATGTCGGTGCTGCGCTGGCCGGTGATTTATCTGACCCGTTGGACAAAGGCGAAAATGCAGGGCATGAAGGCGGCTGACGAATAACCGGCCAACTTCACGAGGTCCGCCATGGCGACGATCACCACATTTGCCTATCTGCCGCTCATTTCCCTTGTTCTTGGTGCCGCCGCAGGGTTCACCGCAGGCCGCTGGATTGGACTGCGCGGTCTGTTGTGGCTGATTGGGCTGGCGTCTGCCGCCGGGCTGGTGCTGATCGTGATGCTGGCCAGCGTTGGAACGGGCGAAGAAGAGCAGGCATTCGGTCCGCTCGTCTGGCTGACCGCCGGTGTGCTTCCGTTTCTATTCGCCGCGATCATGGGCGGGGTCGGCGGGCGCAGCCTGGCTGCGCGTGCGGCCGAATGACAACCCTCCCCGCGACCCGAGGCCGCCTGTCCGAGGCCCGTCCACTGGCCGATCTCACATGGCTTCGTGTCGGAGGACCGGCGGATTATCTGTTCCAGCCAGCCGACCTTGACGATCTGCAATCGTTCCTGCGCGACCTGCCGGCGCATGTTCCGGTGTTCCCGATGGGCGTCGGTTCGAACCTGATTGTCCGCGACGGCGGCTTGCGGGCCATGGTGATCCGGCTGGGGCGCGGCTTCAACGGCATCTCGGTCAAGGGAAACACTGTTACCGCGGGCGCGGCGGCACTGGACGCGCATGTGGCGCGCAAGGCGGCGGACGCGGGGGTCGACCTGACCTTCCTGCGAACCATCCCCGGCTCCATCGGTGGTGCGGTGCGAATGAACGCAGGCTGTTACGGCAACTACACGGCGGATGTACTGCGCAAGGCCACCATCGTGACTCGGCAGGGCAGTGTTGTGGACCTGTCGCCCGACCAACTGAACTTCCGCTACCGCCAGACAGATCTGCCCGAAGGCGCGGTTCTGGTCTCGGCCACGTTCGAAGGCCCCCCGGGCGATCCCGAGGACCTTCATGCGCGCATGGCGGCGCAGTTGCAAAAGCGCGACGAGACACAGCCCACCAAGGATCGCAGCGCCGGTTCCACTTTCCGCAACCCTGCCGGTTTCTCCTCCACAGGCCGGGCCGATGACGTCCACGACCTGAAGGCGTGGAAAGTGATCGATGATGCGGGCATGCGCGGCGCGACACGTGGCGGGGCGCAGATGAGTCCAAAGCACTCGAATTTCCTGATTAACACCGGCACCGCCACCGCCGCCGACCTCGAAGGACTGGGCGAGGAGGTGCGAAAAAAGGTTTACGAAACAAGCGGCATCACGCTAGAGTGGGAAATCATGCGGGTCGGTGATCCGCTGACAGAATAAAGCCCCATCCGTCAGACCATAGCAGGCAAATTCAGGCGGCGGATCAAAGGCATAAACAAGATACGGACCACCACATAAGGTCCGGGGACATTGAGGCGCACGAAGTGGGTAAGTCGAGCAGGACAAACCCCAAAGTGGCGGTATTGATGGGCGGCCCCTCGAAGGAACGCGAGGTCTCGCTCAGCAGCGGGCGCGAATGCGCAGCCGCCCTTAGGGAAGAAGGCTTTGAGGTGGTCGAACTGGACGCTGGTCCCGACCTTTACGCGCGTCTTCTGGATATCAAGCCTGATGTGGTTTTCAACGCCCTGCATGGCCGCTGGGGCGAGGATGGCTGTGTGCAGGGGATGCTGGAATGGATGCGTATCCCGTATACGCATTCCGGCGTTCTGGCTTCGGCCCTGGCCATGGACAAGCAGCGCAGCAAGGAAGCGTTCCGCGTCGAAGGCCTGCCCATCGCAGAAAGCATCATCGCCCCAAAGGTTGAGGTCGAAGCCGACCACGTCATGCCTGCGCCTTATGTGGTCAAACCCAACAACGAAGGCTCCAGTGTCGGTATCTATCTGGTGCACGAAGGCACCAACGGTCCCCCGAAACTGTCCGACGACATGCCGGATCAGGTGATGGTCGAGCAATATGTGGCGGGGCGCGAACTGACCGTGACCGTGATGGGCGACCGTGCCCTGACCGTGACCGAGATCATGACCGAAGGCTGGTACGACTACGACGCCAAGTACAAGCCCGGTGGCTCGTCGCACGAACTGCCTGCCAAGATTCCGGCTGACATTTTCGACATGTGCATGGACTATGCCGTCCGCGCCCATAAGGTGCTGGGGTGCAAGGGGGTCAGCCGCACCGACTTCCGCTGGGACGATGCACGGGGCGCGGATGGTCTGTTCCTGCTGGAAACCAATACCCAGCCCGGTATGACGCCGACCTCGCTCGCGCCAGAACAGGGCGCGCATCTGGGCATGAGTTTCGGCCAGTTTTGCGCCTGGATGGTGGAGGACGCCTCATGCGACCGTTGACCGCCACCCGCGCACCCGTGATCCATCGCAGCAAGCCTCTGGCCGGACCGGATGCCGATTTCGCCACTGCCGAGCCGACCCCTCAGGCAAAGCCGAAACTGCAACTGCGCGGCGCCCGGTTTTTTGGTCGCAACGCCCGCCGCTCCGATCCCGCGCCGTCGCGGCTCAGCTACCGGTTCCAGCGCTGGATGCTGACACCGGGCATCCGGCTGAGCGTTCGTCTGGGCCTGCCGGTTTGCGTTGTTGCGGCGGCGGTCGGGCTCTATTTCGCGTCCGAAGACCGGCGCGAAGCGCTCAGCACCTATATCGCCGACATCAAGACCTCGGTTCAGGAGCGCCCCGAATTCATGGTCAACCTGATGGCCATCGATGGTGCGGGGCCGGGCCTGTCCGACGACATCCGCGAAGTCGTGCCGTTGGACTTCCCGATCAGTTCCTGGGATCTGGATGTCGAACAGATGCGCGACACCATAACCGGACTGGACCCGGTGAAATCGGCCACCGTCCGCATTCGCCCGGGCGGCATTCTTCAGGTCGATGTGGTCGAGCGTCAGCCGGTCATCGTCTGGCGCACGCGCGACGGGATCGAATTGTTGGACGAAACTGGTGCCCATGTGGATCAGGTCGCCTCGCGCAAGGATCATGCGGATCTGCCGCTGATCGCGGGTCAGGGGGCGGATCGGCATGTCGGCGAAGCGCTGCGGATCCTGACCACGGCACGCAGCCTCGGTGACCGCGTGCGCGGACTGGTACGCATCGGTGAACGCCGCTGGGACCTGGTCCTGGATCGTGGCCAGCGCATCATGCTGCCAACCGACCGCCCGGTTCGCGCGCTCGAGCGGGTATTGGCGGTAAACGAGGTACAGGACCTTCTGGAACGCGATGTGGCCGTGGTCGACATGCGCCTCGGTCAGCGTCCGACCATCCGAATGACCAAAGCCGCCAGCGAAGACTGGTGGAATACAAAAGTGACAACGAGTAGCGGGCAGTAGCGACAATGATGACCGATCTTTATCAGTCCCAGCGGGCCATGCGGCAGATGCGCAGGCAAGCCATGCAAAGGGGCGTCATCGCCATTCTGGACGTGGGCAGTTCCAAGATCGCCTGTCTGGTGCTGCGATTTGACGGCACTGGCCGGCTGAGCGATGACAACAGCATCGGCTCATTGGCTGGGCAGACCGGGTTCCGTGTCATCGGCGCCGCGACGACCCGCTCGCGCGGGGTGCAGTTCGGCGAAGTCACTGCCATGCAGGAAACCGAACGCGCCATCCGCACTGCCTTGCAGGCGGCGCAGAAAATGGCCGACATTCGCGTTGATCACGTCATCGCCAGTTTCTCGGGCGCAAACCCGCGCTCCTACGGTCTGGACGCTCAGGTCGATCTGGAAGGTCAGCTTGTGACCGAAGCCGAGGTCGGACGTGTGCTGAACGCGTGCGACGTTCCCGATTACGGGGCCGGGCGCGAGGTTCTGCATGCCCAGCCGGTGAACTTCGCGCTGGACAACCGGTCCGGCCTGATCGACCCGCGGGGACAAATGGGGCAGAGCCTTGCGGTCGATATGCACATGCTGACCGTTGATGCGGTGGCGATCCAGAACATCGTGCGGTGCATCAAACGTTGCGACCTGGAATTGGCGGGGATAGCGAATTCAGCCTATGTCTCGGGCATCTCGGCGCTGGTCGAGGACGAGCAGGAACTGGGCGCGGCCTGTATCGACATGGGCGGCGGCACGACCAGCGTGTCGATCTTCATGAAGAAACACATGATCTATGCCGATTGCGTGCGCATGGGTGGTGATCACGTGACCTCGGACATTTCCATGGGCCTCGGCGTTCCAGCGGCAGTGGCCGAGCGGATCAAGACGTTCAATGGCGGCGTGCATGCCACAGGGGCCGATGACCGCGATCTGATCGATATCGGCGGCGATACCGGCGACTGGGAACATGACCGTCGCACCGTCAGCCGTGCTGAACTGATCGGCATAATGCGCCCAAGGGTCGAGGAAATTCTCGAAGAAGTCCGTGTGCGGCTGGATGCAGCCGGGTTCGAACACATGCCCAGCCAGCAGATCGTCCTGACCGGCGGCGGCAGCCAGATCATGGGGCTGGACGGCCTCGCCACCCGTATCCTGGGTCAGCGCGTCCGCCTTGGTCGCCCCTTGCGCGTTCACGGCCTGCCGCAATCGGCCACAGGGCCGAGCTTTTCGTCTGCTGTGGGCCTCAGCCTGTTCGCCGCCCATCCGCAGGACGAATGGTGGGATTTCGAGATCCCGGTCGACACCTACGCGGCGCGCCCCTTCAAACGCGCCGTGCGCTGGTTCCGTGACAACTGGTAGAAGGCTGCTTCGGTGGCTGATCGCCCCGTTGCTGTTGCCCGCCGGCGGGGTCGCTCAGACCGCCATCTCTCCCGACGCGTTTCTGGATGCGGTCATCGGCAAGACGGTCACGTTCTACGAGATCCGCAGCGGTCAGCTGGTCGGAACAGAGCAGTTTTTAAGTCGCAACACCTCGGTCTGGCGCGAGAATGGCCTGGGCTGCGTCTATGGTCAGATCACCACGCCAAACGGGCAGATCTGCTTCCTCTATGACAACGACACGGACGGGGTGCCAGTCTGTTGGTGGCCGTTTCTGCACCACGACCGGCTGCTGGTGCGCCTGGCCACCTTCGTCGGCGGTGAAATTCAGGAGGTCCGCCGAATAAGCGAGGATAGCCTCAACTGTCCAAGTGTCCCTGTCAGTTGAAAAATCGGCTTGCGGTGCCCGAGAATATCCCTCAAGATATCCACAAGGCCCGACAGAGGCCCGGCGGCAGGACCCGAGCAGGTACCCGCAAAACAAGAATGGACCCGATTGTGACGCATCTTCTGGCTGCGGCACGAATTGCGTATGCCTTGTGGCGCCTTGCGTCCGCTCCGCAACATCTGGCAGATCGCGCGAAATACCGCCTCTGGCTGCCTTATTTCCTCCATATTTTGTGGATTCCTGCGATTTTTGACGTGACGTTTGTGGATATGACCGGTAGAATTAAAGGCGGATAGGTAAGAAAAACACCGCTTTGGCGGGTTATAAGAACAGGCGGACAGAGCATGACATTGAATCTTTCGATGCCCGGGCACGACGAACTGAAGCCTCGGATCACAGTATTTGGCGTGGGCGGTGCAGGCGGCAATGCCGTCAATAACATGATTGAAAAACAGCTGGACGGCGTCGATTTCGTGGTCGCCAACACAGACGCGCAGGCCCTGCAGCAAAGTCAGTCCTCGGCGCGGGTGCAGCTGGGTGTGAAAGTCACCGAAGGTCTTGGGGCAGGGGCACGCCCGACCGTTGGCGCTGCGGCCGCCGAAGAGAGCATTGAGCAGATCGTCGATCATCTGGCCGGCGCGCATATGTGTTTCATCACCGCTGGCATGGGCGGTGGCACCGGGACAGGCGCGGCTCCGATCATCGCGCAGGCCGCGCGGGAGCTGGGTGTGCTGACCGTAGGCGTCGTAACCAAACCCTTCCAGTTCGAAGGTGCCAAGCGGATGCGTCAGGCTGAAGACGGTGTTGAGGCGCTGCAGAAGGTTGTCGATACGCTGATCATCATCCCGAACCAGAACCTGTTCCGTCTGGCCAATGAAAAGACGACCTTTACCGAGGCGTTCTCGATGGCTGACGACGTTCTGTATCAGGGCGTCAAAGGCGTGACCGACCTGATGGTCCGTCCGGGCCTGATCAACCTCGACTTTGCCGATGTTCGCGCCGTCATGGACGAGATGGGCAAAGCGATGATGGGGACCGGCGAGGCAACCGGCGAAGATCGCGCGGTACAGGCGGCCGAGAAGGCGATTGCCAACCCGCTGCTGGACGAAATCAGCCTCAAGGGTGCCAAGGGCGTGCTGATCAACATCACCGGTTCGCACGACCTGACCCTGTTCGAACTGGACGAAGCCGCCAACCGCATCCGCGAAGAAGTGGACCCCGAAGCCAACATCATCGTCGGTTCGACCCTCGATACCGCGATGGAAGGCGGCATGCGCGTATCCGTCGTGGCCACCGGGATCGATGCTACCGACAAGCAAGCCGAAATTCCGGTTGCGCGTCGTTCGATGTCGGCACCGCTGACCCGCACCGTTTCCGCGGAAGAGCAGGCACAGGAAGAAGCGCAGACCGTTGCCGCAGAACAGCAGGCACCTGCTGAGGTAAACCCCGAACCTTCGTTGTTCGAAGCGGCTGACGAGCCGGTGCAGTCCCAGCCTCAGTTCCAGCCGCAGGCAGAACAGGATGATGATGACCTGCCGCCGCCCGCCTATCAGCCGCGCGTGGCCGAGTTTGAACCGCAGCCCGAGGTTGCGGAACCTGCGCCGGAAAGCTTTGTCGCACCACGCGCCGCTGCTGCCGGCACTCCGTCCCCCGAGGCCCTGCAGCGACTGCAGGCAGCTGTTCAGAACGTGCCATCGGCAAAACAGCGCATGGCGGCAAGCCGCGCGGACGTCGAAGAAGCAGCCCCCGCACAGCGGGCGGAAGCTCATGACCGGCCCCGTTTCGGCTTCAACAGGCTGATCGACCGCATGACCGGTCATGCGGCCGATACACCCGCTCAACCGGCCCGCCAACAGCCGGTCATGCGCCAGGCTGACGCCACGGCACCTGCCCATGAAGAGGCTGATCCGGATCAGGAACGTATCGAAATTCCGGCCTTCCTGCGCCGTCAGGCCAACTGATCGCGGTAACAAAATGATGACAAAGGGTCGCCGTTTGGCGGCCCTTTTTCGTTTAAAATAAAGAGCTTATAGTAATGTAAGCAGGGTTTTGCCGATCTGTAACATCCATGTTTCAATCGGTTGCAAAGAGTGAGTTGAGCCTTATCGCCGGCTTCCTTAACTGAGTGTCCAACACAGCCCGAGCAGGCTGGACATCACTCACTGAGGTCAGTTTTGCAACACACGCTCAAATCATCGGTCACGTTTACAGGCACCGGGCTGCACAGCGGCAAGCCTGCGACGATGGTCCTGAAGCCGGCAGCCGCCGGTCACGGCATCTGGTTCAAGCGGACGGATATCGAATTGGGCAATGCGCTGATCCCGGCCATCTACGACATGGTGGACCGGACCCCGCTCTGCACCCGTCTGGTGAATGAGGCCGGCGTTTCCGTTTCAACCGTTGAACACATCATGGCGGCCCTTGCCGGTTGCGGCGTGCACAACGCGCTGGTCGAGATTGATGGTCCCGAAGTTCCGATCATGGACGGCTCGTCCATCGAATTCGTGCGTGGCATCATGGCCAAGGGCGTGCGCCGTCAGGCCAGCCCTGTTCTGGCTTACGAAGTGCTCAAACCGGTCACCGTCTCTCGCGAGGGCGCAAGCGCCTCGATCGCTCCGGCAAATGGGCTGATCATCGACTTCCACATCGATTTCGAAGATGACGCGATTGGCAACCAGACCAAGACGCTGGATATGCGCAATGGCTCGTTCGCGCGCGAACTCAGCGATTGCCGCACGTTCTGCCGCCGCACCGATGTCGAAGCCATGCGCGAAAACGGCCTGGCGCTGGGTGGTACGCTGGACAACGCAGTCGTTGTTCAGGGCACCGACGTTCTGACACCAGGCGGGTTCCGCCGCGCGGATGAGGCCGTACGCCACAAGATGCTGGATGCCCTGGGCGACCTGTATCTGGCAGGCGGTCCGATTCTGGGCCACTTCACCGGCGACAAGTCCGGTCATTCGATGACCAACACGCTGCTGCGCAAGCTGTTCGAGACGCCCGGCGCCGTGCGCCCCGTGCTGTGCACCCCCGAACAGGCGGCCCGACTGCCCGGTCAGGGCCTGATCTGGGCGGAAATCCCCGAAGTCGCCTGATCTGGGCGGTCCGCGAGATGCCGCGGATCAACACTGGCGACATTTCCGACAGAGAGCGTTAAAGACGTTTTGCACCGGAATTTTCTGTGCTAGACCATGGCACAATCCGGGTCAGAACCCGTTAAGCAAGACGACAAGGATGAGCGGAATGGTGGGCAGCAAAGCGGCAGTCAGGTTCGCAGGGGCGATTCTTCTGGCAGCAACTTTAGCAGCGTGCGGCAATGGCGGACTTTTCGGAAGAAGGGGCGCGGACCGCGACCAGAACCTGGAAGGCTTCACGCCCGAACAGATTTACACGCGCGGTGAATACGAACTGTCGCAGAACCGTTCTGACGATGCGGCGTGGTATTTCTCGGAAGTCGAGCGGCTCTATCCCTATTCTGACTGGGCCAAACGGTCGCTGATCATGCAGGCCTTCGCGTTCCATACCGACGAGAACTATGAAGAAAGCCGGGCGGCAGCTCAGCGGTATATCGATTTCTATCCCACGGACGAAGATGCCGCCTATGCCCAGTATCTGCTGGCGCTAAGCTACTATGACCAGATCGACGAAGTGGGCCGCGACCAGGGCCTGACCTTTCAGGCGCTGCAGGCGCTGCGCACGGTGATCGAGGTCTATCCGGACAGTGAATACGCCACCTCTGCGGTGCTGAAATTCGATCTCGCCTTCGACCATCTGGCCGGAAAAGAGATGGAGATCGGACGCTATTACCTGCGTCAGGATCATTTTGCAGCCGCCATCAACCGCTTCCGCGTTGTGGTCGAGGATTTTCAGACCACCTCGCATACCGCCGAAGCGCTGTATCGTCTGGTCGAGGCGTACCTGTCGTTGGGCCTGGTGGATGAGGCGCAGTCGGCCGGTGCGATCCTGGGCTACAACTACCAGTCCTCGGAATGGTACGACAGTGCTTATACCCTGCTGACTTCGCGCGGCCTCAAACTCAAGAGCCGTGGCAACAACTGGCTCAGCCAGGTTTACCGTCAATCGATCAAAGGGCAGTGGTTGTAATCGCCATGACCATAGGGTTGGGACAGTAGGACCCGATGCTACGCGCCCTTGATATTCGCGACATGCTGATCATCGACCGGCTGGAACTGACCTTCCAGCCGGGTCTCAATGCGCTGACCGGTGAAACCGGTGCGGGCAAGTCGATCCTGCTGGATTCGCTGGGCTTTGTTCTGGGCTGGCGCGGTCGCGCCGAACTGGTGCGGCAGGGGGCTACGCAGGGTGAAGTGCTGGCCGAGTTTGAACTGCCCGCCGATCATCCCGCCCATGCCGTTCTGGCCGAGGCCGGGCTGCCCGGCGGCGAAGAACTGATCCTGCGCCGCGTCAACACGGCCGAGGGCCGCAAAACCGCCTGGGTCAATGACCGCCGCTGCTCGGGCGAGGTGCTGCGTGCGCTGTCCGAGACATTGATCGAACTGCACGGCCAGCACGATGACCGCGGCCTGCTGAACCCGCGCGGGCATCGTGTTCTGCTGGACGACTATGCCGGGGCAGGGAACCAGCTTAGCGCCGTCCGAGCGGCCTGGTCACAGATGTCCCGCGCCCGCAAGGCGCTGACCGAGACCGAAGGCACGCTGGCCGCAATGCGCGCCGAAGAAGAGTTTCTGCGCCACGCCGTGTCGGAACTGGATCAGCTTGATCCTCAGCCGGGTGAAGATGCCGAATTAGACGCCCGCCGCCGCATGATGCAGGGGGCCGAACGGATCCGCGACGACGTGGCCCGTGCCTTTGCCCTGTTGGGAGGCGAGGGCGCCGAAGGCGCTTTGGCCGACGCGGTGCGCTGGCTTGAAGGTGTGTCGGACCATGCCGGCGGCCAGCTTGAAGAGCCCATCGCCGCACTCGGCCGCGCCATGATTGAACTGGGCGAAGCGCAGGATGGCGTCAACGCCTGCCTTCAGGCGCTGGATTTCGACCCGGCAGAACTGGAACAGACCGAGGAACGCCTGTTCGCCATTCGCGCGCTGGCCCGCAAACACGACGTCGCGCCTGACGATCTGGGCGCTTTCGCCGACACCCTGCGTGAGCGTCTGAACCGGCTGGACGCCGGAGATGCCGATCTCGCCGACAGGCGTGCCGCTGTCGAGGCCGCGCAGGCCGCCTACGATGCCGCTGCAGCCCAGCTCAGCTCCACGCGTCAGAATGCGGCAGGGCAACTCGACGCGGCCGTGATGGCTGAACTTGCACCGCTGAAAATGGAACGCGCGGTGTTTCGAACCGAAATCACACCAGCCGATCCCGGCCCCGAAGGCACCGATGCGGTGGCCTTCACCGTCGCCACCAATCCCGGCGCGCCCTCGGGACCGCTGAACAAGATCGCATCCGGCGGTGAACTCAGCCGCTTCCTGCTGGCGCTCAAGGTTTGCCTTAGCGGTGATGACAGCGCCCGCACAATGATCTTCGATGAAATCGACCGGGGTGTCGGCGGTGCCACTGCCGATGCCGTTGGCCGCCGTCTCGCCGCGCTGGCGCAGGGGGGGCAGGTGCTGGTCGTGACGCATTCGCCGCAGGTGGCCGCGCGGGCCGCGCATCACTGGCGTGTGCAGAAACAGGTTGCGGACGGGCAAACCCTGTCCACCGTCATCCCGCTGGCCGACCCGGATCGGGTGGATGAGATTGCCCGCATGGTCGCAGGCGACACCATAACGGACGAAGCCCGCGCCGCCGCACGCGCTTTGCTGCAGGCCTGAGACATATCTGCCGCTTTCCGGTTCTCAAACCGTCGCTATCCCACTTTTATAAGGACGCCCCGTGGCTTACTAATGAGGGAACGATGACCTCCGAGGGCAAATGACCCAGTCGACCCGCACCGTTCTGCGCAATCAGCTCAATCAGGCACTGGCCGCGATCAAGGATGCATGGCGGGTGATGCTCCGCCGGGGACCCAGCCAGATTCAGTTCTGGTTCATCGCCCTGGCCATCGGTATCGCAGCGGGTTTCATGGCGCTGGGATTCCGCAAGGCCATCGCTGCACTTCAGGCGTATATCTACAACACCGAAGATATCCTTCTGCTGCACAGCCATGTGGAAAAGCTGCCCTGGGTCCTGATCCTGATCACGCCGATCATCGGTGGCCTGGTTGTCGGCATCATCCTGCACATTTTCACCGATGACGGGCGTGTCCGGTCCGTGGCGGACGTGATGGAAGGTTCTGCCGTCACTGATGGGAGGGTCGAGATCAAGGCTGGGATCGCGTCTTTCCTCGCCTCGCTCATCACGCTCAGCTCAGGCGGCTCGACGGGTCGTGAAGGGCCGGTGGTTCACATGGCGGGCGTCATTTCAACATGGGTCAGCAACCGCATCCACGCGGACGGCATCACCGGTCGCGACCTGCTGGGCTGTGCCGTGGCCGCCGCCGTCTCAGCCAGCTTCAACGCCCCGATCGCAGGTGCGCTTTTTGCGCTCGAAGTGGTTCTGCGCCATTTCGCGGTCCATGCCTTCGCCCCTATCGTAATTGCCTCGGTCGCGGGGACAGTTATCAACCGTCTGGCCTATGGTGACGTCACCGAGTTTGTCCTGGAGACCCCCGGATCGCTGCAATTCTATGTGGAGTTGCCCGCGTTCCTGATCCTCGGGCTGATCTGTGGGTTCGTCTCGCTGCTGCTGATGCGCTCGATCTTCTTTGCCGAGGATATCGGCAACCACATTCAGACCCGCCTGTCTCTGCCGCGCTGGCTGCGGCCGGCGGTATCGGGGGCGATGCTGGGGCTGATGGCGATCTGGTTCCCACATATCATCGGTGTCGGGTACGAGACCACGATCCGCGCCCTGACCGGCGACCTGCTGCTGACCACCGCAATCCTGTTTGCCGTTCTCAAGACCGTTGCGGTCGCCATTACCATGGGCGGGCGCATGGGGGGCGGCGTATTCTCGCCCTCCCTGATGATCGGCGCGCTGACTGGGCTGGCTTTTGGCTTGATCGCCACCGGCTTGCTGCCGGACGTATCGGGGACCCACACGCTCTATGCTTTTGCCGGAATGGGTGCCGTGGCCGCCGCAGTTCTGGGGGCACCCATCTCGACCACGCTGATCGTGTTCGAACTGACCGGAGACTGGCAGATCGGCCTTGCGGTGATGGTCTCGGTTTCGATGTCCACCGCGCTGGCTTCGCGCCTGGTGGACCGGTCCTTCTTCCTGACTCAACTGGAGCGCCGCAACGTGCATCTGGCCGCCGGGCCGCAGGCCTACCTGCTGGCCATGTTGCGCGCTGGCGCCGTGATGCGACCGCTCGGAGATCCGCGCTCGATCACCAGGGATGAGGCGCAGGAGTTGATTGAACAGGGCTTCTGCATTCAGGCCAGCGCCACGCTTGAGGCTGCGATGCCCTATTTCGACCGCGGTGACATCCCCTGCATTCCGGTGGTTCTGATCGAAGATAACGGTGTCGAAACCCCGGTCGGCGCGCTTTATCACATAGATGCGCTCAAGGCGTATAACCGTGCGCTGGCGGCGACAGCGGCCGAGGAGCATTCGTAGCGAGGCCGAAGCCGACGCGTTGCACTGCGTCTTCTGAAACGGGAGCCGCTTAGCCGGTTGGCGCTTTCCTCGCTTCTTCCTTGATCACAGACCGGACCCAACGTGCCAGTTTCGACCGGTCGGTTGCAGCGGTCCAGTACATATGCTCTGCCATGCCCGTGTCAAAATCGAAAGGCCGCAGAGCAAGCCTGTCCCTGAACCGGTTGGCCATCCGTGACGGCAACGCGGCCAGCAGGTCGGTGCCCACGATGATTTCGCCAAAGGATATCGCATCACTGCTGACGATCGAACGTGGCAGGCTGATGCCCTGTTCGGCGGCATAGCGAACCGGCGCCTGCTGCCAGCCGGGGCGCGGTTCGAAATGGACGAAATTCATCTCCTTGATGTCGTCCAGCCCCAGGACCTCTTTCTTTGCCAGCGGGTGTGACGGATCCATCATACAGACATGCTGCTCGCGGTTCAGGTATTCTTCGCCGTAAATCCCGCTGTCCGACACTTTCTGCGGCCCGAGGTAGATATCGGCGCTGCCACTCAGCAACAAGTCGCTGGCAAGGCCGTAGTTATAGTTCAGGATCAGCCGGATCGCCGGTGCTTCGCGCCGGAGCCGTCGAACAACTTGCGGCAAAACAAGCAACGTTTCGTAACTGGTGATGTTGATCCGGATCTCTCCCACGGACTGCTTCGGATCGAATGCCTCATCGTCGCGAAACTGCTCGGCTTCTTCCAACATGTGCTCCACCCGGTCCATGAGCCGATGACAATGGTGCGTGGGTGCTATCCCCCCGCCTTGTTTGACGAACAGGGGATCCTGCGCTGCCTTTCTGACACGTTCGATCGTGTAACTGACCGAAGACGGGTTCATGCCCAGCTCGGCCGCGGCCTTTGCGAATGAGCGGTGCGTGTACACCAGCTTCAGCGTACGAAGCGCCGCGAAATCGAGCGAGAGTATTTCTGGCGCTGTGGACATCGGAACCCTGTCTGAGTGTGATTGAGAATTTCAATGCAATGAAACGGATTGATCTGATTGTTCAATCTGACACATCCGGACATCCTTAGGCAAGCAGACCCGTCACGGGATGCATTGCAACAGACCGGAGGATGAACATGACATTGAAAGTGATCGGAGCCGGATTTGGACGGACAGGAACGGAAAGCCTCAAGCGGGCGCTTGAAGCCCTTGGGCTCGGACCGACGCACCACATGTACGAGGTCATGGACAGCGAAACGCAGCGGGAACGCTGGATCGCTTTCGCAAACGGGGCAACACCCGACTGGCCCTCTCTGTTTGAAGGATACAACAGCGCCGTGGACTGGCCATCAGCCGCCTACTGGCGCGAAACGATGGCCTTCTACCCGGATGCCAAAGTGGTGCTGACCCACCGGCCCGCCGAAGACTGGTGGAACAGTTTCACCAATACGATTCAGACAGCGCTGCTAACGGGCACGGATGTCGGCGGTCTGGGAACCAGCGTGATAACCGAAGGGGTTTTCGGCGGAAACATCCAGGACAAGGCGCATGTTCTGTCTGTTTACGAGGACACGATCGCCAGTGTCCGAAACGAAGTGCCTGCTGAACGGCTTATCGACCTGCCGCTTGGCTCCGGTTGGGGTCCTTTGTGCAGGGGGCTGGGCTTGCCGGCACCCGACATGGACTATCCAAAAGGCAACACAAAGGCAGGGTTCCGGGCGGTCGCATAGCCTTCCCGAATAACGCAGGCCTTGGGAACCGGCGTACTCTTGACGCGAAGTTGGTGATTTTCCGCAGACCCTGCGAAGACTTGGCCACAATACTCGCTTCTTGCCCTTGTGCCCCACCTGATGCAAACTTGACCGCAAAGGAGGGATGTCTGTTTCTCCGTTGGGTCTGTTTGAAAGCGGACCAGAACGGTGCAGCTGCTTTGGGAGGAGTGTCATGACATCCAAGACTGCGGGTTCCACGCCACCGAACAATCTGACGCCGCCGCCGCAGGCCATGCCCAGGATCAACAAGGTCACTGCGGATGATATCACGGCGTCCCTGAAGGCCGGCTTTTCCGATTTTCTGGCCCGCCCCTTCATGAGTGGCTTTTTTGGCCTTTTCTATGCAGTCTTCGGCATCCTGTTTGTCTGGAGCCTGGTCTGGCTTGGCAAGATCTGGATGATCATTCCAGCGGTCGTCGGCTTCCCCCTGGTCGCGCCATTTGCTGCCGCCGGGCTGTATGAGATGTCCCGCCGGATGCAGAACGACGAGAGTTTCGGCTGGTCTGAAATCCTCACCGTCATGGCCAACCAGCGCAAGCGCGAAATGGGCTGGATGGCCTTTGTCACCCTGTTCATCTTCTGGGTGTGGATTTATCAGGTCCGTCTATGGCTGGCGATCATCCTTCAGAATGCATCTTTCTCGGATTTCGACGGGTTTCTGAACACCGTGTTCTTCACACCGCAGGGCTGGACTTTCCTGGCCGTTGGCACATGCGTCGGCGCATTTCTGTCGGCTGCCTTGTTCTCGGTGACCGTCATCGCCATGCCCATGCTGCTTGACCGGGAAACCAATTTCGTCTCTGCCATGATCACGTCCATTCGCGTCGTCACGGAAAATCCGTTGGTCATGCTTGGCTGGGCGGCGATCATCTCGGTCACTATGCTGTTGTCGCTTGTCCCGGCGTTTCTGGGACTGATCTTCACCCTGCCGATCCTTGGCCACACAACATGGCATCTCTATCAGCGGGCCGTGCAACCCGCCGAGGGATGATCGGGCCTGCCATCACTTGGTGCAACCGTCGGCTTCGACTGACTTCTCAACACCGGATGGTTCTACAACTGTTCGACCTTCACCGAATCCAGCGGATAGAACGCCAGATAGCCCTTGATTTCGGCCACCGCCGGGATCGGGTATTCATAGCTCCACGCGGCGTTTTGGGTTGTCGAGGATTTGTTGACGATCGAGAAATGCGTGGCGTCGCCTTTGTGCGGGCAGTGGGTGACTTTATCCGTCTGGTCCAGAAAGGCCATCGCGATATCGGAGCGTGGGAAATAAATCACCGGATCCAGATTCCCCTCAAGCAACTCCAGCGCACCCGTGGTTTCGCCCAGAATCGCGCCACCTGACCGGACGCTCCATTTTCCGGGCGCCTTGCGGATTGTTATGTGGTCGGTCATGTCTGCTCCTTATTTTGTCGCGTCAGGGCCTTTCCTCTGCCCAGTCTATGTAACAGCCGGATGTCACACCGGCGCGGTTGCGGCATCCAACCACAGTTGCGCGTCATGGCCCAGCCTTGGCCTGATTTTTTCCGCAACTTCGCGGTGATACTCGTTCAGCCATGCCCGTTCCTGCGGGGACAACATGTCGGCGACGATCAACCGGCGGTCAATGGGCACAAAGGTCAGCGTACGCCAGTTCAGCATCGCCCGTTCGGTATCACCACCGGGCAGCGAGGGGGCTTTGTCCACAACCACCAGATTCTCGATCCGGATACCAAAGGCACCTTCCCGGTAGTACCCCGGCTCATTTGACAGGATCATACCGGGTTCCAGCGCAACATGGCTGACCTTGGACAGGCGCTGAGGGCCTTCGTGCACACTCAGATACGCGCCGACGCCGTGGCCCACGCCGTGGTTGAAATCCTGCCCCGCGGACCACAGCGGCGCGCGCGCCACACATTCGATGTCGCGCCCGGACAGCCCGACGGGCCACCGCAGCATGGACATGGCAATCATGCCTTTCAACACGCGTGTGAAGCAGGCGCTTTCCTCGTCACCGGCGGTGCCGATCGCAACGGTTCGGGTGATGTCCGTGGTGCCGTCCAGATATTGCCCTCCGCTGTCCAGAACCAGAATATGGCCATCCTTCAACAGGCTGTCTGTCTCGGTGGTCACCCGGTAATGCATAACCGCGCCGTTTGGCCCGGTGCCCGCAATGGTGTCGAACGAGATATCCCGCAGTGCCGCGTCCCGCCTTCGGTTTTCCTCCAGCCGGGTGACGACCTGCGTTTCGGTCAGGCTGCCTGGGGGCTGCGCGTCCAACCAGCACAGCGTTTCGATCACCGCGACCGCATCGCGCAGATGGGCCTCGGCGCTGCCCGCGATTTCCGCAGCGTTCTTGCAGGCTTTGGGCAGGGCGCAGGGGTCGCCCCCCTCGGCCATCCTGTCGCCCAGAGCGTCCGCAACAATCTGCGGCAGTGTCGCCGGATCGACCTGCACCGAACCAGCCAGCCCGCTTATGGCCTGCAAAAACACATCCGGTTCGTGCTGGCGCACCCGCGGCCCCAAATGATCGGCAACATCGGACAGCTTTTTGGCGGCCATGAAAAGGTCCACTCCGCCATCGGCATGCAGAATCGCAAACCCGTGCGCCACCGGGTTGTACCCGATATCCGATCCCCGGATGTTCAGCAGCCACATGATCGAGTCCGGCAGCGTGATCACCGCAGCCGCATGTCCCGCCTTTTGCAGCGCTTCGGCCAGGCGGCTGATCTTGCTTTCGGCGGATTCACCCGCGAATTCAATCGGGTGCGCGCTAACCGGGTTCATCGGTGGCGCAGGCTGGTCCGCCCAGATTCGGTCCACCAGGTTCGGACAGGGGACCAGTTCGATACCGCTGCCTTGAAGATCCTTCTGCGTGCTCGTGATCTGACCCACACCATGCAGCCAGGGGTCAAACCCGACCTTGCCGCCCTGTGGCAGCTGTTCTTTCAGCCAGGCGGCCAACCCGATATCGGGCCAGGGAACCGGAGAATACACATCCGCGACCTGCGCCTTGACCTGCGTGCGATAGCGCCCGTCGATGAATACACCCGCCACGTTTTTCAGCGCGGCACAGAACCCGGCCGATCCGGTGAACCCGGTCAACCAGGCCAGACGCTCATCACGCGGCGCGACATATTCCCCCTGATGCGCATCCGCGCGGGGAATCAGAAATCCGTCCAGCCCTTCCTGAGCCATCTCGCCGCGCAAGGCCGCCAGCCTGGGCGGTCCCTGTTCCGGGCGGGCGGTCACTTCGAATGTCTGGAACATGGGGGCCTCTTGCTTATGTCTTGGTGCGGCGAAAAGTGGGGCGCGCGGCGGCAAATGTCCAGCACATCGCGACGACACTATTCGGTTGCGCCCAGAAAGCCTTTCAGCGTCTCGATATAAGGGTCGTAAACGTCGTTTCCGGGCAGAGGAATGTGATTGGCGGTTTCCAGAATGACAAGCGAAGCGTCGGGAATACCGGCTGCCAGTTTTCGCGCCTCGGACAAGGGGTGGACGGCGCTGTTGCGCCCATGCAGGACCAACGTCGGGCATTGCACTTGCGGCAAAAGATGCAGAACCGACGCGGTGTTTCCGCTGTCGCGCTGATACAGTTTCTGCTCGACGGAATAGAGCGTCTGCATCTCGTTCACAATTTCGCGCACGGTTTCCAAAGGTCCCTCGGGAAAGTAGCTCAGTAGCGAGCCAACCGCATAACCGCTCCCGGGGTCTTTCCAGCCTTCGATGATCAGGTTGCGGATCGAATCCGGCCCCGCCACACCTTCACGATGATCGCGCCCTTCTGCCCAGCCGCCAACAATCGCCAGCCTGCTGACGCGCTCGGGATATTTCGTGGCGAACTGCAGGGCAGAGAAGATGCCGCCGAATTCCGAGACAATGGCAAACCGGTCAAATCCTGCGGCCTGCGTCACCGCCAGAATGTCTTCGGCAACCCCTTCGTAATTGGCCCGGCAGGGGTCGCCCCAATGGGACTGGTGGCTTTTGTTGTAACGCAACATCGTGAACTCAGCGTCCATCGCTTCAAGGTAGGTCCGCTCTGAAGCCAGCCGCCCCTCTGCCTCCAGATCATAAACGATGGAACCGACCCTCAGAACCGGAGGGCCTTCTCCGGACATGGCAAAGGCAATCGCCTGACCGTCATGTCCCCGGGCATATCTTAGCCGCTGGGTTCGATGTTCGCCGTTTTGTGCAGGCTGTGAATCACGGCTGACTTCAGCCGCCATCTGCAGGCCACGCCGCACAATTGTCCGGATGATCCGTTGCGTCTTGCCATCATCGCCTACTGCCTTGCGTGCTGCAGCGATGCGGGCGCTTATGGTCGATTCCGAGACAAACCGACCATGCCAGACCCGCTCGATGATCTCTTCGCGTGCAACCAGCTTGCCGGGGCTTTCAACCAGTAACTCCAGCAGATCAAAGACCTGAGGTTCAACCGGAACCGCTTCGCCCCCGCGCAACAGCACGTGGCGGTCAACGTCCAGAATACAATCTGCAAACTCATAGCGCATGGGCTGAATACACTCCGTTTCGATTGGGGCCACAAGGTTCAATGGCATTCCCAAAGGTTTCTCGGGGGTTTCTCAGGATTGTCTTCAAGCGAGAGGGCAGCGCCGTTGCCAAATTAGAGGCAACAAACAGGAGCTTCAGATGATGCCACCCTTCGATATCGCGTTATTGCACCACAAGGCCGTTCGCCACAGGCACAATAATACCCAGCCCCGAATTGCTCCGACTACCGGATCGTCAATCTGGGGCTGGTTGCTTAGGATGCTATGCCGCCCGGCAGGGCGACGTCAACGGATCTAGCTGGCCCGCTTCATTCCCATGACCCGCGCCCGCGCCCGCGGGTCGCTGTCGAACAGAGCCGCCAGCTGCTCGGTCATGGCACCCGCCAGTTGCTCGACATCGGTGATCGTGACCGCACGGTCGTAATAGCGGGTCACGTCGTGACCGATGCCAATCGCCAGCAGTTCGACCATCTTGCGTTTTTCCACCATCGCAATCACGTCACGCAGGTGTTTTTCCAGATAATTCGCAGGGTTAACGCTCAGCGTTGAATCATCAACCGGCGCACCGTCAGAGATCACCATCAGAATTTTGCGCTGTTCGCGCCGCGCCAGCATCCGGCGATGTGCCCATTCCAGGGCTTCGCCGTCGATGTTTTCCTTCAATAGGCCTTCTTTCATCATCAGACCCAAATTAGGTCGTGCACGACGCCAAGGGGCGTCCGCACCTTTGTAGATGATGTGGCGCAGGTCGTTCAGACGGCCGGGTTGCTGTGGGCGTCCATCGTTCAGCCAGGCCTCACGCGCCTGACCGCCTTTCCATGCCCGTGTGGTAAAGCCCAGAATTTCGACCTTGACGTTGCAGCGCTCCAGCGTCCGCGCCAGAACATCGGCACAGATGGCCGCGATTGAGATCGGACGCCCGCGCATCGAGCCCGAGTTGTCTAAAAGCAGCGTCACCACGGTGTCGCGGAACTCGGTATCCTTCTCGACCTTGAAGCTTAGCGGCGTCGTGGGGTTCGCCACCACCCGCGCCAGACGGCCCGCGTCCAGAATGCCTTCCTCGCGGTCAAACTCCCAGGACCGGTTCTGCTGCGCCTGCAACCGGCGCTGCAGCTTGTTGGCCAGGCGCGAAACCGCCCCTTTCAAAGGCTCCAGCTGCTGATCCAGATAGGCCCGCAGCCGCTCCAACTCGGCCGGTTCCGCGAGATCCTCGGCGGCGATCTCCTCGTCATGGGTGCTCAGGTAAACCTTGTAGTCGGGATCCGCTTCAGACGCGGGCGGCGGGGCAGGCGGCTCCAGCGGAGCCTCGCCATCGGGCATCTCGGCCTCTTCGCCCATCTCATCCTCGGTCATCTCGTCCATCGAGACCTGCGCCTGAGACTGATCCTGCTGCTCTTCCTGCGTCTGTTCGGGGGTGGCGTCGGCGTCCTGCTCGTCCTGATCGTCCTGCCCGGTGCTGTCGGGGTCGGGCTGTTCCTCGGCGTCGTCTTCGGCCTGATCTTCCTGCTCGTCGTCCAGCTCGTCCGGGTCCTCGCCCAGCTGGTCGCCATAGCCCAGATCCTTGATCATCTGACGAGCAAACCTTGCGAATTCCGCCTGGTCCGACAGAACCTCTTCAAGGTTCTCCAGCACGCCACCCGCCTGTTCTTCGATGAACCCGCGCCACAGGTTCATGATGTTCTCGGCCGCCGGCGGCAGATCCCGCCCGGTCGCCAGATGCCGGATCAGATAGCCCGCGGCCACCGCAAGCGGCGCATCTGCAGGCTGTTTGCACTGGTCATATCCGCGCCGGATCGCCTCGTGGCTGATCTTGACATCGATATTGCTGGCAGTCCCGGGCATGTCCCGTGCGCCCATCGCTTCACAACGGGCAACTTCCATCGCCTCATAAAGATCCCGCGCCATATCGCCCGGAGGCGCATAACGCGCATGGGTCGCATCGTCATGATACCGCCGCTGCAGCGCCAAAGCATCCGCCGTGCCGCGCGCCAGCAACACCTCTTCCCGTGTCATGCGACGAGAGACCTGCGGCAATCGCATCGATTCACCGGACAGGCCCGACGGGTCGACCGTATAGCTCACCGAAAGCTCGGGATCGTCGGCCATCACCTTGGTGGCCTCGGCCAAGGCCTTCTTGAAAGGATCGGCGGGGTTGTCGTTCTTCTGTGCCATGTCCTTAAGCCCTCATCAAAGTGACCAGCCCGGCCTGGAAAACATTAACGGATCCGCCTTCATCTGGCCAAAAATATCCCCGCCGGAGGCATTGCGCCCGAAACGGGCGCAATTCAGGTGCTTACCCCAGGCTCGCACTCGCCGCGCTCTCGGGCAGTTCCTCGTCGAAACAGCGCTGATAGAACTCGGCCACGGTCTGGCGCTCCAACTCATCGCACTTGTTCAGGAACGACAGGCGGAAAGCGTAACCCACATTGCGGAAAATCTCAGCGTTCTGGGCCCAGTTGATCACGGTCCGCGGGCTCATCACCGTGGACAGATCGCCATTCATGAAGGCCGTCCGGGTCAGGTCGGCAACGGTCACCATCTGGCTGACGGTCTTGCGGCCCTCGGCGGTGTTGTAGTGCGGTGCCTTTGACAGCACGATCATGGTCTCGGCATCATGGCTCAGATAGTTCAGGGTCGAAACCAGCGACCAGCGATCCATCTGCGCCTGGTTGATCTGCTGCGTGCCGTGATAGAGGCCGGTGGTATCGCCCAGACCCACGGTGTTGGCCGTCGCGAACAGGCGGAAGTTCGGGTTCGGCGTGATGATCTCGTTCTGGTCCAGCAGGGTCAGCTTGCCGTCATGTTCCAGCACACGCTGGATCACGAACATCACGTCCGCACGGCCCGCATCATATTCGTCGAAGACAATGGCGACGGGGTTGCGCAGCGCCCAGGGCAGGATGCCCTCGTGGAATTCGGTCACCTGTTTGCCGTCGCGCAGCTTGATCGCGTCCTTGCCGATCAGGTCGATCCGGCTGATATGGCTGTCCAGGTTCACACGTACGGCAGGCCAGTTCAGACGCGCGGCGACCTGTTCGATATGGGTCGATTTCCCGGTGCCGTGATAACCTTGGATCATCACGCGGCGATTGTGCGAAAAACCCGCCAGGATTGCCAGCGTGGTTTCGGGGTCGAACTTGTAGGTCGGGTCGATCACCGGAACGCGGTCGCTGCGCTCGGCGAACCCCTTGACCGCCATATTGCTGTCAATTCCAAATACGTCACGGACCGAGATGTCTTCGGTTGGTTTTGCGTTGATATCGATCGATCCGTCAGCCATGCGCCTTGTCCTTATCCTTTGCCCCGCTCTCCGGGTTTGAACCCGTGTGTGGTGCAACATATTGCGGACAAGGGCAAGGGAAAGCCGCCCGTTCCTTTAGCTGGCCGGATGTTTCTTTGAAACTGACCATAAAAGCATTGAACCCAGCTCGGCGGCGGGCATCAAACGGTCCATGGTGCCTGCTACACGTGCGGGCGCGGGTCGAACTGGTCCCGTACAACCAGTTGGAAAATGACCCAATCCGGTCGACCTGGTCCGACAAGCCAAGATCCGAAAGACGCAGGCACTGCGCTGTGAGAACGGTCCGGAAGGCGCCATGGTGAAGCGGGAGGTTGACCGCGCAGAATGAAGTGCAGATCAGCGCAGCGGTCGTCGGCAATCATTCGGCAGAGGTCAGAACAGGCGGTGTGTCAAACCCGTTTCGCCATGCGACAAGGCACAGGACCGGGGCGTCCAATGTCTCCATTGCGTGTGGCTGGTTGCTTTGATGCAGTACCGTGTCGCCTTCGCGCAGGGGTTCGTCGGAGCATCCCTGCCGCTTGAAAACAGCCGACCCGGATACGACCATATACGCCTCTTCCCCCGGATGATGGTGCCAGGGATAGTACAGCCCGGCTGGCATATGGACGACCCACAGCCACAACTGCCGCGAGGTGAACGGCCCGCCTTTGCCGATGATGGAATAGCATCCGAAATTTTGCAGGAACCGGTCCCCGATATTGGTGCCCTTGTAGGTTTCACGCCAGACAGCCGCCGGACCGGCGGCAATGATGGCATCCTGCAGATCGCCATAGTGTTGGGATGACAAACCGGTTTCGTTGCGCAGAACGTCACCGCAGGGGCGGTGTAATGGCGTGATCGGCTGCCGTTCGATGTCATCCGGAAACGCCGCAAAGGCCGTCAATTCACGATTGCCGCGATAGGCGTCGCGCGAAAGGCGCAGAAGATTGTCGTACAGGTGATCGTTGCCCATGCGGTGATCAGACGATCGAATCGGACCTTTAGGCTTGTCCACCTGCGACATCGGACAGATATTTCGCTGCGGGCACTTGCTTCATTTGAAATGATTAAGGCGGATGCAGCTGTTGGTTTCGGCCACCATCGGCATGCGGCGGATATCCATCAGGACCGTATCCAGACGCTGATGCGAGGAGGTGCGCAATTCCAGAACCAGATCGAACACACCGTTCACGGAACCAAGCGACTGAACTTCGGGAATTCTCCTGAGTTGGTCGATGATCCGTCTGCTGTCCCCCGGTGCCAGCTTCAAAAGCACAAGTGCATCGACCAGCGCATTTTCAACCAAGCCCCCAAGTTCCACCGTAAACCGCGCGATCGTGCCGTTCGCCTTCAGCTTGTCGATCCTGTTCTGGATCGTAGCCCGCGACACGCCCAGTTCACGCGCCAGTTCGGCGGCCGAACGACGGGCATCCCCACTCAGAAGCCGCAGCAGTTCCCGATCGATATTATCCATGCCTTGCATTCGCTTTCGTCAAATTGGCTGTCAAATCGTTAAAGATCTATCGAAATTATATCACTCACTGACTTTTGCGCCAATGCAAGCGCAGTCATGCTGATCCGCAATATCAACCATGTCCAAGGACCGCAGCCGTGAAAGTCACCGTTTGCCAACTCGACCCGCGCCCATCACAACTGGACCAGTACCTGTCGGGTCTGGCCGATCATGTCCAAGCTGCCGGAACAGATTTTTTGCTGCTGCCCGAGATGTGTTTTTACGACTGGCTGGCGCATGACGCAACGCCTGATGCCGGGCGCTGGGCTGCCTCCGTTGCGGCGCATGACGACAGAATTTCGCAGCTTTCGAAACTGGGCGTTCGCGGCGCGATGGGAACCCGCCCGATTGTCAACGCCGCTGGCAGCCGCCGCAATCAGGCCTATGTCTGGACCGCTGAAACCGACAGCGCAGCGCCGGTGCATGAGAAATACTATTTGCCGGATGAACCGGGTTATCATGAGCACAGCTGGTATGATCGCGGACCCAAAAGCTTTGATCTGGCCCGTGTTCTGGGGATGCGCGTCGGCGTTCAGATCTGTACCGAGATGTGGTTCTTTGAATGGGCCCGCCACTATGCGGCCTCGCGTGCCGACCTGTTATGCGTCCCGCGTGCGACGCCGCACGGCTCTGTCGAAAAATGGCTGGCCGGCGGTCAGGCCTCGGCCGTGTGTTCCGGTGCTTATTGCCTGTCGTCCAACCTGTGGGCCCCTGTCGGAGAAGCCCCCGACGCAGGCGGTCTGGCTTGGGTGATCGACCCCGAAGGGAACGTGCTGGCCACCACCGACCCTGACAATCCCTTTGCCACGGTCGAGATCGATCTGGACTTTGCCGCGCAAAGCAAATCGACCTATCCGCGCTACGTTCCGGAATGATTGTTTGACGCGCCAGATCCGTTCTGGTCCTGCTGTCATTGTTTGCGGCAGGGCCAACCGGATGCCGGTCTATTTGAAGTTCCGGCTGTCCTTGATCTGATCCCAGGCCCAGACAACCTCCTGCAGCTGCTCTTCCTGACTGCGGTCGCCGCCGTTCATATCCGGGTGCAGCACCTTGATCAGCTTCTTGTAGGCCTTGCGCACCTCGGCCTTTGACCAGCTGTCATTGGCTTCCAGAATCTCGATCGCACGGCGCTCGGTCGGGGGCAGGCGACGCCCGCCGCCACCTGATGTACGGCCCTTGTTCTGTGTACCGTTGGCACCCAGCACCTGGTGCGGATCCTCGATGCCCAGCCGGGCCCAGGCGCGCGCCTCGGGGTCGCCCATGGGTTTGGTCTCACGCTCCCACACCTTGTCCTTGGACCGCTGCGCGTTCAGTTCGGCCTCGGTGGTGCCGTCGAAGAAATTCCACTTCTGATTATACTCGCGCACGTGCTGCTGGCAGAACCAGAAGAAGTCATCCAGAACGTCCGGCGCTTTTGGCGCCCGAAACTTGCCCGCCTCTTCACAACCCTCGTGATCGCAGATTCGCATCGAGGTCTCAGACGCACCCGACATGCCCCGACGCCCGCGCGGGTTCTTTTTCTTGGCGCTGGAAACGGACATATCGAATCCGAATGGGTCTGATTTCGTCATGCTCTGATCCTTACGAACACATCTTTTCGACTCGGAGGCAGCAGTTTAGTCTAAGCAGCCGAAAGTAGAAGAGGGGGGCGGCAAAAATTTTGCCGATGAGCATAAAAATGAGCGTGACCGAAGAAATCCGATCCCGCCTGCAGGCCGCGTTTGACCCGCGCGAGCTTGAAGTGGTTGATGACAGCGAAAGCCACCGGGGCCATGCCGGATACCAGGACGGGGGCGAGAGCCACTTCAACGTCCGCATCCGCGCCTTAGCCTTCGAAGGCCAATCCCGCGTTGCCCGCCACCGTGCCGTGCACAAGGCGCTGGGCGATGTGGTTCCGCGCATTCATGCGCTGGCTTTGGATATCGGTGTCTGATTGCGCTTAGAACCGCAGCCGGAAGGCGAGACCGAGCAGAGGGGCCGTGTCATAGTTCTGACGGCTGATTTCGTTACCGTTCTCGTCCTCCAGCGTCAGTCGGCCGTCGAACTCGGCCCCTGCAAAGACGGTTACTGACACGCCGGGATTCGGGTCATAGCTGAGGGACGCAACCACCGGGATGCTCTGATCTTCACCAATCCCGCTTGGAGCCAGCCCGTTGTCGTCTAGCCGGAAGCGGATTTTCTCGGAACGTGCCGAAAGCGAGAGGCTGAAATCTTCATTCACCGCATAGCTCAATGTCAGCCCCGGCCCTCGCGTAGCTCCGATTCCGGATCCGGTGTTCAAGTTCCAGCGATCATTGATGTCCCAATCCACCAACAACGCGGGAAAGACATCCACACCGCTATCTTCCAGTTGCGAGAAGGCCCCAAATGCCGGGCCGATGGTCAAGCTTTCGCTCATCTGCCATGCGACGCCCGCAAAAACACCATATGTGCGCCCATCCGAAGATGCGGCACCTCTTTGGTAGTCCCATCTGAACTGAGGCGATACGAACACGCTGGCCCTTTGCCCGGCCTGAAACCGAAGCGGGGTTGAAACTCGGATGTCGCGGATATCGTTCCATGGCTGGTTGTCCGCTGCGCTGAAATCGTAATCCAGTTGCCCATAACTTACCGAAACACCAAGCGAAGTACCGCTGTCAAAATAATACAGCCCCGTAGCCCGCAGGAACGACCGCGTCGCGCTGAAGTCGCCGCCCTGATCCATATCGGCGCTGCCCTGATAGGCGGCCAACCCGTCGATCTGGCTGACCCAGCCTAACCGTTGTTGTGCGACGGCGGGCAACGCGAACTGGCATGCGATGGCGGCAAAAAGACAAAGACAAGCTGTGCGGGGTTTCATCGCAGCACGGGGTCCTTCTGGGTGTCAAAAAAATATCTCTTAAAGATACGACCGGAACCCTGAATCGGATGACCGTCTCAGTCCTGTCGGTCAATTCCGTGCCATCAAAACCACACCTTTCGAACCGTCTGGTCTTGATGCTTGTTACTTGGAATCTTCGTCGGCTTTTTCGCCGGGTTGCAAGGTCAGGGGCGGCTCATCTACCTCGGCTGAAATAGGTCCCGGGGCCTGAACCGCATCCGGCTCGGGCGCCTTCACCGTATCCGGTCCCGGGATCGGGTGGGCCAGCGGAACGCCTTCGGGCGTTTCTGTCGGGCTCGGGACGGGAACCGGGGCGACCTCAGCCTCGAACGCGCGGCGGAACACCAGCACATTGCGCCAGTGGGTCGTCGATCCGGTCAGGCCCGAGCGTTCCTCGCTGGGCAGCAACTCGGCGCGCTGGTATTCCCAGCCGTCCTGACCCATCTCGTTCAGCAATTGTTCGACCGAATTGGCAAACCGCCCCTCGGGCGTTTTCACGCCCTTGGCCTTGGTGCCTTTTTGCGGGGCGGGGACAACCTTGTATTCGTAGCGCTGCATCAACCGTTCCTGAAATGCCTGTAGCGGACAGGTTATCACGTTGACCGCCGGGCGAAAGAGACGTCGACCCGATGTCGGATTTTACCCGCCACTGTTGCCCGGTTTCTGCGCTGCCCTGGTCGCCACGGAAAGGCACAACTCGGTCGCGACGGCCATGTCCTGCACCGAAATCCATTCCAGCGGGCCGTGAATGCACTGCATCCCGGTAAAGATATTGGGGCATGGGGTGCCGAACTCGGTCAGGCGCGACCCGTCAGTGCCGCCCCGGATCGGAACAGATACCGGCTCGATCCCCATGTCGCGGCAGGCGTCGCGGGCCAGATCAACCGGGGTCATGTCCTTTTCCAGCCAATAGCGCATGTTGCGGTACTGCGGATAAATCTCGCACTCGATCACTGCGCGTGGCTCCGTGGCTTGCACGGCGGCGCAGACCTGCCGCACCAGATCGCCCTGCGCCTGCAATGCGTCCAGCTCGAAGTCGCGCAGGATCAGCTTGATCTCCATCTCGGAGGAGCCGCCATTCATATCGGTAATGTGAATGAACCCTTCGCGGTCATCTGTGACCTCGGGCGTCATCGTCGCCTGCGGCAAAGTCTGCACGATCTTAGCTGCCAGATGGGCTGCGTTGACCATTTTTCCCTTCGCCAGCCCGGGGTGGATCGAGACGCCCTCGATCCGGATCACGGCACGGTCGGCCGAAAAGCTCTCATATTCGATTTCGCCAACTTCCTGACCATCCAGAGTGTATGCGAAATCAGCGCCCAGATCCTTGGATAGTTGTTCGGTAACACCCCGCCCGATCTCTTCATCGGGGGTAAAGGCGATGCGGATCGGCCCGTGCGGAATATCAGGATTTTCTATCATATGCCGCGCCATGGTCATCAGGATCGAGATACCCGCCTTGTCATCCGCGCCCAGCAACGTGGTGCCCGATGCAGTAATCAGATCGTGCCCGATCTTTTCGGCGAGATAGGGGTGCTCCTCCGGCGACAGGACCAGATCGGGGTCGTCGGGAAAGGTGATTTCGCCACCATTGTACCCCTTGATCACGCGCGGCTTGACGCCGGTGGCATTGAACTGCGGGGCGGTGTCGACATGAGCCAGAAAACCCACGGTCGGTCCCGGAACTGTGCCGGGGATGGTGGCGACAACAACGCTGTCGCCGGTCAGCTCAACATCCTGCGCGCCGACTTCGGTCAGTTCCTGGCGCAGCAGGTTCAGCATGTTCAGCTGGATGTCCGAACTTGGGGTCGAGGACGACGTCTCATCGCTCTGACTGTCGATCGCCGCATACCGGACCAGCCGGTCTTCGAGTTCCTGATCAAATCTTTTCTGCATGTTACCTCACCTCAATTGTCGGGGATGAAAGGGTGGCTTCCCCTGCCAAGTCAAGCCAGTTGTTAGAGTGTTCGGGCCTAGTCAGAATTGAGGATGCCAAGTCTTGTATGTCCTAACAGGTCAGTTTGGTTGAACATCACTGTTGCGTGACAAAGTAATCTTCTGACACACTCAATCTTTTAGAAACGCATTGGAGCAAATCATTTTTTGGGGGTGTGCGGATATGAAGGTTCGCAATTGGATAGCACAGGCTATTGTAACTGTTGCATTTACGGCCCCGGCGATTGGTCAGTCCGTTCCTATTGCGGAGTTGACGGAAGGATTGTGGACCGAAGGGCGTGATCTGGATCCATTTGGACGCAGGCCGGTTCAACTTTGGCTACCCGAAGGAACATTGATTTTTGACATTCAGAAAACAGATCGCGTCCAAGGACCTAAAGCGGCGAAGTTTCGTTCTGCACGTACTTTTCACGGATATCCGGTCAACCTTGAGCTTTTGCCGAAACGCGGTGTCACAAGGTACAGGTCGATCACGGCACGCGATGACAGAGCAAGGTTTCGCCTCTTGCAATCGGTATATTGTCCGGGTGAAACGAATCCGTTCGCAACCGTAGGGCAATGCCAAGATTCAGAGCCTGTTGGCGAAGGGTGGGTGTTCGAATTGATCGAAACTGGGGTTGAAACCTCTAAGGGAAAAAAGCTGCAAGCGACGGCATATCCTGACGAAAAAACCATCGCTGAGCTTGGCCCGGTGGCTAGTGAAATCTACACCTTTGATATCTATGAGAACGATCTCGACAGGTTTGAAAACCAGGGGGTTTTGTTTCGTCTGGACAGAAAGCACCCTCTAACCGAATTCGAGTTCATTGATGACTACTATTTTCCGTGTAACACAACCAAGACGGTTGAGTTCAAAGAGGAACAGATAATCCAAGCCTTTGCCGAGGCCTCGGTCGAGACCGAGATTGGATTTTGGTCATGGTTCAAATTATCTGCAGATGCGGGTGGCCGCTTTGAAGACAGTGGGTCGTCGATTAAATCAAACCGAACGCAACAAGATTCGTCAAAAGCGTCGGTGTTCAGCCAATGGGGCCTGATGAAAACTGCGGTCGGAGAGGAACTCCCATTTTTTGTCGAGAAACGATTTGAATGCCAAAGCGGGGTGGGGAGCACTAAACCCGGAGATTGGATCACGTCAGTAGAGATCAGCTTTTGGAATGATAACGAGGTTAGAAACGATGTTTATGAGTTTAACGTAGCTGACAATTGGGTGAAAATGGATCGGGATGAGATTAAGAAACGGCACCAACGTCCGGTATTTTTCAGTGTAAACGACTCAACTAAGCAGGCTCTGGTGATACAGAGCATCTTAAACGCCAACTCTGAACTAAATTACAATCAGGCTGTTTTTATGTTTGCTCAATTAAACAACGGGTGCACCGGTAAATTCCGGAAAAACTGTGACGAAGCCGCCCAGGTCGTTTTTCCGGGACCGGATTAACTCGAAAACCCGACCAAAAAGAGCCCTCTGCCCGGAAACCTAGCAGGTCTGGTCATCGATTAGTGCTACGCAGGAGTATCTGTCCCGTCCGTACTAGCCCCCTAGTTTCTTGCTGACCAATTCGTTGACGGCCTTCGGGTTGGCCTTGCCACCGGTCGCCTTCATCACCTGACCGACAAACCATCCGGCCAGTTTCGGGTTCACTTTGGCCTTTTCGACCTGCGCCGGGTTGGCGGCGATGATCTCGTCCAAAGCCGTTTCAATCGCGCCGGTATCCGTCACCTGTTTCATGCCGCGTTCTTCGACAATCTGTGCCGGGACACCGCCTTCGGTATAGACGATTTCAAACAGGTCCTTGGCGATCTTGCCCGAGATTGTTTGGTCCCAAATCAGGTGAATGATCTGCGCAATTTGACTTGGCGAAACAGGTGATTCCGAAATCGCGCGGTCATCTTGTTTCAAACGGCCAAGAAGATCGTTGATCACCCAGTTCGCGGCAGTTTTTCCTTGGATTTCTAATCCGTCCTTGCCACGTGTTTGGGTGACTTCCTCGAAGAAATTCGCAAGCTCTACCTCGGCAGTCAGGACCGAAGCGTCATAATCGGTCAGGCCGAACTCGCTGATAAAGCGTGCTTTTTTGCCGTCCGGCAGTTCCGGCAGATTCGCGGCGATATCGTCCACCCACGCCTGCTCGATCTCAAGCGGCAGCAGGTCGGGGTCCGGGAAATAGCGGTAATCATGCGCTTCTTCCTTGGACCGCATCGAGCGGGTCTCACCCTTGTCCGGGTCATACAGGCGGGTTTCCTGATCGATCTTGCCACCGGCCTCAACAATTGCGATCTGACGGCGGGCTTCGACCTCAATCGCCTGCTGGATAAAGCGCATCGAGTTCATGTTCTTGATCTCGCACCGTGTGCCCAGATGCGAGAAGTCCTGCGTTTCCTGATACTTCTCATACGCGCCCGGCAAGCAGATCGAGACGTTTACGTCCGCCCGCAGGTTGCCGTTCTGCATGTTGCCGTCGCAGGTACCCAGATAGCGCATGATCTGGCGCAGCTTGGCGATATAGGCGGCGGCTTCTTCGGGGCCACGGATGTCGGGACGCGACACGATCTCCATCAAGCAAACACCAGTTCGGTTCAGATCGACGAAGGACATATGCGGATCCATGTCGTGGATCGATTTGCCCGCATCCTGTTCCATGTGGATACGCTCGATCCGCACCTTGCGCGCGGTGCCGTCACCCATCTCGACCAGCACTTCGCCCTCACCCACAATCGGATGATAAAGCTGGGAAATTTGGTATCCCTGCGGCAGATCGGGATAGAAATAGTTCTTGCGGTCAAAGGCCGATTTCAGATTGATGTCTGCCTTCAGGCCCAGCCCGGTCCGCACCGCCTGTTCCACGCAATACTCGTTGATCACCGGCAGCATGCCCGGCATTGCCGCGTCCACGAAAGCAACGTTTGCGTTTGGTTCAGCCCCGAATTTTGTCGACGCGCCCGAAAACAGTTTGGCATTGGACGAGACCTGCGCATGCACTTCCATCCCGATTACCAGTTCCCAGTCGTGCTTGGCCCCGGCAATGGTCTTGGGTTTGGGCATTTCGTATGTCAGGTCGAGCATGGCGCGCCTCATATCCGCAGAAAGTCTAGGCCAGCGTATTAGGCCCGGCACGTCAGAGGAGCAAGGGGGAATGGCTGTGATTTCCAGTCTTTTGCCGGTTCAGTTCCGTGAAAGTTGCAGGCCCGACGAGGTAAATGTCACGTCCTTGCCGCTGTTGAGTTCCTCGCGAAACAGATCGGCGATGGCCCGCAGTGCGTCCCGGTGTCCGCGCGCAGCGAACCGCTCGGGCGAAGGAACGCGGACCGAGTTGTTGAACCCGGCGGCCGCATGCGCCCAGATCAGCGGATGCAGTTCAGTCAGATGATCGCGGATCAGCCAGTTTGCCGCCTCGCGCAGTTGCGAGCGGACAAGATCGGCTTTTTCGTTCAGGCCCACGCCGTTTTGCACGGTAATGGCGCAATAGGCCGACAGCATGTTGATGGTCTGCTGATCCGGACGACGCTCCAAGATGTCGTGCAGCCCCTCCAGGAAGAACTCGATATCGACCCGAGCGCAGGCTTCCTCATCCAAGGCAATCGCATCGAATTGGACCCAGGTATATCCCCCGGCGCCCCATATTTTTTGCGTTCTGGCGGCGTTGCGCAGGGCTTGAACCTCAAGCTCTTCATAGCTGCCAAACCAGCGCGGCAGCAGATGGCTGCCCATGGCGCGCATGTGACGCTGGTTTTCGGGGTCCAGCGCGATCAGCCGCTCGTACTCGTCCGCTACCCGAACCGACGTGCGGCGTTGACCGGCCAGCAGGGCGCAGCCTGCCGCAGCGACCAACGGGCTGTCTGGCAACGCGGCCTTGCACTTGGGTAGAATAGCCGCCGCCCGGTCAAAATGCGCTGCGCAGCGCGACCGGTGCAGCGGTGGCAAGGTCGCATCCAGCGCCGTTCCCCGCCATGCCCAAGCAAGATCAATATGTGCCAGTGCAACGATCAGGGCTATCATCGGGTTGCCAGGGTGTTCCTGCATCACGTCTTCCAGATCGGCGACGCCTCCTAGCAGATCATAGTCTGACAGGGCCTTGCCGTCCGACAATGCATGTTCAGCGGCCAGAACCACATCCGAGCGTGCACCGAATGCCAGCAAATCAGCAATCGGCAACCCGTCGGGCGCGGTGTCGCGCGCTGCATCAGCTGCCTGCATTTCCGCGGACAGATCTTCCCACCGGTCCTGCCGGGCCAGGTGACGGCCCCGTTCAATAGTGGTGCGTCCCACGAAGTCGCCAGCGTTTAGTTGTGCAACGGGAATGTTAAGCTGCCCCTGATCAGGCAGAACGGCGGCAACAGCATCTGCTGCCACCTTGTTTGGCGGCGCAATTTGCCGGGAAGGATTTGTGAAACGGGCAAGATGAGCCCTGAATGACCTGAACATGGCGAAACTCGGAACTGTAACAAAAAAGCGTAACTTACAGCGGAAGTCTGGCCGTAAATCAGCGTCAGTTCAAGTAAATTGCCTGAAACACTTCAGAATCCCGGGTCAATCCGGTCAGTGGCGGCTCATCGTTTCAGAAAACTGTAAAATGATGCCGTTCGACCCGAAAGCCGGCGTTTTCCAAAGTGTTTTCAAAGGCCCGGTGCGGCGGGACCGACTCATCCGGCAGCCGGATACGCTTGCCTGATCTCAACATTAAAGAGACGCGAACCGAGAAGTCCCAACGTGTGTCGAAGCGGAAAAAATCGATCTCGTTCAGGTCGATTTCACCTTCGCGCCCGCCCGAATGCCACCTGAGGCAATCCCGGTCCAGCGTCAGCCCGGCGCTGGTGTCTTTCACGATGTCCCAGATGGCCGGCAGCGTGGCAAGCGCCAGCACCCCGACCAGCCATAGTGCGGCATTGAAAAAGATCACGAGCGATATCAGCCCCGCAAAGACGCCGATCAGGATTAGTACAGCGCGGGGCGCGCGGTTTTGCCGGGTGAAGGTAAAGGGCGTCATGCGTCGAGTATGCGTGACACCATTTCCCCGGTGTCCCGCGACAGGTTTGGGGTATCCTGGATGCGTGTCAGTTGTGCGCGCATCAGGGCCTGACGGTCACCGTCATACCGCTTCCATGTCTGGAAGGCCGAGCACATGCGCGCGGTGGTCTGCGGGTTGACCGGGTCAAGCCGGATCAGCCAGTCCGCCAGCAGGGCATAACCTGCGCCGTCGGCCTGATGGAACCCGGCGTGGTTCATTGCCAGCGCGTCCATTACTGCGCGGAACCTGTTGGGATTCTTCCAGTTGAAATCGGCATGTTCGGTCAGATTGTGCGCGGTATCTGGCACCGCATCGGGCGCGGCCATCGCGACCTGCAGGCCGAACCATTTGTCCACGACCAGCCGGTCGTGCTGCCACTGCGTGTAAAATCCGGCCAGTTCCGTCTCACCTTTTCCGGCCCGCAAAAGACAAGCCAGGGCCGAGAGTTGAAGGGTCATGTTGTTGGCTGCGCCATACTCTTCTACTGCCTTGGCACCGCCGTCCAGGCGCGAAGTCAGCGACAGAGCGGCGCTGCCCAGTGCGCGTTTGCCGGATTGCTCCGCGTCTGGGCTGTAGGGGGCCTGAACCAGGGCTTCGCTGTGCAGGCGGGGCAGCAGGTCCTGCACATGTTGCGCTGTGGCTTGCCGCAATGTCTCGACCGCGCTCCAGATCGCCATTGGATTTGGTGTTTCACCACGGTCGAACAAGGCGGCAGCGAGTTCCGATTGCGTTGGCAGTCCCAGCATCAGGGCGCGGTAAGCCGGATCAAGATCCCGGTTGCGCAGCACGGCCAGCAACCCGTCCAGATAATCGGAGTCCGGGGTGGCGTCTTCGGATATCATGCGCAGCAGTGTGTCCTGCGCCAGTGAGCGTCCCGCCTGCCAGCGGTTGAACGGGTCGGTGTCATGGGCCAGCAGGAACGCGCGTTCGGCATTGGTCTGATCGTGTTCCAGGATCACAGGCGCCGAGAAATCACGCAGGATCGATGGCGTTGGCTTGGCGGCCAGACCGGAAAAGGCAAAGCTCTGTTCCGCTTCCGTCAATTCCAGCATTTCGGTTGCGCGCACCTCGTCTCCGTTCGGCCCCAAAAGGCCAACAGCAACGGGGATCACCTGCGGAAACTTCTCGGTCTGACCCGGTGTGGGTTCTGTCCGCTGGCTGAGGGTCAGCGTATAGGTGCCATCGGCCCAGTCCTCTGTTACGGCCACCCGCGGGGTTCCCGACTGGCTGTACCAGCGCTTGAACTGGCTCAGGTCGCGGCCAGCAGTGTCCTCGAACACCTGGATCCAGTCCTCTATGGTGCAGGCCTGCCCGTCATGGCGGTCAAAATAAAGGTCGAGCGCCTTGGAGTAGGCCTCCTCCCCCACCAGCCGCTTCAGCATCCCGATCACCTCGGCGCCTTTTTCGTAGACGGTCGCGGTGTAGAAGTTGTTGATCTCCTGGAAGCTTTCGGGCCGGACGGGGTGCGATAGCGGCCCGTTATCCTCGGGGAACTGCCGTGCGCGCAGGTCTATGGCGTCGTGGATGCGCTTGACAGGGGCTGAGCGCATGTCGGACGTAAACTGCGCATCGCGGAAGACGGTCAGACCCTCTTTCAGGCACAATTGGAACCAGTCGCGGCAGGTGATCCGGTTTCCGGTCCAGTTGTGGAAGTACTCATGCGCGATGATCGCTTCGATCCGTTCGAAATTGGCGTCGGTCGAAGTTTCGGGGCTGGCCAGCACGGCCGAAGAGTTGAAGATGTTCAGCCCCTTGTTCTCCATCGCGCCCATGTTGAAATCATCGACGGCCACGATGTTGAACACATCCAGATCGTATTCGCGGCCATAGACATCTTCGTCCCATTTCATCGACTTCTTCAGCGCTTCCATGCCAAAGGCGCATTTGCCCTCGTCGCCCGGACGAACCCAAAGGTTCAGGTCCACATCCCGGCCCGACATGGTGGTGAACCGGTCAGGATGGGCGATCAGGTCGCCCGCGACCAGTGCGAACAGATAGGCGGGTTTGGGCCATGGGTCGGTCCATTCGGCCCAGCCTTCGCCTTTGGCCGTGGGGTTGCCATTGGACAGAAGCACGGGCAGGTCGCCATTTATCCGCACGGTGAAGGTCGACATCACATCCGGGCGGTCGGGGTAGAAAGTGATCTTGCGGAACCCCTCGGCCTCGCACTGCGTGCAGTACATGCCGTTCGACATGTAAAGCCCCTCAAGCGCGGTGTTGTTGCCCGGGTCAATCTCGACTTCGGCCTCCCACACGAACGGCGCATCCGGTGCATCCGCAGTCAGGCCCTTGTCGGTGACCTGTGGCGCGATGTCCGCGCCATCAATGGCGGCGCGGATCAGTTTCAGATCCTCGCCGTGCAGGAAAAAGGTTCGGTCCGTTGCTTGGGGATTGGGGTGGAACGCGATGCGCGATGTGACGCGCGTGGCGTGTTCGGCCAGATCAAAGGTCAGATGCACACTGTCCACCAGATAGCCGAAGGGCGTGTAGTCTTTCAGATAGATTATGGTGGGGGTGGCGTCGCGCATCGGGGGCCTCGCATCGGTTCATGTCTGGCGCGACGTTATGGGTTGCGGCGATGCGCTGCAAGCGGTGCCGGGCACGTAAATCCGGCGTGCTTCTCCTACGTGCTGACGCGACGCCAATCCGGCAGGTCCGCCGAAAAGCGATGGCGAATATGTTGCCTATCGGAAACTTCCGCTCTAATTGAAGCCGGCATACAGTGGCGTACAATTGCGGGAGATGTCGAATATGAGCAGTAGAGAAGCCCGGAACGGTTTGCAGATCGCCGTTGAACTGGCAGATTTCATCGAAAACCGGGCGCTGCCCGGAACGGGCGTTTTATCCGAGGATTTTTGGTCAGGCCTGTCCCGAATGGTTCAGGAGCTGGGGCCGAAGAACAAAGCGTTGCTGGCAAAACGGGCCGAGATCCAAGGCCGGGTCGACGGCTGGCATCTGGCCCGAACAGGGCAGGATCATGATGCCGCCGCGTATCAGGCTTTCCTGCGAGAGATTGGATACCTTGTCGAGGAAGGTACCGATTTTCAGATCGAAACCGCCAAGGTCGATCCGGAGATTGCTCTGACACCCGGGCCTCAGCTGGTGGTGCCAATCACCAACGCCCGCTTTGCGTTGAACGCCGCCAACGCACGATGGGGCAGCCTGTATGATGCGCTTTATGGCACCGACGCGATGGGCGATCTGCCCGTGGGTAAAGGATACGATACCGCTCGGGGTGCCCGCGTGATCGCGTGGGCCAAGGCATTTCTGGATGACGCGGTACCGCTGGAAAATGGCTCGTGGTCCGACGTTTCGGACCTGAGCGTCGAAGGCGGTGCGCTGGTGCCCGCGCTGGCCGATCCCGCAGGTTTCGTTGGCTTTGGCGGTTCCGCTGACAAGCCTGAGTTCGTGGTACTGAAGAATAACGGTCTTCACGTGCAGATCATGATCGACCCGTCCAGCAATATTGGTGCCTCCGACCCCGCAGGCATCGCTGATGTGCGCCTGGAATCGGCGCTGTCCACTATCATGGACTGCGAGGATTCGGTGGCTTGCGTGGATGCCGCCGACAAGGTTGTGGCCTACAGCAACTGGCTGGGTCTGATGAAGGGCGACCTGACCGAAGAGGTTTCGAAAGGTGGCCGGACATTCACCCGAAAGCTGGCTGGCGACGTTGAATACACCGCCGTTGGCGGCGAAACCGCGGCGCTGAAGGGCCGCTCGCTGATGTTGATCCGAAACGTCGGCCATCTGATGACCAACCCCGCCGTTCTGGATGGCGAGGGCAATGAGATCGGCGAGGGGTTGATGGATGCGCTTTGCACCACACTGATCGCGATGCACGATCTGCGGCGCGAGGGGGGCAACTCGGTCGAAGGATCGGTTTACGTGGTCAAGCCCAAGATGCACGGGCCGGAAGAAGTGGCGTTCTCGGTCGAAATTTTCGACATGGTCGAGGATATTCTGGGCTTGCCGCGCAACACAGTGAAACTGGGCATCATGGACGAGGAGCGCCGCACGTCGGTCAACCTCAAGGAATGTATCCGCGCTGCAAAATCGCGGGTGGCCTTTATCAATACCGGCTTTCTGGACCGCACCGGGGATGAGATTCACACCTCGATGGAGGCCGGCCCGATGCTGCCGAAAGGCGACATCAAGAACACGCCGTGGATTGCGTCCTATGAGGATCGCAACGTTGATATCGGTCTGGCCTGCGGCCTGAAGGGCAAGGCTCAGATCGGAAAGGGCATGTGGGCGATGCCCGACCGGATGGGCGACATGCTGGACCAAAAGATCGGCCACCCGAAATCCGGCGCGACCTGTGCCTGGGTGCCTTCGCCAACCGCCGCTACACTGCATGCGACCCACTATCACAAGGTTGATGTTCTGGCCCGTCAGGACGAACTGGCGGCCGGCGGCGCGCGCGGCACGCTTGAGGATCTGCTGACCGTGCCCCTGCTGGGCGGGCGCAACCTGAGCGAAGAGGAAATTACTCGTGAGGTCGAGAACAACGCGCAAGGCATTCTGGGCTATGTTGTGCGGTGGGTCGATCATGGTGTCGGATGCTCGAAAGTGCCGGACATTCATGACATCGGCCTGATGGAGGACCGCGCGACCTGCCGGATTTCCTCGCAAGCGCTGGCCAACTGGCTGCATCATGATGTGATTGACGAAGGCCAGGTGATGGCCGCAATGCGCAAGATGGCCGCCGTGGTCGATCGCCAGAATGCGGATGATCCGGAATATTCTCCCATGGCGCCCGGTTTTGATGGTATCGCCTTTCAGGCGGCTTGCGATCTGGTTTTCAAGGGGCGGGTGCAGCCTTCGGGCTATACCGAACCGGTTCTGCATGCACGGCGGCTGGAAAAGAAAGCCAGTTTGGGTTGAGCTGTACGGGCGGGAACGAGGGGGCTGTCTGCCCCCTCGCGCTCCCCCGAGGATATTTTGGGCCAGATGAAAGGGATCAGGGATGGCTATTTCCTTGCGCAAGGCGCGCACCATCATTCGAAAGTCGTTGGAAAAAGCGCATGAGATGGAGTTGAAGCCACTCTCGGTGGTTGTGTTGGATGCAGGCGGTCACGTCATCGCATTCGAGCGTGAGGACGGCGCGGCCCCGGGGCGCTTTGGAATAGCGCACGGCAAGGCTTATGGGGCGGTCATGTTGGGCATGGCGGGTACTGCGCAGATGCAGCGCGCCGAGGCTCAGGCCTATTTCATGGCGGCGGTAAATGGCGTTTATGGCGGTCAGGTCGTGCCTGTTCCGGGTGGCGTCCTGCTGCGCGACAAAAAGGGTGCCGTAATTGGTGCGGTTGGGGTGACCGGCGATACGTCGGACAACGACGCGGCGGCGGCCCTGGCTGGCATCGAAGCCGCGGGTCTGACGGGCGAGATCTGACACGCAACGTTATGTCGTGGCCGGTGTGGAGGCTGAAGAACCGCCATTAGGAACTTCTTCCCTCTATTAGTGACATTTCTGGAACAGCTTCCTGAATATTGATCTAAAATTGGGAAAAATTGTGCAGTTGTGAACAGGAGCTTGCGCTGAGATGCAGGGTGTGTGCTATTGCACGTCTCATCTGCTGCCGATAGTTTTCAGCTAGATCTGGAAACGTTTTGGAAAACAACAATGTCACGACCCGTGGTTGGTATCATCGGAAACTCGTATCTGATGAACGATCAATACCCGACGCATGCCGGCGGAACGATGAATTCCGATGCGGTGGCGAATGTTTCGGGCTGCCTGCCGATGCTGATCCCGGCAGACCCCAGATATGTATCCGTCGATGAACTGCTTGAGGTCTGCGACGGCTTCCTGCTGACAGGTGGGCGCCCCAATGTTCACCCGGAGGAGTATGGCGAACTGGCCACCGAAGCGCATGGGGAATTCGATCGGGCGCGCGATGCGATAACTTTGCCACTGGTCCGGGCCTGTGTTGAGCGAGGTCAGCCGTTTTTTGGAATTTGCCGTGGGTTTCAGGAAGTCAACGTGGCATTGGGCGGGACGCTATACCCCGAAATCCGTGATCTGCCCGGGCGCATGAACCACCGGATGCCGCCCGACGGTACGTTGGAAGAGAAATTCGCCCTGCGCCATGTCGTGACACTGGCCGAGGGTGGTGTGTTCCACCGCCTGATGGGCGCGACCGAGGTGATGACCAATACGTTGCACGGGCAGGGGATCAAGACAGTCGGCCACAGGATCGAAATCGACGGCCATGCACCGGACGGCACACCCGAGGCGATCTATGTCAAAGACGCCCCGGGATTTACCCTGTCCGTTCAGTGGCACCCGGAATGGGATGCTGTGAATGATCCTGTGTCACGGCCATTGTTCGAAGCATTTGGAGCGTCGGTGCGGGCCTGGGCGACTGGATCGGAAGCTGGACTGTTTCAACAAACCGCGTGACTTGCGCCGGCCCCGCAAAACGGGACCGGTCGGGTTGCATCAAACCACCAGATTGAACTGATTGATCAGCGGCAGAGACCGAGCACGTTCTCCGGTCAGGTCAAAAAGCGCGTTGCCCAGTGCCGGCATTGATGGCGGCGTGCCGGGTTCTCCTGCGCCGCCCAGGTGACGGTTGGTTTCCAGTACGCGCACTTCGACTTCCGGGGCCGTGTGCATACGCATGGCGTCATAGTCGGGGAAGTTGAACTGTTCGACCTCGCCATCGGCAAAGGTTATTTCACCAAAGCAGGCCGCTGACAGGCCGTACATCATGCCGCCGAACATCTGCGCCTTGACGTTATCGGGGTCCAGCGCAATGCCCATATCGCAGGCAATCCAAGCCTTGCTGATGCGGATGCTGCCGACTTCGTCAACGACTTCGATCACTTGAGCTACCGGAGTGCCGAAGCTGTAGGTGAAGGCGACCCCGCGGCCAACTCCGTCCGGGGTCTGGCCGGTCCAGCCCGACATGTCGCGCACCGCTTCCAGACACCCGGCCGATGGCGCGTGTTCGTTCTTCATCAGCTCCAGCCGGAATTCCAGCGGGTCGCGGCCGGCGGCATGGGCCATTTCATCCATGAAAGTTTCGTGGAAGAACCCGTTGTGGCTGTTGCCGACCGAACGCCAGAAGCCGACGGGAATATCCAGATCGGCGATGTGGCCGCTGATGCGATAGTTCGGCACGGCATATGGCTGGTTGAACAGCCCTTCGACAAGTACCTTGTCGGGGCCGCCGCCGGCGAACCCGGTCACGCGAGACACGGCCTGATGTGTGCAGGATTGCGAGGCGACCCGACCGTCAATCAGGACCGCCTGACCGTCTTTGACCGCACCGCGCATCCGGGCTATTGCGCCGGGACGATAGAAGTCGTGGCGCATGTCCTCTTCCCGGCTCCAGGTCGTCAGAACCGGCGTGTTCGGCATGGCCAAGGCGATTTTTGTGGCGATGACCCCAAAGTCAAACTCCAGCCGACGGCCATAGCCCCCGCCCAGATAGGTGGTATGAACCTCAACAGCATCGGTTTCGAGATTGGCCGCCTCGGCAATTTTGATCTGCATGAAGGTCGGGGCCTGATTGCCGCCCCAGAATTCCAGTTTGTTGCCGGAAAACAGCGCGGCGGCCGTCATCGGTTCCATTGTCGCGTGGGCCAGATAAGGCACGGTGTATTCCGCGGATATCTCGGTGGCGCCGTCCGGCAGAGTGCTGACGTCGCCGTCATCGCGCATGGTCGAGTTCGGGTCGTTCTCGAACGCCTCCCTGATCCTGTCAAAGATTGCCTCTGTCCCGGGCGGATAGGGCGCGTCGCCCCAATCCACGTCAATGGCTTCGACTGCCTGATTGGCCAGCCATGTATTGGTGGCAATGACAGCAACGCCAGTGCCCAGATCGACGATTTTCTCGACCCCCGGCATTGAGTTCGCGGCGGTGTCGTCAAAGCCGTTCATCTGGCCACCCAGTTTCGGGTTCATGCGGACCGAGGCGAACTTCATTCCGGGCAGGCGTACATCGATTGCGAATTCGGCGGTGCCGGTCGCCTTTTCGGCCATGTCCAGACGCGGTTGGGGTCGGCCAAGGTAACGCCATTCTGAGGGGTCACGCAGCGGCGCCTCGATCGGGTCGAGCTTGGCCACATCCACGGCCAGTTCGGTGTAGGGTATCTTGTCGCCATTCGGGGCAATCACATGGCCCGAGGCCGTTTTCAGGGTAGTGCGGTCCACGCCCAGACGGTCGGCGGCAGCCTGTTTCAGCGTTTCGCGGGCCGAGGCGCCGGCTTCCCGCATCCGCTCGAACCCGTCCTTCATCGAGGTCGAGCCGCCCGTCACATGCAGGCTGAGCACTTTGCCGATCCCGCCCAAAGCTTCACCCAGATTGTGCTGGAAATCAGATATGTCGTAGCCCTTGTTCGGCAAGCCTTCACCGATCATGGCCGTGTTGTAATAGGCTTGCGCCGCCGGGCCGTGCAGGACGGTGATCTGGTCCAGATCCACGTCCAGTTCTTCCGCGATCAGTGCGGCCCAGGTGGTTTTCACGCTCTGCCCCATCTCGGCGCGGGGTGCAAAGAGGGTAACGCCGTTCTGGTCGATCAAAACGAACGGGTTCAGCGCCGCCTCGCCTTTGCCGGGTTTGAGCGGATTGGCAACTGGGCGGCTGACATAGTAGGCGCCGAACGCCACGCCGCCGACAATTGCGGCTGAACCGATCAGGAACGTGCGGCGGAGGATTTTACCAACAGATGCCATAATTTACGCCTCGTTTATCTTGGACGCCGCATCGTGAATCGCGGCGCGAATGCGGGGATAGGTGCCGCAGCGGCACAGGTTGCCCTGCATCGCCTCGTCGATATCACTGTCGCTTGGGGCGGGGTTTTCCGCCAGCAGCGCAGCGGCCTGCATGATCTGGCCCGACTGGCAATAACCGCATTGCGCGACCTGATGATCGACCCAGGCCTGCTGTATGGTCGCCATCGCGTCCGGGGTGCCGATACCTTCTATTGTGGTCACGTCACCCCAAACGTCCGATAGCGCAACCTGGCACGAGCGTACCGCCTCGCCATCAATATGGACGGTGCAGGCCCCACAGGCTGCCACGCCGCAGCCAAATTTGGTCCCGGTCAGGCCGACCTCATCCCGCAAGACCCAAAGCAGGGGGACGTCATCGGGCAGGTCAATCTGATGCTTCTTTCCATTGATCTTAAGGGCGGTCGCCATGGCGCACCTCTCGTAGCTGTCGCGGTTTCTGACACAATTGTTGAAAAGTGTCAGGATGTCAATTGACAAAATAAACAAAAAATGTCAAGAATTTGAGCATGACAGAAGCAGTTGGCGATATACGGCAAAAAGCGATCCTGGACTCGGCCTTTCAGGCATTTGCAACGTACGGATTTCGCAAGACATCAATGGACGACATAGCGCGGGGCGCGGGGATGTCCCGACCGGCCGTGTATCTGCACTACAAGAACAAAGAAGCGATCGTCAGAAAGCTGACCGAACTCTACTATGCGGAAAAAAGCGCAGCGGTTGCTGCAGCGCTGGCGTCGCCCGGTTCCGTGCCGGACGTGTTGAAGCGAGCAATACGGGCGCAGACCGAAGGAATGGCAGCCATTCTGGCGCTGCCGCACGGGCTTGAACTGCTGGATAACACCAAGTCCATGTCTTCCGAGATCATCTCGGAGGGGGAGGCCATGCTGGCGGGGCTTTACGCAGACTGGCTGTCACACCAACAACAAGCTGGGCGCGTTCGGTTGTTCGCAGACGCGGTTGAAACCGGCCGGACCATTTCAGCGACGCTCAAGGGGCTGAAACTGACCGGAGCGGGTGCCGAGGTTTATGAACGACAGGTGGGCCAGGTTGCCGACCTGTTCGGCGCCGGGCTCGAGGTCAGGTAACGCGCTGGCGAATTTTGTATTCCGGCGCGTCCCAAAATCTGTTCTGCATGATATCTGCAAGGATTTCGACCGCGCGTTCGACATCCTGTTCATCGATATAAAGCGGCGTGAAGCCAAAGCGCATAATGTCCGGGGCCCGGAAATCTCCGATCACGCCGCGCGCGATCAGGGCCTGCATTGCGGCATAACCGTCGGTGAAATGGAATGAGACCTGACTGCCGCGCAGGTTCGGATCTCGCGGGCTGGCCAAATGCAGACCAGGGCAGGTGGCTTCGACGCGCGCAACGAAAAGCTCGGTCAGTTCGATGGACTTGGCGCGCACGTCGTTCATGTCTGCCAGATCCCAGACATCCATTGCTGATGCAAGCGCGCTCATCTGAATGACCGGGGGGGTGCCGACCCGCATTCTTTCGATCCCGCTGCCCGGACGGTAATCCAGATCAAAGGCAAATGGCGCTTCGTGACCCAGCCAGCCGGACAGTGCGGGCCTGACGCTGTCAGCCAGACGTGGTGCGACATAGATAAAGGCTGGCGCGCCCGGACCACCGTTGAGGTATTTGTATGTGCAGCCCACTGCAAAATCTGCGTTGCAGCCCGACAGGTCAACGGGGATTGCGCCCGCAGAATGGGCCAGGTCCCAGACCGTAACTGTGCCGTTCGAATGCGCCTGTTCCGTCAGCGCCTTCATGTCGTGCATGCGTCCCGAGCGGTAGTCCACTTCCGTCAGCATCAGAACGGCAACGTCTTCGGTAATGTTCGCGGCCACGTCCTCGGGGGCGACCACACGCAATTCATAATCCGGTCCGAGTGAGCGCAGAAGCCCGTCCGCCATGTAAAGGTCCGAGGGGAAGTTTCCGTTGTCCGACAGAACAACCTTGCGGTTGGGGCACAGCTCCAGCGCGGACGCCACGGCCTGATATACCTTGATCGACAATGTGTCGCCGACCACAACGCTGCCGGGTTCGGCCCCAATCAGCCGCCCGATACGATCACCCAGCTCGGTCGGCATTCCCATCCAGCCTGCCTTGTTCCAGCCGGTGATCAACATTTGCCCCCATTCGTTGGCCATCATGTCCTGCACACGTGCGCCCGCCGCCTTGGGCAAGGGACCGAGCGAATTGCCATCCAGATAAATCACGCCCTCAGGCAGGTCGAACATGGCTTTGGTTGCGGCAAAATCGGTCATTCAGGGCTCATCTTATTGTGCTTCGGATCAGTGTTTCCACGGGCCTATCTGATCGGAAACCGCCTGTCCATCGATGCGACATCCTGAGCTTTGCCATTTTGGCCCGAAAGCGGTAGGACGTCGTTCAGAAGCGACATGATTGCGCGTGTCGTCAATCACAGGAAATGTGCGTGCAACGGATCGATGTACCACCCGTCTGGCTTTTGGGATTCGCCGTGCTCGCGTGGCTGCAGGGACGTCATCTGTCGTTGGATCTGTCGCTGGAAAGCGGCCTGACCGATCTTTTGAGTGGCATCCTGATCGGAGGGGGCATCCTTCTGGCCGTGTTGGCCATCGTCGAATTCCGCCGCCACAAAACCACCGTTATTCCGCACGAAACACCAACCACGATGGTGCGATCGGGCATCTACAAGCGCAGCCGCAATCCGATTTATCTGGGGGATGTTCTGATCCTGGCCGGTCTGATTCTGCGTTTTGATGCAGTGCTTTCGCTGGTTTTGGTGCCAGTCTTTGTCTGGGTCCTGGAACGCCGTTTTATCCTGCCGGAAGAAGACCGCCTGCGCCGGACATTCCGCGCCGATTTTGCCCGCTATGAACGGGAAACACGGCGGTGGATATGAGTGGGTTGCGGCCATGATCCAACGTCAAAAATGCTGCGCTTGCGAAATAATGTTGCGCAGGATACATGTTTGCTTATCAAACAATACCGACCACCTGCTCAGTTTGAGTCAAAATTAGGGGGATAGCACCGGTGAAAATAGGCACACCGAAGGAAAGACTGGACGGAGAGAACCGGGTTGCGATGACGCCGGACTCTGCCGTGCAATTGCAGAAGCTGGGCTATGAGTGCCTGATCGAGAAGGGCGCGGGTGCCGCTGCCGGGTTCTCGGATGCGGCCTATGAGGCTGCGGGTGTCGAGGTGGTCAAGACCGCGGCGGCGCTTTGGAAGGCGGCTGATATCGTCGCCAAGGTGCGCCAACCGACCGATGTGGAATTGAAGCGGCTGACCAAGGGCAAGACGCTGATCTCGTTCTTCAACCCTGCGGGCAACGAAGAAGGCATGGAACTGGCCAAATCCAAGGGCGCAAACGTGATCGCCATGGAAATGGTGCCGCGTATTTCGCGCGCGCAGAAGATGGACGCGCTGTCGTCGATGGCCAATATCGCGGGTTACCGCGCCGTGATCGAGGCGGGCAACAACTTTGGTCGCTTTTTCACCGGTCAGGTGACGGCGGCAGGTAAAGTGCCGCCTGCAAAGGTGCTGATCGTTGGCGCCGGTGTGGCCGGTCTGGCGGCCATCGGGACCTCGACCTCGCTGGGCGCGATCACCTATGCGTTCGACGTGCGCCCGGAAGTGGCCGAGCAGGTCGAGTCCATGGGTGCTGAATTCGTCTATCTGGACTTTGAAGAAGACCAGCAGGACGGCGCGGCCACCGGCGGTTATGCCTCGGTCCAGTCCGAAGAGTTCCGCAACGCGCAGCTGGCCAAGTTCCGCGAACTTGCGCCCGAGATGGACATCGTCATCACCACGGCGCTGATCCCGAACCGCGAAGCGCCCGAGCTTTGGACCAAGGACATGGTTGAAAGCATGAAGCCCGGCTCGGTGATCGTCGATCTGGCGGCGGAAAAGGGCGGCAACTGCAAGCTGACCGTGGCGGACGAGAAGATCGTGACCGACAATGGCGTGACCATTATCGGATATACCGACTTCCCCAGCCGGATGGCAGCACAGTCCTCGTCTTTGTATGCGACCAACATCCGTCACATGATGACCGACCTGACGCCCGAAAAGGACGGTCAGATCAATCACGACATGGAAGATGACGTCATTCGCGGCTCGACTGTGACCTATGAGGGCGAGATTACCTTCCCGCCGCCGCCGCCGAAAGTGCAGGCGATTGCAGCGCAGAAGAAACCGGAAGTCAAGGAACTGACCCCGGAAGAGAAGAAGGCGCAGGAGATTGCGGCCTTCAAGGCGCAGACCAAGCAGCAGTTCACACTGCTGGGTGTTGGTGGTGCGCTGATGTTGCTGGTGGGGCTGATCGCTCCGGCCAGTTTCATGCAGCACTTCATCGTCTTTGTGCTGGCGATCTTTGTGGGCTTCCAGGTGATCTGGAATGTTTCGCACAGCTTGCACACTCCGCTGATGGCGATCACCAACGCGATCTCGTCGATCATCATCGTTGGGGCCTTGATGCAGATCGGATCAGGATCGTTCCTGGTCATTCTGCTGGCGGCGCTGTCCGTCTTCATGGCCGGGATCAACATCTTCGGTGGCTTCCTCGTAACCCGGCGCATGCTTGCCATGTTCCAGAAATCTTAAGGAGGCCGGGCACATGGAATTTGGCTTCACTACTGCTGCCTATGTTGTTGCGGCTGTTTTGTTCATCCTTTCGCTCGGCGGTCTGTCGAACCAGGAAAGCGCCAAGCGCGCGGTCTGGTATGGCATCGTCGGTATGGCGCTGGCGGTCTTCGCCACGCTGGTTGGTCCCGGTTCGGGACTGTGGCTGCTGTCGCTGCTGCTGATCGCCGGTGGCGGTTTCATCGGCCAATACGTGGCGCAGCGCGTGCAGATGACCGAGATGCCGCAGCTTGTCGCAGCTATGCACTCGCTGGTGGGTCTTGCGGCTGTGTTCGTCGGCTTCAACGCTCATTTCGAAATCGGTAACGTGGCGCAGGTCATGGCGATTGCCGACAGTGCGTCTCAGGCGGATCTTTCCGATCTGGGCGCATTTGCTAAGCTGATCGCCAAGAAGACCGCGGCGGAACTGGCAATCCTGCATGTCGAATTGTACCTCGGCATCTTCATCGGTGCGATTACCTTTACCGGTTCGGTTGTCGCCTATGGCAAGCTGGCGGGTAAGGTGACGAGCGCCGCAACTAAACTGCCCGGCGGTCATGCGCTGAACGCGGCGGCTGCCGGTCTCTCGCTGATCTGCCTGATCTGGTACACCTCGTCGGGTGGCCTGTTCCCGCTGATCCTGATGACGCTGGCGGCGCTGTTCATTGGTTACCACCTGATCATGGGCATCGGAGGCGCCGACATGCCGGTGGTTGTGTCGATGCTGAACAGCTACTCGGGCTGGGCCGCTGCGGCGATCGGCTTCTCGCTGGGCAACGACCTGCTGATTGTGGTCGGCGCGCTGGTGGGCTCGTCCGGTGCGATCCTGTCCTACATCATGTGTAAGGCGATGAACCGTCACTTTGTCAGCGTGATCCTGGGCGGCTTCGGTGGCCCGCAGGGCGAGCAGATGGCGGTCGAGGGCGAGCAGGTGGCGATCGACGCAGATGGAGTTGCGGCCGCGCTGAACGACGCTGACAGCGTGATCATCATCCCGGGCTACGGTATGGCCGTCGCGCAGGCGCAGCAGTCCGTTTCTGAACTGGTCCGCAAGCTGCGCGCCAAGGGCAAAGAGGTGCGTTTTGCGATCCACCCCGTAGCCGGTCGTCTGCCGGGCCATATGAACGTTCTGTTGGCCGAAGCGAAGGTGCCGTATGACATCGTTCTGGAAATGGACGAGATCAACGATGACTTCCCGGACACGGATGTGGCCATCGTGATCGGTTCGAATGACATCGTGAACCCTGCGGCGCAGGAAGACCCCAACAGCCCCATTGCCGGCATGCCGGTTCTGGAATGCTGGAAGGCCAAGCAGGTGTTCGTGTCCAAGCGTGGTCAGGGTACTGGCTATTCGGGCATCGAAAACCCGCTGTTCTTCAAGGAAAACACCCGCATGTTCTATGGCGACGCCAAGGCGAGCCTGGACAAGCTGCTGCCCATGATCGACTGATCGGCAGGCTGTATCAAAATTGCAAAGGGCGCCAGACGGCGCCCTTTTCTTTTTTTGATATGCAGGAGGCTTTGCCTCCTGACCTCCAGGATATTTTTGGCCAGATGAAGCAGGCGGGGCGTGCTAGGCTGGGCAGGACGGGTTGTTGACAGGAGGGCGTTGATGGAAAAGGTGAACGGTATCGGCGGTGTGTTCTTCCGCGCGCGCGATCCGAAAGCGCTGTCCGCGTGGTATGAAACACATCTGGGGGTCAATCACTACGATCCTGTCCCCTGGAAACAGCGCGAGGGGTACACCGTGTTTGCGCCTTTCGATCAGGAGACCGAATATTTCGGCCGGTCAGAGCAACAGTGGATGATCAACTTCCGCGTCGATGATCTGGCAGCGTTAATCGCTCAGCTTGAGGCAGCAGGCATCCAGGTCGAAACCCGCGATGAGTGGGACAGTGAGGTCGGGAAGTTCGCTCGTATTCACGACCCTGAAGGCAATCCGGTCGAGCTCTGGCAGCCAAATCAATAGGATAGCGCCACTGTATGCGGTGGTATTCATGTAAGTATATGAAATAAAACAATAATTGATGTATTTTGAATGCGGGGTATAGTGGCCTGGAGTCAGGGAGCTAACAATGACGCCCATCCAGGATCATCCGCTGCGCTATGCGCTGGCCAATGAATTGCACGCGCGCCCGTTTCCGGTGGCGAAAACGCCCTGTACGGTGGTGTTTCTGGCCATCAAGAAGCCCGTTGCGGCGGCAGCGCGGGATCGTGATGAAGATATTGCGCATCTGACGGATTTGCTGAACCGCCACGGAGCGCCGCATCCGCAGCCCGGGGCCACGCATTATGCCGGGCAGATCGGACGCCACTGGCTCAAATGGGAGCAGCACGCTGAATTCGTAACGTATACGGCCATTGCGCAGAATGTCAGTGACCGCCCGTTCAATCCGGCGGACTTCGAAATTTTTCCGCCCGACTGGCTGATGGCAAGCCCCGGTCAGCGCGTAACCTCGGCGATGCTGCGGGTGGTGGAATGCAAGGATGATGACTCCGTGAAGCCGATGCTTGCGGATTGGTTCGAACCGGAAAGCCTGGCGGTGGCCCGCGTTTTGGATGACGCCGCCATTTGCGCCAGCGATTTTCGCATCGACCCGGCGGGTCATATGCGCTTTGCCGTTTTTGTCCGTGACGGGACCAATCAGCGCCGGACTGGCCGTATCATTCAGCGTCTGTGTGAAATCGAGACCTATAAGGCAATGTCCATGCTGGGCTTTGCGAGGGTGAAACGGCTGATGCCGCGCATAGGCGAACTGGACGGGAAGCTGACGGAGTTGATGAAGCAGATGACTGTCAGTTCGTCCAAGCCGGATGAGTTGTTGCCGCAACTGCTGTCCACGTCGATCGAACTGGAAACCCTGTCGGCCCAATCCTCTTTCCGCTTTGGAGCGTCGGGCGCCTATGAAGCCATCGTCAACCAGCGGATCGAAATCCTGCGTGAGGAACGGTTCGAGGGCGGCCAGTCTTTTGCCGATTTCATGATGCGCCGCTATGACCCGGCTATGCGCACCGTGAAGTCGGCCGAGCGCCGCCTGCAAGCCTTGTCGGACCGGGCTATCCGCGCCGGCGACCTGCTGCGGACGCGGGTGGATGTGGAACGAAGTGCTCAGAACCAGGCGCTGCTGGAAAGCATGGATCGTCGCGCGGATCTGGCCTTGCGGCTTCAGCACACGGTAGAAGGCTTGTCGGTTGTTGCAATCAGCTATTATGCGGTGTCTTTGGTCAGCTATCTTTTGTATCCGCTGACGAGCGCGGGCATCAGCAAGGGAATGCTGACGGCCGCCGTGACCTTGCCGGTCGTCGCTGGCGTTTGGGTCGGTGTCCGCCGTATCCGCAAGCGGCTGTCCTAGATCACGTTTGCGAAAATCCAACAGGCCTGTAGAACGGGGCCGGCAGGTTTGTCCGGCAAGAGGGGTTTTTCGTGATCGGAATAGTGGTCGCATGGCGCGCCGTCGCGGCCATGTTCATCCTGAACGGTGCCTTGTTCGGCATCTGGGCATCGCGCATCCCCGCGGTGCGCGACAGGCTGGAGCTGACGCACGAGGCGTTGGGTTATGGCTTGCTGTTCATGGCGGCAGGGGCGGTGTGTTCATTTCCAGTGACGGGGCGTCTGACCGACCGTTTCGGAGCTGTCGTCATAACGCGTGTGATTGCCGTTCTCTACACGCTTTCGCTGATCCTTCTGGCGCTGGCAGGCGGGTTCTGGGCGCTGGCTGTGTTTCTGTTCATTTTTGGGGCATTCCACGGGTCGATGGACGTTGCGATGAACGCCTGGGCGGCCGAGGTAGAGCAGGCTTACGATAAACCCGTCATGTCCTCGTTTCACGCAATGTGGAGCCTTGGGGCCGGGCTGGGGGCGCTCAGCGGTTACGTGGCGGCCCAGATGGGGCTGACCGTGATCACTCATTTCCTGCTGGCGGGTGGGATTGTCGTAGGGTTTGCGCTTGCCCTGTCATGGGTGCGCTGGACGTCAAAACTGTCGGAAAGCGCGGGCGGCGCCGTTTTTGCATGGCCGTCCGGTGCTTTGGTTCTTGTTGGAATTGCGGCCCTGTGTGGTGCGTTGGGCGAGGGAGCGGTCGCGGACTGGAGCGCGGTCTACCTGCGCGATGTCACGGAAGCGACCGAAGGTGTTGCGGCGTTGGGTTATGCGGTGTTTTCGGTCGCGATGGTTGCGCTCAGACTGGCGGGTGGTGTGTTCATAGCCCGGTTCGGGCCGGTCAGCATCGCAAGATTCGGAGGTGTCTGTGCGGCCATCGGGGTGTTTTGCGTGGTATCCGCTGCGGCGACCTCGCTGGCTTTGTTCGGCTTTGCTTTGATGGGGATCGGTTATGCCGTCATCATGCCCTTGGCATTCAGCCGCGCCGCGAATGATCCGCTGGTGCCCCCCGGACAGGCAATTGCCAGTGTTGCAACGCTTGGATATGGCGGGTTGCTGATCGGGCCGCCATTGATCGGGTTTCTGGCCGAATTGTTTGGCCTGAGAATGGCGTTTTCGGTGCTGATACCGCTGGCGGTACTGATCGTCGTGTTGGCCGGCGCGCTGAAACGCGCCGGCTGACTTGGTTCAACGTCCGCGAATACGCGGGTCCAGAGCGTCGCGCAGACCGTCACCCAGATAGTTGACGCTTAGCACCGTCAGCGAGATCGCAAGACCGGGCCAGAACACGCGCTCAGGGTATTGCTGCAGATAGTCGACACCGTCAAACAGCAAACGGCCCCAGGTTGGGAAATCCGGTGGAAAGCCCAGACCCAGGAAGGACAGTGCGCTTTCGGTGATGATCGCGGTGGCGATGCCCAGCGTGGCGGAGACCATGATCGGGGACAGTACATTGGGCAGGATGTGCCGTGTGATGATCTGTCCGTTGCTTGTCCCGATCGAGCGCGCGGCCAGAACGAACTCCCGCTCCTTGATCGCCAGAACATCTCCGCGCACGATCCGTGCGGTCGGCATCCACGACGTGACGCCGATTGCGGCGACGATCAGGATGAAAATCCCGCGCTCCAGCCCGAATGCCGCTGACAGCGGTTCTCGGAACAGCAGCATCATGACTAGAAGCAATGGCAGCAGGGGCAGGGCCAGGAACAGATCGGTCAGGCGCATCAACGGCCCGTCCAGCCGTTTGAAGAACCCGGCCAGAACGCCGATGAAAGATCCCAGGAACAACGCCAGCAACATCGCGGTGATGCCCACGGAGACCGAGGTTTGCCCGCCTGACATCATACGGGCCAGAATGTCACGGCCCAACTGGTCCGTTCCAAACGGGTGCGACCAGCTTGGCCCCTGATTGCGGGACCGGATGTCGATCTGTGTCGGGTCGATGCTCCACAGATAAGGACCAATGTAGACGCCGGCCACGATGAAGATAAACAGGACGGCCCCGATCATCGCGCCCTTGTGGGTCTTGAACTGATCCCAGACATCGCGCCACTGACTGCGGGGCGGGGTGGCCAGTTCCTCCAGCACGTCTGCCGTTGGCAGGGCGGTCGAGGCCGGGGCAAGCCCTTCGTCCGGAACCAGAGAATCCGTGCGATCATGATCAGTCATAGCGAATCCTCGGGTCCAGAATGCCATACAGGACGTCTGCGATCAGGTTGAACAGCACGATCAGGACGGCGAAGATGAAGGTCAGGGTCTGCACCATCGGCAGGTCATTGGCCTGAATGGCCCCGATCAGCAACTGGCCGATGCCGTTCACCTTGAAGACCTGCTCGGTAATGATGGCGCCGCCGAAGATGGCCGGAATGCCCAGAGCAATCACGGTGACAACCGGAATCATCGAGTTGCGCAGCACGTGGACCATCACGACGGTGTATTCGCTAAGGCCCTTGGCGCGGGCGGTGCGGACGTAGTCCTGGTTGAGGTTATCCAGCATCGAGGCGCGCATGAACCGGCTGAGTTGTGCGGTGATCTGAAGCGCCAGAACCATGACAGGCATGATCATCTGCTTCAGCTGCACGACAAAACTGTCCCAGCTGTCGACCACATGTGTTGTGTCATAGATTGACGGGAACCAGCCAAGTTGGACAGAGAAGATCACGATCACCAGCACGCCCGAGAAGAAAGGCGGGACCGAGAAGCCGACCATCGACACGAATGTACCCATCTGATCGAACCAGGAATACTGGCGGTATGCGGAATAGATGCCGATGGGCAGCGCGATAAGGATGGCGACCACATAAGCGGTGCCGACGACCCACAGGGTCTGCGGGATACGCTGAACGACGATGTCCATGACGGGCGAGCGGGTCTGCCACGAAATCACACGCAGATCGCCTTCGGAGAAGGTCGTGCCGAACATCGAGTCGATCAGCACCTGCGGTTCAATCCAGAAGAACTGCACGATCCATTTCCAGAACCGGATATGCATCGGCTGCCCGAGGCCAAGCGCCTCGCGCATCTTCTCTTTGACTTCGGGGGGGACGGTAAGCGGAACCTGCGCCATGGGATCGCCGGGTGCGAGTTCAAGCAGCAGGAAGATGACGAGACTGATGAACAGGAGCGTCGGAACGGCCAGAATCAGTCGTCTGATGGTGAAGTTGAGCATCAAAAGGCGCCTTTATTGTGCGTCTTCTTGTTGGAGTGGTGTGCAAATGACCGCGCCCCGATACAGATCGGGGCGCAGCTTTGCAACTTGATGTTTAGGATCCGGTCTTGCGGTACCAGTCTGCTGCATTCCACAGCTCGCTGTCCCAAACATTCAGGATCACGCCACCCAGGGTGTTTGCGTGCGCCGACAGACGGCCACGGTGCACCAGCGGGATCATACCGCCGTTTTCAACCATGATGTCGTTCAGACGACGGGCGATTTTCGCACGCTCTTCCGCACCGGCGGTTTCGGCCAGCTGACCATGCAGCTTGTCGAATTCTTCGTTGCAGAAGCGGCTGATGTTTTCACCCTGCCACTGCGATTCCGGCTTGGGAGCCTTGTCGCACAAGCCGTTGCCCAGATAGGACTGCGGGTCGGTGCCGTTGAAGGTGTTGGCGTACATTTCAACGTCCGCATAGAACTTCTGGAAGGTGTCGGGCGAACCCGGGTCACCGCCGAAGAAGACCGACGCGTTGATGTTGCGCAGCTCGGTTTCGATACCGATCTGGCTCCACCATTCCTTGATCAGCGCCTGGAAGTCCTGACGGACGGCGTTGGTCGAGGTCTGGTAGACGATCTTCAGCGGAACGCCGTCTTTTTCACGCACGCCGTCGCCATCAGAGTCTACGATACCCGCGTCATCCAGCAGTTTCTTCGCACCTTCGATGTCCTGCGTGTCACAGGAAAAGGTGTCCGAATTGACGGCAGCCGGGGCCGGAACCCAGTTACAGGTGACCTGACCGGCCTGGCCATAGCCGATTTCCACCAGCAGCGGACGGTCGATTGCCAGAGACATCGCCTTGTAAACCGCAGGATCCTGCAGGAACGGGTGCGGATGCGCAGCAGTCGAACGCTCGCCTTCCGGCAGATCGGGCGACGGGTTGGTCTGGTTCAGCATGATGCGCTCGACCAGCGGGCCGAAGCCTGCGACCGGAGTGCCCTTGCCGCCTTCCTGCATCTGCTGGATCACCTCGGGTGCCAGCTGCAGGTTCCAGGCATAGTCAAACTCGCCGGTTTCCATCACCGCGCGGCCCGCCGCAGTTGCGTCACCGCCACCTTTGAAGGTCAGCGTCGCAAAGGCAGGTTTTGCCGGATCACGGTAGTTGTCGTTGGCCTTCATGGTGATCACGTCGTTCGGCTTGAACTCGGTGACGACAAACGGGCCGGTGCCGATCGGGTTAAAGTTCTGCTCGGTGCATTCGGGGGCTTTCGCGCCCAGGCAGTCGGCAAACTGTGCGGCCTGAATGATCGGGCTTTCGCCGCCGACAAACGGACCATAGGGGAACGGGGTCGGTGCATCGAACGTGACTTTTACGGTCAGGTCGTCCACGGCTTCGACTGATGTGACACCTTCGAATTTGGTCACCTGCGCGCAGCCACCTTCGGGGTGCATGCAGTAGTCAGCTGTGAATTTCACGTCCGCAGAAGTGAACGGACTACCATCCGACCAGGTGATTCCCGGTGCGATTTTCCAGGTGATCGAGGTCAGATCTTCGCTGACACCGCCGTTTTCAACGGTTGGAATTTCCGATGCCAGATAAGGCACCATGTTGCCGTCCTGGTCGTAGCGGGCGAGCGGTTCGATCACCAGCGAGGCCGACTCCACATCCTTGGTGCCACCTGAAAGGAACGGGTTCAGGATCGACGGTGCCTGCCAGTAAATGATGCTGACATTGCCGTCCGATCCGCGCTCGGCAAAGGCCATCGGGGCCATCGCTGTGCTTGCAATCGCACCAAGCAAAAGGGTTTTGATTTTCATCATACACTCCATGTTGGACACATTCGTGTCTCGATTATCTCCGCAAGGCCTGCGGGTTTGGCGTTGCCGTGTGGGATTGTAAGGCGCTGAAAAGAAACATGTATGCAAGCCACGCTTCGCGAATTCCGCCATCTCCCAAAAACGGTTACGCGGCGTATCGAAACAGAGTTTTGGAAAATTGCAAGCCTTGCCTTAAGGAAAACCTGCAATGCGTTTGACTTTTCCCTTCCTGCCGCCTTAGCGTTTGGCATTCAAAAATAACAAGCCGCCAAGGGGAGCGTGCGCGTGCTGGATCAGCCTATTGCCCAGATCAAGAATCTCAGGGTCGAATTTCAGACCAAGGATGGTCCGGTGGTCGGGGTCGAAGATGTTTCGTTTTCGATCCATCCCGGCGAAACCGTATGTATCGTTGGTGAATCGGGGTCGGGGAAATCGGTCTCGTCTCTGTCGCTGATGCGGTTGGTGGAATTCGGCGGCGGTGAGATCGCGGGTGGGCAACTGCTGTTTGACCGGCGCGACAAGACCGAAATGGACCTGTCTGGGGCCGATCAGAATCTGATGAAACAGATTCGCGGCAACGAGATCGGAATGATCTTTCAGGAGCCGATGACAGCGCTGAACCCCGTTTTTACCGTTGGCCGGCAGTTGACCGAAGGGTTGCGGATCCACAAGAACCTGTCCAAGTCGCAGGCCGAGGGCCGCGCGCTGGAACTGCTGCGTCAGGTCCGCATTCCAGAACCCGAACGGCGACTGAAGCAATACCCGCACGAATTGTCCGGCGGCATGCGCCAGCGGGTGGTGATCGCCATGGCCATGGCCTGCGAGCCGCGCCTGCTGATCGCGGATGAACCCACCACAGCGCTGGACGTGACCATTCAGGCCGAGATCCTCGCACTGATGGACCGGCTCAAGCGGGAAACCGGCACGGCGGTGATGTTCATTACGCATGACATGGCGGTTGTGGCGCAGATGGCCGACCGCGTCGTGGTCATGTTCCGCGGCAACAAGGTCGAAGAGGGCACGGTCAAGGAGATCTTTGAGAATCCGCAGCACGACTACACCAAGGCGCTGCTGGCCGCTGTTCCGAAACTGGGCGAAATGCAGGGAAAATCGGCCCCGGAACCGATGAAGCTGCTGGGTGTCGAAGGGCAGAACATCGCGCCAATCCCTGGCACTGAAGAAGTTCTGCTGTCCGTCAAGAACCTGACCACCCGGTTCCCCGTCAAGGGTGGGCTGCTGCGCCGCACGATTTCCAATGTGCACGCGGTCGAAGACGTTTCGTTCACCCTGAACAAGGGCCAGACGCTGAGCCTTGTGGGCGAATCAGGGTGCGGCAAATCTTCGGCGGGTCGGTCGATCCTGCGGCTGGTCGAGCCGATGGCAGGTGAGGTCAATCTGGATGGCCTTGATATCATGAAACTGGATTCTGCGGGTCTGCGCAAAGCGCGGCTGGATATGCAGATGATCTTTCAGGACCCGTTCGCCTCGCTCAATCCGCAGATGCAGCTGATCGATCAGGTGGCTGAACCGATGCGCAACTACGGTGTCGCGTCAGGCTCGGAGTTGCAGGACCGTGTGGCGCAACTGTTCGACAAGGTACAGTTGCCGCGCAGCTTCATGCGTCGTTTCCCGCACGAGATGTCGGGTGGTCAGCGGCAGCGGATCGCGATTGCCCGAGCGCTGGCGCTGAACCCCAAACTGATCGTCGCGGACGAGGCGGTATCGGCGCTTGACGTATCGGTCCAGGCGCAGGTTCTGAACCTGATGATGGAGCTTCAGTCGGAACTTGGCCTCAGCTATCTGTTCATCAGCCACGACATGGCCGTGGTCGAGCGGGTCAGCCACCATGTCGGCGTCATGTATCTGGGCCGCATTGTCGAACTTGGCCCGCGTGCCCGGGTGTTCGAGAACCCGCAGCACGCCTATACTCAGGCGCTGATGAAGGCTGTTCCGATTGCCGATCCGAACCAGCGGAAATCGGAAAAGGATCTGAATTTCAAGCCGATCCCGTCGCCAATTCATCCAATCGGCTATAAACCCGAACCTTCAGAATACCGCGAGGTCGAGCCGGGTCACTTCGTCCTAACCACGGATAGCGGTTACTGATCCCCATGCCGCACCGCCTGACGCCGCTTGAGATCATGACGCGCCTGATCTCGTTCCCGACGGTGAGCCGTGAGACCAACCTGCCTCTGGTGGACTGGGTCGAAGCCTACTTGGCCAGCCACGGCATCACGTCGCATCGCTGGCCCGATCCGAACCAGCCTCACAAAGCCGCCCTGCTGGCCCATGTCGGCCCCTGGCAGGAAGGGGCGGTTGTCCTGTCCGGCCATACCGATGTCGTGCCCGTTGACGGGCAGCCATGGGACAGCGACCCTTTCACTGTTGTTGAAAGAGACGGCAAATATTTCGGACGCGGAACCTGCGACATGAAGGGCTTTGGCGCACTGGCCATCTGGGCATTGGTCGAGGCGCAATACGCGGATCTCAAACGACCTCTGCAACTGGCGCTGAGCTTTGATGAGGAGGTTGGCTGCACCGGAGCCCCGCCGATGATCGAAGCCATGCAGGAGTTTCTGCCCAAAGGATCCGCGGTGATCGTGGGCGAGCCGTCGATGATGCAGGCCGTCACGGGCCACAAAGGCAGCTTCGGGTATGATACACATGTTGTCGGGTTTGAGGTCCACAGCTCGATCATGCATACCGGGGTCAACGCGATCATGTCGGCGGCGCCGCTGATCGATTGGGCCAACGATCGTAATGCCGAGAATATGGCAGCCGAACCGAGTGATGTCGCCGCGATATTCGACCCGCCCTGGACCACCTGCCATGTCGGGATGATCGAAGGGGGCACGGCGCACAATATCACTGCCAAGGACTGCCGGTTCATGATGGATTTCCGAGTGGTGCCCGGTGAACAGGCATCGCACTGGAGAACGGACTATCTGAAGCAGGTGCGGCAGATCGAAGCCCGGATGCAGCAGGTCCACCCGGAAGCGCGCATCGACGTGGCCGAGGATTTTGCAGTACCGGCGCTGGTGCCCGAACCTGATGGAGAGGCCGAGGCCTTGGTGCGATCCCTGACGGGGGACAATGCCTCGCATGTTGTCAGCTACGGGACTGAAGCGGGACAGTTTCAGGAAGCGGGCTATTCAGCGGTTATTTGCGGCCCCGGCGATATTGCACAGGCCCATCAGCCGAACGAGTTCATAACGATTGCACAGTTCAATGAAGGTCACAGATTTATGGAGCGGCTGGTAAACAAGCTCGGGGCCTGAGATTTGTGGCCACTTGGTCGATATTGAAACTCTTGTCACAGGAGGATGAAAATGCCCGTCAAAAACAGGCTAGCCGAAATGCATGGCGAGATCACCAAATGGCGCCGCCACCTGCATGCCAACCCAGAATTGATGTATGACGTCCATGAAACGGCCGCCTTTGTAACAGAGCGCCTGAAAGCGTTTGGCGTGGATGAGATTACGCCCGGTATCGGCAAAACAGGCGTTGTTGGCGTGATCCGGGGGCGGACCGACACGAAGGGCCGTGTGGTGGGCCTGCGCGCCGATATGGATGCACTGCCCATCGAAGAGGCAACCGGGCTCGACTATGCCTCGACCGTGCCGGGTAAGATGCATGCCTGCGGGCATGACGGCCATACCTCGATGCTGCTGGGGGCGGCACAGTATCTGGCTGAGACCCGGAATTTTGATGGCACCGTTGTTCTGATTTTCCAGCCCGCCGAAGAAGGCGGCGCGGGCGGATTGGCGATGTGTCAGGATGGCCTGATGGAACGATGGGGCATTCAGGAAGTATACGGCATGCACAATATGCCTGGCCTTCCGGTGGGAGAGTTCGCCATTCGACCCGGTGCCTTGCTGGCCTCGTCTGACGAATTCGAGATTGTTGTGATGGGCAAGGGCGGGCACGCCGCCGCGCCGCATGATGCGGTGGACACAACACTTGTCGCATCTCATATTGTCGTGGCTTTGCAGTCGGTTGTGTCGCGCACCGTCGATCCGATCAAGCGTGTGGTGCTGACGGTTGGCACCTTCGTGACTGATAGCGTTGCGTCAAACGTGATCGCGCACACGGTGCGGCTGCAGGGCACGGTGCGAACGCTGGATCCCGAGTATCGCGCCATCGCGGAAGAGCGGGTGCGCCGGATCGCCGAGGACACGGCCTCGGCCTTTGGTGCAACGGCAAAAGTGATCTGGACGCCGGGGTACCCGGCGACTGTCAATACCGATGCGGAAACAGGCTATGCGGCCGAAGCTGCGGCGGCTGTTGCCGGCAAGGTGAATGATAGCGTCGATCCGATCATGCCGTCGGAAGATTTCGCCTACATGCTTGAAGAACGGCCGGGCGCCTACATCTTTGTTGGCAATGGGGACACCGCCATGTGCCACCATCCTGAATATAACTTTGATGACGAAGCCATACCCGCGGGCTGCAGTTGGTACGCGGAAGTGGTGGAACGACGAATGCCCGTCGCATGACACACAGGGGAGAATGACATGCCTATCAAGAACCGCCTTGCCGAGATGCAGGAAGAAATCACCGCTTGGCGACGGGATCTTCATGAAAATCCGGAAATACTGTTCGAAACGCATCGCACCAGCGCGGTGGTCGCCGACAAGCTGAAGGAATTCGGCTGTGACGAGATTGTAACCGGCATCGGGCGAACCGGCGTTGTTGGCGTGATCAAGGGCAAGTCGGATACCAAAGGCAAGGTCATCGGACTTCGGGCGGATATGGATGCGCTACCGATCCATGAGGCGACCGGGCTGGACTATGCATCGAAAACTCCGGGTGCCATGCATGCCTGTGGCCATGACGGGCATACGGCGATGTTGTTGGGGGCCGCAAAATATCTGGCTGAAACCCGCAATTTCGATGGAACGGTTGTGGTCATCTTCCAACCTGCCGAAGAAGGCGGCGGCGGCGGGCGCGAGATGTGCGAAGATGGCATGATGGATCGCTGGAATATTCAGGAAGTCTATGGAATGCACAACTGGCCTGGTAAGCCCGTAGGGTCGTTTGCGATCCGTCCGGGTGCGTTCTTTGCAGCTACTGACCAGTTCGACATCACGTTCGAAGGCCTTGGCGGCCACGCGGCCAAACCACATGAAACTGTTGATACGACCGTCCTGGCCGCCAATGCAGTTTTGGCGTTGCAGACCATCGCTTCGCGTAATGCCGATCCGGTCGATCAGATTGTGGTATCCGTAACCTCGTTCGAAACCTCCTCCAAGGCTTTCAACGTGATCCCTCAGACGGTTCAGATCAAGGGAACCGTGCGCACCATGAGCAATGCTATGCGGGATCTGGCTGAGCGCCGGATCAACGAAATCTGCAACGGCGTTGCCGCGACTTACGGTGGGAACGCTGATGTGACCTATATCCGGGGCTATCCGGTTATGGTGAACAGCGACGAGCAGACCGATTTTGCGGCGGACGTGGCGCGTTCAGTCTCAGGCGCTTGCGAGGAGGCACCTCTGGTCATGGGCGGCGAGGATTTTGCCTTTATGCTGGAAGAACGTCCGGGCGCTTATATTCTGGTTGGCAACGGCGACACGGCGATGGTGCATCACCCGCAATACAACTTCAATGATGAGGCCATTCCGGCAGGATGCAGTTGGTGGGCCGAGATTGTCGAGCAAAGGATGCCGGCCGCCTGACGGCAAAGGCGATGGGGGCACTGCCCCCGTCGCGCCTATGGCGCGCCTCCCCCGGGATATTTTTAGCCAGATGAAGCGTGGACCCCACGGGCGATCACGTGAGAGAAAGATGCGTGCAGAGTGTATCTGTGACGTCGTCCAGCGCCGATTTTTGAGTGTTCACGCAGGTTTTCACGGCGCTTTGGGCTTCCGCTAATGCCACTTTGTCGCTCAGCCAAGTGGCGACGGCGGTGGCAAGGTCTTGTGCTGTCCGCACCTCGATTGTGCCGCCACTTTCGATCAGAGGCGCAAATGTTTCGGCAAAGTTGAAATACCCCGGCCCGGTAATGACGGCCGCGCCGGCCTGTGCCGGTTCAAACGGATTGTGACCGCCGATTTCCTTGAGCGAGCCGCCCAAAAATACGATCGGACACAAGGCATACCAGGTTCCAGTTTCGCCGAGGGTATCGGCGACGTAGACCTGCGTGTCTGCCGTGATTGGCATGTCGGCAGAGCGCAGCGACATGGAAAGGCCGGCCTGCTGGATCAATGTACCGACATCTTCGCGCCGTTCAGGATGGCGGGGGATCAGCAGGAGTAGCAGGTCGGGCCAGCTTTCCAGCAATTGCGCGTGGGCCGCCAGCACGATTTCCTCTTCTCCGGCGTGGGTGGAACTGGCGATCCAGACCGGCCGCCCGGCAATCTGGCTGCGGATGCTGGTCAGCGTTTCCTTGTTCACGGGCAGGGGGTCGGACATCGACTTGAGGTTGGTCCCGGGCTTGACCCGGTCAGCTTGGGCCCCCATGGCCAGCAGGTTGGCCGCCGCCTTGTCGTTCTGAGTCAAAAACAAGCGAAACTGTTCAAGGATGAACCGTGCTGTTCGCGGACGCTTTTTCCAGCCAGCGACCGATTTATCCGACAGTCGGGCATTGAGCAGGGCAAGCGGCATTCCCAGGTGCGAGGCCTCGACAATCAGGTGCGGCCAGATTTCGCTTTCGACGAAGATCCCGGCATCGGGCTTCCAATGGGCGAGAAACCGTCCGACGGGGCCGCCGGTGTCCAGCGGCGGGTACTGGTGGCGCGTTCTGGGCGGAAGGCGCTTTTCGATAAGGGCCGCCGAGGTCGGAGTGCCGGATGTGATCAGGAAATGCGCATCTGGCAGCTTTTCCGCAAGCCGATTGATCAGGCTGAGAACGGACAGGCTTTCTCCGACGCTGGCGGCGTGAAACCAGACCAGGCGGCCATCTGGACGGGGCTGGCTTGCGTGGCCGAGGCGTTCCTGTTGCCGTGCCTGGGGAACCCCTGCAGCCTGCAGCTTGTTGCGCACGGTACGCCAGACAAGCGGTGCGGCAATTGAGGTCAGGCCGCAATACAATCGATAAAGCAGTGTCTGGCCGTTCCGGCGCGGCATGTCAGCCGCCTGTGTGGCTCATATGGCGGCTCATCCGGCCATCTACCGCCTGACGGGAATAGTCGAAATCATGCCCCTTGGGTTTGAGGTTGATCGCAGCGCGGATCGCGTCTTCGAGCGGTTGTTCCGTATCCGGATGATCCCGCAGCGGATCGCGCAGATCGGCCATGTCTTCCTGGCCCAGGCACATGTACAGCTCGCCCGTGCAGGTCAGCCGCACGCGGTTGCAGCTTTCGCAGAAATTGTGGCTGAGCGGCGTGATGAAGCCGATCTTCTGCCCCGTTTCCTCGAGCCGGACATAGCGCGCAGGGCCGCCGGTCCGCTCGGCCAGATCGGTGACCCGGTAGTGGTTTTCGTATTCGGCCCGTACATCCTTGAGTGACCAGTACTGATCCAGACGATCTTCGTTGCCGATGTCCCCCATCGGCATGACCTCGATCCAGGTCAGGTCCATGTCACGCTCGGCGCACCATTGCGTGATGCGCGGCAGTTCTTCCTCGTTGAAGCCTTTCAGAGCCACGGCATTGATCTTGATCCGCAATCCGGCTTTTTGTGCGGCATCAATGCCGTTCAGCACCTGTTTCAGGCGTCCCCAACGAGTGATGCGGGCGAATTTGTCGTCATCCAGCGTATCCAGCGACACGTTGATCCTGCGCACGCCCGCGGCATACAGATCCTCGGAAAAACGGTTTAGCTGTGATCCGTTGGTTGTCAGCGTCAGCTCTTTCAGCGCGCCGCTGTCCAGATGCCGGGTCATGGCGTTGAAAAAGCTCATGATGTTACGGCGCACCAGTGGTTCCCCGCCGGTTATGCGCAGCTTTTCGACGCCCAACCGGACAAATGTCGAACACATGCGATCCAGTTCCTCGAGAGTCAGCAGGTCCTTCTTGGGCAGGAACGTCATGTTTTCGGACATGCAATAGACGCAGCGGAAATCGCAGCGATCCGTGACGGAAACACGGAGGTAGGTGATGGCGCGCGCAAACGGGTCGATAAGTGGAGCTGTCATGCGACATAGGTAAAGCTGCGGCCTGCCCACGACAAGGGTGAAGTTTCCTTTGCGCTGGCATAGATGGGCACAGGTCGATAGGTTGTGGCCATGAGATATGCGGTTTTGGTGTTTTGCGCTTTGTTGGCGGGATGTGACGCGGTTCGGTCAACGACGGACCGGGTCTTTGGCGGTGGCGATGGCACTGCCGAACAGGATGCTGCGACTGCCGGGGAAACGGTCGAACCGGAACCTGTTGCGGCCACTGCGGCTGGTTGGATCGGCGCCAAAACGACCGTCGCCGCGCTGGGTGATCCCACGACGCCGGGACGCTGGATGGAAACCCCTTTGGTCGAGACCGAGTTCACGGGGCGCGTTCTGGTCCCAAGTACAGGGGCGCAGGCCTATATTGCGCTGGTCCCGACGCCGGGACCTGAAAGCGGGGGCAGCCGCCTGTCGCTGGATGCAATGCGGGCACTTTTGTTGCCGCTCGACGCTCTGGTCGAACTTGAAGTCTATTCCAACTGATCTTTCAGGTATTTGCCGGCCTCGCGGCGGGCAAAGGGCTTCATCTGGCTGCCATGCGCGGACAGAAACGCAATGACGCGGGACGGATCGTGTTTGGACAGTTCACGCAGCCACCAGGCGACAGATTTCTGAATGAACCAGTCACGATCGGGAACATAACCCGCAGCCCAACCCAGAATACGGTCGCGGCGCTGCAGATCGTCGGGTTTGGGGTGGTTTTGCTTGGTCCATGGCAGGGTGGCGACCAGCGCAGCCCTGCGGGTCCACATGTGGTCTGAGGTGGTCCAGAGTTCCACCTGATCCAGCCGTTCGGGATCTGCTGTAAGGCGCTTTTGCATTGCCATGCAGGCGTGATCGGCCACCGCCCAGGCGTCAAAATCCGGCAACCAGCTATGCAGCAGTTCCCAGACCGCCTGATCTGGCCAGATACGGGCCTGCGTCAGCAGTTTGGCAGCAGCAAGACGAGCCTCGTGAATGTTGCTCTGCCACAGAGCGTCCGCCACTTCTACGCGATCAGAAACATCCAGCTCTTGCCGCCACGACTTGGTGAGGTCGTTCAAAACCGGATTGGCGACCCCCAAGTAAGGACGCTCGACCTTGTGATAGGCCGCCATCTGGTCTGCGCGCTCTGGGTCGGCATGAGCCTTGATCTGGTTGAGATAGCTATCCGGCATAGCCGCCCTTTTCCAAGGCACGGGTGGGGTGGCCGTCAATCGTGGAGTGGTTCTTGTCGACCCAATAGGCACGGATGTCCTCGTCGGATTTTCCGTCGACCCACTTTTGCATCGTGTCGCGGTCCGATTGGAATTCCATGAACGGAACCGCGTAGCCACAGGACGTCTGCACCATGTCGAGGCTGAGGTCATAGATCTGCCGGGCGCTGCGATGAGTGGGGAACAGGGCGGCCAGTTCGTCCCAGCCATCGTCGCCGACGTGCAGGGTATGTGCAGTGCCATAGGTGCGCAGGATCAGAGGGCGCGTGGTGAAGGAGCACCACATCAGCGTCATGCGATTGGTCTGCAGCAAATGACCGGCGGTTTCGTTGCCACTGCCGGTTAGGTTCAACCAAACGATCCGGTTGGGCCCAAGAACACGCAATGAATCCATGCCCTTGGGCGAGATATTGACGCGACCTTCAGGCCCTGCGGTGCCAACGAAGAACATGTGCTGGTCTTCGATGAACTTGCGTTGGGCGTCGTCCAGTTCCGGGAATTGTTTGGACATGGTTCACTCCACCGTTACGGATTTGGCCAGGTTGCGCGGCTGATCCACATCCGTGCCCTTTGCGACAGCGGTGTGATAGGCCAGCAACTGGGCCGGCACCGAATACAAGATTGGCGCCAGGCTTGTATGGACATGCGGCATGCGGATCGTGTTCCAGACACCGTCTTCCGCGTCGGTAATGCCGTCATCGTCCGAGATGAGAATGACCTTGCCCTTGCGCGCCATGACCTCCTGCATGTTCGAAACCGTCTTGTCGAAAACGGCGTCGCGCGGGGCCATGACAACCACCGGCATGTGCTTGTCGATCAGGGCGATGGGCCCGTGTTTCAATTCACCCGAGGCATAACCTTCCGCATGGATATAGCTGATTTCCTTGAGCTTCAGCGCCCCCTCCATGGCCAGCGGATACATCAGCCCCCGGCCCAGAAACAACACGTCGCGCGCCTCGGACAGGCGCTGGGCGGATTTGCGGATGGCGTGGCTTTGATCCAGCGCCGCGTTCAGGATTGTGGGCAGACCGCGCAAAGCTGCGGCGTGATCGGCCAGTTCTTCGTCGCTGAGCGTGCCCCGGTCGGCGGCAGCCTTGAGCGCAAGCATCAGCAACACGCTCAGCTGACACGTGAACGCCTTCGTCGATGCCACGCCGATTTCCACGCCGGCGTGGATCGGCAGGGCGATGTCACTTTCGCGGGCAATCGAGCTTTCGGGGACATTGACGACCGAAACGATCTTGTCCGCCTTGCCCTCGCAATAGCGCAGCGCGGCCAATGTGTCGGCCGTTTCGCCTGACTGACTGACGAACAGGGCCAGTGTGCGATCAGTGATCGGTGGCTCGCGGTAGCGGAACTCGCTGGCGATATCGACTTCGACCGGCATTTTGGCCAGTTGTTCGAACCAGTATTTTGCGGTCAGGCAGGCATAGAAGGCTGTGCCGCAGGCCACCATGGTCAACCGATCCAGTTTCGTGAAATCCAGATCCGCATCGGGCAACACGACTCGGTCGCCACCGGTCGGCAGATAGGACCGGATCGCCTCGGCCACTACGACCGGCTGTTCGGCGATTTCCTTGGCCATATAATGTTTGTGTCCGCCCTTGTCGGTTCGGGTGTGATCCAGTTTGATCCGGCGCGTTTCCCGGTTGGCCAAGTCACCCTTGTCATTGCGGATTTCCAGCGACGTGCGGGTCAGGACGGCGCGGTCGCCTTCCTCGAGATATGTGATCCTGTCTGTCAGCGGGGCCAGCGCAATGGCGTCCGAGCCAACGAACATCTCGCCATCGCCATGACCAATCGCCAGCGGAGAGCCTTTGCGGGCGGCAATGATCAGGTCATCCTCTCCATCGAACAGGAATGCCAGGGCAAAGGCACCTTCCAGCCGGTCGATCGTTTTAAAGGCGGCTTGAACCGCGTTCAGACCGGTTTTCATGTAGTGTTCGGTCATCAGGGCGACGGTTTCAGTATCGGTTTCGGTCTGGAAATCGATCCCGTTTTCTGCCAGCTCAGCACGCAATTCGCGGTAGTTTTCGACGATGCCGTTATGGACAACGGCCACCGGGCCCGCCCTGTGCGGGTGGGCGTTGATGACCGAAGGCGCGCCATGTGTTGCCCAGCGGGTGTGGCCGATACCCGATTTGCCGGGCAATGGGTCGTGCACCAGCAGATCGCTTAGGTTGACCAGCTTGCCCACGGCCCGCCGACGCCCCAGTGCGCCGTTGTTGACCGTTGCAATCCCCGCACTGTCGTAACCGCGATATTCCAGCCGCTTCAGCGCCTCGACCAGAATGGGGGCGGCTTCGTGCTGTCCCAGTACGCCAACAATACCACACATATTCTAGGCTCCTTTGTCGCGGCGAGCCTTCTTCGCCTTTAACATTTCAAACAATTTACGCGCATAACCCGGTTTGTTTTCCTGGCGTGAACGAGCCACGGCCAGTGCGTCGGGATCGACATTCCTAGTGACCACCGTGCCAGTGGCCGTCATTGCGCCGTCGCCCAGCGTGACCGGTGCCACCAACATGGTGTTGGAGCCGATGAAGACATCGTCACCAATCGTTGTTCGGTGCTTCATGACGCCGTCATAGTTGCAGGTGATGGTTCCGGCGCCGATATTGGTTCTGGCCCCGATCGAGGCATCCCCGACATAGCTGAGGTGATTGACCTTGGCGCCTTCGCCGATTTCGGCATTCTTGATTTCGACGAAATTACCGATCCGCGCATCTTCGGCCAATTCGGCGCCCGGACGCAGGCGGGCATAGGGGCCGACGATGGCACCGCGGCTGACATGGCACCCTTCAAGATGCGAAAAGGCGCGGATCGTTGCGCCGCTTTCCACGGTAACGCCGGGGCCAAAAACCACATTTGGTTCAATCACGGTATCCCGCCCGATCACTGTGTCAGCAGCCAGGTACACGGTCTGCGGATCGATGAGCGTGACGCCCAGATCCATCAGTTCCGCACGAGCGCGGGTTTGAAAAACGGCATCTGCCGCCGCCAGATCGGCGCGGGAATTGACGCCCAGTGTCTGGGCCTCATCACAGGCAACAGCGGTGACCTTCAGTCCGCGATTTCCCGCGATTTCAACAACATCGGTAAGGTAGTACTCGCCGGATGCATTGCCATTCCCGACCGCGTCGATCAGCGAGAACAGGGTCTGAGCATCGCAGGCCAAAAGGCCCGAATTGCAGAAGGTGATCGCGCGCTCCTCCTCGGAGGCGTCCTTGAATTCAACGATCCGTTCCAGTGTGTCGCCCTTCATGACCAGTCGGCCATAACGGGCGGGATCGGCCGCCTCGAACCCCAGAATGACAAGATCGTTCTCGGCCCGCGCGGCTACCATCCGTTCCAGAGTGTCCGGTTGCAGAAAGGGTGTGTCGCCATACAGAACCACGATATCGCCGGAAAACCCGTCCAACGCGCCGCGTGCCTGCGCGACCGCGTGGGCGGTGCCCAGTTGCTCCTCCTGCATGGCGATATGCACGTCTTCATCCTCGGCCCGCGCGGCTTTGGCGACCGCCTCGGACCCGTGCCCGGTGACGATGACAGTGCGTTCGGGGGACAGAATTGCGCCGGCGCGCATGGCGTGAACCAGCATCGGGGCCTGCGCGATGGGATGCAGAACTTTTGGTATCTCCGAATTCATCCTGGTGCCTTTTCCGGCGGCGAGGATGACAAGGGCAGTGGTCATGAAATCGTTTTCTCTTTGTGTTTTGTTGTCGTCCGTTTTATCCGCTGGTTTCAAAGGCGCAAGCGGTTCGCCCATCAAACAAGATTGCCGTTTGCAACATCTCATGGCGGGTTTCTGCCGAGCAAGGAGGCAAAATGCGTACGGTCATCTTCGATCTGGACGGCACTTTGGCGGATACTTCAGGCGATTTGCTGGCGGCGGCAAATCATTGTTTTCGTGAAATGGGGCACGGCGATGTTCTGACGCGGGAACAGGACGCCGGTGTTGCCTTGCGTGGCGGACGCATGATGCTGAGCCACGGGCTGAAACGGGTCGGAGCGTATGACGAGGCAACAGTGCTGGCGTATTATCCAATTCTGCTCGAGGCCTATTCGGAAGCCATTGACATCCACACCAAATTCTACCCCGGCGCGCTTGAGGCAGTCGATACGTTGAAAACCACAGGGTACGGTGTGGGTATCTGCACCAACAAACCCGAGGCTCTGGCCGATCTGCTTTTGATGCGTCTTGGGGTGCGGGATCGTTTCGCCTCGCTGGTTGGGGCCGATACGCTTGCGGTGCGAAAGCCCGATCCCGAACCACTGCGCGAGGCCGCGCGCCGCGCGGGCGGGCACCCCGACCTGTGCGTTCTGATTGGGGACTCGGATACCGACCACAACACGGCACGCGCTGCCGGGGTGCCGTCGGTCCTGGTGACGTTCGGGCCTTCCGGCGAAGATATGGCCGCGTTGGAACCGGACGCCCTGCTGCATCATTTCAATGATCTGCCCGACGTCGTGAATGACCTGATCGGCGTGACGGCGTAAGCTCTTGACCGGAACCTTTTGCAGGATCAGAACTGGCACATGACCGAAACATTCTCTGGCAGCTTCACGCAGCAGGAACCCATCCCCGAAGACGCAATCGAAGCCGCGTTAGCCGTCCTCCGGCACGGTCGGCTGCATCGCTATAACGTGGTGCCCGGGGAACTGGGTGAGACTGCGTTGCTGGAACAGGAATTCGCCGCGCAGACCGGTGCGAAATACTGTCTCGCCGTGTCCTCGGGGGGGTATGCGCTGGCGACCGCCTTACGGGCCGTCGGGGTTCAGCCTGGTGATCCGGTTCTGACGAATGCGTTCACGCTGGCTCCGGTGCCGGGGTCAATCGCCTCGGTCGGTGCCCGCCCGGTGTTTGTCGGGGTGACGGAAAGCCTGACGATCGATCTGGACGATCTGGAAAGCAAGGTGGGTCAGGCACGCGTTCTGATGCTAAGCCATATGCGCGGACATCTGTGCGACATGGACCGGCTGATGCAGATGTGTGATGCGGCCGGTGTCACGGTGATCGAGGATTGCGCCCACACGATGGGCGCGGCATGGCGGGGGCAATTGTCGGGCCGTCAGGGCTCCATCGGGTGCTATTCCTGTCAAACCTACAAGCATGTCAATTCCGGTGAAGGCGGGCTGCTGATCACCAATGATGAGGAACTGGCCGCCAAGGCCACGATGCTGTCAGGATCCTACATGCTGTATGAACGGCATCTGGCCGCCCCCGGGCCGGAGGTTTTCGAGCGCATCAAATACACCACGCCTAACGTTTCTGGCCGCATGGATAATCTGCGGGCCGCGATTCTGCGCCCGCAACTGCGGGATCTCGACCGTCAGGTGCAGCGCTGGAACGAACGTTACAGAGAAGTTGAGGCAGGTTTGCGCCAAACGCCCGGGTTGACGATTGTCGAACGCCCGGAGGCCGAGACCTATGTCGGGTCTTCGATCCAGTTTCTGCTGCTGGACTGGCCCCCTGACCGCATCGCAGAGGTCATTGCCCGCTGTGCCGCGCGAGGGGTGGAGTTGAAGTGGTTTGGCGGGGCGGAACCGGCCGGTTTTACCTCGCGCTATGACAGCTGGCGCTATGCGGAAAGCACTCGCATGCCAGCGAGCGACCGTATCCTGGCCGGCATCATGGATATGCGGGTGCCTTTGACGTTTTCGCTTGAAGACTGTCGCGTCATTGCACGGATTATCCGATCCGAAGTCGGAGCAGTCTATCAGGCGCAATCCGATTGAGTGCGCCTGCGGCGCACGCTTGATTTCTCAAACAAACCGCCGCCTGCCATCAGGCGGCGGTTTTTTCGTTTTGGTAGATCGTGAAACCGTAACGTTGACCGGCCGGATGCAAGCTGGTATGTCGTTATTGAACAACTGTTCATTAAACCGGCAAGGGAGGCCCCGGATGTTCACCGCAACAATGCAATTTGATCTGGGCGAAGATGTGAATGCCCTGCGCGATATGGTGCATCGCTGGGCGCAGGAGCGGGTCAAACCGATGGCCGCCGAGATCGATTCCTCGAACGCGTTTCCGAATGATCTGTGGACGGAAATGGGGGAACTGGGCCTGCTGGGCATTACCGTGCCCGAGGAATACGGCGGAGCCGGAATGTCCTATCTGGCGCACACGGTCGCGGTCGAGGAAATCGCTCGCGCGTCCGCTTCGGTGTCTTTGTCTTACGGCGCCCATTCGAACCTGTGTGTGAACCAGATCAAGCTGAACGGCAACGCCGAGCAGAAACAGAAATACCTGCCACGCCTGATTTCCGGTGAGCATGTCGGCGCGTTGGCGATGTCCGAACCTTCGGCCGGATCCGATGTTGTGTCGATGAAGCTGCGGGCCGAGAAACGGAACGATCATTATCGGCTGAATGGCAACAAATACTGGATCACCAACGGCCCGGATGCCGATACGCTGGTTGTCTACGCCAAGACTGATCCGGACGCAGGGTCCAAGGGCATCACCGCCTTTCTGATCGAAAAGGAGATGACCGGGTTTTCGACCTCACCCCATTTCGACAAGCTGGGGATGCGCGGGTCGAATACCGCCGAACTGATCTTCGAAGATGTCGAAGTGCCCTTCGAGAATGTTCTGGGCGAGGAGGGCAAAGGCGTTTCGGTGCTGATGTCCGGGTTGGATTACGAACGCGTCGTTCTTGCGGGGATTGGAACCGGTATCATGGCGGCCTGTCTGGATGAGGTCATGCCTTATCTGGCCGAGCGCAAGCAGTTTGGCAAACCAATCGGTACCTTTCAGCTGATGCAGGGCAAGATCGCCGATATGTACACCGCGATGAACTCGGCCAGAGCTTATATCTACGAGGTCGCAAAGGCCTGTGACCGGGGCGACGTGACCCGTCAAGACGCGGCGGCTTGCTGCCTCTATGCGTCGGAGCAGGCCATGACGCAGGCTCATCAGGCGGTGCAGGCAATGGGCGGGGCCGGGTTCCTGTCCGACGCCGCGGTCAGCCGCATCTTCCGGGATGCAAAGCTGATGGAAATTGGTGCCGGGACCAGCGAAATCCGTCGGATGCTGATTGGGCGCGAAATGATGAACAAGATGCTCTGAGATAATTCGCCCCGCAGGCCAATGGACCAGCGGGGCGGGATTGCGAACGGATCAGAAGCGATGGACGTAGGACACACCGACCAGCCACGGATCGATTTCGGCTTTGCCGATTTTGGCGCCGTCCAGCGTGACGTCCGAGTCGATGTCGAACCAGCGCACGTTCAGTCGCACCGAGCCTTGTTCGGTGACCATGTAGTCCAGGCCGGCCTGCAGCGAGACGCCAAGGGAATTGTCGATATCGAGATCGCCCAAGGCCGACTTTTCGTCAAAGAAGATCGTGTAGTTCAGACCGGCACCAACATAGGGCTTCCAGGCGCTGTTGGTCGGGAAGTGATAGTTCAGGGACAGGGTTGGCGGCAGTTGCTTGGTGCTGGCGGCATCAATGCCACCCAGCGCGATGGTGTGGCTGAACGGGGTTGCGGCCAGAAGTTCGATACCAAGATTGTTGCGGACGAAGTACTCGGCGGTAAAGATCGGGCGGGTGCTGGACCCGACTTCGGCATCCAGCGTGGCCAGAGTGCCATTGTCGGATTTCGGGTCGAGGTAGCCGACACCGATACCCACGGTCCAGTCCCCTTGCGATTGTGCAAAAGCCGGCGCGGCCAGCGCAACCAGTGCAGTAGACAAGGTCAAAGCGGCGAGTTTCTTGGTCATATTCATGCCTTTGGTTATGTTGATGAGGCTGTGGTGCCGGATCAAAGGCTGGCGGACTCTGATCTGAGTCAAATCCGTGTCGAAATGCCAAATGAGGTAGCGGCGGTAAAGCGCAGTAAAACAATGGAAAAAACCCATGCGTCCCACTGAGGTCATACCGGGTTTGCGCGCCGATCACAGCTGGGATTGTCCGGCGCAATTGAACATGGCCCGGCAGTGCTTGGCGCAGGCCCCGGACAAATTGGCGCTGCTGGATCTGACCGGTGAAGAAACCTCATCCGTGACATACGGCGAACTCAGCGCTCTGGCGGATGGTTTGGCACGGGCGCTGTTGCGCAGGGTGCGGACCGGGGACAGGGTTGGTGTGTTGCTGGGGCAGTCTGTCTGGTGCGCTGCGGCACATCTGGCAATCTGGAAAATCGGTGCCATTTCAGTGCCGCTGTTCAAGCTGTTCCGCCGCGATGCTCTGTCTTCGCGAGTCGGGGATTCCGGGGCGTGGATTGTGCTGACCGACGCCGAAGGGGCCGCGCTGCTGGGCGATCTGGCCGAACCTTTGCTGGCGCACCAGATCGGAGAACCAGGTGATCCGGTGCCTTTTGCCGACACGGGCCCCGACGACCCTGCGGTTTTGATCTATACATCTGGTACAACAGGGACTCCGAAAGGGGCTTTGCACGGGCATCGGGTGCTGACCGGCCATCTGCCGGGCGTGTCGATCAGCCACAACCATCTGCGGGACGGTGATTGCCTTTGGACACCTGCGGACTGGGCCTGGATTGGCGGACTGTTCGACGTGTTGATGCCGGGGTTGGCATTGGGAATTCCGGTGGTTGCCGCGCGGCTTGAGAAGTTTTCGCCCGAAGGGTGCGCCGACGTGATTTCGCGGGGTGGAATACGGAACGTCTTCTTCCCGCCGACTGCGCTGCGGATGCTGAAAGCGGCAGATCAGAGCATTCCCGGCCTGCGCTCTGTCGCCTCGGGAGGAGAGCCTTTGGGCCCGGAAATGCTGGCCTGGGGGGAAAAGGCGTTTGGCCTGACCATCAACGAATTCTACGGTCAGACCGAATGCAACATGGTCGTGTCTTCCTGCGCCGAGGACTATCCGGTCCGTCCCGGATGCATCGGCAAACCGGTGCCGGGGCATGAGGTCGCGGTGATCGACGAGTATGGTGTTCCGACGGACGAGGAAGGCGACGTAGCGATCAGGCAGGGGTCGGCCTCAATGATGCTGGAGTACTGGAACCGGCCTCAGGCCACGACCGAGAAGTTTCGCGGCGATTGGCTGATCACTGGCGATCGCGGCGTGTGGGAGGGGGAATACCTGCATTTTGTCGGCCGCGAAGATGACGTGATCACTTCAGCTGGCTACCGCATTGGCCCCGCCGAGATCGAAGACTGCCTGCTGACCCATCCGGCGGTAGCGACCGTGGGCGTAGTCGGCAAGCCTGACCCGCTGCGGACCGAGATCGTCAAGGCTTATGTCGTGCTGAAACCCGGCGCCGAGGCGTCGGGGGCCGAGTTGCAGGATTGGGTCAAAGACCGTCTGGCGCATTACTCCTATCCGCGCGAGGTGGCGTTTTTGGAAGAATTGCCAATGACGGTGACGGGGAAGGTTATTCGGAAAGAGTTGAAGCACTTGGCTGCAGAGGAAACAAACAATTGATTGGGCTTTTTCGACGACTGGCTGGCCTAAAGTGCCCGAATTGTTGTGAACCGCTTCCGCTATGGGTGTCTTGGATGCTTGCGGGGAGTGTTGATATTGTTGAAGGCCATTTGCCCGCAGGTAAATGCGCGAACTGTAACAGCGTTCTAAGAGTTAGGCTTGGTAACGCACTGAGCTTTTTCTTGGTTTCACTTATCTTGATGTTTGTCCCGATTTTCTTCCTAATTTCTCAGGGAATACTAGATGTGCTAGCAGACAGTATAACGTCAATGGCACCTTTCGTTTCATCGGGCGTCGCCAAATTCATTCCCTTTCTGATTTATGTGGTCTTTGTTGCAATGCCGCTGAGTAATCAAATGCTGAAATTAGAGGTCAAGGTATGAAACTCACATCCAAAGCCATGCCCACCTCCGAGGGCTTCAAACAAAATCGCGCTGCTCATCTCGAGGCATTGGCACAAATCTCCGCTGCTGCGGAAGCGGCCCGTATGGGGGGCGGTGAAAAGTCCCGTGCACGGCATGAATCCCGGGGTAAGATGCTGCCGCGCCGCCGGGTGGCGAACTTGCTCGATCCGGGCTCTCCGTTCCTTGAAATCGGTGCAACGGCGGCCCATGGCATGTACGGAGATGCCGCGCCGTCTGCCGGGGCCATTGCGGGCATAGGCCGGGTGCAGGGACGCGAGGTCATGGTGGTGTGTAACGACGCCACCGTGAAGGGCGGCACATACTACCCGATGACGGTCAAGAAACACCTTCGCGCGCAGGAGATCGCCGAGGAAAATCATCTGCCCTGCATCTATCTGGTCGACAGTGGCGGCGCGAACCTGCCCAATCAGGATGAGGTCTTTCCCGACCGCGACCACTTTGGTCGCATCTTCTACAATCAGGCGCGGATGAGCGCGAAGGGGATCCCTCAGATTGCGGTGGTCATGGGGTCGTGCACGGCGGGTGGCGCCTATGTGCCTGCGATGTCGGACGTAACGATCATCGTGAAAGAGCAGGGGACGATCTTTCTGGCCGGGCCGCCTCTGGTCAAGGCCGCAACGGGTGAGGTGGTCAGTTCCGAGGATCTGGGCGGTGGTGACGTTCATACACGCCTGTCCGGCGTAGCCGACTATTTGGCCGAGGATGATGCCCATGCGCTGGCGCTGGCGCGCCGGGCCGTCGCATCGCTGAACCTGCGCAAGCCGCAGACCGTGGATTGGGCGAACCCGGAGGACCCCGCTTATGATCCTGAAGAGATTCTGGGGGTGGTCCCCGCCGATCTGCGCACGCCCTATGACATCCGCGAGGTAATCGCGCGGCTGGTGGATGGCTCGCGCTTTGACGAGTTCAAACCGCGGTTCGGGGAAACGCTGGTGACAGGGTTCGCCCATGTCAAAGGCTGCCCCGTCGGGATCATCGCCAATAACGGGGTGCTGTTTTCAGAGGCAGCCCAGAAGGGCGCGCATTTCGTTGAACTCTGTTCACAACGCAAAATCCCTCTGGTTTTCCTGCAAAACATCACCGGCTTCATGGTCGGGCGGAAATACGAGAACGAAGGCATCGCACGGCACGGGGCCAAGATGGTGACGGCAGTGGCGACGACCTCGGTTCCGAAGATTACGATGCTTGTCGGTGGCTCGTTCGGGGCCGGGAACTATGGCATGGCGGGCCGCGCCTACCAGCCACGCTTCCTTTGGACCTGGCCGAACTCGCGCATCTCGGTCATGGGTGGCGAACAGGCGGCGGGTGTTCTGGCCACGGTCAAGCGCGACGGGATCGAACGGCAGGGCGGCACATGGTCGGCTGAAGAAGAAGCGGAATTCAAGCGGCCCACGCTGGACATGTTCGAGGAGCAGTCGCATCCGCTCTATGCCTCGGCGCGGTTGTGGGACGACGGCATCATCGACCCGCGCAAAAGCCGCGATGTGCTGGCCCTCTCGCTGAGCGCTGCGTTGAATGCCCCGATCGAGGAGACGCGCTTCGGCGTGTTCAGGATGTGATGGCAGAGAAGTTTCTGCGAAAATTCTTGGGAAGAAATCCTTCGTCGAGGGATTTTTGTTCAGAGAGGAACTGGGCTTGTGTTCACTAAAATTCTGATTGCCAACCGGGGTGAGATTGCCTGCCGAGTTATGGAAACTGCGCAAAAGCTGGGCGTTTCCTGCGTTGCCGTCTATTCGGACGCCGATATCGGGTCCAAGCACGTCCAGATGGCCGATGAGGCTGTGCATATCGGTGGCGCGGCCCCTGCGGACAGCTACCTTAAAGGGAACGTGATCATCGAGGCGGCGTTAAAAACCGGCGCGCAAGCGATCCATCCCGGCTATGGATTCCTGTCCGAAAACCCCGATTTCGTGGATGCAGTCGAAGCTGCCGGCCTGACGTTCATAGGACCGTCCGCCGATGCGATCCGCAAGATGGGATTGAAGGATGCCGCGAAGGTTCTGATGGAGGAGGCCGGTGTGCCGGTTGTTCCCGGCTATCACGGCGAAAACCAGGACCCGGAACACCTTGCCGGGGCTGCGGATACCATTGGCTACCCGGTTCTTATCAAAGCGGTTGCCGGTGGCGGCGGCAAAGGCATGCGCTTGGTCGAAAAGCCGCAGGACTTCGACGCCGCGCTGGAAAGCGCGCGCAGCGAGGCTAGGACGGCGTTTGGCAATGACGCGGTTCTGGTCGAGAAATTCGTCGCCAAACCCCGCCATATCGAGGTGCAGGTGTTCGGCGACGGAACTCATGCCGTGCATTTGTTCGAAAGGGACTGCTCGTTACAGCGGCGCCATCAGAAGGTCATCGAGGAAGCGCCAGCGCCGGGGATGACGTCCGAGATGCGCGAGGCGATGGGGCAGGCAGGTGTCCGGGCCGCCGAAGCGATCGGCTACAAGGGCGCAGGGACCGTTGAGTTCATTGTAGATGCCTCGGAAGGGCTGCGCCCGGACCGGTTCTGGTTCATGGAAATGAACACACGGTTGCAGGTTGAACATCCCGTGACAGAAGCGATCACTGGCGTTGATTTGGTCGAATGGCAATTGCGGGTCGCGTCCGGGGAAAAGCTGCCCGCCGGTCAAGAAGATCTGTCGATCAGCGGGCATGCCTTCGAGGCGCGGCTTTACGCTGAAGACGTACCAAAAGGGTTTCTGCCCGCGACCGGACAGCTTTCTCATCTTCGGTTTCCAGATGATTGCCGCGCCGACAGTGGTGTGCGTGCCGGTGACATAATCAGCCCGTGGTACGATCCGATGATTGCCAAGGTCATCGTGCATGGACCAACCCGATCGGCGGCGCTGGAGCAATTGCACCGTGCGTTGCAGCAAACCGAGGTCGCTGGAACGGTCACGAACCTTGCATTTCTGGGCGCGCTGACACGGCATGCAGGATTTGCAGCAGGAGACGTTGATACCGGGTTGATTGGCCGGGAATTGCCGGGGCTGACTTCGGAAACAGAACCCTCTGCCGGACATTCCGTGGCCGCCGCTATGGCGGCCCTGGGCCTTGTCAACACGGATCACGAGACCGGTTTCACTCTGTGGGAGCCGCTGCGTCGTGCGGTCCACCTGCAGCACCGGGGCGATGTCATCGATCTGGACGTGCAGGTCGATGGGCGTGACCGGCAACTGTGGTATGTAAACCAGAAACAGATCGAGGCACGGCGGCGCGATGGCCTCTGGCGTCTGGACGGTCAGCCCATGCCTCGCGTTGCCATCAGCGGAGCCGTCATCACGGTTTTTGACGATTACGGCCACGCGTTTGAACTAATCGATCCGCTGGATCGCGATACGACAGCATCCGGCAACACAAACGTGATCGAGGCGCCCATGCCCGGTCTGGTCAAGGCCGTGTTCGCCGAGGCTGGTCAGTCCGTATCGGAGGGCGACCGCTTGGCCATTCTGGAAGCGATGAAAATGGAGCACGCCTTGCTGGCCGCACGCGACGGCATCGTTGCCGAAGTTCTGGCCGCACCCGGATCGCAGGTCGAAGCCGGTGCCGCGCTTGTTCGGCTGGAAGAGGAGTAGCCTATCCCTGTGATGCATCGCATGCCATTGTCGGGGCAGGTTCAGCCGTTGATCGGAACAACACAGGAGAGGCGCAGGAATGGGTGACAGAGTCGAAATCTTTGAGGTCGGGCCCCGGGATGGTCTGCAGAATGAACAGCGCCAGATCCCCTTGGCCGAGAAAGTGGAGCTGGTGAACCGCCTGAGCGATGCCGGCTTCAATCGCATCGAAGTTGCGAGTTTTGTATCACCGAAATGGGTGCCGCAAATGGCAGACAGTGCAGCGGTTTTGGCAGGCATTACCCGCGCGGCTGGCGTCCGCTACGCTGCCTTGACGCCAAATATGCGCGGCTATGAGGATGCTATTGCCGCACATGCTGACGAAATCGCCATATTCGCGTCGGCATCCGAAGGGTTTTCGAAGGCAAACATCAATGCGTCTATTGCGGAATCCATCGCGCGGTTCGAGCCGATTCTGGAGGAAGCGCGGCATATCGACTTGCCGGTGCGCGGGTATATTTCCTGCGTGACCGACTGCCCCTATGACGGACCGACAGCGCCGGAGAAAGTCGCCGAAGTGGCTGATGTGCTGTTTTCGCACGGCTGCTATGAGATTTCATTGGGCGATACCATCGGGCAGGGCACGCCCGACAAGATCGCGCGCATGATCCTTGCTGTTCGCGAGCAGGTGCCGGTCACAAGGTTGGCGGGGCATTTTCATGACACGAATGGCCGGGCGATGGATAATATCGATGCCGCTCTGGCACTCGGGGTGCGTGTCTTCGATGCGGCGGTCGGCGGGTTGGGCGGCTGCCCATTCGCGCCGGGGGCGGCGGGGAACGTGGCGACCGAGGCGGTTGCGGCGCATCTTGAACGGTTGGGCTATGACACGGGTCTGGACGCCGCGACCCTGCAGGAAGCGGCAGAGATGGCCCGTTCGATGCGGGGCACTTGAGTGCCGGTTTTGATGTGTCTGTCCGGTTTGCCGGGTGTTGGCAAAACGACAATTGCCCGAATGGTTGCGGAGCGGACAGGTGCGTTGTGGCTTTGGATTGATCAGATCGAAACCGCCATGCGGTCGTCGCATATGAAGGTCGATGATCTTGCAGATGGCGGCTATGCCGCAGCACAAGCCGTTGCCACTGGTGCCTTGCAGCAGGGGTTTGATGTGATAGCCGATTGTGTGAACCCGATCAGCCTGACGCGAGACGCTTGGCACGGTGTGTCGGGGAAAGCCCGGGCGCGGCATCTTGATGTGGAATTCTGGTGCTCAGACAAGACCGAACATCGAAAACGTGTCGAAAAGCGCGTGGTCGAGTTACGCAATTGGTCACCGCCGACCTGGCAGGCCGTTGAGACGCGCAGATACGACCCGTTTCCAAATCCCGATATCAGGATCGACACAGCGCAGACAGATCCGGCCGAGGCGGCGACCTTTTTGGCGGCTGCGATCCGTGAAGACCCACAGGAGAAAAACGATGTTTGAAACGATCGATATTGCAGTTGATCAGCGTGGTGTCGCCAGGTTGACCCTGAACCGCCCCGAAAAGCACAACGCCATGTCGGCGCAAATGATTGCGGAACTGACCAACGTGGCAGCGGCGCTGGGCAAGGATGAAAACGTGCGCTTGGTTGTTCTGACCGGGGCAGGAAAGAGCTTTTGCGCCGGGGGCGACCTTGGTTGGATGCAGGACCAGATGGCAGCGGATTCCGCCACACGGTTCACCGAAGCACGCAAGCTGGCCGAAATGCTGAACGCCCTGAATACTCTGCCCAAGCCGTTGATTGGCGCCTTGCAGGGCAACGCGTTCGGGGGCGGTGTGGGCATGGTGGCCGTCTGCGATATTGCGATCGGTGTGAACAGCCTGAAGATGGGCCTGACGGAAACCCGCCTTGGTCTGATCCCGGCAACCATCGGGCCATACGTCGTTGCTCGCATGGGCGAAGCGCGAGCGCGCCGTGTCTTCATGTCCGCGCGCCTGTTTGATGCGAGCGAGGCTGTGGATCTTGGGCTGCTGGCTGAGACCGTGCCCGCCGAAGGTCTGGAGGACGCGGTGGAAGCCCATGTGGAACCTTATCTGTCCTGCGCGCCCGGGGCTGTCGCGTCCGCCAAAAGCCTTGTTCAGGCGTTGGGCCCGAAAATCGACGATGCCGTGATTGATCACACGATCAACGCCCTGGTCCAAAGGTGGGAAACACAAGAGGCGCAAGAGGGAATCAGTGCGTTCTTCGAGAAACGAAAACCTGCATGGAATAGTAAGGTTTAGCAGCATCTTCCCGTTTGTTGGATAAAGCGAAATCCGGGCGGTGTATCGGGGTCAGGCATGCAGATTAATACGGCATTCGCCGCCTGTGCTTGGTTGACCCTCTGACCCCGCGCGGATAGAGAATGTCCAGTCAACACGCCAATTGACGGCGCGCCCGGGACCGGACGCGCAGGAAAGGAGCCACTCGTGGAAGAGCTGTTGCGGGAGTATCTCCCGATCCTGGTGTTTCTGGCCGTCGCCGTAGGCCTTGGAATAGTCCTTATTCTTGCGGCTGTGGTGCTTGCTGTTCGCAATCCTGATCCTGAAAAAGTCAGCGCATATGAATGTGGCTTCAATGCCTTCGACGATGCGCGGATGAAATTCGACGTCCGATTCTACCTGGTCTCGATTCTCTTCATCATCTTCGATCTGGAAATCGCCTTCCTGTTCCCCTGGGCCGTGGGCTTCCGCGACATTAGCGATGTGGGTTTCTGGTCCATGATGGTATTCCTGGCGGTGCTGACGATCGGCTTTGCCTATGAATGGAAGAAAGGGGCCCTGGAATGGGAGTGATGACGGGCTCAAACACCGCTGGCGTCGACAAGGAAGTCGCCACCCAGGCCCTGAATGCCGAGCTGCAGGACAAGGGCTTCCTGCTGACCTCGAGCGAAGACATCATCAACTGGGCGCGTACCGGGTCGCTGCACTGGATGACATTCGGTCTGGCCTGCTGCGCGGTTGAGATGATGCACACCTCGATGCCGCGCTACGATGCCGAACGGTTTGGCATTGCTCCACGCGCCTCTCCGCGTCAGTCTGACGTGATGATCGTCGCGGGGACGCTGACCAACAAGATGGCACCGGCGCTGCGCAAGGTGTATGACCAGATGCCGGAACCGCGTTACGTGATCTCGATGGGGTCCTGCGCCAATGGCGGTGGGTACTATCACTATTCCTATTCTGTTGTTCGCGGCTGTGACCGGATTGTTCCTGTGGACATCTACGTCCCCGGCTGCCCTCCGACGGCTGAGGCGCTGCTTTACGGTCTGATGCAGTTGCAGCGCAAAATCCGCCGCACCGGCACCATCGTACGCTGAGGAGAGAGCTGATGAGCGAAGCACTCAAAGAACTCGGCGCACAGTTGGAACTGAAGCGGGCCGATTGCGTTTTGTCCTGGGATGTATCCCACGGCGAGCTGAACGTTGATGTGGCCCCGTCGAACCTTGTGGAATTTGTCGAATTCCTGACGTCCGATCCGAACTGCAAGTTTTCGACGCTGGTGGACATCACCGGTGTGGACTACCCGGAACGGGCCAAGCGCTTCGATGTGGTGTACCACTTCCTGTCGATGTACCAGAATCAGCGCATCCGCCTGCGGGTCTCGATCCGCGAGGAAGACATGGTGCCCTCGATCGTGGGCGTTCACCCCTCGGCCAACTGGTTCGAGCGTGAGGTGTTCGACATGTTCGGCATCCTGTTCTCGGGCCATCCGGACCTGCGGCGTATCCTGACCGACTATGGCTTCCGCGGCTATCCGCTGCGCAAGGATTTTCCGACCACCGGCTATACCGAGGTGCGGTACGACGAGGCGCAGAAGCGCGTGGTCTACGAACCCGTGTCGCTGGTTCAGGAATATCGTCAATTCGATTTCATGTCCCCATGGGAAGGTGCGAACTACATTCTGCCAGGGGACGAAAAACAGGAGACGTAATCATGGAGTTCTTGATCTGGATTATCGTGGTGGTTGCAACGGTCATTCCGATGACCAAGCTGTTGCCGCATTTCGGGATCAACCAGAACTGGGCGTTCGCTTGCGTGATTTCGCCAGTGGTCATTGTCCTTTTGTGGATGATGGCCATGAAGCTGCAAGAGATGGAGCGACGCTGACATGATGGGCGAACTGATCGTTTTAGGCGCCTTGGGCGTCTTGCTTGCGGGGGCTGCAGCGAAAGCGGCCGAAGCCGAAAAGGTCCGGGTCCGGGCTGAGGCGAAAAAGAAGAAACGAGGGCGTTGATGGACGGCTCAAGATACGATGACGGCAGCACGGACGCGCTGAGCGGAGAACAAAAGATCCGCAACTTCAACATCAACTTCGGCCCGCAACATCCTGCGGCGCACGGAGTTCTGCGTTTGGTGCTTGAGCTCGACGGCGAGATCGTCGAACGCTGCGACCCGCATATCGGCCTGCTGCACCGTGGCACCGAAAAGCTGATGGAAAGCCGGACGTATCTGCAGAACCTGCCGTATTTCGACCGTCTGGACTATGTGGCCCCGATGAATCAGGAGCACGCCTGGTGTCTGGCCATCGAAAAGCTGACCGGTGTGGAAGTGCCACGTCGCGGCTCGCTGATCCGGGTTCTGTATTCCGAGATCGGGCGCATCCTGAACCACCTGCTGAACGTGACCACGCAGGCGATGGATGTTGGCGCGCTGACCCCGCCGCTGTGGGGCTTTGAAGAGCGCGAAAAGCTGATGGTGTTCTATGAGCGCGCCTGCGGGGCCCGCCTGCACGCCGCCTATTTCCGCCCCGGCGGTGTACATCAGGATCTGCCGCCGGAATTGCTGGACGATATCGAGGCGTGGAGCCATGAGTTCCCCTCAGTTCTCGATGACATTGACGGCCTGCTGACCGAAAACCGCATCTTCAAACAGCGCAACGCCGATATTGGTGTTGTGACCGAGGATGACATCCAGAAATACGGTTTCTCGGGCGTGATGGTGCGCGGATCGGGCCTCGCTTGGGACCTGCGCCGCGCGCAGCCCTATGAGTGCTATGACGAGTTCGAATTCCAGATCCCCGTTGGCAAGAACGGCGACTGCTATGACCGTTATCTCTGCCGCATGGAAGAGATGCGCCAGTCGCTGCACATCATCCGTCAGGCCATCTCGAAAATCCGTGATTGCCCCGGCGATGTACTGGCACGCGGCAAGATCACCCCGCCGAAACGCTCGGAAATGAAGACCTCGATGGAGAGCCTGATCCATCACTTCAAGCTGTATACCGAAGGCTTCCACGTGCCTGCGGGCGAGGTCTACGCCGCCGTCGAGGCCCCCAAGGGCGAGTTCGGCGTCTATCTGGTCGCAGACGGAACCAACAAACCCTACCGCGCCAAACTGCGCGCTCCGGGTTATCTGCACCTGCAAGCCATGGACCACGTCGCCAAGGGCCATCAACTGGCCGACGTCGCCGCCATCATTGGCACTATGGACGTCGTATTTGGAGAGATTGACCGCTAATGCTCCGCCGTCTTCATCCCGAACAACCCGAAAGCTTTGCCTTCACCGCTGCCAACCAGCAATGGGCCGAAGCGCAGATCACCAAATACCCCGAAGGCCGTCAAGCCAGCGCGGTCATCCCACTGTTGTGGCGTGCACAGGAACAAGAGGGCTGGCTGAGCCGTCCGGCGATTGAATCCGTCGCCGACATGCTGGGAATGGCCTATATTCGCGTGCTTGAGGTTGCGTCTTTCTACTTCATGTTCCAGCTGCAACCGGTTGGATCTGTTGCGCACATTCAGGTCTGCGGCACGACGTCGTGCATGATCTGCGGGGCCGAGGATCTGATTGCGGTCTGCAAAGAAAAGATCGCCGCCAAGCCGCATGAACTGTCCGCCGATGGCAAGCTGAGCTGGGAAGAGGTCGAATGCCTTGGCTCCTGCACCAATGCTCCGATGGCGCAGATCGGTAAGGATTACTATGAGGATCTGACCGCCGAGAGCTTTGGCCAGATCATTGACGATCTGGCGGCGGGCAAGGTTCCGACGCCGGGTCCGCAGAACGGGCGCTATGCGGCGGAACCGCTGAAAGGGCTGACCAGCCTGACCGAGCATGACAGTGGCCGAACGCAGTATAACGCCAGCGTCGCATTGGCGACGGATCAGGGTGATACAGTCAAGCGGATCGACGGAACCGAAGTGCCGATCCTGACGCCCTGGCTGGGCAAGGATGGCAAGGCTGCCGCGACCAAGACGGCTCCGAAGCCTCCCAAAGCACCTGCGCCGGCTAAGCCTGCAGTGAAACAGGCGGCTGAGGCGAAGGCCAAGGAAAACGCGCCTGAAACGCTGTCTGCTGCGCGGGATGGCAAGGCAGATGATCTCAAGCTGCTGAAAGGCGTCGGGCCGAAGCTGGAGCAAACGCTGAACGAGCTGGGATTCTACCACTTTGACCAGATCGCCGCCTGGACGCCTGATCAGGTGGCTTGGGTCGACGCGCGTTTGAAGTTCAAGGGCCGGATCGAACGGGATGGCTGGATCGAGCAGGCGGGCAAGCTGGCCGCTGGTGAAGAAACCGAGTTTGCGAAACGTGCCAAGAAAGACGGCACATACGAAGAGTAATAGCCGGTGCCCATCCGGGGCATCAATGTGTGATGGACAAGGACAAAGAACAGGCCATAGCCCGAAAGGGCCGACATATCGGTATCGTCATCGCAGTGACGATGACGATTTGGCTTGCCATGAACTTGTTTGTCGGCCCCGCGTTGGGATTGACGGCGCGACACGCGCTGCTGTTTGATTTTGCTGCGTTGGCGGCATTCATCTATGCGGGCGTGAACATTTTTCAACTCTGGCGCATGCGTCAGGACAGCTGAAGGTAACGAATGATGCTGAAGGATCAGGACAGGATCTTTACCAACATCTACGGGATGCATGAGCGCACGCTGAAAGGCGCGCAGGCCCGGGGGCATTGGGACGGCACCGCTGGCCTGATCGAAAAGGGGCGCGACTGGATCATCCAGACGATGAAGGACTCGGGCCTGCGTGGTCGTGGTGGTGCGGGTTTCCCGACCGGTCTGAAATGGTCGTTCATGCCAAAGGAAAGCGATGGGCGCCCGGCCTATCTGGTTGTGAATGCGGATGAATCCGAGCCCGGCACATGCAAGGACCGCGAGATCATGCGCCATGATCCGCATACGCTGATCGAAGGCTGCCTGATCGCGTCTTTCGCGATGAACGCGCACACCTGCTACATCTACCTGCGTGGTGAATATATCCGCGAGCGTGAGGCTTTGCAGGCCGCGATTGATGAGGCCTATGACGCTGGCTTGCTGGGAAAGAACGCCGCTGGTTCGGGCTGGGATTTCGACCTGTTCCTGCATCACGGTGCCGGGGCCTATATCTGCGGTGAAGAAACCGCCCTGATCGAAAGCCTTGAGGGCAAGAAGGGTATGCCGCGGATGAAACCTCCGTTCCCGGCAGGTGCGGGTCTTTACGGCTGTCCGACCACGGTGAACAACGTGGAATCGATTGCTGTGGTGCCGACGATACTGCGCCGTGGGGCCGACTGGTTCGCGGGCTTCGGCCGCCAGAACAACGCGGGCACCAAGCTGTTTGCGATCTCTGGCCATGTGAACAACCCCTGCGTGGTTGAAGAGGCCATGTCGATCCCGTTCGAACAGCTGATCGAAACCCATTGCGGTGGTATACGCGGCGGTTGGGACAATCTTCTGGCGGTGATCCCGGGCGGTTCGTCCGTTCCCTGTGTGCGCGGTGAGAACATGCGCGATGCGATCATGGATTTCGATCATCTGCGCAACGATCTGGGATCTGGCCTGGGCACGGCGGCCGTGATCGTGATGGACAAGTCCACCGACATCATCAAGGCGATCTGGCGTCTGTCAAAGTTTTACAAGCACGAAAGCTGCGGTCAGTGCACGCCCTGCCGCGAAGGTACCGGCTGGATGATGCGCGTCATGGACCGCCTGGTTCGAGGCGAGGCGGAACTGGAAGAGATCGATATGCTGTTCGACGTGACCAAACAGGTCGAAGGCCACACGATCTGCGCCCTTGGCGACGCGGCGGCCTGGCCGATCCAGGGCCTGATCCGCAACTTCCGTGAAGAAATCGAGGATCGCATCAAGGCTCAGAAGTCGGGCCGCATGGGTGCGATGGCTGCGGAGTGAACTCAATGGAAATCTATGCCGAATATTCCCACGCAATCGCCGCATTGGTGATTTTCACCCTGGTTGTTCTGTTTCTGTCACCGTTCACCGCGCTGGCCAAACAGGGAAAAGGGCTGGCTCCGGGGGCGACACCGGATCAGGATTATTCGGACAAGGCTTACCGCCTGAACCGGGCCTATCTGAATGGTACCGAGACGCTGCCTGCGTTTCTGGCTGTTACAGTTGCCGCAATTTTGATGGGCGTAAGCCCGTTCTGGGTCAACCTTTTTGCATCGGTGGCATTGGTTGCCAGACTGGTCATGTTGTTCGTCCATATTCGCGGCGTCGGCAAACCCAACAGCGGTTTGCGTTCCGTGCTGTACGTCGTGGCATGGTCCTGCATGTTCCTTACCGGTCTCATGGCATTGGTGGCGGCGTTCTGATGTCGACAGGTGCACGCGAAAATACGACCAGCAAGCCAAGGGCTGCATCGATGCTGACAGTGGCGGTTGCGGCTTTGTCGCTTGTGACGGCATGCGGCCTTGTCAAACCTCCGGATGACCGGGTCACGTTCGATGGCAAATCCTTCCGGGCCAAGGCGAAAGCGGTAAACAAAAAGGCCATGCCGGCCGAGTTCACCGTGACCGTGAAAGGTGTTTCCGCGTCGTTGGACGGCGCGCTCGAAGCCGGCCGTTATGAGGGTACCAAGTTCTGTATTCAGAACTTCGGATCGTCCAGGATCGCCTGGAAGGTCGGACCTGATACGGCACCTCAGAATCTGCGCATAGCGGATGACAAACTGACATTTGCAGGAACCTGCCAGAGACCATGAAGCAGGGTTTTTCATATCGCGGCGGATTGACCGGGCAGCTATTGCTTAGCGCCCGGAGAAAACTTCGTTGTGGACCTTCCATACCGAACGGAAGGATCACGCTCGGCGCGAAGGCAGTTGCTCTGATTTCAGTATTAACCTTCCCGATAATGGCAGAGGCCAAGCCGCCTTTGAGGGATGTCAAAGAGATCGACAACGAACTCTACTACATCGCCATCGCAAACGAGATTTCGGAACAGTGCCCGTCGATCAGCGGGCGCCGGATGAAGGCGATCGGAGTGATGTGGGGATTGCGATCCAAAGCGAACAAACTGGGGTACTCGGATCAGGAAATCCGCGCCTATGTGGACTCGGATTCCGAAAAGGACCGGATGCGCGCCAAGGGCGAGGCTTATCTGGCCCAGAACGGTGTGTCTTATGACAACCCCAAGTCCTTCTGCTCACTGGGGCAGACGGAAATCGAAAGAAACAGCGCCATTGGCGTGTATTTGAGGGCGAACTAGAGAATGTCTGACCTCCGCAAGATCAATATCGACGGGCAGGATATCGAAGTCGATGGTGCGATGACCCTGATCCAGGCCTGTGAACAGGCCGGAGTCGAAGTGCCGCGCTTCTGCTATCATGAGCGCCTGTCGATTGCCGGAAACTGCCGGATGTGTCTGGTCGAGGTTGTTGGCGGCCCGCCGAAACCGGCTGCCTCCTGCGCGATGCAGGTGCGCGATCTGCGCCCGGGGCCGGAAGGACAGCCGCCGGTGGTCAAGACCAACTCGCCCATGGTCAAGAAGGCCCGTGAAGGCGTGATGGAGTTCCTGCTGATCAACCACCCGCTGGATTGCCCGATCTGCGATCAGGGCGGCGAGTGCGACCTGCAGGATCAGGCGATGGCTTATGGTCTGTCGGGCACGCGCTTCAAGGAAGCCAAGCGGGCGGTGGATGATCTGGATCTTGGACCGCTGGTCGGCACCGCGATGACGCGCTGCATCAGTTGTACCCGCTGCGTACGCTTCACCACCGAAGTCGCCGGGATCACCCAGATGGGCCAGACCGGGCGTGGTGAGGATGCCGAGATCACGTCGTACCTGAACCAGACGCTGAATTCGAACCTGCAGGGCAACATTATCGATCTGTGCCCGGTCGGGGCGCTGACGTCGAAGCCCTATGCCTTCACTGCGCGGCCGTGGGAGCTGACCAAGACCGAGAGCATCGACGTTATGGATGCATTGGGTTCGAACATCCGCGTCGATACCAAGGGCCGTGAAGTGATGCGTTTCCTGCCGCGCAACCATGATGGCGTGAACGAAGAATGGATCAGCGATAAAACCCGCTTCGTCTGGGACGGCCTGCGCCGTCAGCGTCTGGACAAGCCTTATGTGCGCGAGAACGGCAAGCTGCGCCCGGCCTCTTGGTCTGAGGCGCTGACCAAGGCCGCCGAGGCGCTGAAAGGGGCCGAGAAACCGGCTGGGATCGTCGGTGATCTGGCTCCGGTCGAGGCTGCGTTTGCTCTGAAACAGATGATCGAAGGGCAGGGTGGTGTTGTTGAATGCCGCACCGACGGGGCCAAACTGCCTGCGGGCAATCGTGCGGCCTATGCCGGGACTGCGGCGATCGAGGATATTGACGCTGCTGAACGCATTCTGCTGATCGGCACAAACCCGCGTGACGAGGCTCCGGTTCTGAACGCCCGGATCCGCAGGGCCTGGGCGCACGGGGCCGAGGTTGCACTGGTAGGTCCCGCTGTGGACCTGACCTATGAGTATCACCATGTGGGTGATGACCGCACGGCGCTGCAAAAGGTCGTGGACATGGGTGGCGACGATACGATCAAGGGCAAACGCTCGCTGGTCATTATTGGCCCAGGTGCGTTGCAAGAGGCGGACGGCGCCGCCGTTCTGGCCGCCGCACAAACCATTGCTGCAAACACGGAAAGCGGTCTGATCGTTCTGCATACCGCCGCCTCGCGCGTAGGTGCGATGGATGTGGATGCGACCAACGAAAGTGGCATGGATGCCGTTTCAGCGGCGGACGTGATCTACAACCTCGGCGCGGACGAGGTCGAGATCGGTGAGGGCGCCTTCGTGATCTATCAGGGCAGCCATGGTGATCGCGGCGCGCATCGCGCCGACGTGATCCTGCCGGGTGCCGCTTATACCGAGGAAAACGGCCTGTTCGTGAACACCGAAGGCCGCCCGCAACTGGCCATGCGCGCCGGGTTCGCGCCCGGTGAGGCGAAAGAGAACTGGGCGATCCTGCGTGCCCTGTCGGCCGAGCTGGGTGCTACGCTACCCTTCGACTCGTTGGCGCAGTTGCGCACCGCGCTTGTCGAAGCGGTTCCGCACCTGGCCCAGATCGATCAGGTGGTCGAAAATGAAGTTCAGCCGCTGGATGCCGGCCCGTTGGGCACGGCGACCTTCCGCAACGCGGTCAAGGATTTCTACCTGACCAACCCGATTGCGCGGGCCTCGCAGCTGATGGCCGAGCTTTCGGCGCAGGCGCAGGCACGCAAGGCCGAGAAGATCGCGGCGGAATGAACCAGAGCTGTTTCATATCGCGGGCCAACGCGACTGCCGGGTGGCAGTATGCTGCGCCTGATTTGTGTGTGAAACCCAAGATTAAGGGTGGCGCATGGGCGGCGGATGCTGTTTACACCAACGCGCCGACCCAGCCGCAGTTTGCGCAGGCACGTGGCCTTTGCATCGTTCGCGGAAAACGGAATACCCACGGTGTGAGGACCAATGGCTGATTTCTTTAACACCCCAGGCGGAATAGCCATCATCATTCTGGCGCAAGTGCTTGCAGTCGTTGCCTTTGTGATGATTTCGCTGTTGTTCCTTGTCTACGGCGACCGCAAGATCTGGGCTGCTGTCCAGATGCGCCGCGGCCCCAACGTGGTCGGCGTCTATGGCCTTTTGCAATCGGTGGCGGATGCGCTGAAATATGTGGTGAAAGAGGTCGTGATCCCGGCGGGCGCTGACCGCACGGTTTTCATCCTTGCGCCGCTGACGTCCTTCGTTCTGGCGATGATCGCCTGGGCGGTGATCCCGTTCAACGATGGCTGGGTTCTGTCGGATATCAACGTCGCCATCCTCTATGTCTTCGCCGTGTCTTCGTTGGAAGTTTATGGCGTGATCATGGGCGGTTGGGCGTCGAACTCAAAGTACCCGTTCCTGGGCTCGCTGCGGTCCGCCGCGCAGATGATCTCCTATGAGGTCTCGATCGGCCTGATAATTATCGGCATCATCATTTCGACCGGTTCGATGAATTTCGGTGATATCGTTCGGGCGCAGGATGGCTCGTTCGGCTTCTTCAGCTGGTACTGGCTGCCGCATTTCCCGATGGTGTTCCTGTTCTTTATCTCGGCGCTGGCCGAAACCAACCGCCCGCCCTTCGACCTGCCCGAGGCGGAATCGGAACTGGTTGCCGGCTATCAGGTCGAATATTCGGCAACGCCCTTCCTGCTGTTCATGGCGGGAGAGTACATCGCCATCTTCCTGATGTGCGCATTGACTTCGCTGCTGTTCTTCGGCGGCTGGCTGTCCCCGATCCCGGGCCTGCCGGACGGCGTGTTGTGGATGGTCGCCAAGATGGCGTTCTTCTTCTTCATCTTCGCAATGGTCAAGGCGATCACGCCCCGCTACCGCTATGACCAGCTGATGCGGTTGGGCTGGAAAGTGTTCCTGCCGTTCTCGCTGGCCTGGGTGGTCTTCGTGGCTTTTGCGGCGAAATTCGACTGGTTCTGGGGTGCATTCGCCCGTTGGAGCGTAGGAGGCTGATATGGCAAACATCGACTACACCCGCGCTGCCAAGTATTTCCTGCTGCAGGACTTCTGGGTCGGTATGAAACTGGGGCTGAAGTACTTCTTCGCGCCCAAGGCCACCCTGAATTACCCGCATGAAAAGGGCCCTCTGTCCCCACGTTTCCGCGGTGAGCATGCCCTGCGCCGTTATCCGAATGGCGAGGAACGCTGCATCGCCTGCAAACTGTGCGAGGCGATTTGTCCGGCGCAAGCCATCACCATCGATGCCGAACCGCGCGAGGACGGCAGCCGCCGCACCACGCGCTATGACATCGATATGACCAAGTGCATCTATTGCGGCTTCTGCCAAGAGGCCTGCCCGGTCGATGCAATCGTCGAAGGCCCGAACTTCGAATTTGCCACCGAAACCCGGGAAGAGCTGTTCTATGACAAGGAAAAACTGCTGGATAACGGCGAGCGCTGGGAAGCCGAGATTGCCCGCAATCTGGAAATGGACGCGCCGTACCGATGAGTGACAGCCCGACAAATCCCTTCGAGCTGATGATGAAGCAGGCTCAGGACATGGCCAAGGCGATGAACCCGGCGATGGAGAGTTTCTCGCCCAAGGGATTCGAGGCGCTGTGGCCGACCATGCCCAAAGAAGTCATGGAGATGATGTTCGGCAATGCCGTCAACAAGGACGGTCTGGATGCCAAAACCCGTCTGCTGCTGACGCTGGCCGGGCTGACCTGTCAGGGTGCGCAAGCGGATTCGGCCGTGCGCCAGACCGTGCGTCATGCTCTGGAAGCCGGCGCCAAGAAACAAGAGATCGTGGAAACGATCGGTCAGATGTCGGTCTTTGCCGGCATCCCGGCCATGACCCGCGCGCTGGATCTGGCGCAAGAGGTCATGGGCGACAACGAGGATGAGGATCAATGACCGTCTTTGCCTTCTATCTTTTTGCCATCAGCGCCATTACCGGCGGGCTGTTCACGGTGATCAGCCGCCAGCCGGTGCACTCGGTGCTGTGGCTGATCCTGTCCTTTCTGTCCTCGGCGGGGCTGTTCGTGCTGCTGGGGGCCGAGTTCGTGGCGATGCTGCTGATTATCGTCTATGTGGGCGCGGTGGCGGTGCTGTTCCTGTTCGTGGTAATGATGCTGGACGTAGACTTTGCCGAGCTGAAGGCCGAGATGGCGCGCTATATGCCGCTGGCCCTGCTGATCGGTCTGGTCATTCTGATGCAGTTCGTCATGGCGTTCGGAGCATGGGACAGCGCGCAAGGCGTTGAGGCCAATCTGGCACAGCCGGTTCCGGCAGACCGCCACAACACCGAGGCGCTGGGCGTCATTCTATACGATCAATACTTCCTTCTGTTCCAACTGGCGGGCCTGATCCTGCTTGTGGCCATGATCGGCGCCATCGTGCTGACCCTGCGCCACCGTCAGGACATCAAGCGTCAGGACATCGTCGGCCAGATGATGCGCGACCCAGCCCAGGCGATGGAGTTGAAGGACGTGAAACCGGGGCAGGGACTTTGAGACGATGATCGGACTTGAACACTATCTTACGGTCGCGGCGACGCTGTTCGTCATCGGCATCTTCGGTCTCTTCCTGAACCGCAAGAACGTCATCATCCTGCTGATGAGCATCGAACTGATGCTGTTGGCGGTGAATATCAACCTCGTGGCGTTTTCCAGCTTCCTCGGCGATCTGGTCGGGCAGGTGTTTACGTTGTTTGTGCTGACCGTGGCGGCGGCTGAGGCGGCGATCGGGCTGGCCATTCTGGTCTGCTTCTTCCGCAACCGCGGCACCATCGCGGTTGAAGACGTCAATATGATGAAGGGGTAAGAGAACATGGAAACCACCATCCTCTTTGCCCCGCTGGTGGGCGCGCTGCTCTGCGGGTTCGGCTGGAAGTTCATTGGCGAGAAGGCCGCCATGTGGACCGCGACGGGCCTGCTGTTTCTGGCCTGTCTGCTGTCGTGGATTGTTTTCTTCACCTTTGACGGTGTGACTCAGCAGATCGAGATCATGCGCTGGATCGAGAGCGGTTCGCTGTCGACAAGCTGGGCCATACGTCTGGACCGCCTGACCGCGATCATGCTGATTGTGGTGACGACGGTCTCGGCGCTGGTTCACCTCTATTCCTTCGGCTACATGGATCACGATCCGCAATGGCGCGAGGGCGAGAGCTATAAGCCGCGCTTTTTTGCCTATCTGTCCTTCTTCACCTTCGCCATGCTGATGCTGGTGACAGCGGACAATCTGGTTCAGATGTTCTTTGGCTGGGAAGGCGTGGGCGTCGCATCCTATCTGCTGATCGGGTTCTATTATCGCAAATCCAGCGCCAATGCGGCCGCGATGAAAGCCTTTATCGTCAACCGAGTGGGTGACTTTGGCTTTGCGCTGGGGATTTTCGCGCTGTTTTTCCTGACGGACAGCATCAACTTCTCGGACATCTTTGCATCAGCTCCGGCTTTGGCCGAAGAAAAGCTGCATTTCCTGTGGGGTGAGTGGACTGCGATCGAAGTGATCTGTGTCCTGCTGTTCATCGGCGCGATGGGCAAGTCGGCGCAGTTGATCCTGCACACCTGGTTGCCGGACGCGATGGAAGGCCCGACGCCTGTGTCGGCGCTGATCCATGCCGCGACCATGGTGACGGCGGGTGTGTTCCTGGTCTGCCGCATGTCGCCGCTGATGGAGTTCGCGCCGGGTGCGACCGGGTTTATCACCTTCCTTGGGGCCTCGACCGCATTCTTCGCGGCGACCGTGGGTCTGGTGCAGACTGACATCAAACGCGTTATCGCCTATTCGACATGTTCTCAGTTGGGATACATGTTCGTGGCCGCTGGTGTCGGCATGTACTCGGCGGCCATGTTCCACCTGCTGACGCACGCGTTCTTCAAGGCGCTGCTGTTCCTTGGGGCGGGTTCGGTGATCCACGCGATGCATCACGAGCAGGAGATGACGGAATACGGCGGTCTGCGGAAAAAGATCCCCTATACCTTCTGGGCGATGATGATCGGTACGCTGGCCATTACCGGCGTGGGCATCCCGCTGACGACATTCGGCTTTGCCGGCTTCCTGTCCAAGGACGCCATCATCGAAAGCGCCTATGCGGGCGGCACGGGTTATGCCTTCTGGATGCTGGTCATAGCGGCGATGTTCACCTCGTTCTACAGCTGGCGTTTGATCTTCCTGACCTTCTATGGCGACCCGCGCGGCGACAAGCATACTCATGATCACGCGCATGAAAGCCCGATGACAATGCTGGTGCCGCTTGGGGTTCTGTCACTTGGCGCGGTTTTTGCCGGGATGCTCTGGTACAGCCCCTTCTTTGGGCATACCGACAAGGTCGGCAAGTTCTACGGCATCCCCGTGGCCGAAGCCTCGGAGCATGCGGAAGGTCACGACGCCGAAACGCATTCCGAGCATGTGGCTGATGGCACTGCCGATGCGCATCACGGTGACGAAGCTGAAGAAGCTCATGCGGATACAGCGCACGCGGATGAAGCGCATGGCGAAGATGCCGCTCATGGTGACAAGGACGCAAAAGGCGGCGACCACCACTATGTCTTTGCCGGAGAACCAGGTGAGGGCGCCTTGTATATCGCACCGGACAATCACGTTCTAGACGATGCACATGCGGCGCCGAAATGGGTCAAGGTTTCGCCCTTCGTTGCGATGTTGCTGGGCTTTGTCGTCGCCTACTGGTTCTACATCGTGAACACCTCGCTGCCGGCGCGGCTGGCGGCGAACCAGCGTCCGCTGTACCTGTTCCTGCTGAACAAATGGTACTTTGACGAGATCTACGACGCGATCTTCGTCAAACCCACCGTGGCTTTGGGGCGGTTCCTGTGGAAACGCGGTGACGGCAACACGATTGACGGCTTCCTGAATGGGGTTGCCATGGGCGTAGTTCCCTTCTTTACCCGCCTCGCAGGCAAGGCGCAGACGGGGTACATCTTTACTTACGCCTTCTGGATGGTACTGGGCATCGCAGCCCTGATCACCTGGATGTCGATTGGCGGGGGCGCACACTAATGGATAATATCCTCTCCATCGTGACCTTCATCCCCGCAGCGGCGGCCGGTATTCTGGCACTGTTCCTGCAAGGCGATGATGCCGCGGCACAGCGCAATGCGAAATGGATCGCACTGCTGGCGACCACTGTCACCTTCCTGGTGTCGATCGGCATCTATACCGGCTTTGATCCGTCCAACACCGGCTTCCAGATGGTGGAAGAGGGTGAATGGCTGATGGGCCTGAAATACAAGATGGGCGTGGATGGCATCAGCGTGTTGTTCGTGCTGCTGACCACCTTCATCATGCCGCTGACCATTCTGGCCAGCTGGAATGTGACGACCCGCGTCAAAGAATACATGGTTGCCTTCCTGATGCTGGAAACCCTGATGCTGGGCGTGTTCATGGCGCTGGATCTGGTGTTGTTCTACCTGTTCTTCGAGGCGGGTCTGATCCCGATGTTCCTGATCATCGGCATCTGGGGCGGCAAGGATCGCATCTACGCCAGCTTCAAATTCTTCCTCTACACCTTCCTCGGCTCTGTACTGATGCTGGTGGCGATGGTCGCGATGTATTCGGACGCGGGAACCACGGATATCGAGGCGCTGATGACGCATCAGTTCTCGTCCGAAGGGTTCAGCGTTCTGGGCATCTACATTGTCGGCGGTATGCAGACGCTGATGTTTCTGGCGTTCTTTGCATCATTTGCCGTGAAGATGCCGATGTGGCCGGTCCACACCTGGCTGCCGGACGCGCACGTGCAGGCCCCGACTGCGGGCTCGGTCGTGCTGGCGGCGATCCTGCTGAAGATGGGCGGCTACGGTTTCCTGCGGTTCAGCCTGCCGATGTTCCCCGTGGGCTCGGCGGTGATGACCGATCTGGTGCTGTGGATGTCGGCCATCGCGGTTGTCTACACCTCGCTGGTTGCGCTGGTGCAGGAGGATATGAAGAAGCTGATCGCCTATTCATCCGTTGCGCACATGGGCTTTGTGACTATGGGGATTTTCGCGGCGAACCAGCAGGGTATTGACGGCGCGATCTTCCAGATGCTCAGCCACGGGTTCATCTCGGCGGCGCTCTTCCTTTGCGTTGGAGTAATCTATGACCGGATGCACACCCGCGACATCGAAGCGTACGGAGGTCTGGTGATCCGGATGCCCGCCTATGCGCTGGTCTTCATGCTGTTCACCATGGCCAATGTCGGCTTGCCGGGTACCTCTGGGTTCATTGGCGAATTCCTGACCCTGATGGGTGCATTCCAAGTCAACACCTGGGTGACTGCGGTCGCCGCAAGCGGTGTAATCTTCTCGGCCGGATATGCGCTGTGGCTGTATCGCCGTGTTGTCTTTGGCGACCTGATCAAGGAAAGCCTGAAGGCAATGACAGACATGAGCTCGCGCGAGCGGCTGATCTTTGCGCCGCTGATCGTGATGACCATCCTGCTGGGTGTCTACCCGTCGCTGGTGACAGATGTGATCGGCCAATCGACCGCTGCATTGATTTCGAACTATGACACGGCTCTGGCCGCGGCTGAGGCCGCGACCCAGACGGCCGCCTCGCATTAAGGGAGCTTTGGAGACATGATCCAGGCTGATCTGACAATAATCCTGCCGGAAATCGTTCTGGCCGTGTATGCGATGGCTGCTCTGATCGGGGCTGTCTATACGACGAAAGACGGGCTGGCGCCGGTTCTGGTCTGGGCGACGGCAGGTCTGATGGCGCTGCTGTCCTTCTGGATTGCCACAAATGGCGACGGCACCAATGTCGCGTTCAACGGCATGTTCGTGGATGACGGGTTCTCGCGCTTTGCCAAGGTTGCAATCCTGTTGTCGGCCGCTGCCGTTCTGGTGATGAGCCAGGATTACATGACCCGCCGCGGTCTGCTGCGGTTTGAATACCCCTTGCTGGTGGCCCTGGCCGCTGTTGGCATGATGATGATGGTCAGTGCCGGCGACCTGATGTCCCTTTACATGGGATTGGAACTGCAATCGCTGTCGCTTTATGTGGTGGCCGCCCTGCGTCGTGACAGTGCAAAGTCGACCGAAGCCGGTCTGAAATACTTCGTTCTGGGCGCGCTGAGTTCGGGCTTGCTGCTCTACGGTGCGTCGCTGGTCTATGGTTTCACCGGCACCACGCTGTTCTCGGGCATTATCCAGACGGTTCACCACGGCGATGTCTCGATTGGCCTTCTGTTTGGTCTGATCTTCCTGATCTCTGGGCTTGCGTTCAAAGTGTCGGCCGTGCCGTTCCACATGTGGACACCGGACGTTTACGAAGGGTCGCCCACGCCGATTACGGCCTTCTTTGCCACCGCTCCGAAAGTGGCCGCTATGGCGCTGTTTGCCCGACTGATGCATGACGCCTTTGGTGGCGTGGTAAAAGACTGGCAGCAGGTGATTGTGCTGCTTTCGGTTCTGTCGATGCTGCTGGGTGCGGTTGCCGCGATTGGACAACGCAACATCAAGCGACTGATGGCGTTTTCATCAATCGCTCATATGGGTTACGCGATGATCGGCCTGGCTGCAGGCACGGAAATGGGCGTCAAGGCGATGCTGATGTATCTGGCAATCTATGTGACCATGAACATCGGCACGTTTGCCTTCATCCTGATGATGGAGCGTGACGGCAAACCGGTCACCGACATTGACGCTCTGCGCCAATACTCCAAGCGCGATCCGGGCAAGGCACTGGCCGTTCTGATCCTCATGTTCAGCCTGGCCGGGGTGCCGCCGATGCTGGGCTTCTTCGCAAAGTTCGGCGTCTGGCAGGCCGGTGTCGGCGCGGGGTTGACCGGGTTGGTCATTGTGTCGGCCATCGCTTCGGTCATTGGTGCCTTCTATTATCTGCGGATCGTGTTCTACATGTACTTCGGTGAAGAGAACGAAGAACCGATCGAGACACATTCCACACCGGTTCTGTGGGTCGCTCTGATGGGGTCGGCGGCACTCATGCTGATTGGCGTGTTCTACCAGTTCGGGATCGAGGGGGCGGCTGCGGCTGCGGCGGCGACACTTGTCAACTGATCTTCCCTTTCGCAACATTCAGGAGGCTCGGTCTTGTGACCGGGCCTTTTTGACATGAGCGGGTGGCCCACCGGATACGGCCTGCATGTTGTGCAGGAGGTGGACAGCACCCTGAACGAAGCGGCCCGGATTGCTCCGACTGCGCAGGGGCCTGTCTGGATCATGGCCCATCGCCAGACGGCGGCGCGGGGCAGACGGGGACGGGTTTGGGCCAATCCGAAAGGTAATCTGGCGGCGACCTTGCTGATGCGCCCACAGGGCAACCCGGAACAATCCGCCCTGCGGAGCTTTGTGGCTGCTCTGGCCCTGTTCGATGCATGCGTCGCTGTTTCAGGCCGGGCGATCGGTTTGTCGTTGAAATGGCCCAATGACGTTCTGCTGAACGGCGGTAAACTGGCCGGCATATTGCTGGAAAGCACCGGCCACGGGCGCGAGGTGTCGCATCTGGCGATCGGCATCGGCGTCAACCTGACCGAAGCTCCGGGAGCGGATATGGTCGAACCGGGCGCTGTTCGGCCCGTATCGTTGTTGTCGGAAACAGGGGCGCAGGTGTCGCCCGAAGATTTCCTGACGGAAATGGCCGCGGCCTATGCGCGGTACGAAACGCAGTTTGTCACATTTGGGTTTGATCCGATCCGAAAGGCATGGTTGTCCCGTGCGGCCCGGTTGGGCGAGGTTATTACCGCCCGGACCGCAGCGTCAGAAACGGTTGGAACCTTCGAAACTGTAGACGCGACAGGAAACCTTGTCTTAAACACCGCGAAAGGCCGGGTGAGCATTCCTGCGGCCGATGTGTTTTTCTGAGGGAGGCGTACATGCTTCTGGCTATCGACTGCGGCAACACGAATACCGTTTTCTCGATCTGGGATGGCGAGAAGTTCCTGTGCACCCTGCGCACATCGACCCATCACGCCCGTACGGCTGATGCGTATTTCACCTGGTACTCGACCTTGGTGAAACACTATGGGATCGAAGCGGAAATCACCGATGTCATCATCGCTTCGACCGTACCGCGTGTGGTGTTCAACCTGCGGGTTTTTGCGGACCGTTTCTTTGACTGCCGCCCGCTGGTCGTGGGCCGGCCGGACTGTCTGCTGCCCGTGCCCCCACGCGTGGATGAGGGGACGGTTCCGGGGCCGGACAGGCTGGCGAATGCCGTCGGTGCCTTTGATCGGCATGGCGGCAATGTCGTGGTGGTGGACTTCGGCACTGCGACCAACTTCGACGTTGTGGCCGCAGATGGTGCCTATGTCGGCGGCATCATCGCCCCCGGCGTGAACCTGAGTCTTGAGGCATTGCATCAGGGCGCGGCGGCATTGCCGCATATCGACATAACCCGCCCGGAAAAAGTGATCGGGACAAATACGGTTGGCTGTATCCAGTCCGGCGTGTATTGGGGCTATTCCGGGCTGATCGAAGGGTTGATTTCCCGGATCAAGGCTGAATACGGAATGCCGATGAAAGTCGTTGGAACCGGTGGGCTTGCACCTCTGTTCGATCAGGCCGACGTGGGGTTCGACGCAATCGAGGATGATCTGACGATGCACGGTCTGACCGTGATACATCGCTACAACAAGGAAAACGGCTCGGCATGAGCAGCGAAAGATTGATATATTTGCCGCTGGGCGGCGCGGGTGAGATTGGCATGAACGCCTATGTCTACGGGTATGGCAAACCGGGAGAGGAACGGCTGATCCTTGTGGATCTGGGCGTGACGTTTCCGGATATGGATACCACCCCGGGCGTTGACCTGATCCATGCCGATATCTCATGGCTGCGGGAACGTGCGGACCGGCTGGACGCGGTATTCGTGACCCACGCGCACGAAGACCATGTTGGTGCGGTTGCGCATTGTTATGACGCGCTGAACGCGCCGATCTATGCGCGGGCCTTCACCGCCAATATCGCGCGCCGCAAGATGGAGGAATACGGCCATCCGGAGGACGCGGTGCGCACAGCGTCTGCCTGGCCTGAACAGATTCAGGTGGGTCCGTTTACGGTCGGATTTTTGCCGGTCTCACACTCCATCCCCGAAAGTGCGGCGCTGGTGATCGACACCCCGGCTGGCCGGATCGTGCATACGGGCGATTTCAAACTGGATGCCAACCCTGTTGTCGGCGAAGCCTTCGATCCCGATCTGTGGGCCGAAGTAGCCAATCCCGGCGTCAAGGCGCTGGTCTGTGACAGTACAAACGTATTCTCTGCCCATCCCGGACGCTCGGAAAGTGAAGTCGGGCCCGAAATCACACGACTGGTCGAAGAGGCCGACGGAATGGTCGTCGCGACCACATTCGCCTCAAACGTCGCGCGGGTCAAAACCCTGGCCGAGGCCGGTCAACGGGCCGGGCGGTCTGTTGTTCTGTTGGGGCGCGCCATGCGCCGCATGATCGAGGCCGCGACGGAAACCGGCATCCTTTCGGACTTCCCCCGCGTCGTCAGCGCCGAAGAGGCGGTGGATATGCCACGTCAGAACCTCATGCTGATCGTGACCGGCAGCCAGGGTGAACGCCGCGCCGCAAGCGCACAGCTGGCGCGTGGCAAGTATCGCGGACTTGAGTTGAAAGACGGCGACCTGTTTCTGTTTTCCTCCAAAACCATTCCCGGCAACGAGCGGGGCGTGATTTTCATCATGAACCAGCTGAGCGAAAAGGGCGTGGACGTGGTGGACGACAGTTCGGGTCTGTATCACGTTTCAGGCCACGCCAACCGCCCTGACCTTGAGCGGGTGCACGAGTTGATGAACCCAAAGATGGTCATCCCGATGCACGGTGAACACCGGCATCTGCGCGAACATGCGAAACTGGCCGAGGCGGGCGGCCGAACCGGTATGCTGGCCGTGAACGGGACCATGCTGGACTTGACCGGGGATACGCCCGAGGTTGCGGACTACGTGGAAACCGGTCGAACCTATCTGGACGGAACCGTCAAGATTGGCGCGCTGGATGGGGTTGTGCGAGACCGGATTCGCATGGCGCTGAATGGCCACGTGACTGTGACGGTTATTCTGGATGAAGATGAACCGCTGGGCGAGCCCTGGTGTGACACCATGGGCCTGCCGGAGCTTGGGTCGTCACGCGCGGCGCTGGTCGAGGTGCTGGAGGAGGATCTGAACCAGTTCCTGATGCGGGCCGAGGCCAAAACCCTGCGCGATGATGACAAGCTGGAAGAAGCGATGCGACGGATTGTGCGTCAGAGCACAAAAACTGAGATCGGGAAAAAGCCCGAAGTTACCGTTGTCATCAGCCGGATGAAATAAGCGGACGGGTCAGTCTGCTTCGGGCATGGGATAGCCCTTGAGACGCAGAAACAGGCTGGCCTCTTCGTTGTTCAGGAAAAACGGCACAGAGGCCGGGGGTGATGTGTCCGCGACCCGTGCAGCGATCTCGGCCAGAACAACTTCGGTGATGAAGGGCAGGTCAAAATCACGCGCCTGATCCAGCCTGACCCATTGCAGGTGCGACAGCTCGTCCGAGGCATGGCTGAAATCGTCCAGATCGCCTTGTACCTCATCGGCATCAACCAGAAAGAACCGCGCATCAAAGCGACGGGGGCGGCCCGGCGGCGTCAGTGCGCGAAACACGAACTGCAGGCCTTGCGCAGAGGGCCGAAAACCCATCTCGGCAAAGCCCTGCCAGTCTTCAGGGATGTCTCCGGGCCAGGTGCCCGGTTGCCCCAGGATCAGGCCGGTTTCTTCCCACAGCTCGCGGATCGCGGCCGAAGCCAGCGCATTCTGCAAATTTGTCTCTGCCCGCTCGGCCAGACGGCCGTGGCACTTTGAAGTCAGCGGCGTGGCAAGCGGAACATCACCATCCGCGGCATCGACTGCACCGCCAGGAAAAACGAACTTGTTCGGCATGAAAGCCGCTTTGGCCCCGCGCTGGCCCATCAGAATTGATGGCTCGGTCATTCTGTCCCGCAGGACAATTACGGTTGCGGCGTTGCGAATTGCAGTTTTGTCTGTGGTCATGCCTGTCCGTCACCGGGCTCGTTCGAACCCATGCATCCGCCGCGCCCACTGATAGGCCACGACGGCCCCCTTCATCCTGGGCAGCAAGGCAAGGGTCAGAACCGTACAGCCAATGGCGAAAACCAGGGCCATCGTCAGCGGATCAGGGCGCCAGTGCACATATGAGACGTGCAGCGCGGGCGCGAGCAAGTGGCCTACAATCAGAATGGTCAGGTATGCAGGGCCATCATCCGCCCGGTGGTGGTGCAGTTCCTGCCCGCAATTGCTGCAGCTGTCGTTGACCTTGAGGTAGCTGTGCAGCAGCTTGCCTTGTCCGCATTTCGGGCAACGGCAACGAAAGCCTCTGACCAGTGCGGGCCAGGTCTCACGATCCTGAGGAGTTGTGGTGTCGATCGTATGATCCGTCATGATGAAAACTCGCGCATTCGAATGTCGCATATATTGCGCATCTTTGGGTCTGCTTGAAAGGGGGGTGCGTCGCAATGACCGCATCCGGCGAAAAATGGTCAAAAAAAAATTTGGTTTCCTGCGACGGAAATCTGCGGTTGTCCCGTTTTAACACCATAAGCAGCGGCAATGGGGTCGCGCGAAAAAAGGAAACACGACATGCACAGCGCAAAGTTCATTTCGGCAATTGTTGTTGCGGCAGTTGCGATTACAGGCACGACGGCTTTGGCCGCAGGGTCGAAAAACGGGGAACCGGTGTCGTTTCAGGAACTGGATGCGAATGGCGACGGGCAGGTTACGAAAGACGAAATGCTGGCCCATCGCAATCAGCGATTTACCGATGCGGATGCCAACGGGGACGGCCAGTTGAGCGTCGAAGAGATGCAGGCGGCAGCGCAGAAAAAGGCCAGCGACCGTATTGCAAGTATGTTTGAAGAACACGACGCCAATAACGATGGTTTCCTGACCACGGATGAGTTGCCGAAACCGCGCCGGGCTGACAAGATGTTTGACCGGATCGATGCGAATGATGACGGAACGATCTCGGAGCAGGAATTTGCGGATGCAAAAGACAGAATGGGTCGGCACCACAAGAAACGTGGCAAGGCAGACTCTGACGACAGCTGATGCGGGATGGAGGATCTGACCTCCTCAACGCAAGACGTTCGCGGCGGGACTTGCGCCGCGGACGCAATCGGCGACGATGCGTTGCTGGAGCGGTTTGCCGCCGGCGACGCGGCGGCGGCGCGTGTTTTGACTGACCGGCTTGGCCCGCGCTGTTTTTCCGTCGCCCTGCGGATGCTGGGCAACCGAGCCGAAGCCGAAGATGTCACGCAGGACGCGATGATGCGCCTTTGGCAGATGGCGCCGGATTGGATGCCGGGGCAGGCCAAGGTTTCAACTTGGCTGTATCGCGTTGTGCTGAACCTGTGCGTTGACTTGCGCCGCAAGAAACAGCCTGACAGGCTGGCCGAAGGTGTCGATCCCGAGGATGACAGCGCAAGCGTGGTTGAACGCATGCAGGACGAGGCCCGAAAAGACGCGCTCCAATCCGCCCTGTCTCATCTGCCCGAACGGCAGCGACAGGCAGTTGTATTGCGGCATATCGAAGAGCTGCCCAACCCCGAGATTGCCGGGATCATGGGCATATCTGTAGAAGCGGTCGAAAGCCTGACGGCACGCGGAAAACGCGCCTTGGCGGGATATCTTGCCGGGCGCCGGGACGAACTGGGGTATGACGATGGCTGATGATGATACCGAGCTGAATCAACTGTTTGCGCAGGCCAGAGCCGGGCGTCGATACCTGCCGGACGATCTGGCGGTTCGGATTATGACGGACGCAGAACAAGTTCGACTGGATCGGCTTGCCAAACCTGTCTCGCCGGGGCGCAGCACGTGGCAACGCCTTCTGGACGGTATCGGTGGTTGGCAGGGCCTTGGCGGGCTGGTCGCGGCCAGTGCGGCGGGTGTCTGGATCGGGTTCTCGGCTCCGGCCTTTCTGCCGGACCCGGCGACGTATCTGTTCTCGCAGGACGCAACCTATGAAGTGGCGGACCTGGATGCAGTGTTCCTGGAGGATACGGAATGACCGAAACACCCAAGCCAAAACGCCGTTGGATGCCGATACTTCTGGCTGCGTCCCTGGCCCTTAACTTGCTGATTGTCGGTGTCGCTTTGGGGACTTTCATGAGGGTCAAGGGTAGCGATCATGCCAAGGCGCCGCCGGGGTTCGGATCGGCCCTTTACCGGGCATTGCCCAAATCAGAGCGAACTGCGATGCGGTCGGACCTGTCCGGTTTGCGCAAAGAGGGATCGCGGCATAGGTCAAAGGATTTCGCAGCTCTCAGCCAGGCCTTGCGAACCGTGCCATTCGATCCGGCCGCCGTCGAGGTTTTGCTGACGCAGCAGGCGCGGGCTTCGGCGGAATTGCAGGGTGCTCTGCAAGGGCAGTGGCTGGCGCGTGTCATCGCAATGAGCGATGCAGAACGGGCAGTGTATGCCGACCGGCTGGACGAGGTGACAAAACGCGGTGGGCATTGGCACAAGAAAAAGGACTAAAGCGCGCTGAAACCGGTGTTACGCCGCGCTTTGCCGGGTGCTGATCTGGTTGCGACCGGCTTTTTTCGCAGCATAAAGAGCTTTGTCTGCGGATTTGATCAAACTGTCCAGAAGCGCGTGTTCGGTTTGATATTGCGGGTAAGGGGGCCGAAACACGTTCAGGCCTATGCTGGTCGTGACTTGGGTGAACCCGTTCTGGTCCGGCAGCGAAAAGGGCCTTTCGCGGATCGATCTGCACATCGCATCTGCCAGTTTCAATGCCTGCGCATTGGTCGCGTCAGGCACCCCGATCAAAAACTCCTCACCTCCGAAACGGGCGACAAAACCGCGGGGGCCAAGCGCGTTTCGCATGCGTCTGGCCGCTTCGGTCAAAACATGGTCTCCGGCGGCATGACCATACCGGTCATTGATTGCCTTAAAGTGATCAAGGTCGGCCAGCATCAGAGCGCACCCACGGCCGGTGTGCCGGGATTGCCGGACGATATGGCCTACGGCCTGCATCGCAAACCGGCGGTTGTTTAGACCTGTCAGCGGGTCGACCCATGAGTCAGCAAGTCCGCGACGCAATGAGGCGCGCATCTGATCGGTGCGGGACTTGCGGGCAATCAGACTGTCCAGTCGCAGCGCAATCTCACGTGCGCAGAAGTCGCCCAGGCAAACTGCGTCGGCCCCACGATCCAGCGCTTCGGCTGCATTGGGCGCGTGTTCTTTGTCCAGAACGCCGATCAGGACGGTGTGTCGTGTGGCGCTGCGCGATCTCAGGTCTGCCAGAACGTTGAGGGAAGAGGGCGCGGTGTTCAGGTCCACGACAATTGCATCCGGAACAGGCCCTGACAGGATGTCTTTCAGGTTGGATTGGGTGTGTTTGGAAAGGCAATGATGCGTCTGCTGCTGCAGAGCCCGGCACCACGACGCACCTATGCGGTGGGACGGGGCCAGAATTGCGACCCGCGATGGCGCGGTTGGTGCGATCAATGTGGCGGGAGGTTCGGCAAAGCCGATGGGAAGCGTATCTTCCTTGAACTGAAGGTCCTGCACGTCCGCGCGCATGCGCAGCAGGCTGCGAACCCGCGCCATCAGAAAATTGTCCTTGAACGGATGGGCTAGTACGTCGTCCAGCCCGGCAGACAGCGCCTCAAGTCGGGCCGCCTTGTCATTCTGCGGGGCGATGGCAACCACGGGGATGTCTCCAAGATCCGGAATTTTCTGAATCAACCGCTTTACATCTGCGGCGGTTCCATCTGCCAGCGCGAGCGCCGTCAGCACCAGATCCGGCCGCACACGGCGCAATAGGGGTGTCAGGCCCTCAAGCTTCTCACCCTGAACGACGTGATACCACGCCGCAGTCAGCTGAACCTTCAGCATGATGCGATTGGTCGAGGCCCCGTCTAGGACAAGGATCGTTCCTTGCACGGACATATTCGTTCACCGTTGATTGCATGTGCTGCCAAAGTGTTTATGAGTCTGGTTAACAAACCCTTTCCAAGTTCTGATCCGAGGCTTGAATATGGCAATCTCCGGCAATTCGGCGGAAACTCTGGCGCTGAATGTGCTGACCTGGCTTGTCGGTAACGAGGAACTTCTACCGGTGTTTCTGGGTTCGACCGGTGCATCGGTCGGCGATCTGCGCGCCCGCGCTGGCGAGCCGGATTTCATGGCGTCGGTTCTTGAGTTTCTGATGCTTGACGATTCGTGGGTGATCGCTTTTTGTGATGCCAATTCGGTCCCTTATGACTTGCCGGGTCAGGCGCGCGCCGCGTTGTCCGGCGAAGCCGATGTTCACTGGACCTGAGACGACTTTTTTGCAGGAGCCCCAATGCCAATAAACGCCATCGTGTTCGACAAGGACGGTACCTTGTTTGACTTTGCAAACACCTGGGGCACGTTTGGGCGCAGGCTGCTGTTGCGTCTGTCATCGGGTGACCAGGCAAAGGCGCAGGAACTTGCGCTGGTGATCGGGTTTGATCCCGAGAAGGGGACATATTCGAATGACAGCATCGTAATTGCCGCAAGCGTTGTGGAAATTGCAGAAGCGCTTCTTCCCTATTTACCCGAGATGACCTGCGAGGCCCTGATCGAGTTGATCGACGAGGAATCCGCCGCGGCCCCACAGGCGCCGGCCGTTCCGCTTGTGCCTTTTCTGGAACAGCTACGGGAAGCCGGCTTCAAGCTGGGCGTTGCCACCAATGACAGTGAAAGACCCGCGCTGGAGCATCTGTCATCCGTTGGAATCCGGGATCATTTCGACTTTGTCGCGGGATATGACAGCGGCCACGGCTGCAAACCGGGACCGGGCCAGTTGCTGGCTTTTGCCGCACAAGTGTGTGTGGACCCGGCGAATGTGGTCATGGTTGGCGACAGCCTGCATGACCTGCAGGCAGGCCGCGCCGCCGGCATGACCACCATCGGGGTTTTGACCGGTCTTGCAGGCCCTGAAACGCTCGCGCCGATGGCCGATGTTGTATTGCCGGATATCGGACATATTCCTGCTTGGCTGGCGGAAAATCGGTCGATCTGAGCGGATTTCGGCGGTTTGGAATAAGAAACCGACACAACCTGTCGCAGACAGAGCGGCCATGTTCCAGACTTCGGGGCTTTTTGATAAAAAGCCTCGGAGGAACAAATGGCCGACAGCAATACGCGCAGACGCAGAAGTGGTGGACGTTCGGGAGCCGCAGCTCGCCGGGGCAGCGCAGTCATCGATCAGATGCCGTGGAACCCACCCGTCAATATCGACAGACCCACCGAGCCGCTGGATCAGGCCGGGATCGAGGCGATCCACGAGGGTGCGATGCGAATTCTCGAAGAGATCGGTATCGAGTTCTACAACAAAGAGGCGCTGGACATTCTGCGCGAAGCAGGATGTACCATCAACGGCGACAATGTGCGCATGGGGCGCGACTTTGTCATGGAAATGATCGCCAAAGCGCCGTCAAGCTTTACCATCACGCCTAGAAACCCGGACAAAACGATCGAAGTCGGCGGCAAGACCATGCTGTTCGGGAACGTCTCTTCGCCGCCGAACTACTGGGATATGGAGATCGGCACCAAGGTTTCGGGGAATCGCGAGATGTGCCGGAACCTGCTGAAGCTGACGCAGTACTTCAACTGTATCCATTTTGCTGGCGGCTATCCGGTCGAGCCGGTGGATATTCACGCCAGTGTGCGACATCTGGACGTGCTGTATGACAAGCTGACCCTGACCGACAAGGCCATGCACGCCTATTCGCTGGGTAAGGAGCGCGTGGAAGATGTCATGGAAATGGTGCGCATCGCCAGCGGCCTCAGCCATGAAGAGTTCGAGTCGAAGCCGCGGATGTACACCAACATCAACTCGACATCACCTCTCAAGCACGATTTCCCGATGATTGATGGCTGTCTGCGACTGGCCCGTCGGGGGCAGGCGATTGTGGTGACGCCATTTACCCTGGCCGGGGCCATGGCGCCCGTGACCATGGCCGGGGCAGTCGCGCAGTCGCTGGCCGAAGCACTGTGTGCCATTGCGTTGTTTCAGTATGTACGTCCTGGTATTCCCTGTGTGATCGGAACCTTCACCTCAAATGTAGACATGAAGTCCGGCGCTCCGGCCTTCGGGACGCCGGAGTACATGCGGTCGACGCAAATGACCGGGCAGATGGCACGTTTCTACGGACTGCCGATGCGCTCATCAGGTGTTTGTGCTGCAAACGTCCCGGATGGGCAGGCGATATGGGAGACATCGAACTCGCTGTGGGCAGCGGTGCAGTCGGGAACGAACATGGTCTACCATGCAGCAGGCTGGCTTGAGGGCGGCCTTATCGCGAGCCCTGAAAAATTCATCATGGATTGCGAGATTCTGCAGCAAATCCAAAGATATATGCAGCCAGAAATCTGCGCCACAGGGCCGGACGAGATCGCGCTGGATGCGATCAGAGCGGTTGGTAACGACGGGCATTTCTTTGGTATCCAGCACACACAGGACCGGTACTCGACCGCGTTCTACCAGCCGTTTCTGAGTGACTGGAAGAACTATGAAGGCTGGGCGGCGGCCGGAGGCATCTGGACAGCCGAGCGCGCGCATCACATGTTCAAGGAAATCATCACAAGCTTTGAACCGCCTGCATTGGATGAGGGCATTCGCGAAGAATTGGCCGACTTTGTCGCGCGGCGCAAATCGGAAGGTGGCGCGCCCACGGATTTCTAGGAATTCGAATGGCTGCAATATTTCCGGTTTCGCAGCGGGTATTGGGTATTTGTTAAGGATTGTCCGGCCAGATTGAACGCGAAATCAATCCGGGGCAATTGATGCATGGTCTGATCAACCGGGCGGTACAGTCCTTCGTATGCGCGACCTATGGGCAGGCATGCTGGCTGCGCGTTGCCGCGGCGGCTGAACTCGGGTTTGTCGAGTTCGAAGCGATGCTTGTCTATGATGCGGACACCTCGTTGCGGGTTTTGGATGCGCTATGTGCAGACCGGAACCGGGCGCGCACCGAAATGCTTGAAGACCTTGGGACATATCTTGTCTCGCATCCGAATACCGAAGGGTTGCGGCGTTTGCTGCGTTTTGGCGGCGTGACTTATGTTGAGTTTCTGCATTCCCTGGACGACTTGTCCGACCGGGTCAGGCTGGCGGTATCCGACCTGTCTCTGCCCGCGCTTGAATTGCGTGAACTGTCCGGTGCTGAATACCAGTTGCACTGTTTTCCGGGCTTGCCGGGATACTCCAGTGTCATGGTCGGAGTTTTGCGAGCCATGGCGGATGACTACGGCGCTTTGGTGATGCTGTCCCATGACGGCGTACAGGGGGACGCTGATGTCGTTACAATTGCCCTGGTGGAGAGTTCCTTTGCCGAAGGGCGTCAATTTGAACTTGGGGCGCGAAGACCATGATGGATGTGCGGGGTCTGGGCGTCTTGCTTGAATCTCTTTGCCCGATGTTCTTGTTGTTGGACAATGACGGGCGGATTGTTCAGGTCGGACCGACGCTGCAAAAACTGAGGCCGGAACGCGCAATGGCCGGGCAGAATTTTCTGGACTTGTTTCAACTGGTCCGCCCCCGGACTGTGTCGACCGTTCCCGTTCTGATGTCCATGGCGGGTGCAAAGCTGCACCTGCGGTTTCATGATGAACCACGCACGGCTTTGAAAGGGCTGATAACCCCGCTGCCGGATCAAGGTGGCGCGGTGATCAACCTTTCGTTTGGTATTTCGATCCTAGATGCTGTTCGCGACTACGCGCTGACCAGCGCAGATTTTTCCGGTGCTGACCTTGCGATTGAGCTTCTTTATCTGGTCGAGGCCAAATCCGCAGCGATGGAGGCATCGCGATCATTGAACCAGCGTCTGCAGGACGCCAGGGTGGCGGCGGAAGAACAGGCCTTTACCGATACGTTGACCGGCCTGAAAAACCGTCGCGCGATGGATCACATACTAGGCCAGATGGCATCGACGCAAACCGATTTTGCCCTGATGCACCTTGATCTGGACTTCTTCAAATCGGTGAATGACAGGCTGGGTCACGCGGCCGGTGACTTTGTTCTGCAAGAGGCCGCGCGGATTATGGTCGAAGAGACCCGCAGCGATGATGCAGTCGTCAGAATGGGTGGGGATGAGTTTGTTATTGTTTTCAGGAACCTGACGGATGAAAAGAAGCTGTCGGCGATTGCGGGCCGTTTAATCGGCAGGCTTCGCGAGCCGATGAATTTCGATCAGAATCCCTGTCGGATTTCAGCCAGCATTGGAACGGCGATTTCCACACAGTTTGACATCCTCAAACCCGCCGAAATACTGCATGCCGCCGACCTGGCCTTGTACGAGGCCAAGCGAAACGGCAGGTCCCGTCACCACCTTTTTTCCGACATTGCCAGCTCGGTCCAGCGCAAGCACATGGTTAAACCACGATAGCTGAGCTTAGACTCAGCTTCTTTGGCTGTGCGTCGGACAGCAGTTGTTCGGCAAATGTGCGTTGAGACGGAAACGGTGCAGATTTTTTTTTGTGTGAAAGTCCTGTTAAGCTATGCATTCGCGGGTCAGAACATCCGCGATATGAGACTGAATTTCAGGCAGCTCTCCGATCACGGGCAATGTAACACCTTGGAAACCGGCTTGCTGCAATTGTTCCGGAACGTCCTGCAGAACATGACCACCCGTGCAGGCGAAAAACGGAAGGCACAGCGCACGTTCGCCCAACCCTGCTGCGGCTTCGGCAATGGATGGCGGTTCCTCGACAAATCCGACACGGACAGAGCGGAAGGGCAAATGCGCCCTCAACTGATCTGCAAAACTAGCTGTCACGGCAGAAGGGTTACGGCTGCGTCCGGAACCATGGGCTGCAATCACCAAGTCCGTCGCGCCGGTTTCCCAGTTCTTCCTTGACATCGTCGCAAGCAGCGACCGGGCGGTCAGTTCGGGCAAGTCCGGATCAATGCCCAGAGGGTCCAGAATACGGGCACCGCGCTCGCCGATCCGCTTCGGCAGGGCACTGGTAACAAACCAGCCTTTGGCCATGAACAGGGGGTAAATCGCGACATCTGCGGGCAGCTCGTCCAACTGCGACTCGAATGCTCCCGGAGCAGCCAATGTCGCCGATCGGACCGTGACGTCCTGCGCCAGCCTGTCGACCTGATCAGCAAACGCCGCCAGCGCGGCCTCGGCCGGGGCCGGGTCCGATGGCTGGCCATGAGCGACGATAAGAGCATGAGGCATTGCCGGGTCTCCTGTGTGATATCGCGATAGGTGTTTTCCGGGTGCAGATTGTCAATGCCGGATCACCCTAAAAGGGTCAGCCACATCCAGACTGTCAGGATCGAAACCGCCGTGCCAATCAGAACCGACGACGCGGCAACGCGTTTGGCGCGACCATACATATTTGCAAAGATATACGCGTTGAAGCCCGGTGCCATCGCAGCATTCAGAACGCCCGAGCGGAACAGATCCTGCGGCAGGCCAACCGCTGAGCCGAACAGCCAGACAAGCCCCGGATGCAGGGCCAGAGAAATGCAGCACACAAATCCGATTGTACGAAAGTCACCTTCGGGTTTGTATTTTACCAGCACCCCGCCCAAAGCGAAAAGCGCGCCGGGCAGCGCGGCGCGGGTGATCAGCCCCAAAGCTTCGTCCACGACCGCCGGAACTGCAAGCCCGGACAGATTAACCACAAAGCCAAGTGCAATCCCAAGAATCAGCGCGTTGCGGAACATGGCCGTGAGAACGGACCGGGCCATATGCGCACCACCGTTCCCACGGTTGCGAATGATCTCCATGACCGTGATGCCAACCCCGTAACAGAAGGGCGAATGAAACGCGATGATGGCGTAGTTGCCAGTCAGGTTCTCGGGGCCATATGCGCGCTCGGTGATTGGCAGGCCCAACAGCACCGAGTTCGAAAACAGACAGCAAAACCCGATGGCGACGCAATCCTCCCACTCGCGGCCAAAGATCAGGCGTGCGCCAAAAAGTCCGGCCGTAAAGCACAAAGCGGCGGCGGTATAGAAACTGACCAACAACCGGGGATCAAAGCTGGCGCTCAGGTCAAGGTGGGCAATTGCCAGAAACAGCAGGCAGGGGATGGCAAACCCTTGGGTGAACTTCATCAACCCGTCGATGTGGATTTCCTTGAAGTAACCCAATCGGGTCGACGCATAGCCTGCACCAATCACCAGAAAGACCGGCAGAATGACGTTGATCAGGCTTTGCAGCATGCTAGCGCCCCGCCTGCGAGATCGGGGATGGCCCGAAGGGCGATATCGCAGGCGCCGGTAACAGGGTCAGAGCGCCTGCCGGATCACCATGCCGTCAAAAGCAGGCGTAATGTGATCGGGGGTTTCCGTATCAACCGTTTCATAATCCAGATCGATATGCATGTTGGTCAGAATGGCGCGCTGTGGTTGCAGCTTTTTGATCCAGCCCAGGGTCTTTTCCAGGTGGGCATGTGTCGGATGCGGCGACCGGCGCAAGGCGTCGATAACAAGGCAATCAAGACCCAGCATGTCGGTCCATGCATCGTCGTAAATCTCGGCGACATCAGGTAGATAGGCCAGTTTGCCCAATCGAAACCCCAGCGAGTCGATCGAGCCGTGATTGACCTTGAACGGATGAAACGGGATCGGGCCGCCGGGGCCGTCCACCTCGAACGGGCCATCTATTGATTTGAGGTCCAGAATAGGCGGGTAAGGAGAGCCTTCGGGCTGAATGAACGCATACCCGAACCGGCCCAGCAGGGCGTTCTGCGTGTCGCCATCCGCCCAGACCGGAACCCGGGTGCGCATGTTGAACACGATCATCCGCAAATCATCGATGCCATGCACATGATCGGCGTGTGAATGGGTATAGACCACGCCATCCAGCCGCCCGGTTCCTGAATCCAACAACTGGCTGCGCATATCCGGCGAAGTATCGATCAGGACCGAAGTCGTACCCTCGGGGCCGTCCCGTTCGACCAGCATGGAACAGCGGCGGCGAACATTCTTGGGGTTTTCAGGGTCGCAATCACCCCAATGCCCGCCCAGCCGGGGCACACCGCCCGACGATCCGCAGCCCAGGATGGTGCAGCGCAACTCGGTCATGCAGCCGCCTGTGATGTCGCCGCCTTTGTGAACAGACGGTCAAAATTGGCCTGCGTGCGCGCCGCGAACTCGGTGTAATCCATGCCGAAAACCTCGGCACCTTTGCGGGCGGTGTGGGCGGTATAGGCCGGTTCATTGCGCCTGCCCCGGTACGGCGGCGGAGCGAGATAGGGCGCATCGGTTTCGACCAGAATACGGTCGACCGGGGCGCCGGCGAAAATGTCACGCAACTCCTGGCTTTTGGGAAATGCCGCGATGCCGGACATCGACAGATAGAACCCCAGATCCAGCGCCGCCTTGGCCAGTTCGGCGGACGAAGAAAAGCAATGCATCACGCAGGAATAGGGCGCATTGCGGTATTCCTCGGACAAGATCCGGGCCATGTCGTCATCTGCGGCGCGCGCGTGGATGATCAGGGGCAGATTGGTGCGCTGCGCGGCTTCGATATGAATACGCAGTGACTTCTTCTGAACCTCGGCGCTTTCGGCGGTGTAATGATAATCGAGCCCGGTTTCGCCGATGCCAACGAATTTCGGATGGTGCGAGAGGGCGACAAGTTGGTCGACACTTGCCAGAGGTTCGTCCGCCGCACTCATGGGGTGCGTTCCTGCAGCGTAAAACACCGGAGCGTGTGCTTCGGCAATCGCGCGCACGGTGGCCTCGTTTCGCAGCCGGGTACAGATCGTAACCATACGGGTCACGCCCGCTTCGGCAGCGCGTGAGATGATTTCGTCAAGTTGCCCGTCGAAATCGGGGAAATCCAGATGGCAATGGCTGTCGGTGATCGTAGGGAGGGTGCTCATCTGCTCTGACCGGCGGTTTCCTGTATCTTGAACACCGTATCTAGGACCAGAGCGGCAGGGTCAAGGTTCACCGCCTGTCCATGACGTGCGCGTGCCGTGATCATTGCCGCGGCTTCGGACCATTGCCGCGCCTGATGCGGTGATCCTGACAATCGCGACAGTGTTTGCGCCTCATTCGGGGCGGCTTCGGGACTTGGCGGTTCGCCTTTTGCGCCGGTCAGCGCCAGTCGGGACAGGGCCAAATCAATCAGGGTCAGCAACAGATCGAACCGGTCTGCCGCACCCCGTTGTGCGGCGGCTTCGGCCAAAGCAAGGGCGCGCTGCCGGTCAAGCCTGGGCAGTGTGCCCAGAATGCCGATCAGTTCGGAATAGATCTCCAGCCCGCCCAGATTGATCAGGCGGACCGCATCCCCGACCGACCCTGCGGACAGCGCCGCCAGATGGTCGGGTTGTGCCGGCAGTTCAGCCCCGGTCTGTGTCAGCGCCGCCTGCATGTCTTCGGGTCCCAACGGAGACAGGCGCAATGTTCGGCATCGGGACCGGATCGTCGGCAGCAGCCGCGAGGGCTGATGGGAAACCAGCAGCAACGTTGTCCGCGCCGGAGGCTCTTCCAGCATTTTCAGCAACGCGTTTGCCGCGCTGACATTCATTTCATCCGCCGAATCCACAATCACCACGCGCCGACCGCCATCCGCAGAGGACAGGCCAAAGAACCGACCGAGTTTGCGGATGTCGTCGACCACGATCTCATTGCGCAGCCGACCCTGATCGTTCAGCGACCGGGTGATTGTCGCAAGGCCGGGTTCCGCTCCGGCCAGCATGCGATGCGCGACAGGATGTTCGGGGTCGATATCCAGCGTTTGCGGGGCAGGGGGGGCGCCAAACAACCCGCCATCATCTGCTTGCGGTGTTGCAAGCAAAAACCGGGCGATACGCCACGCCAGTGTTGCCTTACCAACCCCACGCGGACCGGTCAGCAACCAGCCATGGTGCAAACGATCAGAAGTATAGGCAGACAGAAAGGCCTGTTCAGCCTCATCCTGACCAAAAAGGCGGGCTGTTTCGCGCGGGTGCGGTGCACCGGGCGCCTGATCCGGTAAAGTGATGTCGTCGCTCATCGTTCGTCTATGGCAAGGCTTGCATGACGATTTCTGTCACATCCTGCGCGACACTGTCCATGTTTCGGTTACCATCCACGACGCGAAACCGGGTGGCATATTCATCCGCCAGCGCAAGAAAACCTGCGCGCATCTGTTGTTGCAGGGCCGGGCCAAAATCTTCGAACCGCTCTTCGGTGCCCTGCCGCCCTTTGGCGCGAGACAGGCCGGTATTGGGGTCCATGTCGATCAGCAGTGTCAGATCCGGCTCGCGCCCGATCATCAAGCTGTGCAGTTGGTCTACCAGGCCCCGCAGATCGCCACGGGACAGGCCCTGATACATGCGCGTGCTGTCGGCAAAACGGTCGCAGATCACCACCTTTCCCGCAGCCAAGGCGGGTTCGATGGTGCGCTCAAGATGATCGCGCCGAGCCGCTGTGAACAGCAGGATTTCAGTTTCGGCCGACCATCGATCGGGGTCCCCTTCAAGCACCAGTTTCCGGATTTCTTCCGCCCCGGCTGAGCCGCCGGGTTCGCGGGTCAGGACAACCTCATGACCAGCTTCGCGCAGGCGTTCCGCAAGCTTGCGCGCCTGAGTCGATTTGCCTGATCCGTCAATCCCTTCAAAAGTGACAAACAATCCGCGCCGCGTCACATTGCACCCAGCGGGCCGTTGATCACGTCCTTCAGAACAATTCCGCCCACTGTCATCATGCGAACCACAAAGCCACCGAGCGGCACGTTTTCGGATGCAACCAGCGGGCGGCGGATTTCCGGCAGACCTTCAGGTTTGATCACCAGTTCCGCCAGTTGCTGCCCCTTTGCGACGGGCGCATTGATCGGGCCTTCATAAACCACTTCGGCCTGCACGTCCTGATCGCCCAAAACTGGGAACAGCAGGGTCAGATCGCCCTCGGGGACCAATCCCACCGTCTTCTGTGCACCCATCCACAATTTGGCTTCGGCTATCGGCGTTTCCGGGTTGGCAACTGTCCTCTCGACAAAATTTCGAAACGACCAGTTAACCACGGCCTCAGCCTCCTCTGCGCGGCGGGCCGTGCTGTCGAGGCCGGACAGAACAAAGATCACACGCCGATCACCCTGCTTGGCCGAACCGACCAGACCATAGCCCGCCTCCTGAGTGTGCCCGGTTTTCAACCCGTCCGCGCCAATATCCAGTTTCAGAAGCGGGTTGCGGTTGCGCGCATTCGAGGGTGCGCGGCCGTCGAATTCAAATTCCTCTTCGGCGAACAAAGGATAGTATTCCGGAAAATCGGCAATGAGGCGGTCCGCAAGAACGGCAAGGTCGTGTACCGACATCATATGTCCGGCAGCGGGCCAGCCGTTGGAATTGGCGAAGTTCGACGTGTTCATGCCCATCTGCTTGGCGCGTTGGGTCATGTAGCGGGCAAATCCGGCTTCGGTTCCATCCGGGCTGAGCGCTTCGGCGATGACGACGCAAGCATCGTTGCCAGAAAGAACGATGATACCGCGCAGCAGATCTTCGACCCGCACGCGGTCCTGCGTATTCAGGAACATGGTCGAGCCGCCATAGCTCATCGCGTGTTCCGACACCGGCAGTTTTTCATCCAGTGTCAGGCGCCCGTCCCGCAGCGCCTCAAACGCAACATAGAGCGTCATCAGCTTGGACATCGATGCCGGTGGCAGCGGCAGGTCAGCTTCCTTGGAAAGCAAAACCGTGCCTGTCGTCTGGTCGATGACATAAGCGGCGCGCGCGGTCGTATCATAGGCGCTTGCAGGCAGGGCCAGTACGGCAAGCCCAAGCGTTAAGACAGATGTTCGCAGAGAGGATAGCACGTAGGGGCCCTCCTTGATTCTAGTTGCTTGTGGTGAACGCGTCGGTGAACCCCAAGTCCCGGACATCGCCATGCAGGGCTTTGCGTTCCGACCGGGTCATGGCAGGGCCAACCAGGACGCGCCAAACCGTGTTTTCAGCGGTTTTCAGTTCCCGAACTTCGGCTGCCATTCCGTTCCGCCGGATTTTTTCTGCCGCACTGTTGGCGTTCTTTTCAACGCTGTACGTGCCGATCTGGATGTAGGGTTTGGTCAAGGACGAAACCTTCGCAGTGCCGGTTGTCGCGGCCACCGGAGTAGGTTCCGCCGCATCAATCGCTGCTTCTGCACCGGCAATCGGATCCAGAGGCGTCTGTGTTATTTCGTCAGGATCTTTCTTTTGCCACCATTTTCGCTTGGCGGGCTTTTCAGTGGGTGCCTGCACCGGAGCGTCGGACAGTCCGGGGGTCGAAGCCGCCTGAACCGCTGCATCCGCCGTGCTTTCTGTAGCTTCGGCGGCAACGTCAGACCCGGTTTCGGCTGTTGCGACAGCCGCGGCTGCTCCGGCAGTGGCGGCTGCGGCAGGGGCCTTCTTTTGCCACCACTTCCGTTTTGCCGGTTTTTCGGATTGCGTTTCCGCGGTTTCCGAAACTTCCTGGGCTTCTTCCGAAGCCTCGGTCGCGTCAGCGACAACCTGATCTTCCGAGGCAGCCTCTGCCGGTGCCTCGTCCGTTTCCGCGGGCGCTTCTTCAACTGTTTCGCGCCGCAGCGCCACTACGTAGATGCTGGTAGGCGCGCCAGCCAGAAGGCCAAGTTTTTCAGCGGCCGCCGATGAAACCTGCAGGGCTGGGCCCGGCAAATCGCGCTCGCGGCGAAACAGGGCGCCTGTCACTGACTTATTGTTAGATTTGTTCTTGATCACAACGCGTTCAGGTTGTGCAGCGTCTGGGTGTGCGACCCATATTCCACCCAGTGACGGACGACCATCCCAAAGACCCGCTTCGGTCACTTCAAAGACATCCGGGGCTTCGACATCGCGTTGCGAGCCGCTTGCAACCTGCGGTAGCAGTTCGACTTTCCCATCGTTATTCGATGCGCTTGTGCCCCCATCCGGCGAAGCGCCGGAATTTAACAACGCCTCGTCACAGCCGGACAGTAACCCCAAAGTCACAGCCAGAACCGCAAATCCCAGCGGTTTTGCGCGTGTCCCAATCGCTCGATTCATCGCGTATTCCCTTGCCTGAAGGGGCTTGGTTCGCCGTGCCCCGACGCCGATCTGCCAGTTCTGTTTTGCTGGCATTATTTGGTCTTTCAAGCAGATCATAACCCGCGCGTGATGCCATGGAAAGACCACTGCTTGGGCTTCGGCAAGATTTCCCTCTTTTGACTTGCCACCGTTTCAACTTGGCCTTAGACCCTGCTTTCGACGGGGAGGTGGCAGAGTGGTCGAATGCGGCGGTCTTGAAAACCGTTGGGCGTGAGAGCGTCCCCAGGGTTCGAATCCCTGTCTCCCCGCCACTCATACCCGTCTCAATCCAGTTGTATTTTCTGACCCGGAATTGTGCCGCAGTTCCCGCGTTGGCGCTTGCGCTTTCAATCTGAGATGGAGCAAACGTTACACTTAGAGCAGAATTCAGGCCTCAGTCTAAGTGCCGCATTTTGTCGGGGTCTCTTTGGGCCGGATTTCCCTGATAACCATCAGTTTACGGGGAATTATCGTGAGATGGGTTCGAATACAGGCATTTTTCGTGTCAGAATTGTATGTTTTTCAGCGGCTTATGTCGCACACATCCCTGGATGTTGGAGCAGGGGATTTTCTTGTGGGAACAGGGAATTGTTTAATCGTTCTTGTCAGAAGAGCTTTGCTTGAGCGGGTCAGGGAGCTTTCGTAGCTTTTACTCATGCAAAGATGATCCCCCAGTATTTCAAAACCAGCCCCGAGATCATCCGCCTTGCTGTGATGCTGTACATCGGTTACCGCTCTCGCTGAGTGGCGCGAACCTGGCGCAGTGTAAAGAGCAGTTCTACTGACCCAGCTGAGACTGGTTCGAAATTGTCTGACAACGTCTCTTACCGGTTCAGGTTCCTTTCACATCACTGGAGAACCGCGCCGCGTTTTCCTTTGCAAAGGCGCTGGCATCCGCGTCGGCATCCCAGAACTGCGGGTTTGCCTTGGGTATCGTCAGCGCGCGCTGCACGGCGGGCCGGGCATCAATACGGTGGAACCACGAATTCAGATGCGGCAAGTCCGACACTCCTACCCGCGCCCAGACATAAGCGCGTGCCCATGGGTACAGCATCATGTCAGCGATGGTGTATTCGTCCGCGGCGATCCATTCACGCCCATCCAGGCGCGTGTTCATCACTTCCATCAAGCGGCGGCTTTCGTCCACGTAGCGGCGGATTGAGAACGGCTCTTCGTGGCCGTTTGGTGCGGCGATGTGCTGGAAGTACATCGCCTGTCCCATCATTGGGCCTATATGGCCGACCTGAAAGAACATCCACTGCATGACCTCTGACCGTTTGACCGGATCCCAAGGCAGGAATTTTCCGTATTTTTCGGCGAGATGCCACAGGATCGCACCGGATTCGAAGATGGCGCGCCTCTCCGAACGATCCTCGATTGTCGGGATCTTTCCATTTGGGTTCAGCGCCAGATAATCCGGCGCCTTCTGTTCCTGCTTGGAAAAATTGATATGTGTCAGGTCGTAGGGGACGCCTGCCTCCTCCAGGAAGATAACCGGCTTGTACCCGTTCATCGTTCCAGCGGTGTAGAGATGGATATCAGGCTGGGACATGTTCAAGCTCGGCAAATGTGGTTTTTAGATGCGCGTCAAATCGAGCGAAATCGGCCTCGATTTCCGGGTCCTTCATAACATCGAATGCAGCAAAAGTCGGAAGGGGTTGCATGGCAAAGAACTTTGCGTTCAGGTGCATCGGCGCTAACAGGTCGTCGACGCTGGAGCCCGCAAAGAAAGGCTCGGACGCATCATCGAACGCTTCTTTTGGGGCGTTGAACGTAACCGACAGCATGTATTTCTTACCGTTTAGTGTGCCCCCGGTACCGTAATTGGCTTTGGGCGCGTCGGTCGTTCGACCGTCACCTGCGCACATGCGGCCATCCATGCCAGCCGTATATACCTCATCCATGTATTTTTTGAATATCCACGGTACCCCCATCCAGTTCACCGGGAACTGCATGATGACTGTATCGGCCCACAGATGCGTCTCGACCTCAGCATTTGCATCATAGCCGTCGGCGACGGTGGTCACACGCACGTCGTGACCCATTGCGGTCAGCGTGTCACGTGCGCGTTTGGCGAGGCTGGCGTTCAACTGTCCGGGGGCGAATTCGTAGGGCTGGGTGCCGTTGACGATCAGGATTTTGCTCATGTCCATATCCTATATGTACTATCTCTGAACCCTTGACTTTCAGCGGGTTCAGAGAGCATTTGATTGCGATGGTGTGATAATTCAACTAGTATACTTTTGGTAACCTAGATGTCTGAGCGAAGGGACGACGATGCGGGCGCGAATTGATGAGGATGCCAAAGGGCGCCGAAAGGTCTCAGAGGCCTGTCAGGAACCATGTGCAATCGAACGCGGTATGCGGATTATTGGCGGAAAGTGGACGGGGTCGATCTTGTGGCACCTTAGAGATGGCCCAGTGCGCTTCAACGATCTGTCGCGCATGATCGGCGGTGCCAGCAAGAAGATGATCACTGAAAGACTACGTCAACTTGAGGGGCAGGGTCTGGTTCGCCGGCAGGTAATGGATACCGCTCCTGTTTCCGTGCAATATTCGGTTACCGAATTTGGCCAGACAGCTCTTGGTTTTCTCGAAGAGCTTCGAAAGTGGAGCGAAGAATTACCTCAGGAGTTGGATCGAACCACCTAATAATATGAGGGAATGAGTCTGTGGGTAGTTTGAAAGCAATCCACCATGCTGCGGTCATTTGTTCGGACTATGAGCAGTCCAAGGCATTTTATTCAGAAACGCTTGGGTTGGAGATAGTTGCGGAAAATTTCCGGGCCGAGCGGCAATCTTGGAAGCTGGACTTGGCTTTGCCGGATGGTACTCAGATTGAGTTGTTTTCCTTTCCCAACCCGCCCAAACGCACGTCCCGCCCCGAGGCGCTGGGTCTGCGGCATCTTGCGTTTGTTGTAGACGATATCGAGAAGTTGAAAGACAGATTGGAACAGAAGGGTGTTCCCGTCGAAGACATCCGTGTCGATGAATATACCGGACGCCGTTTTACCTTTTTCAGTGATCCGGACGATCTTCCTTTGGAATTGTATGAAGCCGCGCCGACTGCGTTGAAGTGATGTTTCCCGTTCTTTAGGCTGAGCAAAGCAGGGAGGAATGCGCATGGAAGTAAAACCTCTCACCGGTGGATTGGGTGCTGAAATCGTCGGGGCGGACATCCGGCATGAAGATCAATTCGACGCGATTAAGTCAGCCTTCGCAAAGTATTCCGTAGTCGTACTGAGGGGCCAAAACGTTAGACCGCAAGAGCATCTGTCCTTTGCGCGAAGGTTCGGCCCGATTAACGTGAACCGCTTTTTCAAACCTGTCGACGGCTATCCCGAGATCGCCACAGTTTTGAAAGAGAAAGATCAGAAAGAGGCTGTGGGAGAGGGCTGGCATACCGACCACTCCTATGATCAGGAACCGGCCATGGGCTCAATTCTGCACGCCTTGGAAGTCCCGCCGCACGGCGGCGACACGCTGTTTGTGTCAATGGCTGCTGCCTATGAGGCTCTGTCGCCCACGATGCGTGGTTTTCTGAATGGCCTGTGGGCGGTGCATTCCTCTCGCCATGTCTTTGGCTCCAGCAACATGGAATCAGAGGCCGCAAAAAGCGGCAGGCTGGGTAATGCCGAAGCTGCCACGCAAGACGCCTTGCACCCCGTTGTCATCACGCATCCGCTTAGTGGCAGGCGTGGGCTGTTCGTCAATCCTGTGTTCACCACCGAAATCAAGGGGTTGAGCGCAGATGAGTCTGCGGCCGTGCTTGGGATGCTCTATGATCATTGCAAGCAGCCCGAATTCCAATGCCGCCTCCGTTGGCAGGCAGGGGATATCGCCATTTGGGATAACCGAGCCACGTGGCACAAGGCAATCAACGACTACCACGGTTTTCGACGCCTTATGCACCGGGTGACGGTTGAAGGGATTGCCTTGAAGCCGTGAGGCAAGTGGCACAAGGCGGACCTCTGCGACTCAGTTTGGGCGCGACGACGCTGTAACACCCCCCCCTCGATTCCCGGTGCACTATTTAAAAAAAGGGCGATCGGTATCGAAATTTCTGTTTATTTTCTTGTGCATATAATGCCTGTCAAATTTTCCCTTGTCACAATTGGAACGTTCCATTAAATATTTTGGAACGTTCCAATTGCGGAGTAAGAGGATGAATTGGGCATTTGTCGGAGCGAGCACAATAGCTTCGCAATACATGTTGGACGCGGTGCGCCGGCAGGCAGGCAACAACGTGACCTGGGTCGTCAGTCATTCTCCAGATCGGGTTCAGACCTGGGCCAAGGAACACGGAATTCCCAACGCAACGACGGACGTGGACGCTGCGCTTTCTGACGAGAACATTCAGGCTGTTTATGTTTCCTCGACCAATGAGAAGCACCACGGTCAGGCCATGGCAGCCATTTTGGCTGGTAAGCATGTTCTATGTGAAAAGCCGCTTGGGATGACGCAGGAGGAAGGTGTCGAAATGGTGCGCGCAGCCGAAGCGGCTGGCGTAACTTTTGGTACAAATCACCACCTGCGATGCTCTGGCAGCCATCGTGCCATTCGTGACCTCATTGCAGACGGGCGCGTCGGCGACGTTCTTTCGCTGCGTATACATCACGCGGTACATTTGCCGGGAAACCTACAAGGGTGGCGTATCAACTCAGCAGATGCCGGCGGCGGCGTGATCCCCGACATCGTCGTTCATGATGCGGATGTCACGCGGTTCCTGCTTAATGAGGACCCGGTGTCTGTCGTTGCGCAAATGGCCAGCTCTGGGATGGGGCAGGGGGTCGAAGACTCGTGCATGTCCGTCTGGACGATGCCTTCAGGCGCGATGGTCATGACACATGAAAGTTTTACGCACCCATTTGCAGGTTCGGGCCTGCAAGTGCACGGGACCAAGGGTTCGATTTTTGCGGATGGCGTCATGACGCAGCGCCCAGTTGGGGCAATAAAACTGGTGACAGAAGCCGGAAGCGAAGAAATCCCGTTTTCGGAGCATTCGCTCTACATTCAGGGCGTTTCCGAATTTGTCGCCGCAACAGCGGGTCAGGGCCGTCCAGCTGCGGATGGAACTGATGGAGTGAAATCGCTGTCCGTCGCGCTGAGCGTTCGTGAGGCCGCAGCGTCAGGTAAGCGCATCAACGTAGACTATGGTGGCTTCTGATGACCAAGCTCGTTTCCGTTTCCGAGGCCGTTTCTCGCATTCCTGACAATGCGGTGGTAACCGTTTCGTCGTCCTCGGCATTGGGGTGCCCTGACCTTGTGCTGAAGGCACTTGGAGAGCGGTTTTGCGCGGAGGGGCATCCGCGCAACATTACAACGCTGCACCCTATCGCCGCCGGGGATATGTATGGCGTGAAGGGCATGGATTATCTGGCGCAGGATGGATTGCTAAACCGCGTTCTCGCCGGATCATACCCGTCGGGCCCTTCCAGCCTTGAGATGCCGGAAATCTGGAAAATGATCGTCGAGGATCGGGTCGCCGCATATAACGTGCCTTCGGGAATTCTGTTCGACATGCATCGCGAGGCCGCAGCGCATCGGCCCGGTGTTCTGACGCAGGTCGGGCTTGAGACTTTCGTGGATCCGGTGCGCCAGGGGTGCGCGATGAACGCGCGTGGCGCGGCTGCGCCTATCGTGAACCGGAGAGAGTTCGACGGTCAGACCTGGCTGCACTTTCCGAACATCAACCCGAACGTATGTGTTTTGCGCGCAACAACGGCGGATGAGTTCGGCAACCTGACCTATGAACACGAAGGTGCTTATCTGGGCGGGCTGGAGCAAGCGATCTGTGTACGCAACCACGGTGGGATCGTGATCGCACAGGTTCAACGTGTGACTGCCGCCGGAAGCTTGCGCCCCCATGACGTGCGCGTGCCGGGGCATCTGGTCGATCTGATCGTTGAAGACCCGAAGCAGATGCAAACGACGGAAACGTCGTACGACCCTGCGATCTCTGGCCAGATTATGCGCCCTTGGGACAGCTTTTCACTGGCCGAGCATGGCGTCGAAAAGGTCATCGCCCGCCGCGCCGCGCAAGAGCTGCGCACAGGCATGAGCGCCAATCTGGGCTTTGGAATCAGCGCCATGGTCCCGCGTGTCTTGTTGGAAGAGGGGCATCCTCAGGCTGTGACATGGGCGATCGAGCAAGGGGCCGTTGGAGGCGTCCCATTGACCGGCTTTGCCTTTGGCTGCGCGTCCAATGCACATGCTTTCGTGCCGTCCCCACAGCAATTCATCTATTTCCAGGGCGGCGGCTTCGACATGTCGTTCCTTTCTTTCCTTGAGGTCGATGTCGAAGGCAATGTGAACGTCTCCAAACTTGGTAAGAAGCCCTATCTGACTGCAGGGTGCGGTGGCTTTGTCGATATTACCGCGCGCGCCAAGAAGATCGTGTTCTCGGGCTGGTTCGAAGCCGGCGCCAAGATTGATCTGGCGGATGACGGTATCCGTGTGAAGGCCCCCGGAAAATTCACCAAGATGGTGGATCAGGTCGAGCATGTCACATTCTCCGGCCGCCGTGCCCGGGAAACCGGTCAGGACGTGCTGTATGTAACCGAGCGCTGCGTTATTCGCCTGTCAGATCAAGGTCTGGTTGCGACGGAAATCATGCCCGGAATTGAGGCGCAACGCGACATTGTCGAAGCTTCGGGCGGTCGCGTCAAAGTCGCGGAGAACGCGGTTCAGATGTCCAAATCTCTGTTCGCAGTTGGCCCGATGGGGATGACGCTGTGAGCAAGCTTGGGTTTCATATCGAGGGTGCGACCGCTGTGCTGACATTGGACAACGTGTCCAAGCTCAATGCTCTGACGGTGGACATGCTGAAGGCGCTGGAGGCTCGTCTGCAAGAGGTCGAGCGTGACGCATCCATTCGTGCGCTTGTTCTGACCGGTGCAGGGGAAAAAGCGTTCTGTTGCGGGGCCGATATTGGCGCATGGGGTGGTCTGAGTCCCGCCGAATTCGCGCGCCATTGGGTCCGTGACGGCCATCGGATCTTTGACCGTCTGGCACGGATCGGCAAACCGACGATTGCTGCGATCAATGGCCACGCCTTTGGCGGCGGGCTGGAGCTGGCCAGTTGTTGTGATCTGCGTCTGATGACCCCGCGCGCCACGCTGGCCTTGCCCGAAGCCAAGGTTGGAATCGTGCCGGGCTGGTCCGGGACGCAACGGTTGACCCGGCTGATCCCCGAGTCTGCGGTGAAGGAGATGGCACTCTTCGGGCGCCGTATTGGTGCCGACCGTGCGCTGGCTTTAGGCTATGCGACCGAGGTGATTGACGAGGTTCTGGCGCGCGCGCTTGAGATCACCGCCGATCTTAGCGACCTGTCGCCCCGCGCCACCGAAATCTCGAAAAACATGATCCACGCTGCGGTCGGTGAGGACAGCCATGCTGCGGTCGAAGCCCTCGGCAGTGCAGCAATTGCCGCCTCGGCGGACCGCGAAGAAGGCGTCGCGGCGTTCATGGAAAAACGAAACCCAACATTTTCGGGCCTTTGAAATTATGAAAGACATCGCAATCAACCCTGCCATCCCGTTCGAGCTGCCGCCTCTGTTTGAAGGCCGGCACCTCATCAATGGCATATGGCAGGACAGCGCCTCGGGTGAGACGTTCGAGCGCCGCTCTCCTTCGCACGGCCACATCGTCAGCCGTTCGGCCATGGGGGGAGAGGTTGAGACCCAGGCCGCGATCCAGGCGGCGCGCAAGGCGTTCGACAGCGGTGCCTGGAGCCGTGCTTCGGGCAAGGAACGCGCCTCCGTCTTGCTGAAAGTCGCCGATTTGATCGAGCAGAACGTTGACCGGATTGCCCTGATCGAAACACTGGAAAGCGGCAAGCCGATCAGTCAATCCAAGGGCGAAGTTGGCGGTGCCGCAGATCTGTGGCGCTATGCGGCCTCATTGGCACGCAGCACCCACGGCGACAGTCACAATACTCTTGGCATGGACATGATGGGTGTCGTGTTGAAAGAACCCATCGGTGTCGTGTCGATCATCACACCTTGGAACTTTCCGTTCTGGATCCTCAGCCAGAAACTGCCATTTGCACTGGCCGCAGGCTGTACTGTCGTCGTGAAGCCATCCGAGATGACGCCGTCGACGACCTTGATGCTCGGCGAGTTGCTGGTCGAAGCAGGATTGCCCGCCGGTGTCTGCAATATCGTGCTTGGTTATGGCGTTCCCGTCGGGAGCTTGATGTCCGGTCACAAGAGCGTGGATATGGTCAGCTTTACCGGCTCGACAGCCGTGGGCAAGACGATCAGCGCAGTTGCGTCTGGTACGCTCAAAAAGGTCGCGCTTGAGCTTGGGGGCAAAAACCCGCAGGTCATCTTTCCCGATGCCGATCTGGATGCAGCGGCGGATGCCGTTGTGTTTGGCATCTATTTCAATGTCGGCCAGTGCTGCAATTCAAGCAGTCGCATCATTGTGCACGAAGACATCGCCGACGATTTCCGAGGGCGTGTCGTTGCCTTGTCGCGCAAGGTCAAATTTGGCGATCCATTGGACCCGACGACGCAAGTCGGAGCTATCGTAACGCCCGAGCACAACTCAAAGATAGACGCTTATGTCAAACAAGCGAAAGCGTGCGGCGCGACTATAGACTTGGGTGGTAAGCCGCTAGAGGTCGATGGCCTGGGTGATCAGTTCTACCAGCCGACAGTGATTTCTGGCGTCTCGCCAGAAATGCCCATCGCCCGCGATGAGGTATTTGGACCGGTTCTGTCCGTTTTGACCTTCAAAACACTGGACGAAGCAATCGCGCTAACCAATGATAGCGCTTACGGTCTGTCGGCAGGGGTCTGGAGCGAAAACGTTCACACCTGCCTTGAGTTCGCCCGTCGTGCAGAAACGGGAACGGTCTGGACCAACACCTGGATGGACGGATTCCCGGAGGTCGCCTTCGGTGGGTTCAAACAATCTGGGCAGGGGCGGGAAATCGGACGTTACGGGTTCGAGGAATTCTTCGAAGTGAAATCAGTAGTCATGCGCATCGGCAACAGCCGAGCGCCATGGGTTCCGCAAGATTAAGACCGGGCACCGGATTGGTCCCGAATAAGAAGAACGCATTAAGGGAGGAAACAAGAATGTGTAAACTGCTGAAGACAAAATCGCTGTTTGTGGCCGGTCTGCTCTGCACGACCAGCCTTGCGCACGCGGAAGACGTGGAAGTTCTGCACTGGTGGACTTCAGGTGGCGAGGCCGCAGCGTTGAATGTTCTCAAGGAAGACCTGTCCGGGCAGGGAATCGGTTGGACCGATATGCCCGTTGCGGGTGGTGGTGGCGAACAGGCGATGACCGTTCTGAGGGCTCGTGTGACTGCCGGTAACGCGCCGACTGCTGTTCAGGCTTTGGGCTTCGACATTCTGGACTGGGCCAATCAGGGCGCGCTGGCTGATCTGAATGAGGTCGCAGCGAAAGAAGGATGGGATGATGTCGTCCCGGATGCTTTGAAGGCCTTTGCCAAGCATGACGGCAAATGGGTCTCGGCACCAGTCAATGTGCACTCGACCAACTGGGTCTGGGCGAACAAAGCGGTGCTGGACGCTAACGGTATTGCACAGCCCACCAATTGGGACGAATTCGTCGCGGCGGTTGAGGCGTTGAAAGCTGCCGGTGTCACACCGATCGCGCATGGTGGTCAGGCCTGGCAGGATGCGACCATCTTCGATGCTGTAGCGATGTCGACACTTGGGCCCGATGGCTACAAAGCAGCCTTCGTTGACCTGGACGAGGAAACACTTGGTGGCGACGCCATGAAGGAAGCGTTCGACCGTATGGCGTTCATTCGCGACAACGTGGATGAGAATTTCTCGGGCCGCGACTGGAACCTGGCGACTGCAATGGTCATCAACGGTGAAGCCGGTTTCCAGATGATGGGTGACTGGGCCAAAGGCGAATTCCTGAACGCGGGCAAAGTGCCGGGTGAGGACTTTTTGTGCTTCCGCTTCCCGGGTACTCAGGATCAGGTCACCTTCAATGCTGACCAGTTCATGATGTTCGATCAGGGCGGTTCGGTGTCGGCCGAACAGGCCGCGCTGGCCAGCGCGATCCTTTCACCATCCTTCCAGATTGCTTTCAACAAGGTGAAGGGCTCTGTCCCGGCTCGTACTGACGTGGATGGCAGTGATCTGGATGCTTGCGGCCAACAGGGCATGAAGGATCTGGCAGCAGCGGCTTCGTCGGGCAACTTGTTTGGTTCGATGGCGCACGGCCATGCCGCGCCGGCATCAGTGAAGAATGCGGTCTATGACGTCGTCACAGCCCATTTCAACGGCGAGTATGACAGCGAGACTGCAGTGGTTGAACTGGTCGACGCAGTTTCGATCGCCAAGTGATCTAATCGTGATCCTCCCGATGGGGCGGCAGGTTGGCCGCCCTGTCACCAAGCGGGCGCTAACGCTCCGACCTACAACTACCCGAACGAGGAGGGCGCGCCATGGCTGGTTCAGCCGACGCGGATTTCAAGACACGCCTTCAGAACTGGATTCCCAAGCTGGTCCTGTCCCCATCGATTGCGATGATGACGGTCTTTGTCTACGGTTTCATTCTGTTTTCGGTCTACCTGTCCTTTACTGACAGCCGCATTCTGCCGACCTTTGGTTGGGTCGGGTGGGAAAACTACGATAAGCTGTGGCGGCTCAGCCACTGGGAAACATCGCTGATCAATATGGGCATCTACGCCAGCCTGTATATCGTGATCTGCACCTGCCTCGGGCTGGGTTTGGCAATCTTCCTTGATCAGAAAATCCGCGGCGAGGGGCTGTTGCGCCCGATCTACCTGTATCCGATGGCGCTAAGTTTCATTGTCACGGGTACCGCCTGGAAATGGTTTCTTGACCCGGGTATAGGCCTTGAGAATGTGATGCACACCTGGGGTTGGACCAGCTTCGAGTTCGACTGGATCAAGAACCGGGATTACGCAATCTACACGGTTGTTCTGGCGGCCGTATGGCAGACCAGCGGTTTCGTGATGGCGATGTTTCTGGCCGGCCTGCGTGGGATCGACAATGAAATCCTTCGGGCCGCGCAGATGGATGGGGCCTCGAACTGGAACCTCTATCGCCGGATCATCATCCCGCAACTGCGCCCTGCATTCCTGTCAGCCTTCGTGATCCTCAGCCACCTGGCGATCAAGACCTTTGACCTTGTGATTGCGTTGACGGGAGGCGGACCGGGCCGTGCGACCGAACTGCCCGCGACCTTTATGTATTCCTACACCTTTACGCGGAACCAGATGGGGATCGGCGCGGCCTCGGCCACGATCATGCTGATGACCATCGCGGCGATCATGATCCCCTATCTTTATGCCGAATTGCGGGAGAAACGCTGATGTCCCAAGCAACTCAGGATACCGCAATCCGCACTGGCCGCGTCACGCGCACCTTGATCTATCTGGTGCTGCTGCTGTTCGGTCTGTTCTACCTGCTGCCGCTTTACGTCATGCTGGTAAACTCGGTGAAACCGCTAGAGGAGATCACCGGCGGTGGCATGATGAACCTGCCACAGGTGTTCACGTTGGAGCCTTGGTTCAAGGCATGGTCCTCGGCTCAGATCGGTGTCGATCCTACGGGGTTGAAGCCCTACTTCTGGAACTCGATCAAGATGGTTGTTCCGGCGGTGATCGTTTCGACCATCCTTGGCGCGCTGAACGGCTATGTACTGACCAAGTGGCGCTTCAAATATGACACCATCCTATTCGGTCTGATGCTGTTTGCCTGCTTCATTCCGTTCCAGATCGTGCTGATCCCGATGGCGCGGATGCTGGGTATCATCGGGCTGGCGGGTACCACTTGGGGTCTGGCACTGGTGCACGTGGTCTATGGGATTGGCTTCACCACGCTGTATTTCCGCAACTACTACGCCGTGTTCCCGACCGAGCTTATCCGGGCTGCCCAGATTGATGGGGCCGGGTTCTTCCAGATCTTCTGGCGCATCCTTCTGCCCAGTTCCGGGCCGATCGCAGTGGTGTCGATCATCTGGCAGTTCACCAACATCTGGAATGACTTCCTGTTCGGTGCATCCTTTGCCGATGCCAACAGCCAACCGATGACCGTTGCGCTGAACAACCTCGTGCAGTCTTCCACCGGTGTGAAGGAATACAACGTTCATTTTGCAGGCGCCATTCTGGCCGCCATGCCAACTCTGCTCGTCTACATCGTGGCCGGACGGTACTTCGTCCGCGGCCTGATGGCGGGTTCGGTGAAAGGATAAAGTCCCATGGGATTTCTGGACATAGACAACGCGACCAAATCCTACGGGGCGGTCGAGGTTCTGCACAAGGTCGATATTTCGGTGCAGGAGGGTGAGTTCCTGGTGCTGGTCGGTCCGTCGGGCTGCGGCAAGTCGACCCTGCTGAACATGATCGCGGGGCTGGAAGAAATCACCAGCGGAGAAATCCGCATCAAAGATCAAGTTATGAACGGGGTGCACCCGTCGAACCGCAACATCGCTATGGTTTTCCAAAGCTATGCGCTTTACCCCAACATGACTGTGGGGCAAAACATCACCTTCGGGCTTGAGATGCACGGGGTGCCCAAGCCTGAGCGCGAGAAAGCGATGCAAGAAGTCGCCAAGCTGTTGCAAATCGAGCAATTGCTGGATCGCAAGCCCGGGCAGTTGTCGGGTGGTCAGCGTCAGCGGGTTGCAATGGGTCGCGCGCTGGTGCGAAACCCTGATGTCTTCCTGTTCGATGAGCCGCTCTCGAACCTCGATGCCAAGCTTCGGGTCGACATGCGAACCGAGATCAAGAAGCTGCATCAGAACCTCGGGACCACCATCGTCTACGTGACCCACGACCAGATCGAGGCGATGACTCTTTCAAGCCGCATCGCTGTGATGAACGGCGGCTACGTGCAGCAACTGGGCACGCCGCAGGAAATCTATGACACGCCCGCGAATATCTTCGTCGCGACGTTCATGGGCTCGCCCGCAATGAACGTGATGCCGGCCAAAGTATTAGTATTGAATGGTCGCCCTCACGCAGAGGTCGCCGTTCACGACGGATCTATGGCGCAATTGCCGTTCAGTCAGGACAATCTGGCCGCTTGGGACGGTCGTGATATCCTGCTGGGCATCCGGCCTGAGACGATCACTGACATGGATGGTGCGGACAGAAAGTCGTCGAACATCGCGCAGATGACCAACCGTATCGTGGTGACAGAACCTGCCGGATCGGACACCTTCGTCTCGATGCAATTGGGCGGACGAGATGTAATTGCGCGTATGCGCTCGGATGCCGAGGTTGCACCGGGACAGGATTTCAACTTTGCGGTGAACATGGAAAAGGCAGTGGCCTTTGATCCGGAAAGCGAGATGCGGATCCTTCCATGAAAAGGGCTGACGTTATAATCATTGGGTCGGGTATCGGGGGGGCAACGCTGGCTGCGGCGTTGGCTCCGTCTGGCCGTCGTATTCTGATCCTGGAAAGGGGAGAGCGGTTGCAGCCCTCACCTCAGGATCGAGACCCAAGGGCGATCTTTGCCAATGGGCACTTCCGCCCCGATGAAACATGGCTGGATGGAGCAGGCAAGCCTTTCAACCCCGGAAACTACTACTGCGTTGGTGGCAATTCCAAGTTCTACGGCGCAGCTTTGATCCGCTATCGGAAAGAGGATTTTGCGCCGCGTCAGCACATGGGGGGGCATTCGCTCGGCTGGCCCATTTCCTACGAAGTGCTGGAGACGGATTACTCCACCGCAGAACAGCTTTACGACGCGCGTGGCACCACTAAAGAAGACCCCACCGAACCGCCGCACAGTAGGGGTTACCCGCACCCACCTGTGCCGGATGAGGTTGATATTGCAGACCTGAGAAACCGGCTAAGCCACGCAGGCCTGACGCCATCCTCAGTACCGTTGGGCGTGGATATCGATACCTGGTTGCAGGCCGGGCAAACGACTTGGGATGCGTTTCCCAATACATGCAGTGGCAAAATGGATGCCGAAACCTGTGCGATCGCCAAGGCAATGAAGCACGGGAATGTCGAACTGTTGACTGGTGCGCGTGTCCGAAAACTAACGGTTGGTGACGATGGTCGCGTTACGAGTGTCGAGGTTGACGGCCACGGTACCCTGCGCGCGCCGGTCATCGCGCTTGCAGCAGGCGCGGTTCAGTCCTCGGTCCTGTTGCTGCAGTCCGCGAATGACAATTGCCCAACCGGTCTTGCCAATCGGTCCGATCAAGTCGGGCGGAATTTTATGAACCACAATTGTTCGGCGGTGCTGGCCCTTCATCCGTTGCGTCGAAACAGAGCAGTCTATCAGAAAACGTTGATGTTTAACGATTATTACAACAGCGACGGGCAGGGTGGTTTGCCATTGGGCAATATTCAGATGCTGGGAAAGATCACCGGGCCGATCCTTTCGTCGCAATCTCACCTACCGGGGCCGATTGCAGCGCTAATCGCCGATCGCAGTTTTGATTTCTATGCCATGTCCGAGGACCTGCCGAACCCGGACAGCCGGGTTACGGTCGAAGGAGACCAGATCACACTGGACTGGAAACGCTCGAATTGGGCAGCGCACGAGGCCCTTGTCGCACGGTTAAAGGCGCATCTGAAACAGGCAGGGTTTCCTGTGATACTTTCTCGACCATTTGATCGGCGCACACCGTCGCATCAATGCGGCACGGCCCGGATGGGCAACGACCCGGACAGCAGTGTCGTCGACACGTTTTGCCGAAGCCACGACCACAAGAACCTATTCATTGTCGACGCTTCTGTCCTTCCGACGTCTGCTGCGGTTAACCCGGCCCTTACGATAGCCGCGCTGGCGCTCAGGGCGGGTCGTCACATTATTGAAACGGAGTTTTCCGTATGACCGGAACAGCATTGGTGACCGGAGGACAGCAGGGTATTGGCCTTGGGGTGGCCCGCGCTTTGATTGCGGCGGGGTACAGGGTCGCGGTGGCCTCTAGATCGGCACCTGAAAAACCGGCTGTGCAGGCGGCTTTGGCCGAGCTTGGCCCAAACGCGATTTATGTGCAGCACGACGTGTCTGACATTGATCACGTACCGGTGTTGCTGGACCAGATCGAAGCCGAGTTGGGGCCGATCACAGCCCTGATCAACAATGCTGGTGTCGGGGCACCGGTACGTGGCGACATGCTGGATCTGACGCCTGAAAACTGGGACTTCGTGCAAAATATCAACCTGCGCGGCGCGTTCTTTCTGGCGCAGGATGTGGCCCGGCGCATGTTGGAGCAGCCGCAAGCCACCTATCGTTCGATAACCTTTGTAACCTCAGTCAGTGCCACGATGGTGTCGATTGAACGGGCCGAGTACTGCGTGTCCAAAGCGGCCGCGGCGATGATGGCCCAGCTATTCGCGGTGCGCATGGCCCCCCATGGCATCGGCGTTTTTGAACTGCGACCGGGCATCATCGCGACTGAGATGACGGCGGGCGTGCGCGACAAGTACACCGACCGTATCGAAGGCGGTCTTGTTCCCGCAGCACGCTGGGGTATGCCCGAGGACATCGGGGCCGTCGTTGTCCCGCTGGTTCAGGGGCAGATGCATTTTGCCAACGGCGCCGCCATCCCGGTGGACGGCGGTCTGTCGATCTCACGTCTTTAACGCAGGGCACATCAGAATGTCTGAAGGATTTGATTTCATTGTTGTCGGAGGCGGCTCGGCAGGTTCGGTTATCGCCGCGCGCCTTTCCGAAGAACCGTCGGCGAAAGTGCTGTTGATAGAGGCCGGCTCAACCGACCGCCACCCGTTCTTTCACCTGCCCGCCGGGTTTGCAAAAATGACCAAGGGCATCGGCAGCTGGGGTTGGTCCACGGTTCCGCAAAAGCATATGCAGAACAAGGTTTTCACCTACACGCAGGCCAAGGTGATTGGCGGCGGGTCGGCAATTAACGCGCAGATCTACACACGAGGCGCGGCGCAGGACTACGATGACTGGCGACAGATGGGGTGCGAGGGGTGGAGCTATGCTGACGTGCTGCCCTATTTCAAAAAGTCCGAAGACAATGACACTTATGAAGACGAATTCCACGGCAAGGGCGGACCGCTGGGCGTGTCCATGCCCGCAGCACCTCTGCCAATCTGCGACGCCTATATTAAGGCCGCCGGGGAATTGGGGATTCCTGAAACACGCGATGTGAATGGCGCGAAACAGGATGGCGCGGGGTACTATCAGTTGACCCAGCGCAACGCGCGGCGCTCATCTACCGCGATGGCGTTTATTGCGCCCAACCGCAGCCGCCCGAACCTGACGGTGCGCACCGGCGCACAAGTCCGCCGCATCATTGTGGACAAGGGCAGGGCGACTGGAGTCGAGATGGTGAACGGGGACAAGATCTCCGCCGCGAAAGAAGTCATTCTTTCCTCGGGTGCCATCGGTTCACCGCGCTTGTTGCAACTATCGGGCATTGGGCCAGCGGATCATTTGGACAGTCTTGGTATCGACGCGGTTTATCATCAACCTCAGGTCGGCGCGAACCTGCAAGACCATTTGGACTTGTACTCGATCTGCGAAGTGACCGGCCCGCACACCTACGACCGTTACGCTAAGCTGCACCTTTCAGCCTTCGCAGGCCTGCAATATCTTTTCACCCGCAAGGGACCGGTCGCGTCCAGTCTGTTTGAAACGGGTGGGTTCTGGTACGCCGATCCGGATGCGCGCTCACCTGACCTTCAAATGCATCTGGGGCTTGGCACCGGAATCGAGGCAGGGGTCGAGGCGATGCCCAATGGTGGAGTTACCCTGAACGCCTGTTTCCTGCGCCCAAGGTCACGCGGAACCGTCCGGTTGCAAAGCTCAGACCCCGCGGTCATGCCGCTGATCGATCCCAACTATCTGGCGGATTCTTATGATCGCGAGATGTCCATTCGGGGTCTAAAGCTGGTGCAGAACATCCTCGCACAGGATGCGCTGAAGCCGTACATCTTGGCCGAACGCTTGCCGGGTCCGGATGTGAAGACCAAGCAGGAGTATTTCGACTTTATCTGCGTGCATTCCAAAACATCGCACCACTGCGCTGGAACCTGCCGAATGGGCAGTGATGCCGAAGCGGTGCTGGATCCGCGTCTGCGCTTCAACGGGATCGAAAGGCTGCGCGTCGCGGACGCGTCGATCATGCCGACGGTCAATTCATCGAATACCAACGCACCGACAATCATGATCGGCGAAAAGGCTGCTGACATGATCAAAAAAGATCAAGGCTTCTGAAAATGATCCGCCACATCGTACTGACCAAATTTCGCCCCGACGTGACCGAAAAGACCATCGGAGTCATCTACAAGGGCCTCGCAGAAGTATCTGAGGCCCTTCCCGGCGCCAGCGGGTTCACCGGGGGGCGCAGTAAAAGTCCCGAGCAGATCGAACGCGGATACATGCATGGGTTCGTAATCGATTTCGACGATTGGGCCGCGCTGGAGACCTATCAAAACAACGAAACGCACAAGGCGTTGGGCGCGCAACTTGTCGAGAACGCCGTGGGCGGTATCGACGGTATTCTGGTTCTGGATTTGGAGGTTTGAAACAATGAAACTGATTTTGCCAAATCCCGAAGGGAAGCTTGAACCCTATGCGCTGACTGGGACGCCATTGGTGCCGCGTGCGCCGCAAGTGCCTCTGACGCGGACGGCCTTTGCAGCAGCACATGTGGTTTCAGACCCGCTGGCAGAACGTAGCCCTTGGGATGGACGCCCGGCCGTTGACTGGGACGCGACCTTGCGTTTTCGTCAGGGGCTTTGGGATCAGGGGCTGGGCCTGGCCGAGGCGATGGATACCGCACAACGCGGTATGGGGGTCGATTGGGAGACCGCGTTGGAATTGATCCAACGCACGATGAAGGCTGCGCAGGCACACCCGTTGTCGCCTCGGGTGGCTTGTGGGGCAGGGACCGATCACTTGCCGCTGAGCGCGTTGAACACAGCGGGTGAAATCCTGTCAGCCTACGAGCATCAGGCCGAGGCGATTGAAGCCGTTGGAGGGCAATTGATCCTTATGGCGTCACGCGCCTTCCCAGCTATCGATGCGGGTCCGGACACCTACCATGATGTTTATCGCACGCTGATCGATGGGGCTGCGGTACCCATAATTCTCCATTGGTTGGGGGACATGTTCGATCCTGCGCTCAAGGGCTATTGGGGCAGTGCGGATGTTGATACGGCCAGTGATTTTGTGCTGTCCTTGATCAAGGAAAACCCTGCCAAAGTTGACGGAATCAAGATCTCTTTGCTGGACCAAGCGCACGAAGAAGCCTTCCGCGCTCGGCTACCGGAAGGCGTACGCCTTTATACCGGGGACGATTTTAACTATGCGGACCTAATTGTCGGGGATGGAACACATTTTTCCCATGCTCTTCTTGGGATTTTCGCTGCTATCGCTCCAGCCGCCAGCCAAGCGCTTGAGGCGCTTGCGATGAATGACATGGATCGCTACAGTGCTCTGTTCGCGCCGACGGTGCCACTCAGCCGTGAGATTTTCCGCGCACCAACCCGGTTCTACAAGGCCGGTATTACGTACTTGGCGTGGCTGAACGGGTCGCAGTCCCATTTCATCATGCCGGGTGGCTTCCAATCCAGCCGCGACATCTGCCACTACGCGCAGGTCTTCAGGCTGGCGGATCAGGCCGGTTTGCTCTCGGATCCGGAACTGGCTAAAGCACGGATGACCACGCTTCTCAACCTGCATGGAGTTGAACAATAGCCTAAATGCGCAGACCCACGATCATAGATGTCGCCAACTCGGCGGGCGTTTCCAAGTCGACGGTCAGCCTTGTTTTGCAGGGCAGTCCGCAGGTGAAGCCAGAGACACGCAAGCTGGTTCATGCCGCCATGAAAGAGATTGGGTATGTCTACAACCGGTCGGCGGCAAATCTGCGATCCACGGGAACGGCGCTCATAGGCTTGGTTATCAACGACCTGAACAACCCATTTTTTACTGAGTTTGCGACTTCCTTGCAGATGGCACTGGGGTCCCGAGGCTATGCGGTTGTTGTGGCTAATACAAACGAAGACCCCGAGCTTCAGGATCAGGTGGTGGGCGCGATGCTGGAGCATGGGGTTTCCGCCTTGATCCTATCGCCTGCTTACGGCGATGTCTCAAACACCCTTTCCGCGGTCGAGCGAGCTGGCATCCCTTTGATGCAGGTCTTGCGACAGGTTGAAAGCGAAACGGGCAGATTTCCCTTTATCGCCCCTGATTACGCAGAGGGTGGGCGCGCGGCAACACAGTACCTGATCGAATCGGGCGCGCGGAACATCGCCTTCATCGGTGGTCTGGATGGCGCCGAAGTCACTCAGGAAAGACTGTCCGGCTATATCAGAGCAATGAAAGACAACCACTTGCAGCCTGTTGTTAAAACAGGGGAATCCAGCCGATCATTTGGACATAAGGCAACAGTCAGCCTCTTCAAGGAGCAACCGGCGTGCGATGCCGCAGTTTGTTTCAATGATCTTGTTGCTTTTGGGATGATTAATGCCTGCCATGAAGCTCAGGTGAAGATTGGCACGGAGTTTCAGATTGTCGGTTTCGACGACATCAAGGAAGCATCAGAATGCTGGCCAGCTTTATCTACAGTACGTTGCGGCGTATCCGAGTTTGGAGAAAAAGTCGCGGACACTGTTTTGCTGTGGCTGCAGGATGGAGTCGCGCCAGCGCGGCACAAGCGCACTTCAACGCGCTTGGTTTTGCGGCAAACCACGAAAGACACAGTATAGCAGAAGGTTATACCGGCCCTTGTCGAGAAGCTCCTAGCGTCTTGTCAGAATAACTTGGGTTGTGGTGGGTAGGGTGCTCTCGTAGCTTTCGCGCATGATTAAACAGTCGCCATTCAATTACTTCAAGACCAGTCCAGAGGTCATTCGTTTGGCTGTAATGCTATACGTTCGGTTCCCATTGCCGCTTCAAAACGTGAAAGATCTAGTGCGTGTACAGGGAATTGAGGTGAGCCACGAAACCGTCCGATTTTAGTGGAACAAGTTCGGCCCGATGTTTGCCTCCGAGACCAGGCAAGAGCGAGCCCAGCAACTGCTCGCATTCTCGAAACAGAAGCAGCACGTGGATGAGGTCTTTGTGAAGGTGAATGGCAAGAGACACAACCTTTGGCGGGCCGTTTATCACGAAGGCAAGGTGCTGGAAGCCGCTTTCACCAAACGCCGAAACAAAGCTGCAGCATTGATATTCCTCAAGAAGTTATTGAAGCGCCATAGTTGTGTCGATGAGATCGTGACCGACTGTTTTGCACCCTATTAGGCTGCGCTCAGACAATTGGGTGCTCTCAAAAACAAAGGACGGGCAGGTGGCCCAACAACTGCGTCGAGAAATCACTTCTCCCGTTTCAACGACGCGAACGCGCCATGCAACGTTTCAGGCGCATGCGAAGCTTACAGAAATGCGCCTCCGTCCACTCCTGCATCTATAACCACTTCAACCCGGAAAAATCGCCAGCCAGCCGTGACACCTTCATGCTGACGCGCGCCGCCGCTCTGGCCGAGTGGCGCGAAATTGGCGCGAGATAAAAGACAGTGTCACCGGCTTATCAGAGTCGCGTTCGAATTCGTCTGACAGCTCCGCCACCAGAACAGGTTATAACTCGGAATTGCTCTGCGAATCCTTCTTATTGTTTTGTTTGCTCTGGGGGTGGGGTCTTTCGTAGCCTCTATCGATGATTTGGAAGTCACCATTCATGTGCCTCAACGCCGGTCCCAAGATCGTTCGGCTTCGCGTCATATCAAACGGCCCTCTGAGTACTCGGTGCGCAGGAAAAGCAAAAAGAAGGATCCCTTCGACCAAAACGTGAAGCAGAGTCTGGTCAGCGCATGACAAATGGGTTCGACATTGGCTGGTCTGACGTATTGAGCCAGACAGTTTTGGTCCGGGTATAGTCGTGAATAGCCTCGACGCCCGCCTCCCTGCCATAACCGGATTGATTATAGCCACCGAAGGGCGCGATTGGGGATACGGCGCGGTAGGTGTTGATCCAGCAGATTCCCGATTTCAATCGCGATGACACACGATGGGCACGGGCGACATTTTCGGTGAAAACGCCGGACCCAAGCCCAAACTGCGAGTCGTTGGCCAATGCGATGGCTTCATCTTCCGTTTCGAAAGGCAAAAGGGACATCACAGGACCGAACATTTCGACCTTCAGGGTCTCTGTCTCGGCACTTGTGCATTCAACCAGCGTCGGGGCCATGTAGTTTCCTGGCCGGTCCAGTGGCGTACCACCAAAACGGATGCGCGCGCCTTGTTCTGTGGCCTTTGCCAAAGTCGCCTGAATTCTGGCAATCTGGGCGTCGGTACAAAGCGGGCCGATATGGGTGGCTTGTTCCAAAGGATCCCCGATAACGACGCCCTTCATCTTCTCTTCGATCTTTTCGGCCAGGGCATCCAGCACCGGACGATGTATCAGCCCGCGTGACCCAGCCACGCAGCTTTGGCCTGAGGCACCAAAGTTTCCTGCAATCAGGCCGTTTGCCGCGCCATCCAGGTTGGCATCATCAAAAACTATGATCGGAGACTTGCCGCCCAACTCCAACGTGGTTACCGCAAAGTTTTCAGCCGAGTTGCGTACCACGTGGCGTGCTGTCTGCGGTCCGCCAGTGAACGCGATCCGGTCGACCTCGGGATGCCGGGTGAGGGGGATCGAACAATTCTCGGCGTCGCCTGTAATGACGGAAACAACACCGGGCGGAAAACCCGCTTCATCGATCAGCCGCGCAAACTCCAGCATCGGAGCGGGTGCAATTTCTGATGCCTTCAGCACGACCGAACACCCTGCCGCGAGAGCCGGTCCAAGCTTGGTTGCGGTCAGGAACATTTGTGCATTCCAGGGCACGATCGCGACCACTACGCCAATGGGTTCGCGCCTGGTAAAGACATGCATATCCGGTTTGTCGATCGGCAGGACCGCACCTTCGATCTTGTCTGCGAGCCCTGCATAGTATCGATAATAATCACCGACATAGGCTGTCTGGCTTGCGGTTTCGGTCAGTAGCTTTCCGCTGTCCTTTGTCTCGAGCTCGCCCAGGAGTTTGGCGTTCTGTTCGATCAGGTCCGCAAGCCTGTACAGGAGTTTGCCGCGTCCGGTTTGCGTCATGTCGCGCCACGCTGGGTCATCAAGGGACCGGCGCGCCGCAGAAATGGCGCGGTCCACGTCATCTTTAGAAGCGCAGGCGAAACTGGACCATCCCTCACCCGTTGCGGGGTTTTGCGAACTCATCACCTGTCCGCGCGATCCTTCGGTCCATTCGCCGTCAATATAGAGTTGAAAATGTGGTTTCTGGTTCATGATCGAGCCTCACTGAAACTTTGGCATTACGTCGTCGATGAAACGCGCCAGCGACGCGCGCTTGCGCTCGAAGCTCATGCCGCTGTCGATCCAGTACGAATACTCATCATAGCCAAGGTCTTCATAGCGTTTCAGACGATCCGTGACCCCATCCGCGGTACCGACGGTCAGATCACGAGCCAGGTTTTCCGGGGCCATCATAGCGTTGGCCGCCATCTCTTCGTCCGTTAATTCCTGGATCAAGCCCTGTTGGACTGGCCGCTTGTTTTGGAACCAGGCCCCGAAGTAATTGTAGAAGCGGGACAAATCCTGAGCGGCCCGGCCCAGGTCAGCATCGTCGCGGCCAACATAGGTGTGGTGCAGCAGCATGATCTTGGGGCGCGGGCCTTCGTAATTTGCGCAGGCGTCTTCAAAGCGACCCATCAGCGTTTCTATTTCCTCCATGCCCTGCCACAGCGGCGTAACCTGGATATTAAAGCCGTTCTGTACGCCGAATTCATGACTGTTCGGATCCCGCGCCGCGATCCAGATGGGCGGTCCGCCGGGTTGTACGGGCTTGGGGGCCGAGGTTGTGGCTGGGAATTGAAAGAACGCTCCGTCATGCGCACAGTCACCGTCCCAAAGCTTGGGCAGAAGGGGGGCGATTTCGCGCATACGCTGGCCGGCTTCCCACGCATCCATGCCGGGCATCATCCGTTCATACTCGTAGGAATAGGCACCGCGCGCGATGCCCAGCTCAATTCGACCGCCCGTCATAAGGTCGGCCGCTGCCGCTTCGCCGGCCAGCTTTATCGGATGCCAGAATGGCGCAATCACTGTACCGGTGCCAAGCCGCACGTTTTTGGTGTGATGTGCAATATCCACCAGTGACATCAGCGGGTTGGGCGCGATGGTGAAGTCCATGCCATGGTGCTCGCCAGTCCAGACAGCGCGCATTCCGGCCTCATCGGCCATCTTGCACAGCTCAATGAACTCTTCATACAGCTTCTCATGGGGCTGATCGGGGCTCAGCCGCTCCATGTGTGCAAATAGAGAAAACTCCATCATTCAGGTCCTTTCCGAGAGGCTGTGCGTGTCGCCCTGTTGCGCGCTGCCGAGGTAAAGTGAGAAGTCGCGGGTTCGGCTTTCCAGTGCATAACGAGACATCATGGTGGCGATTGGAGGCGTCGCGTAAGAAAGGGTCGCCAAATCCTTGATTGCGACCGCCTCGAGATTGCCGTGCCGTGGAAGTTCCGCCGCATTGGCAAGTATGTAGACATGGTGCGTCGTGGCATCGTCATAGACCGAGTAGGCAACGCCCAGACGCGCGTCTATTCCACGAGCGTGCAGGTCTTGCCGAAGGCCGTTTCGCAATTGGCTCCGGTCTGAAAGCGTGACCTGGGGCGGTCTGAAACCAGCATCGTTTTTCTCCAGCAACACATGCCCTTCATGTTCGATGATTGCGCCGCAGACGACCTTTCGCCCTTTGGGTTCAAGCGCACCGCGTTCCAGACCGAGACTGAAATACCGTCCGTTCGCAAAGCCAAGCGCTGGGATTTCGTTGTGGGAATACGCCTCGACCTGCCCGATCAAAACGCAATGGTCGCCTGCCTCGACTACCTGATGGGTCCGGCAGGAGAACGTCGCGACCGCGCCGTCGATCAGTGGAATGCCGCGCGCGTCGAGGGTGTGGCCAGCTTTGGCAAAACGATCACCTTTGAAGCCGGCGAATGTGTTGGACACTTCTTCCTGCCCTTCGGCCAGAATATTCACCGCAAAATAGTTGCAGGCTGAGAACTCGTTGTATGAAGACAGGCTTTTTCCGGGGCAGACCAAGATTAGCGGCGGGTCAAGCGAAACCGATGTGAAGGAATTTGCCGTGAAGCCCACGGCAGCGCCAGAGGCATTTCGTGTGGTAACGACTGTCACGCCGGTCATGAAGCTGCCAAAAGCGCGCCGGAGTTCACGGGGGTCGAGTTTGGTCATGGTTGCACCTCGCTCAGAAAGCTGGAAATGGCGGCGTTGACCTGAATTGCATGTGTCATCGGCATCATATGTGCCGCCCCGTCAATGACCTGCGCCCGCCCGTTCGGAGTGGCATCTGCCATGTCGCGGGACATGTCGGGGGTGGAGTTCGGCTCCAGACTGCCGGTCAGAAAAAGCGCGGGGCAGGCGAGTTTCTCCAACTCGTCGCGCCGCGGACTTTGGCTTTGGGCAAAAACCGTATAGGCCAACTTGTAGGCTGCTGGATCCATGGCCATCAGCCACTCACGACAGGCATCGCGTTCAGGTGAGGCGGCATCGCCGAACCACCGGCGCAACGTGCCCGTCGGATCGGCACGTGTTTCGCCGTCCAGTTCCGAGGCCCGATCCTGTACCGCCTGCGCTGCTTTTGCAGTGCGTTCAAAAATGGCGTTCAAAGCCACGACACCACGGACCTGATCCGGTGCTTTGGCGGCAAGTTCCAGCGCGATCATGGCGCCCATCGAGTGGCCCACTAAAACGACCGGCCCTTTCAGACAACCCAGAACACTCAATGCCGCAATGATGTAGTCCGACAGCTCGCCGCCTGAATCACCAAGCGGGCTTTCTCCGTGACCGGGCATATCCGGAGCGGTCAGGTGCTTCGCAGAGGCAAGTGCGTCCAACTGAGCGCCCCAGGCTTCAGCCCGCAGGCCAACGCCATGCAGCAACAGAACGTCCGGTCCTGAGCCAGCTTGAATTGCGGCCAGCCCGCCGACCTCAGACCGCGGCCGGGTTGTCCACGTCATGGCCCAAGTCCTTAAGGTCCTGATAGCGGTCGCCGATGCGGTGATGCGGTCTGCCCGAGGTTGCCGCGCCCAGTACAACGACAATCTCGTCGTCGCGCGGCGCGTCCGGGATCGAGAATTGAATGGTCAGGTAGTGAGAACGCCGACCGGCATCGTTCTTGTCCATCAATGGCACCATGATCGGCGCATTCGCCGGGCCACGTGTGTTTGTAAACGCCAGATAGGATTTAGCGGCAACCGCCTGCCGGTAATGATTGCCGAACCGCAGAGTATGAATAAGGCCCGAAGCATGCTCGACCTCGCCATTCAGCCCGACGACGGCTGCCTTGCCATAGGCTTCGATTGCGTCACCACTCCCGGCCAACGCAATCATGCGGTCTGTCATCATCTTGCCAAGAACGGGGCCATAGGCCTGGATTTCAGGTTTAAGGTCTTCGATGTACCGACCGGCCCATGGATTGGTGACTATTGCGGCCACGGCAAACATGCGCCACGGGGTTTCCACGGGGCGAAATCCTTCGACAAGAACCTCCTCATCGTAGGTTACAATTTTGCGTATCTCTGGCTGCATCTTACCCCTCCTGTCGCGCCGGCAGAGGTTAGAAACGAGCGTGGATTTTGACAAATGATTGAATTATGTGCTTTCACATTAAAAAGACTAATGGCCAGCTTGACCAATGGGAAAATCACTTCCACCTCTGACCTGGTTCCGATCCTTTGAGGCCGCGGCGCGCACCCTGAGCTTTACGGCGGCTGCAGAAGAAATCGGGCTGACACAATCGGCAGTTAGTCAGCAGGTGAAATCTCTTGAGATGCGATTGGGGACCGCACTTTTTTTCCGGCATCCGCGCAGTCTGGCCCTGACAGATGCCGGGCGAAAACTGTTGCCCGAAGTTGGCAGCGCGCTTGAAGTCCTGGCTGCCGCCGCCGGAAGGGCCGATGCCAGCGCACCGGGCAATGTTTTGACGGTGGCGACATCTGTCAGCATCGCACAATGGGTCATCGCCCCACATCTTTCGGACTTCGCCACGCGCCATCCCGAAATTAGCGTACGGCTGTTAAGCGCAATCTGGCCTGACGATTTTCACGCGTCCCAGGCTGACGTTCAGGTCCGGTTTGGGTCAGAAAAACAAGTGGGGCAGGGGTCCGAGCGCTTAAGGCCGGACGGCCTGGTTGCGTTCAAGGCGCCGACACTTGCCGGAGACCCGTTTGACCTTCCCCTGATTGAGGCAGTCGGTACGTCAAGCGGTTGGAATACATGGTTCGAAAAGCAGGACGTGCGGCGTCAGCCAACCGTTTTTGTCGATACATTCGGCATGGCGCTACAACTGGCCGTTCATGGCAGCGGGGTCGCTCTGGTCAGCGAATTGCTGGCGAAACACGCGATTGCGTCCGGTCTGGTCGAACGCGCGCATAGCTGCTCTGTCGAATGCAACGAAGGATATTACCTTTCCGCCGATACCTCCAATCCCGCAGCCGTGTTGTTTCATGACTGGTTGCTTGAACAGATTAGCGATTGATCAGGCATCGACATTTAATAGTCCGTGCCGTTTTCAGGGTTTCACAATCATTTTTCGTGGTCGTTGGCACAAACACTCTGCAGGCCCGCTTTCCCTGATCAGGATCGACTCGGTAATCGCAAGACCCCAATCATCCATCCAAAGTCCCGGCATAAAATGAAACGTCATGCCAGCTTCGAGGATCGTATTGTCTTCGTCCCGCAGCGAAATCGTGCGTTCACCCCAATCCGGAGGATAGCTGAGGCCGATGGGATAGCCGCAGCGAGCACCGCGTTCGATCCCGGCGCGTTCGAGCGGTGCGGCCAGCGCCTTGGCGATATCACTTGCACGATTGCCGGGCCTTGCGGCCTCCAGACCTGCTTCCAGCCCTTCAACCAAAGCTTCCTCGGCTCTTTTGAGGTGATCAGGTGGCTGACCCAGAAATACCGATCGACAGAAAGGCGCGTGATAGCGGCGATAGCACCCTGAAAGCTCAAAGAACGTGCATTCACCCGACTTGAAAACATCACCATTCCAAGTCAGATGCGGCGCGGCGGCGTCGGACCCTGACGGCAGAAGTGGCACGATGGCGGCGTAGTCCCCCCAATCATCACCTACGCCCGTTATCGCATCATGGTATATCTGCGCGACCAGTTCATTCTTTCGCAACCCGGGTTCAACGCGTTCAAGGACGCCGTCAGTAACAAATTCCGATATTCGGGCCGCCTTGCGCATCAGGGTGATTTCTTCGTCGGATTTCACGGCTCGTTGCCAGTTTACCAAAGCCGTTGCATCAATCACTGTTGCCTCAGGCAATTCAGACGTCAGCGCAATATGGGCTTTGGCCGAGTAGTAGTAGTTGTCCAGTTCCACCCCAATTCGGCTAGCGCCATGCCCGCATCTGACAATCAGCTGCGCCAAATCCTGCATCGGATGCCGTGTGGTCGATTGCACGAAATGATCCGCGTATCCGAAAACCCGATCGTCCCCCATCCACACTGTGCGCAGCGCGCCGTTTGTGTCCTGACGGCGTCCCCACCAGATCGGGTCCGCGTCCAGAAAAATCAGGACGCCCTGGTGAACGTAAAAAGACCAACCCTCGTACCCGGTGAGCCACCCGATGTTCGAGGGATCTTCGACAAATAGGCAGTCTATTCCCTTTGCAACCATCGCCTCTCGGGTCTTGGCAAGACGGCGATCATACTCGGCCTGACTGAAGGCTGGATCGGAATGGGTCATAGGCGTCTCCAGTTAGCAACAGACTTTGGTTGACAGAACCCTACCGATCGGCTCACGTCAACGAACCAAAATTGGGGGGGGCATGAAGACCGATATCAATCCACACCGATTGGACCGAAGAAATGCGCTATCTGTGCCGTATCGTTCCAACGTTTCGGCCTGCATGTGGGGCGCCAGCACTGAGGTCGCCGAATGAGGGGGTTCGAGCCAACAGAATTCGCGAATCGTACCAAACGCGCGCAGGCGTTGATGGATGACGCAGGATTGTCCGCGCTGTTGCTTACCACGGAAACTGACGTGCGGTACTTTACCGGATACCTGACCAGGTTCTGGGAAAGCCCGACCCGCCCCTGGTTCCTGATCTTGCCTGCAGCCGGTAAACCTGTCGCCGTTATCCCCTCAATCGGTGCTTCGCTGATGGGGCAGACCTGGATTGATGATATCCGAACGTGGAGTTCACCCGACCTGCAGGACGACGGCATCTCGCTTCTGGCCGATACCCTGATGGAGTTGACGCCAGCCGACGGTCGTATCGGAATGCCCGATGGTCACGAGACCCACGCGCGTATGCCCATGTTGGATATTGAACGTCTGCGTATCAGTCTTGGCTCGCGCCGTGTCACAGGAGACCACGGTATTTTACGCCAACTGCGCATGATCAAATCCCAGGCAGAGATCACCAAAATCGAAACCGCATGCGGCATAGCCGGTCGGGCATTCGCTCGAGTTCCCGAGATTGCCCGGGTCGGCGTGCCTTTGGATGAGGTTTTTCGTCGTTTCCAGATACTCTGTCTGGAGGAAGGTGCCGACTGGGTGCCGTATCTCGCTGGTGGGGCAGAGCAGGGCGGTTACTCCGACGTGATTTCGCCTGCCTCTTCGTCGCCTTTGGCGATTGGCGATGTACTGATGCTTGACACCGGCCTGGTCTGGGACGGGTATTTCAGCGACTTCGACCGCAACTGGTCTGTGGGCCCTGCAAGTCCGGATGTGAAATCTGCCTACGCCAGGTTGATTGAAGCGTCGGACGCCGCGTTCGAAATCGCGCGACCCGGTGCGACCGCGGCGGACTTGTTTCATGCCATGAATACGGTGCTGACCAAGGACTCTGAAGGCACGGATGCAGGGCGACTGGGGCACGGGTTGGGGATGTCGCTGACCGAATGGCCGTCTCTTATCCCGATGGACCAAACCGTTCTTGAACCTGGTATGGTGCTGACGTTGGAGCCGGGTATTGCGGTTGGTGACAAAATTTTGGTTCACGAAGAAAACATCGTTGTAACTGCCGACGCCCCGCGGTTTATCAGCCCGCGCATCGGGCCGGAGATGATCGAACTATGACCCACGTTCCCTACACACTTGACGAAGACGACCCGCAGGCTTCGCCGCTTGGGTTGATTGTTCTGCAAGTCGACGAAACGATTGAGCCGGAATTCAGTGCGTATTTCTCAGACCGGAAGAACCCGCTTTACATAACGCGAATACCCAGTGGAATCGAGGTAACAACCGAAAGCCTCGCGGAAATGGAGAAAGCCCTGCCGGCGGCGGCGAGGTTGTTGCCAGGCGCGCGGCCTTTTCGGGTGGTTGGATATGGCTGCACGTCGGCCAGTTCGGTCATTGGATCAGAGCGTGTGGCAGAGCTTGTAAAGCAGGCGTGCAATACCGACGAAGTGACAAACCCATTGCGTGCCGCCACGGCCTGCGCAGCGGACCTGGGTGTTTCGAAGTTCGCGCTGCTTTCCCCTTACATCGAGGAGGTCAACGCACCGCTGCGAAACGCGTTCTCGGAAAACGGAATAACCATGGATGTATTTGGAACCTTCGGGCAGGCCGAAGAGGCAAAGGTTGCGCGGATTTCGGTCCAATCCGTGGTTGAAGCCGCAACTGAACTGGGATCTGATCCGTCGGTTGAAGCCGTCTTCCTTAGCTGCACGAACCTTCGCACCCTTGAAGCTATCCCCGAGATTCGTGAGCGGATCGGCAAGCCGGTTCTTTCGAGTAATCAAAGCCTTGCATGGCATATGCGTCGCCTCAACGGTGTTCACTGAGCGGTAAAGTTAAATTCAAAATGCGGAAATGCGCTATATATTGTTGCCAAGTGCCTACTGCATGGTCTTAACTGCTGCTTACAGATCAATGAAATCCGAAACTCTCGGATAATCATTTGACGAAACAGGGGGTCTTGTGACCGGTACAATGAACGACGCCGCGTTTGTCGAATTCCAACGCGTTCAGAAGTCTTATGATGGCGAGAACCTCGTCGTTAAAGATCTAAATCTTGCGATGCCCAAGGGTGAGTTTCTGACAATGCTCGGGCCGTCAGGTTCGGGTAAGACGACATGTCTTATGATGCTCGCAGGGTTTGAAACCGCCACCCACGGTGAAATCCTGCTTGATGGCAAGCCCATCAACAATATTCCACCGCACAAGCGCGGAATCGGTATGGTTTTCCAGAACTATGCTCTGTTTCCGCACATGACAGTGGCCGAAAACCTGTCGTTCCCGTTGGAGGTCCGCAAGCTGGGCAAGTCCGAGCGGGAGGAAAAGGTTCAGCGCGCTTTGGACATGGTTCAGATGGGCCAATTTGGAGGCCGACGTCCGGCTCAGTTGTCCGGTGGCCAACAACAGCGGATCGCGTTGGCGCGTGCCCTGGTTTTCGAACCCGAACTGGTTTTGATGGACGAACCCCTGGGCGCATTGGACAAACAGCTGCGTGAGCATATGCAGTTCGAAATCACGCGCCTTGCGCATGAACTGGGAATCACCACGGTCTACGTTACCCACGACCAGACCGAGGCCCTGACCATGTCAGATCGTGTTGCCGTGTTTGACGATGGCCGCATTCAGCAGCTTGCGCCGCCTGATCAGCTATACGAAGAACCGGAAAACAGCTTTGTTGCGCAATTCATCGGGGAAAACAACACCTTGGAAGGTGTCGTTAAATCGATTGGTGGTGGCACATGTGTTGTCCAACTGGATGATGGCTCTGAAATCGACGCGGTTCCGATCAATGTTCACAAACCGGGTGAACGGACCAAGGTGTCGATCCGGCCTGAGCGGGTAGAATTCAACAAGAATCGCCTGCACGCGGATGCGCATACTTTGAAGGCAACCGTCGAAGAGTTCATTTATATGGGCGACGTTTTCCGGTTCCGGATGTCCGTCGCAGGGAACGATGACTTCATCGTCAAAACCCGGAACGCACCAGACGCAATCCGCCTGTCCCCGGGGCAGGAGATCGAGATTGGCTGGCTGGCTCAGGATTGTCGTGCGCTCGACGCATAGACCAAGTCGCGCGGAACAAGCGCGACCTCACTGAGGGACTGGCTGGTGAATACCCGTGCATCAGCCGACCACACACATAAACGGGAAGAACTGGGAGTTATACATGAAAACAACCAAAACATTGTTGACAGCAGCGGCACTCGGGGTGGTTGCTGGCGGTGCCTTCGCACAGGAAATGACCATCGTTTCCTGGGGTGGGGCCTATTCCAAGTCGCAGCTGAAGGCCTATCACGAGCCCTATTCCGAGAAGACCGGGGTGACCATCCTGAACGATGACAGCTCGAACGAAGCTGTGGCCAAGCTACGTGCGATGAACGAAGCGGGCAACATCACCTGGGATGTGGTTGACGTGGTCGCTGCGGATGCAATTCGTCTGTGCGATGAAGGGCTTGCGCTTGAAATCGACTTTGACACCCAACTCGCTCCGGCCCCCGATGGCACACCGGCCTCCGAGGATTTCGGCGACCTGCTGGTCAGCGACTGCTTTATCCCGCAGATCGTCTACTCCACCACCTTCGGTTACCGCACCGATCTGGTGGGCGATACGCCACCGACCGACATCTGCGCCGTGTTCGATCTGGAAACCTATCCCGGCAAGCGTTCGCTGGAAAAACGCCCCATCAACAATATGGAATGGGCGCTGCTTTGTGATGGCGTGGCCAAGGATGACGTCTATGACGTCTTGGCCACTGCCGAGGGTCAGGACCAGGCGCTGGCCAAGCTGGACACCATCAAAGACAGCGTTGTCTGGTGGTCCGCCGGTGCGGACACACCGCAGTTGCTGGCCGATGGCGAGGTTGTGATGGGTTCGACCTATAACGGCCGTTTGTTCAGCGTGATCGAAGAGCAGAAGCAGCCCGTCGCCATGCTTTGGGACGCGCAGGTGTTCGATCTGGACGGCTGGATCATCCCGGCCGGCCTGAGCGAAGAGCGTCAGCAGCGTGCGCTGGACTACATTATGTTCGCGACCGATACGCAGCGTCTGGCGGATCAGGCCAAGTACATCTCGTACGGCCCGGCACGCGCTTCGTCGGCTCCGTTGGTTGGTCAGCACGCCGATCTGGGTATCGACATGGCACCGCACATGCCGACCGATCCGGAGAACGCCAAGAACACGTTCCTTTACAACTACGAGTTCTGGGCTGACTACCGCGACGATATCGACGCCAAATTCCAGGCGTGGCTGGCGCAATAAGCAGCCGTTGAATTGGTGACACTGTCAGGGGCGGATTCCTGCCCCTGACCCAGAAAAAGCCAAGGGACAACAATGACTGACGCAACCCAAAACGCGGGCCCCATGCTGGCCGCTGATGGAACACCGCTTAAGCAGTCGCTGGCGCGTTCGCTACGACGGCAAAAGCTCCGGGCGTTGATGTTGGTTGCGCCGCTTCTTCTGTTTGTCCTGTTTTCATTCCTTGTTCCCATTGCATCGATGCTGTTCCGGTCGGTTGAAAACAGCATCGTGTCCGACACTCTTCCATTGACTGTTGAGGCCCTGAACAACTGGGACGAACAATCAGGAGAGTTGCCGGGCGAGGATGTGTATGACGCATTCGTGCGCGACATGATTGTTGCGATTGACAACAAAGAGCACACAAAGCTCGGCACGCGTTTGAACTATGAAGAGACTGGTATGTCCTCGATGTTCCGCAAATCCGGGCGTCAGATCAAAAAACTGGATCCTGAAACGGACGGGCCGTTCAAGGAGAAGTTGATCGAGATCCACGACGGCTGGGGGGATCCGCAAACCTGGCGGGTGATGAAAACCCATTCACCGACGATCACCAACGGTTACTTCCTGAATGCCGTCGATATGCGCAGAACGCCGGAAGGGGCGCAGGCCCAACCGGAAGACAAGCAGATCCTCATCAAGCTTTTCGGACGCACGCTGTTCATGTCGCTCGTCATTACGGGTGCCTGTATCTTGCTTGCGTACCCTGTCAGCTATCTATTGGCGACGCTTCCGATGCGGGTGTCGAACCTGTTGATGATCCTGGTGCTGCTGCCATTCTGGACATCCCTTCTGGTTCGGACATCGGCCTGGAAAGTCATGTTGCAACAACAGGGGGTCATAAACGATACACTTGTTTGGTTGGGGCTGGTAGCGGACGACTCTCGACTGATCATCATCAACAACCAGATCGGCACAATCGTCGCGATGACGCATATCTTGCTGCCGTTTATGATCCTGCCAATGTATTCAGTGATGCAGACCATTCCGGCCACTTACACGCGCGCGGCCAAATCCATGGGTGCGACGAACTGGACGACTTTCTGGCGTATCTACTTCCCGCAATCCATTCCGGGGATCGGCGCCGGGTCGATCCTCGTGTTCATTCTGGCGATCGGTTACTACATCACGCCCGAGATCGTGGGCGGGACCAAAGGCGTCTTTATTTCGAACCGGATCGCCTATCACATCTCGTCCTCATTGAACTGGGGGCTTGCCGCGGCCTTGGGTACGATCCTTCTGGGGGTCGTGCTGCTGCTCTACTGGGTCTACGACAAGATCGTGGGCATCGATAACGTGAAGTTGGGATAATCAAGATGGCTGCACTGACACCGATATCCCGCAAACCCATGTCCATGGTTCTGCCCAGTGTCGCACTGGCGGGGGCTTTTGCCGGCATCTTTGTCGGCGCCGGAAATGGCTCGGTTTTTCTTGGCATTCTGGGCGGAGCTGTCCTGATCACGGGGCTGGCCTGGGTCTACATAAATCTTGTTAAGAATGAAAAACTGGCACGGTGGATCAACATCGTCGGATTCGGCGTCATAGGTTTTTTGGTGGCCGGCCTGATGGGCGGCGTGTTGGGTTTGCTCGGCGGCTGGTTTTTCGTCTGGTTTATCTACTGGCTGTACGAGGGGCGCTATCGGCGCAAGCTGTTGCCGTACCTGACAGCGCAACAGGTATTTTACCACTATCTGTTTCGCGTGATCTGTGGTGCGATCTTCGTCTTCCTGATCACGCCGATCCTTGTGGTGCTGCCGCTGTCGTTCAACGCGCAGGACTTCTTCACCTTTACGCCCGAGATGCTGCGTCTGGACCCGGAAGGCTATTCGCTCAAGCACTATCGGGACTTCTTCACCAACAACGAATGGCAGCGCAGCTTCAAGAACTCGCTCATCATTGCGCCGATTGCGACGGTTATTTCGGTATCGCTGGGAACTCTGGCCGCCATTGGTCTTAGCCAGTCCCACGTTCCCGGGCGCCGCGCGATCATGGGAATTCTGATTTCTCCGATGATTGTCCCGCTGATCATCTCGGCGACGGGCATGTTCTTTTTCTACAGCGATATCGGACGGTTCCTTGAAGGCACGCTGGGCATGAACAAGAACTTCGTGGGCTATCTGAAAGTGATTTTGGCCCACGCCGTGCTGGGTATTCCCTTTGTGATCATAACCGTGACGGCGACTCTGGTCGGTTTTGACCGGTCCCTGACCCGGGCTGCGGCCAATATGGGCGCGGGGCCGGTGCGGACCTTCTTCAAGATCCAGATGCCGCTGATCCTGCCCGGCGTCATCTCGGGTGGTCTGTTTGCCTTCATCACGTCATTCGACGAAGTGGTCGTGGTACTGTTTGTCGGTTCCGCCAGCCAGAAGACCTTGCCGTGGCAGATGTTCACCGGCCTGCGTGAGCAGATCAGCCCGACCATTCTGGCGGTTGCGACAATCCTGGTGGTCTTGTCGATTGCCCTGTTGACCACGGTCGAACTGTTGCGGCGCCGTTCCGAACGGTTGCGGGGTCTTTCGCCCGCTTGACGTAGCAAACAGTCTGATCTATCGATTCACCTGTTCATCTCCGCCGCGATGGCGTCGCGGCGTCTAAGGAGGTGATCGGCTCTCGGACCCCGAGACCGCCTGTCCTGAACGCCGGGACATGTGGCCGGGGATTGCACACCCGGCAAGGATGAGAGACCAAAGATGACTGACATTTCAAACCGCCCCGAGTTCTTCACCTGCCACAATGGTGACAAGGCCCCGTTGCCGTTCAGCAAGGCCGAGTATGACCGCCGTCTTGGCAAGCTGCGCGCCATCATGGCCAAGCGGGATATCCCCGTCGTGCTGCTGACGTCGATGCAGAACATCGCCTACTACTCGGGCTTTCTGTATTGTTCCTTCGGTCGCCCGTATGGCTGCGTTGTGACCCAAGACAACTGCACCACCGTGTCCGCCAATATCGATGCCGGGCAACCGTGGCGCCGGTCGGTTGAAGACAACGTGATCTACACCGACTGGAAGCGCGACAACTACTGGCGTGCCGTTGCAAGTCTGATCGGAAACGCCAAGCGGGTCGGGATCGAAAGCGACCACATGACAATTGCGGCGCGTGAAACTGCCCTGCACATGCTGGGCTCCCCCGAGTTGGTCGATGTCGCGCCCGATACGATGGCGGCTCGTATGGTCAAATCCGCAGAGGAAATTGAACTGATCAAGGGCGGCGCGCGCACTGCGGATGTTGGCGGTGCGGCCATTCACGCGGCCATCCGCGAAGGCGTAACCGAGATCGAAGTTGCAATGGCGGGTCGAGACGCGATGGAAGAGGAAATCGCGCGTGCCTATCCGGATGCCGAATACCGCGACACCTGGGTTTGGTTCCAATCTGGTCTGAACACCGATGGCGCACATAACCCGGTGACAAAACGCGCGCTGCAAAAGGGCGATATCCTGTCCCTGAACACCTTCCCGATGATCTCGGGCTATTATACCGCACTGGAACGGACCCTGTTTCTGGGCGAGCCGGATGCCGACAGCCTGCGCCTTTGGAAGGCAAACGTGGCCGCGCACGAACTTGGCCTCAGCCTGATCAAGCCAGGCGCCACCTGTTCCGGCATCACTGCTGAGATCAACCGGTTCTTTGCCGACGAAGGCCTGCTTCAGTATCGTTCTTTCGGCTATGGCCACTCTTTTGGTGTTCTGAGTCATTACTATGGTCGTGAGGCCGGTCTGGAATTGCGTGAGGACATCGACACTGTGCTGGAACCCGGAATGGTCGTATCGATCGAGCCGATGCTGTGGATTCCCGAAGGCCAGCCCGGTGCGGGCGGTTACCGGGAACACGATATTCTGGTGGTGGGTGAAGACGGGGCCGAAAACATCACCGGTTTCCCATACGGACCGGGTCACAACATTATCGGTGCCTGATGATCAAGGGGGTGGAGCTTTTGCTCCACCCTTTTTGGGATGCGCGCCGAGCAGGCAAACATCGGCAACAATAGTGTTCCGGTTTTCGACGTATGGAGATTGCCCGAAAGTCGAAATTCCCACGAGATGTAGATTTAGGCAGCCAGACGCGGGCAGGGCGGCCGTCCTTCTGGGAATGCCAAGCCTTCGGAAATCAGTTTCCACCCGCTCTCCAGTCTTCAACCCTTCGCGTGCCAGCCGTTGTCGACATAGGTGGCTGTTCCATTGACGAAACTCGCATCATCCGAGGCGAGGAAAACCACGGTTCTGGCCACTTCTTCAGGGTAGCAAATGCGCCCCTGCGTTGCGGCCATGCCGCTGTCCTCCCATTCTTGGCCTGCGGCGTCCAGTTCAGCAATTTCCTTCAGCCCATGCGCTGTTTCAACAAATCCGGGACAGATCGCGTTGCAGCGTATTCCGGCGTCCCGATACTCGGTCGAGATCGTGCGGGACAGCTGCAGGACGGCGGCCTTGGACATGCAGTAGACGGACTCCAACGCGTACCCCAACTCGGCTGCGATCGACGAAGTGATGACGATCGAACCACCGCCGTTCTCGGCCATCTCTTTCACCGCGCGTCTGCAAACAAGAAAAGCAGATTTCACGTTCAGGTCCATCAACCAATCGTATTCTTCTTCCGATGTCTCATGCAGGGATTTTACGATGATCGAGCCTGCATGATTGAACAGCACATCGTATGCCCCGAACTCGGCGACGCAGGCATCAAATGCGGTGTCGATATCACGGGCGCTGGTGACGTCGCAGTGAAAGAACTTAGCTTGGCCGCCCTGATCACGGATCATCTGAGCTGTTTTCTGACCCTCGTCATCGTTGATATCGAAGACCGAAACAGTTGCGCCTTCCTGCGCGAACAACAGGGCCGTAGCACGCCCCATCCCTGTTGCTCCGCCGGTGATGACGGCCGTTTTTCCTTCCAGTCTGGCCCGCTGAACCATCAGTCCCTCCCTTTTTTCAGATACACTCACCCCCGTCGATCACCAACGCGTGGCCCGTCATGAAGGTGGACATGTCAGAGGCCAAGAACACCACCGCATCGGCGATTTCATCGGCCTGCGCCCAACGTCCCATCGGAATGCTGTTCGCGATATAGCTTTCCAGAGCCGGCCGCCCGCCCATCTGGGTTTCAAAGCCAGCGTTGAATGGTGTGTCGACCCAACCGGGGCACAGCGCATTGAACCTGATATTGTCCTTGGCATAGTCCGCAGCCATCTGGCGCACCATCGCCACAACTGCGTGCTTCGTGGTCGCATAGGCAATCATTTCGCGGTCGTACTGCACCCCAGAATTGGAAGAAGTGATAATGACGCTGCCGCCGCCCTGAGTACGCATCTGCCCGACCACCGCCCGTGCCGCAATGAAATGCGCCCTTACGTTTAACCTCCAGCTTTCATCCATGCCTTCGGGGCTGACCTGTTCCAACGTGCCCTCGACCTGAATACCTGCGTGCGAATGCAGTATGTCCAGTCGGCCTAGTTTTTCGATTGTCGTCCGGAGTGAGCCAACAACGGCGCTGTCATCCGTCATGTCCAGCGCAATGCTGTCGGCACTGCCGCCATTTTCCATGATTTTTTGGGCGGTCGCTTCGGCCAGTTCACCGACAAGATCGGTTACGACAACGTGCGCTCCACACTCAGCCATCGAGATGGCACTGGCCCTTCCGATACCGGATCCTGCCCCGGTCACAAAGGCAATGCGACCGTCGAGAGAGATCTTTTCAGAACGTGTCTTCATGAGCTTAACAGCTGTCATTTCTTCTTGTCTCCCCTCCGCAGAAGGACCTGGGCTGTGATCAATAGGACCAATGACGCGGCCAGAACCATTGTGCCTATGGCGTTGATCTCTGGCGTGACACCGCGGCGGATTGACGAAAACACGTAGATTGGAAGCGTTGTCTCGGACCCGGCGACAAAGAATGCGATGATGAAATCGTCAAAGCTGAAGGTGAAGCTTAATAGAAACCCGGCCAATATCGCTGGAAAGATTAATGGCAAGGTGACCTGTCTGAAGGTGCCAAATGGCGTCGCATAGAGGTCCGACGACGCCTCGGTCAGGGTGGCGTCCATGCCGGAAAGTCTTGCGCGAACAATGATCACGACCAGTGCCATCGTGAACATGGTGTGCGCCGCAATGAGAGAGCCCATACCCATGTTGAGCTTTGGGGGCTCAGCCCCTTCCGGCCAGAGCGCTGCAATACCCGGGTTCACGAAGTTGAACACGGTGACAAGTGCGATCAGGGTCGCAATTCCGATGACGATGCCGGGGATCATGATGGCCACGTAGATCAAACCGTCGAAGGCCGTGCGCATCGGCCCGCGGATACCTTGCAAACCCACAGCCGCCATTGTTCCGAACAAAGAGGCCAGAGTGGCCGATACAAGTGCCACGATAAGGCTGGTTTCCAACGCATCCATGACGAACGGGTTGTTCAGCGCCTTGCCGTACCATTGCGTGGACAAACCCTGCAGCTGGCTGGCATGGCGTCCGGCATTAAAACTGAACAGCGCTATGACCCCGATCGGGATGTAGAGAAACAAATAAACGCACAGAGCATACAGTCGCATCTTATCCCCCTACATCAACGATACGTCTTCGCGCTGGGTCCCCAGTCGCGAGATCAGGCGCATGTAGATCGTGACCGAGATCAGCATGATGAATACCAGCGTTGCCGCCACCGCCGATCCATAAGCCCAGTTGCGCGATTGCAGGAACAGATCGACCAGCGCGTTGCCAACAAAGAACACTTTGCCTCCGCCCAGCAGCGCCGGGATCAGGAATTCCCCCATCAGGAGGATAAATACGAGCAGACAGCCCGTGGCGACGCCGGGTACCGACAGCGGCAAAGTCACTTGCAGGAAGGTCCGCACAGGTGTGGCACCAAGGTCTGAAGAGGCTTCGAGCAGACGCTTGTCCAGCCGGTCGAGACTGACGAAGATCGGAAACACCATCAGCGGAAGGTAGCCATAGATGATGCCAATCAGGACCGCGAAAGGTGTATTGATAAGACGTGGCTTTGCGAACCCGATAAAGTCGATCAGTTCTGGAATACCGCGCCCGCCCAGCAGGAATATCCACGCATAGCTGCGGATCAGGATCGAGGTCCAGAACGGAACGATCACCAGAACCAGCAGGACGGTTTTCCATTTAGGATCAGCCCTGACGGCCAGAAAATACGCCAGCGGATAGGCTATGAACAAGGCGGCAATGGTGCCGACCGGGGCCAGCACCATCGTGTTTTTGAACGCCGTCCAACGTGCCGGAAGGTTGGCGTATTGTTCCAGCGTGAAAGCCGGCACATAGCCGCCAGCCGGGCCGCGTTCCCCAAAGCTGAAGATAAGAACGACCGTCAGCGGCAGCACAAGCATCACCAGGAACCAGGTCCCGGCCGGGGCCAGCAAGAGCCAGTTGCGCGTTCTCGCATTCATGTCGTTCTTATCTCCGGTTTGCGGACTTTAGGCAGATTTGAACCGGGCCATAAGTTCAGCGCGGTTCGGATCGGTCAGCGTTACCGCCGCACCGAATTCAAGCGCGTCCAGAAGTTCCTGAGCCGGATAAAGGATCGGGTCATTCTGCAACTCCTCCGGCAACATCGCGATCGATTTCGCATCTGCTGTCGGGTAGCCGTGCGCCAGCACCTCTTTGACGTTCACGGCGGGATCCAGCAGGTAGTTGATCAGCGCATAGGCTGCATCCATGTGGGGCGCCCCTTTCGGAATGGCGTAGTAATCGCTCCACAACTCGCCGCCTTCCTTGCCGAGGATGTACATGATCTCGGGCATGTCGGTGTTAAGCTGTTTGCCGTCACCAGACCAGGCCATCGCCAGTGTCGCGTCTCCGCTGCGCATGGACGGCTGGATGTCTGATGAAATTGCAAACAGGTGTGGCTTTGCGTCAATGAGCAGTTTCTCGGCGTCGGCCAGTTCCTTCTCGTCGACCGAGTTGAAGGAATAGCCAAAGTACTTGAGCGCGTTCCCGATCGTAGTCAGCTGATAGTCATGTACGATTGCACCGCCAGACAGATCTCCCATCGTCAAATCAAAGAATTCTTTCCAGCTCGACGGCGTGGGCGCGCCGTTGAGTTGGCTGGTATTGGCGACAAAACCGGTCGAGCCCCAGTTTTTGGGCACGGCGTAGAGCTTGCCATCGACCGAGCCAGCCTCGGCATAGCGCGGGTCATAGGCGGACGCGTCGTAGTTCGGCAGCCGCGATGTATCGAGCGGTTCGATCAGGTCTTCACTGACATAGGTGGTGATGGTGTAATTGGTCGGGACGTACACGTCCCAGCCGGTTGCCCCGGCCTGAAGCTTGGCCAACATCTCTTCGTTCGACCCAAAGACGTTGACCTGAACATTGGCACCGGTCGCTTCGGCAAAGGCGTCGAAATTGGCGGTGTCGTGGTAGTTCGGCCAAGTGGCGAGAACCACGCGATCCCCAATATCGCCGGATGCCCATGCGGGACCTGGCCGAAGACCCGGCACGGCCGAGCCAAGCACAGCCGTCGCCGCCCCCAGACCCGTCACACCGAGAAAGTGCCGGCGTGTGACCGAACCGCGCTTGTAGCGGTACAGCTCTTCCATGAATTTCTGCTTCGAGATGTGATCCGGTGTTTTTGTCATGAGTTTTCCCCTGTTGGCTGGATCCGTTAGGTTAGTCTCCGGAAAGGATGAGCGCTCTGCTGGCGTTCCAGGACGCAAAGAGCGGCTCATCCACTTTGAACGATCCCTCGTTCAATTCTGACTGGCGTGGCGACAACACCAGGAACTCTCCCAGTGTGTCATGCCTGACCAGGTATTCGGTATGTTCCCCCAGAAAGATGCGATTGAGGACTGTGACCCCAATGTCGGTTTCTGCCTTTGATGTCCTGCTGAGATGGATTTGTTCAGGCCGAACGCTCAGGCCGACGGCTTCTCCCACATTCAGATTGAACGGGTTCTGTCCCGTGACGGTTTGCCCGGTAACCAGCTGCACATCGGCATTTTGGTTACTTGTTTCAGTGATCGAACCGTTGAAAATGTTGGTCGTGCCAACAAAACCAGCCACATATCGGTTTGCTGGCCGGTCATACAGGTCCTGTGGGCTGCCGACCTGCTCGATCCGGCCGTCGCGCATGATGCAGATCCTGTCACTCATCGACAGCGCTTCTTCCTGATCGTGGGTTACTAGGACAAAGGTAATGCCCAGACGGCGCTGGATGTTTTGCAGCTCGATCTGCATTTCCTTGCGCAATTTTCTGTCCAGCGCCGCCAGCGGTTCATCAAGCAGCAGCAGCTTGGGTTCGTTCACGATAGCTCGGGCAAGTGCTACGCGTTGTTGCTGTCCACCGGACATTTCCCAAATTCGGCGCGCTTCGTACCCTTCGAGCCGAACAATTTCCAATGCCTTGCTGACCTTTTGCGCGATCGTCGCTTTGGGCAGCTTCGGGCGCCGCTGTTTCAGACCGTATCCAATATTCTGTGCGACGGTCAGGTGCGGGAACAGTGCGTAATGCTGAAACACCATGTTGACCGGACGCAGATGGGCATCCAGCGAGTTCACCACCTCTCCGTCCAGCAAAACATCGCCTTCCGACGGGCTTTCAAAACCTGCCAGCATTCTAAGAGCCGTTGTCTTGCCGCACCCGGACGGACCTAGAAACGACAGAAACTCTCCTTCTGCGATTTTAAGGTTTAGATCATTGGCCGCCAACACGTCCCCAAACCTTTTGGACACGCCGCGAAGCTCGGCGATAGTGCTTCCTGTCGATCTGTCCGATTGTTGGGTATATTCACCGTTTGGCATTTTTTCGGGACATATCCTCATTTTTGAAATACCACTTGTTTCAGGTAAACGGTAAAAAATTTGTCGATTCTTGTATATATCACGAATGTGGTATTCAAATTTGAGTAGGAGGCGGCTGTGACAGATTGGTTGACCGAAGCAGGCGCAGTAATAGCTGCTATCGGAACAGACGATTTCTCCCAGACGCTTTCGAAATCTCTGCAGGAAATCAGTGGGTTCGACTATACTGTTATATTTGGGTATCTTGGATCAGCGCGCCCGATCGACCTGTTTGACGATTTCCCAAAATCGAAGCGGAAGATCATGGTTGAGGATTATCAGGAGGGTCCATATCTTCTGGATCCGTTTTACCTGGCCAGCGCAAATTCCATTGATCCAGGTCTGTACCGGTTACGTGATCTGGCACCAGATCGGTTTTATCAGGGTGAGTACTTTCGAAATTACTATGTTCAGACCGGTTTGGCCGAAGAGATTTGCTATGTAGTTGACCTGCCTGACGAGGCAACCGTTTGTGTTTCGTTGATGCGGGCAGAAAAGGCATTTAGCGCCAAGGACTTCCGGGAACTTGGAAAGGCCTGGCCGGTGGTCAGTGAAACCTGCAGGCATCACTGGAACGGATTGGCCGGAGAGTTTGGGCAGAAACCGGCAAATGCCCGCCGCAGGGGGCGGGTGCTGAATGTGGACGAGGCGTTTGAAAAGTTTGACGAAGGCCTTCTGACGCCTCGCGAAAAGGAGGTTGTCGAGTTTACTCTCAAAGGCCATTCCGCTGACGCCGTTGGCCGAATACTGGGTATTTCTCCGGGAACGGTTCGTATTCACCGCCGGAACATATACTCCAAGCTTAGAATCCGGTCTCAGGGAGAGTTGTTTTCGCGGTTCATCGACGCGCTGTTGGGGCCGGAGGAAAAGTGAAGCCTTCAGTGACGTGCCGTTTGGCGCTTTCCAGAAACTGTTCCCTGCGGTAGAATGTTTGGCAGGCATAACTATTGCGCTTGCTGGACCAGAATGGTCCCCGGTTTGTCAAAGCAACTGAGCCACCACATCTTCCGCCGCTCGCAAACCTTCCAGATGGGCGCCACTGACAGAACATTGTTGGTTGGGATGTGTCGCTTCGCCAGCAAAGTGGACCCATTCTGCATGGGGTTGTCGCAAAACGGCACGTTGGCCATAGCCCCCCGGCTGGGATCCTGCGTAAGACCCAAGCACGTATGGTTCATGTCGCCAGGCGGTTGCGTGTCCCTTTATGAATTTTTCTCTGATGGCCGAGCCGAAGAAACCAACCAGCGTCTCAAGTGCATGTTCGATGGCGCTTTCAGGTCCTGCGTTCTGCAAGTCTCTGGAAAGGCTTCCGGAACTTTCAAAGCTGGTGAGGCCGGTGCTTGAGATGTTGCAAAGAAAGCCGCCACCGCGGGCCACTCCGGACGCGTCGGGTTCCAAGTGGTAGGTCAGCCATGTGTCGGGTTGCACGGGTAAGGCACCGGGGTGAAAAAGAAGGCCTGCGTGATTGTAGTCTCCCATTGTAATGAGTTCGAGCGCTGCGCGCCGGTCGGATTCAAGGGGAGGATCAAAACGGATGACGTCTTCGGCCAGCACCCCGACGGATACTGTTACGACGACGGTGCGCGCTTTGGTTTTGCCAGTCGCCGTGGTTACCTGCACACCGTCACTCAGGGCTTCGATTTCTGTGACCGGACTGGACAGTTTGATCGGAAGACCCTGCGCCGTGCACGCGATGAGGTGCCCGAAACCTTCACGGCAAAACCAGTCGTCGCCCCCCTCCCAGGCAATGATGTCTCGCAGGGATGTGTCCGGCAAGTCCCTGGCAAGCGACAGCGCAAATGTCATGGCTGCCGTAAATGACCAAGGCCCCTTGTCTTCCCAGATGTCAGCCAAAGACCGGTCGGTTGGAACTCCGGTACTTGTTTCAATTTCCGCATCGATGCGCGCCGCTTCAGCTATGTCTTTGTGGATGTCCTCCACTTCGTTCCAAAGGACGGCATCATTTTTCAGCCCGTATGTCATTGCGTTATCTGGGGCCGCGTAAAGGTCAAGGCCAAGCGCAAGACCCGGCGCTTTCAGAGCGTTGGCATGTTCGGCGTGCATCCAATGCGCCCCCACGTCGAAAGGGACGCCAAAGATTTCGGTATCCGTGTGGGTGCGCCCCCCGACGCGGTTCGATGCCTCGACACAGATAACTGACAGACCTGCCGACATAAGAGCCCGGGTCGCTGCGATTCCCGCTGCGCCAGCACCCACAACAACGACGTCATAGTCATACGCGTTCACTTTGTTTCCTCCGGCGCATTGAGTGGCTTGTAGGGTGAATTCAAAGATTGCACTTCGATTGTTCGCCGTCGCGACGCCCAACAATCATCAGAAGCTTTCTGAGGTGTGATCCTAATCGCAGGCGTTATCATGCCTCTGTGCATTCATTTGAAAAACCAACCAATTCTGGCACTGAAACCCCCTCGTAGCTGGCCAGATCAAGCGGGTCTTCGGCGTCAAATTTGCTGCACCTCCGGTAGATTTCCAGCATCTCGGCAGAGATTCTGCCGTTCTGAAAAAAGTACATTGCGGCCGCATACCTTGTGGCGCCGGAGCCTTGGATTCCGACTTCCGTCACAAGAAGTTGCTTTTGAAGTTCTGCTTCCGACATAGAACGCGCCCTTGTTCACGTCTTGGGCGCAGCCGACATGGCGGTATTGAGCGACACAACCTCATCTTCACGTGGCGCGGTTTCTGAATTGTAGACGGGCAGTATTTTGCGGAGGTGGTCGTGATGTGACCGGACACCATATTCGAGGTCCGAAAGGTAGAAACCCTCGAACGATTCCGAAGCCATGGATTCGTTCGACCAGATCGTCAGTTGAATATCTTCCTCCACGGTTTCGCGATCAATCCGGGCGGCGAGATACCGGGCTGCCCTTTGTTGGCGATCTTCGTACGGATTTCGATATGTTGCGCTCCGCAGCACGGACTTTTTCGTCGTGATTGGAAACTCCTGATAAAACAACATTGTCTCGGGAGTGACAGCAATCACCGCGTTTGGGAAAATGCCATAGTAAAGCCAGGTTTTGTGCAAGTGTTCGGGCAGGTGGGGTTGGGGCTTTGTGAACTTCTTGTAGTTGCGAACAGCCCATCTACGCCCTTTCGTCGGTGTGAAACTTGCATCAGAGCGTGAGACACCATCGACATAAGGTTCGTCTGAATAGGTTGAACCGTACAAATCCTGCAGGGCAGGGTGCGCAAGCGGAACGTGGTATCCTTCGTTGTCCACGTCTCTGATTGATTTCCAATTGACCGGCGTCTCCTCCGTCCAAATCCCATCTGTCGGAACATGATCGGCCATTTTATAGGCTGAGATTTCCTGTTCAATCGGTTCCAGAAGTTCCGCCACAGATGGCTGGGGGCCCGGTTTGAAGCGGATAAACACAAGACCGTGCCAGATCTCCATTTCAAGTTCTTTCAGGCCAAACCTTTGCTTGTCCAGGTCCGGAAAGGACTCTGGCCGGGCGGCACCACGCAGCGTTCCATCAAGATTGTAAACCCAGCCATGAAATGGGCAAACCAAGGCGTTTTCACACTTTCCTTGATCTTTGGGAACGAGCCGTGATCCGCGATGACGGCAAACATTGAGAAACGCTCGAATGTCCGAGTTGTTGTCTCGTACGATCAGTGCACGCTCGCCGCACATGTCGAAACAAAGAAAGCTGCCGGGTTCCGGAACGTCCGAAACGTGACATGCTATTTGCCAATGGGTTTTGAACAGATTGCTCTTTTCAAGGTCCAGAAGAGCGGTGCTGTGATAGCACCAGCCTGGCAGTCCACGTCTGTCCCAATTGGCTGGAACTTCGATGTTCCGGGGTTCGTCATGCATCAGTTCAATCCGCGTTGTTTTGACTTGATCCGTCAGTGTTTTGGCCAGCCCAGCCAATCCAAGCCTGCGATCTTGGTTTTCAGTAGGATCAGCCATCGTTCGATTGATTGTAGATTTTGCCGAATTTGGTCTGTTCGTCAATCAATTCTGACTGAATAGTCATTCAAAAATAGATCCCAGATGGGTCCCTGCGACCCAATTGAGGTTGATGCGCGCGCGGAAAGTTAGAAAGTTTTCTGTCAATTAAGCGACTTGTCGGCTTTTGATCAAAATTGGATCAGCTTTGCTTGACAGCGGCGATTTCATCAGACTACCGTTTTGAATGGCCAGTCAGATAAATTCATGATGATTGGAGGGGAATGGGGTGCAAGATGAGCAAACCTGTCAAAAGAGGGTGCTCATACAAACAGTGTTCAGCAGACAAAGTAAGCAAAATTGCTGCAGCCACCACTCAGGGAGAGGAAGCGAAATTATGAACTCAATCAGGAAAGTCGCCGGGGTTACCGTTCTCGCAGTAACGGCTACTGCAATTTCCGGATCGGTACTTGCACAAGAGCGTGTATTGAAAGTCACAAACTGGGGGGAATACATCGCTGAAGACACGATCGAGAACTTCGAGAAAGAGTACGGCATCAAGGTAATTTACGATCCGTACGACTCGGCTGAAGCAATCGACGCCAAGCTGCTGGCAGGAAACAGCGGCTATGATGTGGTCAGCCATGCAGGCAGTGATACGGCGCGGCTGATTAAGGCCGGTATCGTCGCGGAGCTTGATATGTCGAAGCTGGACAACGTTCAGCACATTGATCCGGCTATCATGGAGCAACTGGCCAGTGAGTGGGACCCGGGCAACAAGCATTTCATTCCGTATATGTGGGGAACGCACGGGGTCACTTATAACGAAGAATTGGTGAAAGAGACGTATCCGGACGCGCCCATCGGTTCGATGGACATGGTGTTTGATCCCGTGCACATGAAAGAGCTGTCCAAGTGCGGTGTTTCTTTCCTGGATTCTCCGGGCGACATCATACCGATGGCTTTGGCGCACATGGGGTTGGATCCGAATTCCACGAACGCGGAAGACTACGAAAAGGTCGGAGAAATGCTGGCCGCAGTCCGCCCGTATATCAAAACCTTCGACAACTACGCGTACCAAAGAATGCCTCAGAAAGAGTTCTGCGTCTCAACCACTTGGGGACCGGATGGACTTCTTGCGATGTCCGGGGCAGCCGAAGCCGACACTGGGGTTGTGCTGGACTTCTTCCTGCCTGAAGGCGAACGCACCGCGCAGTTGTGGATTGATGGTTGGCTGATCCCGGAAGACGCAGCCAACAAGGAAGACGCGCATCTGTTCTTGAACTACATGATGCGCCCAGAAGTTGCGGCCAATGACAGTAACTTCACCTGGTATGCGACTGCCAACCTGTCAGCCAAGCCAATGGTTGACGAAGCCGTCACATCCAGCCCGGCCGCATTCCCGACGTCTGATCAGGTTGCCAAGATGTACACAACTGCGGTTCTTCCTCCCAAGGTCGAGCGTTTGCAGACCCGTACCTGGACTGACTTCAAAGCCGGTAACTAATCCACTCACACCGGCAAGTGCAGTAGCGAACCTATTTGGATCGCTACTGCACTTCGGATCCATTCAGGCAGACCGCGAGGCACAAATTGACCGTTTCCAAAGCTGTCAGCGCAGCACCTTGGCTAGACCAAACAGAACAACAACCATTGGTTCAGATCAGAGGTGTGACAAAGAAGTACGGTGAAGTGACGGCCGTCGATAACGTCGATCTGGATATCTACAAGGGTGAGTTGTTCTGTCTTCTGGGCGGATCAGGGTGCGGAAAGTCCACTCTGCTGCGAATGCTCGCGGGATTTGAGGATTTGAACGCCGGCTCAATCATCATTGATGGCGTCGATATGGCTGACGTTCCTGCCTACGAACGCCCCACCAACATGATGTTCCAAAGCTATGCGCTGTTTCCGCATATGTCTGTCGAAAAGAACGTATCTTTCGGGTTGGAACAAGACCATGTCCCAAAATTTGACATAGCCGACAGGGTGCACGACATCCTCAAGCTTGTTGAACTGGAAGACTTCAAAAAGAGAAAACCCAAGCAATTGTCAGGCGGGCAACGCCAGCGCGTTGCGCTGGCTCGTGCGTTGGTCAAACGCCCAAAGCTGCTGCTTTTGGATGAGCCTCTGGCTGCGCTTGACAAGAAACTGCGCAAGCAAACGCAGTTTGAGCTTGCCAATATTCAGGACAAGGTCGGTGTCACGTTTATTGTGGTGACCCACGATCAGGAAGAAGCGATGACGTTGTCGTCGCGAATGGCGGTCATGGACGCCGGGCGGTTCAAGCAAATTGGAACGCCGACAGAAATATACGAGTTTCCCGCGTCTCGCTTTGTCGCCGACTTCATCGGGTCAGCGAATATTTTTGAGGGCAGGGTAACCGAGGAAGGTGCAGATCATGTTCGGGTCAAGACTGAATTCTGCGAGGTTTTCATAGATCACGGTCACTCCGTGAAAGTTGGCAGCAAGATCTGGGTGGCTTTGAGGCCCGAAAAAATCCGTCTTTCGAAATCCGATGAAGTTGCTCCAGGCCCCAACCAGACATCAGCCATCATCGACGACGTGGGTTATTTAGGAGAGACGTCGATCTACAAGGTGAGGCTTCCCAATGGGGAGATATTTGATGTCACCAGGCCCAACCAGTCACGCCCAACGCATGCCACCCAGCGCATTACGTGGGAGGACAAGGTGAATATCAGCTGGGATCCGTCCAGTGCCATGTTGCTCCACTCATGACGGACTTCACGGGAGATAGGCCTGAACCGTTACAGGTTGAACGACAGCCGATGCTTGGTCTCTTTATGCGGCGCTTGCAAAGCAAGTGGCGACAGATCGTTACCGTCATACCGTTCTTCTGGCTTCTGGTTTTCTTCCTGGCACCGTTCTTTATTGTCGCCAAAATCAGCTTGGCTGAACTTGCCATTGCAAGCCCACCGTTCACCAGTTTGATCGAGTGGTCGGACAGCGGGATCATGACGATCCGTCTGGTGTTCGACAACTTCATCTACATTTGGGAAGACAGCCTTTATTTTGACACCTACGTCAACTCGCTCAAGATTTCGGTAACTTCGACTTTCCTGTGCCTGTTGTTTGGCTACCCCATTGCCTATGCAATCGTTCGATCAGGCCCTGTCGCCAAGCCGCTGTTGCTTTTCGCAATAATCCTGCCGTTCTGGACGTCCTTCCTGCTGCGCGTCTACGCGTGGATGGGATTGCTTGCAGATCAAGGTACGATCAATAACCTGTTGATCGCAATCGGTATAATCGACGAACCGATCCGGATGCTGTACACGGAATTCGCTGTCTATATTGGTATCGTCTACACCTACATGCCCTTCATGATCCTGCCGCTCTACGCGAACATGGAAAAGCTGGATGACAGCCTGAATGAAGCCGCAGCGGACCTCGGATCCCGGCCAACGAACACGTTCTTCAAAATCACGTTGCCTTTGACGATGCCCGGCATCATCGCGGGCTCATTGCTGGTCTTCATTCCTGCGACCGGGGAGTACGTTATTCCCGATCTTTTAGGGGGTGGAAACGTGCAAATGATTGGCCGCGTTCTCTTCAACGAGTTCTCCAGAAACAGTGATTGGCCGGTTGCTGCTGCGGTTGCAATTGTTCTGCTGGTTATTCTGGTGCTGCCCATCATGGTGTTCCAACACTACCAGGGCAAAGCGTCGGAGGAGCAATAGATGTACAGCAAACGCTCCCGTTTCCTGACGATCATGCTGACGCTGGGGTTGGCATTTTTCTATATCCCGATGATTTTGCTGATCATTTATTCGTTCAACTACTCCAAGCTGGTTCCGGTCTGGGGGGGGTGGTCCTTACGATGGTACAAGGAACTTTTTCAATCTGCAGAAGTCTGGAGCGCGGTTTCCCTTAGCCTTCAGATCGCCGTTGTAAATGCAACCTTTGCAACAGCGCTTGGCACCCTGGCAGGACTTGCGATGGTGCGATTTGGCCGGTTCAAAGGCCGGACTTTGTTTGGTGGCATGTTGGTCGCGCCGTTGGTGATGCCCGAGGTGATAACCGGATTGTCCTTGCTGGTTTTCTTTATTTCTTTGAACCAACTAATAGGATGGCCCGCCGAGCGCGGGTTCGCGACGATTACGATCGCGCATATTACTTTTTCGATGGCCTATGTCGCAGTGACAATTCAGGCGCGATTGACCGGCGTGGGGCAAACTCTGGAAGAAGCTGCTGCTGATCTTGGTGCCAAGCCTTTTAAAGTCTTGACTGCAATCACCATTCCTCAGCTGACACCGGCCCTTATTTCAGGTTGGCTGCTGGCGTTTACTCTGTCTCTTGATGACCTGGTCATAGCCAGTTTTGTTACAGGTCCGGGTGCAAATACCTTGCCAATCCTGATCTTTTCGCGCATTCGACTGGGCCTCAGGCCGGATATCAATGCGCTTGCGACTATAATGATCCTCGTGATCGCCATTTGCGTCGCTGTCGCTGCTATCGTTATGTTCCGGCAACAGAGGGCGGATCTGCTGGACAGACAAATGGCTGAACGAGAGGAAGGATAAATTGGAGTCGCACGAGCTTCAGAAAAAACGACGCACCGAACCTCCGGAAGTTCGCCGCCTACAGTTGATAATGGCGGCCATAGACTCGATTTCGAGGCGCGGGTTTTCTGACACAACGCTGAAACACGTGACCGAAGCTGCCAATCTGTCGCATGGGGTTGTGAATTACCATTTCGACAGCAAGGAAGCATTGTATGACGCCGCGCTGGGTTTTCTGGCACAAGAGCACTACGAAAACTGGCTAAGGTATTATGACGACGCGGAACCCACGGCCGCACATCGGCTTGCGGCCATTATCCGCGCGGATTTTGACAAAAGCATCTGCACGCACAAGCGCCTAGCGGTTTGGTTTGCGTTCTGGGGGCAAGCAAAGTACCGTCCTAATTACCTGAAGATTCACAATAAATTTGACAACGAGAGATACGATAGAATTCTGCGTCTATGTGGAGAGTTGATCGCCGACGGCGATTACGACGATCTTGAGGCCGAAAAAACAGCTCGAGCTGTTGAGGCAATGTCTGACGGCGCCTGGCTCAGCCTGATGTTGTATCCCAAGGTGGCTGACCGGCGAGAGTTCAGGGATGTTTGCCTGCTTTCGCTGTCGCGGTTCTTTCCAAAACACTTTCCGGTTTAAGCCGCAATACCCTGTAATTGTGCTTCAGCACTTTATCTTCTTCATTTGGGGGTCGTAGAGCGGCTTTAGCGAAGCACTGGCGTCGAATTTCTCGTCGGCAATTTCGATCTGCCAGTGTCCCTCTGCGACGATGTCTGCCGTCAGAGGTTTTTCGGTTTCTGCAAAACCAATCCCGACAGCCGCGCCAAGCGTGTGCCCATACCCGCCAACCTGAATGTACCCGACTTCCTTGCCGTTCAGATAAATCATCTCGTTGCCATACATCAGGGGCTCAGCGTCTTTCAGCAGAAACTGCAGCATTCGGTTTTTGGGTGTGCCTTTTGCTTTTATCGCAGCCAGCGCTTCCCTGCCGATGAAGCCTCCGGGTTTGTCCAGTTTGATGGCAAAACCAAGCCCGGCCTCAATGGGGTTGTCCGTGTTGTCCACATCAATTCCGAAATCACGGTAGGCCTTTTCGAGTCGCAGGGAGTTTAGGGTTTGCATGCCCGCGTTTCGAACCCCCAAGTCACGACCCGTTTCCATTATCAGATCGTATGTCTGAACGGCCTGAGTGGCAGGTACATGAAGCTCCCAGCCCAGTTCCCCGATAAAGGTCACGCGATAGGCCAGAACAACGGCATACCCGATGTCAATCTCTCGGGCCGTCATGAATGGGAAACCTTGGTCCGACAAATCAGCGCCGGATATTCTGCTCAGAAGTTCGCGTGACTTTGGGCCGTGAACGTTGATTTGGCAGCGCGCAGCAGTGACGTCTGTAATGACCACATTCTCTTCGTCCAGAATGTGCCGCCGCATGCGCATTTCGGTATGACCTGCCGAGTTTTCGCCGACAATAACCCAGTACTTCCGCTCGGACAGTCGAGTAACCGTAAGGTCGGCCTCAAACCCACCTTGTTCATTCACCCAGGCAGTGTAGACCACGTGGCCAGGTTCAACATCAACCTCATTGCAGGAAAGGCGCGAGAGAAGGGCGCATGCATCTGGACCTTCGACGCTGAAACACGCCATTGATGTCATGTCCATGACGATGACATCCTCGCGCGCTGCCTTGTGTTCTTCGGCGTGCCATTCAAACCAGTTTTGGCGATACCAACTGTATTTCTCGACCTTGGCCTGTTCCGGTGTCGGGGCAAACCAATCAGGTTGTTCCCAACCACTTCCTTCGCCGAAAAACGCCCCTGCATCCTTCAGGCGGTCATACAGCACGGAACGCTTTACGTTTCTGGCCGTCTTGTAATTCTCATTGTGGTAATGCTGGCCAAAGAGCTTGCCCAGCAGCTCCGGCGTTCTGTCGCGCCGGAACGCCGGTGTGGCCATTTCACGCGAAAAGCGATTGACGTTGATGCCCGTGACATCGATTGGGGGCAAGCCATCCACAATCCAATGGGCCAGAACCATACCGGTACCGGCGCCATTGAGGATGCCCAAAGAGTTCATCCCGCATGCAACCCAGAGGTTGCGAAGTTCCGGTGTCGGGCCAACAAGCGGTGCAAGATCGGGCGTAAAGCTCTCCGGTCCGCAGAACAGTTTCTTGACGCCATAATTCATCGTGTCAGGCACGCGCGAATAGGCTTTTTCAAGGTCGGGGCCAACACGTTCCCAGTCTGGCTCGATCTCTCCGAATTGCCATTCGTCGGGGATACCACCCAGCTTCCACGCCGCAGCACCTGGTTCGAAAAGACCCAACATCATCCCCCCAACTTCTTCGCGGTAATAAGTGTACGTGGAAGGGTCTTCGAGAACGGGCAGATCGCGGGGCAAGCCCGGGATGCTCTCGGTAATCAGGTAGTAGTGCTCAGCCGCTTGAAGGGGCAGGTTGACGCCATGCTTGGCCCCTAACTGGCGGGACCACATGCCACCGCATATCACAACGTTTTCAGCCGTGATGGCGTGACCGTTCGCAGTGCGGATTCCAGTCGCGGTGCCGTTCTCGACCAAAATCTCGTCGACCCGAACACCTTCGAAGAAGCGGGTGCCTCTGCTTCTGGCCCCCTTTGCCAGCGACATTGTCACGTCCACCGGGTTGGCGCGCCCGTCCTCGGGTATCAGGAACGCACCAACGACGTCCGACAGGTCACCAATAGGGAACAAATCCTGCGCTTCTTTTACTGAAACTTCGTGATTGTTTATCCCGAAACGGCGCATGAAGGCTGCGACACGGCGCATTTCATGCAGGCGTTCTTTGTTGGTCGCAATCTGCAGATATCCAACGTCCCGAAAACCAGTGGAAATACCGGTTTCTTTCTCAAGGTTGGCGTATAGATCGCGTCCATGCGTGTAGATTGCGCATTCCGCTTCCGACTTGAGCAGGCCGGCCACGATAAGGCCCGCGGCGTGCCAAGTCGTTCCGGATGTCAGTTGCCCCTGCTCAAGAACCACAACATCGGTATGGCCAAGCTTGGTCAGGTGATAGGCCGTATTCGCGCCAATGGAACCTCCCCCGATGATGACGGTCCGGGCGTGCGTCGGCAGGGTGTCAGCCATGGCGAGAATGTCCTTTCTGGGCGTTCATTTTCTCGCATATCAGTCATGGCGTTCAATGTCTACTGACTGAATGATCATTCAATAGTTGATTTTGAGCATCGCCTTCCTATCTGGAAAAGGCTTGTCAGGGCAGCGCGATCAGGCTTCACTGTGGCGGTGAACTGGCAATCAGATGCGGGGGAAGCTTATGTCAGACGATATCCTTTACGACCGTCAGGTGATCAACTTCCTGGAAGAGCTTTGGGGGGAGGGGTTCCTTTCGCCAGGAGGCCCCGAGGAAGTTGCTCGGGTTGTTGAGGGGATCGATCTCAAAGGCAAGCATATCCTTGATATTGGGTGTGGATCAGGGGCAATTGCAGTGCTGATGGCGCAGAAGTTCGGTGCGGGGAAAGTGACAGGCATTGATGTGGAGGCTCCCGTCTGCGCGGCGGCGAGAGAGCGAGTGAAGCGGGCCGGGTTGGAAGAAAGGGTGGAAATCCTTCAGGTCACTCCGGGCCCAATGCCTTTCGAAGATGGTACTTTTGACGTCGTGTTCTCAAAAGACTCGATCATCCACATTCCCGACAAAGCCGCGATGGCTGCCGAGGCCTTTCGGGTGTTGAAGCCGGGTGGTCGGTTTGCCGCTTCTGACTGGCTGACCAATCATGACGGGGACATGTCACCTGAGATGGCGCATTATGTGAAGATGGAAGCTTTGGAGTTTCAAATGGCGTCACCTTCCAAGTATCGCGTCGCAATGGAGGCGGCCGGCTTCGAAGGCGTGGAATTGGTCAACCGCAATCCCTGGTATGCGGAAGTTTCTGCTGGGGAACTTGCGGATTTGACCGGGCCGAACCGCGCTGGCTGGGAAGCCCGGCATGGTGCTGAGTTTATCGAACACCAGATCGAGATCTGGCACGCGATGCAGCCTGTGCTGAAATCCGGAGAGCACTGCCCGCATCACATCCGAGGCCGAAAGCCAACATGATCTGGCTGGCGCCAAGTCGTGGCTACGTCGCCGCTATTCTCCGTAGTCCTTGCTGACCCGCGCCATTCCTGCCTCCATGATGTCGAACATGTCGTCGATCTGGGAAGGGGTGATGATCAGAGGAGGAGAGAACACGGCCATGTTTCCGAATGGTCGCAATAGCAAACCCAACTCTTCGCACGCGTCGTCCAGTTTCTGCCCAAACTTGACATGTGCTTCATAGCTTTCGACCTTCAGCCCGGGGCGGCATTCGATACATCCCAGAAGGCCCTCGCCGCGCACGTCCCCGACGATCGGGAACTTTTCCTTGATCTGGCGCAGGCGTTCTTGAAATTGCGGTGTTACGCGTTGAACGTGCCCAAGAATATCCTCCCGCTCCATGATCTCGATGTTTTTGATTGCTGCAACACAGCTCACCGGGTGCCCTGAATAGGTATAGCCATTGTAGAAAACATCGCCGCCCGGAGCGTCAGAGATGCGTTGCATTACTGCGTCCGAGATGATGCAAGCGCCAAGTGGCAGATACCCGGAGGTCAGGCCTTTTGCGCAGGTTATTATGTCTGGAACGATGCCAAAAACGTCTTCTGATGCGAACCAATGGCCCAGCCTGCCAAAGCCGGTTACGACCTCATCCGAGATGTACAGAATGTCGTTTGCACGGCATACTTCGAGTGTGCGCTTGTGGTAGCCCGGAGGCGGCACAATCACGCCGCCAGAACACAGGATCGGTTCGGCGATAAATGCGGCAATACGGTCGGCACCTACCTCGGCAATCAGGTTTTCAAGGTCGGCGACCTTGGCGTCGCACCAGGCATCGACACTCATTCCCTCGGGCCGGTGATAAGGGTTCACGTCGGGTAGGAAACGCACCAAATCCTGCGCCTTTTCAAAGCTTGTTTCGAAGCGTTCTTTCCCGGTGACCGTTGCAGCCAGAAAAGTCGACCCGTGATAGCCTTTCTCCCGGCCGATCACGATTTTCTTTTCTGGCCTGCCAAGCCGCTTGTTCATGAAAAGCGCGGTTCTAAGTGCGGTATCGACGGCCGTGGACCCGCCGGTTGTAAAGTGCACTGTATTCAGGTCGCCTGGAGTGCGTTCTGCGATCATACGGGCCAAAACGGCCGCGGGCTCAGTCGTAAATGACCATGGCGATGCGTAGGGCATCGTCATGACTTGCTGCGAAATGGCGTCGGCCATCTCCCGGCGGCCGTAACCGATCTGTGTGCACCACATACCGCCCGGGCCATCGATATAGCGCTTTCCGGCAGCATCCCAAAGGTAGATACCATCCGCTGTGTTGACCCGCATGTACTCATCGGAACCAAAGCCTTCGGTCCCGGCCCAAGGGTGTAGATGATGGTCGCGATCCCAGGTGACAAGATCGCCATCGGTCGGAGTGTTGCCTAGGTTGTTCACGTCTGCTTCTCCTTCAGGTGCGGGCGGGCGGCGTCGCACGAGCGCGCGGCGGTGCGAAAAAGGCTTTGGTGACGGGGGTGAGACGCGCCATTCTGGTATCCCATTTGCCTTCTTGCAGGGTGTAGATTTCCGCCATCAAACTGGATGACCGGCGTGCATCCGGCATACGAACATGCGCCAGCGCGATGTTACGTTTGGCGGTCGGGGACCAAATTCCGGAGGTCACATGCCCAACCTCTTTTTTGCGTCGGTTGTAGATCAAAGACCCTTCCGAGGGTTTGAAGCCTTCGACATCGAAACGCATGAGGAGGCTTCTGGGAGCATCGCGTTTCGACAGCAACGCACGGCGACCATTGAAGTGGTCTTTCTCGAAGTCGACCAGCCGTCCCAGGCCGAGTTCGAATGGCGTTTGGCCCCGGTGCAACCGCTCGGTCGCATGAACGGGCTGAAAGTCCACCCCCGCGGTCAGAAATCCCGCCTCGATGCGTGCGATATTGACAGCTTCGTACCCAATGGCGCGCAGTCCCTGATGCAAGCCACCTTTCCAAATTCTGTCCCAGAGATCTTCAGCCTTGTCCCAGTCGCACCAAAGCTCATAGCCGAGGTCACCGGTAAAGCCCGTCCGTGAAATCATGAGGTCAGGTTCGATCTGGACCAGATCGAATGGTTTCAGCGCGCCAACATCTAGTCCCGCAGCCTCCAACACCGCATAGGATGTCGGACCTTGCAACGAAAGGCCGGCAACGCTGTGAGTTTCATCCCGAACCGCAACATCGAAACCCCATGCCGCGTCCAGCAACCACGTCAGCATCGGTTCCTGACAGCACAAGCGCCAATCGTTGTCGCCGAGATGGAAAAGAGTCCCGTCATCGATGACCATGCCCTCTTCATCGCACCAGGTTGCGTATCCAACGCGGCCCGCTGCGATCTTGCGGACATCACGCGTGACCAGGCGATTGAGCATTGCGGTCGTGTCAGGACCTGTCAGCCTGTATTTGTGCATCGGTGAGATATCGAACACAGAGGCCTGATTGCGCAGCGCGAAATACTCGAACTCGACACTGTCGAGAACTCCGGGGGCAGCGTAACCCGCCCAGTCATACCAGCTTTTTGCGCGATTCTGCTCTTCGAGCTTCTTGTGAAAGGCGGCGGGGATTAAGCCAAGTTTCGGGTCGGTGAAGATGCTCATGGCTGCTCCTCCAGCGCCGCCAGGGCCGCATTGCGACCGGCGAGGCCCATGACATCGCCTCCGGGGTGGGTTCCAGCGCCGCACAGGTACAGCCCCTTGGGACCCATGGAATAGCGGCACATTCCGTTTGCGGGACGAAGTGTCAGAAGCTGGTCCAGGGACATTTCCGCATGGTGCCAGTGGCCCCCGGGTGCTCCGGTTGCGCTTTCGATTTGATCCGGTGTTATGACTTGTCTGCCTGCGATGTGATCCTTCAGGCCGGGCAGGGCGCGGCCCAGTGTATCTACGGTGATTTGCGCAAGCTGATCTTTCGCGGCTTCAGTCCAGCCGCCTTCAAGGTCGGATGGCGCGTATTGCACTATGGTCGACAACCAGCCTGATCCATCGGCTGTCTGCATCTTGAAGGCTTCGACCACCGGGGCCTTGGACATTTGTCGGTACTTGGCTGCATTGAACGCAGCTTCTACGTACTCTGCAGAGGGGGCATAGATCAGACGGCTATTTTCCAACCCCTCAGGCAAGCCGGGCAGGGGCGTGTTGTCCTTTAGTTTTAGGTTGACCTTGGCCGCAGTTCCCCGGGCCCGGATGTTGCGAATGCGCCGCATCGTTTCGATGTCGAAAACAGATGGCCCGGTCATACGGCTTGTTGGTTTAGGTGCGAGGTTGCTCAGCACGAGAGGTGCGGTCAAAGTTTGCCCACCAGTGGTTATGACGCCAGAGACGGCATCCTTGTCCACAAGAACGCGGGAAACCTCGGTTCCCGGCATCAGTACGCATCCCGCCTTTTGCGCTGCTTCAACGATTAAATCTGTCAGCGCAGGCATTCCGCCCGCAGGTTGTGTGATGGTGCCCCCGTGACCCATCCGGTAGATCAAGTTGAACACGGTTCCCGGAGATCTTGGACCGGCGGCTGCCCCCCAGATTGCATCAGCAGCAAGCACCCCAGCCACCGGTCCGTCCGGCAAGTCATCAAGGACAATGTCGTAGACATTGGACAGAACGACCTGCAGGAAACGCCGCATATCCGATTTACCCAGCTTTTTCAGTCCGATGCCCAGTTTTGCCAGGCGCAGAACCTCAGCCAACCCGCCCCGCGAAAGCACAGCTTTGTGACCGCCGGGTGGTGGGGCTTCGGCAAGTTGGCGCAACAAGCCGCCATACGTAATCAACTGCCGCGTCAATTCGGACCAGGCATTGGAGTCCGGGTGCGCTGTCCCGTCACTCCAGCAGACGCCTTCGTCACTGAAGACGATGTGCCGACCATCTTCAGCCAATGAGACCGTGGAATTCGGTTTCCCGGCCAAAACAGGGTGTTGCAGGTCCAAACCGATGTCACTCAGGGCGTGCGGGCTGAGATTGTAAAGCGCGTGGGCCAGTGTTGGCCCCCCGTCCACGGAATGGGACGCCATTCCGCCAAAACTGTCAGATTTTTCAACGATACAGACATTCTTTCCGCGCCGACCGAGAAGTGTTCCGGCAATCAACCCGTTGACGCCGCCACCCACGACAATTGCATCAAAATGGTTCATGCGGCATACCCCTTCATTCGGCCATGCCGTGTTTCGTTCCTCAGGATTGCGCGGGCCGCGTTGGCGCCGGGCGCGCCCATAACTCCACCGCCCGGATGTGCGGAGGAACCGCACAGATACAGCCCCTTGATTGGTAGGCTGTACTGCGACCACCCCGGGACCGGGCGATTGAAGAAAAGCTGGTCAAAGGTCAGTTCGCCTTGGAAAATGTTGCCTTCGGTCAGACCGACCTCGCGTTCAATTTCCAGCGGCGAACGGACTTCCATGTGCACAACGCGCTCGCGAATGTCAGGGCAAGCCACAGCCATCTGGTCCAGCACAGTTTCAGCCATTGCCTTGCGCTGCAGGTCGTCCCAGTTTTCAGCCGACCGGACGCCGCCGACTTCCAGATCATATGGGGCGTACTGAACAAACACCGTCATCATATGCGCACCTGTCGGAGCCATCGTTGGGTCGATCTGGCTGGGGATCAGCATGTCTATATAGGGCTTATCGGACCAGCGGCCTACCTTCCAATCATCATAAGCTTTCTCAAGTTCAAAGAGGCTCTGCGACACATGCAAATCGCCCCTTAGGAAACTGGTGTTCTCGGGTGCAGCAGGGAAATTTGGAAAGCGATCAAGCGCGATGTTGAGTTTCGCCGAAGACCCGCGAATTTTGAAGTTCCGCACCGCTTTGGAGAAGTCATCCGGCAGATCGGCGGCATCAACGTGGTGTAAAATGGTGCGCTTGATATCCATGTTGGATGCGACGACTGGGGCATGGAAAACCTTGCCGTCTTCAAGCGCCACGCCTTCCACGCGTCCATCTTTGCTCAGGATTCTCTCAACCCCTGCACCCGTATGGATCGTACCGCCGTGATCTTTGAAAGAGGCCGCAATGGCATTTGAAATCGCGCCCATGCCGCCGCGGGCGAAACCCCAGGCTCCGATGCCACCATCGATATCGCCCATGTAGTGGTGCAGCAGAACATAGGCGGTTCCGGGCGAATACACCCCAAGACCAGTGCCGATAATACCCGATCCAGCCAAATGTGCCTTAATCAGGTCGTTTTCGAAATGCTCATCCAGAAAGTCGCCAATGGACATCGTCCAGAATTTCAGCATTTCTCCAAGTTCGCGACTTCCCAGTCCGTGGGCCTTTTTGACTAGGTACGCCATTTCACCCAGGTCACGTGGGCGGAGCGAAGCAGGGTCCGGTGCGTCTCGAAGCAAAAACGGGCGGATAAAACGGCATTGGCGCATAATGGATTGCGAATAGCGACGATAGGCGTCTGCATCACGTGCAGAATGGCGCGCCATCTCGCGCTTCAGGGCGTTGTGATCGGAGTAATAGGCGAAGTAATCTCCGTCGCGTGTGAAGCTCGCACCACCTTCGTAGGGGATAACCTGAAGCCCGTATTTCGGGAGTTCGAGGTCTCTGGCGATTTCGCGCCGCAAAAGAGAGCAGACATAAGAGCAGTTCGAGTAAGTCCAGCCTTCGTGCAGCGAACGGCTGACTGCTGCGCCACCAATCCAGTCATTTTTTTCGACGACCAAAACACGCATGCCCGCACGGGACAAATAAGCGGCCGCTGTCAATCCGTTATGACCGGCACCGGCCACAATCACGTCGTATCTGTTCTCAGTCGTCAAATTTTTCATCCCTTTCCTCTCCGTTTACAGACCGGACATGATTCCGTAAAGTTTATTTGAGCGCTCAAATAAATTTTAGACCATTGACGCGTGTTTTTCGCGCACTGTAGATGGCGGTAATTCTAGGAGGAGCGGCAATTGGTCGACGCAGAGCGGAAACGTCCCCGCAAAGAGCGGAAGGAAAACGCAGATCGCCGCCGCAGGCAGCTGCTGGACGCGGCGTGCCGTTCCATACTGGCGCATGGATTGGCGAAAACGACACTTGCGACGGTCGCGTCCGAAGCCGAGCTGTCTCAGGGCGTTGCAGCCTTTTATTTCAAATCAAAGGGAGGCCTTCTGACCGAAGCGCTTCGCGACTTGTACCGACGCTATGAGGAGCACTGGACGGCCTCTTTGGAACAGGCAGGGGATAAGCCAGCGGAAAAGATAAGGGCACTAATCAAAGCGGACTTCCACCCTGATGCATGTGGTCCGAACGTCCTGCCTTTATGGTATGCGTTTTGGGGGGAACTCAGGTTTCAGCAGCACTATGATGAGGTTGCGGAACACTTTGAAGCGCGGCGGCGCGAAACTTTGTATGCGATCTGGCAAGAATTGTTGGCCGAGGATGATGTTGCCTCTCCGGATCAAATGACGGAATGGATGGAGACGTTGACGGATGGTTATTGGCAGCGCCTGCATCTTGCGCCGGAAAACCTGAGCCGAGGGCAAGCGGAACAAGCTGCGTGGGGATGCCTCGTGCGCCTGGTTCCGGGCCTGCTGACTGAAACGCCATAGCCACTTTCGGCTGAGAGGCCCCGATGTCATGACGCGAGTGCGGATCTCACAACAGGCGCTGCCGCCCAGGGCTGCGATTGTGCAAGAAGCGCGTGATCTTGCGCGACTTGCCTTGCCAATTGTCATTTCCCTTGCTGCCGCTGCTTTGATCGGCGTTGTGGATACCGTGATGGTGGCCCCATTAGGAACGCTTCCCCTGGCAGCAGTGTCGATCACGGCCTCGGTACTGATCATCTTTTACTCTGCGCTTTATGGCTTTGTGTCCGCAATTGGCGTGCGAATGGCGGAAGCCTTCGGCAAGTCCAGCGAGGAAGGGCTTGCTTCGGCCACAACTGCCGGGCTTTTGGTTTCTCTGCTCGTCGGGGTTGTCGGTGCGAGCGTAATGATCTGCCTGAAACCGGCTCTTTCCTGGATCGGACAGCCCCCGGAAGTCGTAGGCTTGCTTGGCGGCTACTGGAACGCGATGAGCCTTCTTTTGGTTCCATTCACTGTCTTCTACGCGTTAAAAGCTCTGTTTGACGCCATGAACCAACCTTGGATTGGCGTTGGGCTTGCGTTTCTTGCGGTCGGTTTCAACATTCCTTCGAATTATGTGTTGATCCACGGTGTTGCTGGCTGGCCTGGTCTGGGTCTTGTTGGGGCAGGGATCGCAAGTCTGTTGTCTCAGACGGTGCCTTTGATTGCGGCATTTGTGATTTTGGGCGCAAGGAAACGGAAATGGGACCTTCTGAGGACCGAAGGTTTTGACTGGTCTGAGTTCAAGGCGCAGATCAAAGAAGGGATCGTCATCTCCGTCGGTTACCTGGGGGAGGGGGCCGCTTACGCCGTAGCAGGCCTGATGCTTGGGTGGTTCAGCGCCGCCGCGCTTGCAGCACATCAAATCGTTTCTGCGGTCAGCGACGTTATTTACATGGTGCCGTTGGGCGTTTCGATTGCAATCTCAATACGCGTGGCTCAGGCAATCGGTGCCGGTGATAAGGACAGGCTGAAGCCAATTGTATTAGCGTCGCTTCTGGTCGTTGTGAGTTGGATGACAGTCGTTATCCTGGGTATTTTGGTTGGCCGTATTCCTCTGGCGAACAGCTTGTCAGATGATCCGAATGTCGTTTCTCTCGCGATTTCGATGTTCCTTGTGATCGCCGCAATGCAGATCGCAGATGGCGTTCAGGGGACAATGCTGGGCGCATTTCGGGGCATGATGGACAATCATGTTCCGGTTGCCATTACCCTGATTGCCTATTGGATCGTTGCTTTGCCGCTTGGATATGGATTGGGCTTTTGGCTCGGGTTCGGACCCAACGGTGTTTGGATTGGGTACGGCACGGGCCTCTCACTGGCCGCGATCGCATTGACCTATCGCTTCTTCTCCAAAAACCGTTAACCAGCGCGGTTTTCTGTCTCAAAGACCCAACTTGTCCAGGAGTTTCAGGCGCAGGATTTCTGCTTCGACAAGGGTCTCTCGGGCAAACGAAAAAGGTAGAGGTTTGAGGGGGGTAACCGGAAACTCAAGCTCATCGACTTTGATCCCGGCCGCCCACCGGGCCAGGACCCGCCCCATTGCGGTGGCGATGGCAACGCCGCGACCGTTGTAACCCAGACCTGTCATTACGCCCGGGGTGAGTTCATGCAGGTGGGGATAGTGATCCCTCGTCAGCGCCACATACCCGCCCCACTCATATTCCCACTGAACTCCGGACAATTGGGGGAAAAGTTCAACGGAAATGCGTTTCAGTCGCTCAATTTGTTTGATGGTGGAATTGTCATAGTAGGTGCCGCGACCGCCCATCAGGAACCGGCCGCCTGCATCTTGCCTGAAGTACAAAAGAAGGCGTCTTGCGTCGGACAAGGCGTTGCCTTCTGGCAGAATTGTTTGGCGGATATTGTCGGACAATGGCGCCGTCGCCACCTGAACTGACCGAACGGGCAGGACGGATTGCGCCAGGCGCGGATGCAGATCACCAGAATAGGCGTTTGTGCAAATAAGGACCTTGTCCGAAAAGACAGCTCCGTTAGGTGTCTCAACCCGAAAGCGGCTGCCCTCTGACGAGAGCCGGTTGGCGGGCGTTTCTCCGAAGATTTCCACGCCAATGCGACGGGCTGCTTCGGCCAGTCCAAGTGCATAGTTCAGTGGGTGCAAAACTCCGCTGCGTCGGTCCAGAACTCCACCCAGATAGGCTTCTGTCCCGGTCAGACGCTGCATTTCGCCTTGATCAAGCTGAACCATGCCGCCGCCGTGATTGTCCCAATCCTCAGCAAGTTTGTGCAATTCGTTGAGTGTTTTGGTCGTATGCGCCGCGCGCAGCCATCCCGGGCGGTTTGCATCGCACATAATACCGTGCCGAGCGATCAAATCGAAAACAAGATCGGCCGCGTCACCGGCCATTCGGATCATTCTGTTTCCCCAGAAATCTCCAAACTTTGCCTTGATGCCGGTTGGCCCGTCCTTGAGGCCTACATTGATCTGCCCACCGTTGCGCCCAGACGCGCCCCAGCCCGGGTGTTGGGCGTCGATCAGAACAACTTTGATGCCTTCCTCAGCCAGGTGAAGCGCTGCCGAAAGGCCAGTGAATCCGGCACCAATCACTGTCACGTCTGATTGTCGCTCGCCAGTGAGTTGCGGGTATTCGGTTGAATAGGCTGCCGTTGCTGACCACAGGCTGTTTGCAATAACGGGGTTTTCGTTGCGGATCATTTATTGGCCTCGCGCGCTTGCCTTGCGGGGGGGATTGCATAGGTTTGGCTGGTGACGCCTTTCCGGACAGTATGTGAAGAATGCCGAGACTTTTGAACCAATTCGAACTGAAACCGGCCGTCGACCTCGACGCGTTCGAACAGGCTTGGAACGCGTTTGTCGGACATTTGGTCACGACGGGTCTGGCAACGAACGGGACGCCTTTGTGTAAACGCATTCCAGCAAGCGGTTACGATACTGACGAACAACGTGACCATTCGCTTATGGCTGTGATCGAGTTCAGGGATCAAATGCAGGCCGACGCGGCTTGGTCCGCCATCGAGGATCGCATTGAGCCACTGGGAGAATTGCATCGCAGTGTCATTTCTATGGTGCACAACCCGGTTTTCACCTTTTGGTCGGAGCTCTAGATCCATGGTTGCGAACATTCGTATTGTTTTCACATCATTTATCTTCGTCATTGAATGATTATTCAATCAATGGCATAAACTTTGCGAATGTCAATCAGCCTCTCGCCGGTACGGCTTGGCAGTGAGCGCGGGCAAGATTGAAGTACCTGAGAAGATGGGAGGTGTGCGAGTGGGTCAGACGCCAGGCGATAACACAAAACCGACAGGGCGCCGGCGTACCGAGTCCAAGGAGGTGCGGCGCCAACAGCTGATCAACGCCACAATCGACTCGATCGCACAAAACGGAATTGGTGGAACAACCATGTCCACCGTGACCGAGATAGCCGGCTTGTCGCTGGGCATCGTCAACTTCCACTTCAAGAGCAAACAGAACTTGCTGGAAGAAACGCTGTTGTTTCTTGCAAAGGAACACCATGAACAGTGGTTGGACGCTTTTGACAATGCAGGTTTGTCGGCGCCCGAAAAGCTGTTGGCCATCGTCGATGCGCATTTTCACCCGCGGATTTGCTCGCCGAAGAAACTGGCCGTCTGGTTTGCGTTTTTTGGAGAGGCGGGGCGGCGCAAAGTTTACCGCAAGCTGATCAATGACATCGATCTGGAGCGTTACAGAATCGCGCTGCGCTTGTGTTCGGAAATTGCTGAGGATGGCGGGTATGACGACATGCCGCCAAGGCAAGTCGCCAATATCCTGGAGGCTCTGTACGACGGAATCTGGTTGGAGCTTTTGACCTACCCGGAGAACTTTCGACGTACCGAAGCCCGGGATCACATCGTCGCCTTCCTGTCCAAGGTCTACCCGGATCATTTTCGAATGCCAGAGTTCAAGTGCGACAGTTGAGACAGTGCGGGTCAAATTTCCGGTTTTACAAACAAGACGGGCTTGCGCACAGCGCAGCAAACAAAAGGCAAACGAATGAGCAGGGATCCTCGCTACGACATCCTTTTCGAATCAATACAAATCGGACCAGTCACTGCGCCAAACCGGTTCTATCAGGTTCCGCACTGCACAGGCATGGGCTGGCAATACCCCCGTACCCTTGCGGCCATGCGCAAGGTGAAAGCGCAAGGTGGATGGGGGGTCATATGTACGGAATACAACTCGATCCATCCATCATCTGACGACCTGCCCCATCCCTATGCGTCCCTTTGGGATGACAGCGATGTTCGGGCGCACGCTTTGATGACGGACGCGGTGCACGAATATGGCAGCCTTGCGGGTGCTGAGCTATGGTACGGAGGCGCCAACTCGAACAACCTGTTTTCCCGGTTGCCGAGCATGGACGTCGACAGCCTGCCCAACGTTAAAGGGCATCCCTATCAAACCCGTGCAATGGACAAGCAGGACATCCGGGATTTGCGCCGGTGGCACCGCAAGGCCGCCTTGCGGGCGCGAGACGCGGGCTTTGACATTGTCTATGTTTACGCGACGCACGGATACCTTATCTCGAACTTTCTACATCCGCACGTGAACACGCGCAGCGACGAGTATGGCGGCAGCCTGGAAAACAGGGTGCGCCTGACCCGTGAACTGATTCAGGAAACCAAGGACGCCGTTGGGGACCGGTGCGCCGTGGCGGTCCGTTTCTCGGCAGACGAAGAGATCGGCGAGGATGGCCAGCCCATCTATGGTGAGCGTCGCGAGATGTTCGAGATGCTGTCTGATCTTCCGGATTTGTGGGATATCAACATCGCAGATTACTCGGTCGAGATGGGCGTTTCCCGTTTTACCAAAGAGGCAGCTCTTGAACCCTACATGCATTGGGTCAAGTCCGTGACGGATAAGCCCGTCGTGACTGTGGGTCGCTTCACGTCACCCGATACAATGGTCTCGCAGGTCAGGCGCGGAATTACGGATTTTATCGGTGCCGCGCGCCCGTCAATCGCTGATCCTTACCTTCCCAGGAAAATCGAAGAAGGACGCCTGTCTGCGATCCGCGAATGCATCGGGTGCAATGTCTGCTATGCCAGCGACACGATTGGCGTGCCAATTCGGTGCACGCAAAACCCGACAATGGGAGAGGAATGGCGCAAGGACTGGCATCCCGAAATCATTCGAAAGAAAGCTTCAGATGCACGCGTTCTGATTGTCGGGGCAGGGGCTGCCGGGCTTGAAGCCGCGCGGGCGCTTGGGGCGCGTGGGTATGATGTCCTGCTGGCAGAGGCTTCTCGTGAAATAGGCGGTCGGGTTGTGCGCGAAGCGGCACTTCCGGGCATGAGCGAGTACATTCGCGTCAGGGACTATCGCGAGCAGCAATTGATCGAAATGCCCAATGTTGAAATTTACCTGGAAAGCCCGCTGACGGCTGACGATATCTTCGCGGTTGAGACTGACCACGTTGCAATCGCCACGGGCGCGACCTGGCGAAATGATTACCATGATGAGGAACGTTTCGTCCCGGTCGCGGAAGGAGCCGCCTTGAACCGCGTATACACCCCCGATGACATCATGGATGGAAAGTTTCCCGACGGGCCAACTCTCGTTTTTGACAGTGATGGCTACTACATGGCCAGCATCATTGCCGAGAAAATTAGGGCGCGAGGTCACGCCGTAACGTTTGTCACACCGTCCGACAGTGTGGCTGATTGGGCTGGAAAAACGTCCGAGCGTTGGCGGATCCGAACGCATTTGCTTCGCCTGGGGATCGAGATCATGCCGTCAAAGACCCTCAGTCAGTTCGATGGCGAAATGGCGCATTTGGATTGTCTCTACGGCGGATCAGGTAAGACCTTGCCCGTTGCCAACATTGTGATGGTGACAGCCCGGAAACCAAATGACGGCTTGTATCGGGAATTGAGCAGTCGGACAAAAACTGCGGAATTGCCATTCAGCCTCTGCCGCATTGGCGATTGCGATGCGCCCGCGATTATCGCGGCGGCAGTCTATGCCGGGCATAGATACGCCCAGGAATTGGATAGTTCCGTGGATGTGGACGTCCCGCTCAAACACGATCGTGTCGATGTCGGGCAACAACTCATTTGACCGCTCGGTGCGGTCACCTCGATAAACACCTTAGAATGCAGGAGAAATCTGTCATGCCAGATGGTCTGGTTATCCGCCCGCTTGAGTCGAAAGACAAGGAAGAGTGGCGCCGCTTGTGGACTGCCTATCTGGAGTTCTACGAGACCTCGGTCCCGGAAGAAGTCTACGAGGTCTCTTTCAGCAGGCTGTTGTCAAAAGATGCAGGTGAATACAGCTGCCTCATTGCTGAACTGGACGGACAACCGGTTGGATTGGCACACTACCTGTTTCACAGGTTTATGTGGTCGTTCGAGGATACCTGCTATCTGATGGATCTGTTTGCAGACCCCGAGGTCCGTGGAAAGGGTGTCGGTCGCGCTCTGATCGAAGCCGTTTTTCAAACCGCAAAGCAACATGGTGTTCCAACCACTTACTGGACCACTCAGGAGTTCAACTACAAGGGCCGAATGCTATACGACAAAGTGGCAAAACGAACGCCATTCATTGTCTACGAAAAAGACGGATAGTCAGCAGGGCCTTTTCTGAAGGCCTTGATCTGCGGAGGGCGGGTGTCTTTGACCACCTCGTTCAATGATCAAACCCAGCGCATTTGCTTGATTCAAGACCAGTGCCGAGTTCGTCCGCCCATTATTCGGCACGTTTTCTTTGCGTTACACGACGTTCTTGCTACTGTCGGCTGACAACAAAGTCGATAGGGGGAATATGTCATGAAACGCGCCGAACTGCTTTACTCTGGAATTGATCGTCGGAGCCTGCTTTTGGGCGCGAGCGCCGCAGCCAGCCTCGCGACATTTCCCAAACGCCTCATTGCGCAAGAGCCTTTGAGCGTTGCGGGCATTTACACCGTTCCAGTTGAACAGCAATGGGTCAGCCGCATCCACATTGCGGCGGAAGCGGCGAAAGATGCGGGCCAGATAACTTATGCCTTCACCGAGAACACGGCCAATACCGACTATACCCGGGTCATGCGGGAATACGCCGAAGGCGGCGCCAAGCTGATCGTGGGCGAGATTTTCGGGGTCGAGGCAGAAGCACGGGAAGTGGTTCTGGATTACCCCGATACCGCGTTCCTGTTGGGTTCGTCTTTCCTTGAAGATCCGGCCCATCCCAATCTGGCCGTTTTCGACAACTATATTCAGGACGCTGCCTATCTTACTGGTATCATCGCCGGCGCCATGAGCGAGTCGGGCAATATCGGAATGGTTGGCGGTTTCCCGATACCAGAGGTCAACCGGCTCATGCACGCGTTCATGGCTGGCGTGCGCGAAATGAAACCCGACGCGACCTTCCAGGTTTCGTTCATTGGCTCGTGGTTCGATCCGCCCAAAGCGAAAGAGACGGCTTTTGCGATGATCGAAAACGGTGCAGACGTGATGTATGCCGAACGCTTCGGCGTTTCCGACGCGGCGCAGGAGCGCGGCGTTCTGGCAATCGGCAATGTCATCGACACTCAGGCGGACTATCCGGATACGGTGGTTGCCTCGGCGCTCTGGCATTTTGAGCCTACGATGCAAGCGGCTCTTGCGGCGGTCGCCGACGGCAGCTTTACGGCGGCCAATTACGGGCTTTATTCCTACATGAAGGAAGGCGGCTGCTCGCTCGCGCCTCTGGGCACATTCGAAGGCAAGGTGCCTGCCGATACGATGGCGCTTGTTGCTGAACGAGAGGCTGCAATTCGGGCGGGTACTTATGTTGTGGAAGTGGACGATTCAGAGCCTGTGTCCTCCTGATGTCCAACGATAGTTCGGCGCAGGAGGTTGTCCTGCGCCTCAATGGCATCACCAAGCGATTTGGCAATTTAACGGCCAATGACTCGGTTGACGTGACGCTTCACCGGGGCGAGGTCATCGCGCTTCTTGGTGAGAACGGCGCTGGCAAGACGACGCTCATGAACATCCTGTTCGGGCACTACACTGCGGACGAAGGAACCGTAGAGGTGTTTGGTCAAGTCTTGCCTGCCGGTACAACCGGTGCAGCGCTGCGGGCCGGTGTCGGCATGGTGCACCAGCATTTCACGCTTGCCAATAACCTTACTGTTCTCGAAAACATCCTTCTGGGCACTTCTTCCCTTTGGTCCATTGGTCGTGGCCGCCAGAAGGCGCAGTCACGCGTGATGAAACTGGCCGAAGAATTCGGGCTGGCCGTCGACCCATCGGCCAGGACAGGGCAGTTGTCGGTCGGCGAGCGGCAGCGCGTGGAAATCCTGAAGGCACTGTATCGCGATGCCCGCATCTTGATTTTGGATGAGCCGACGGCGGTGCTGACACCACAGGAAGCTGACGCTCTGTTCGAGACGCTGCGCCGCGCCGTCGATCAGGGCCTTTCCGTCATCTTTATTTCCCATAAGCTGCACGAGGTTATGGAAATCTCGGACCGGGTTCTTGTGCTGCGCCATGGCAAGCTGGTCGGGGAAACGCGTACAGACGAAACGACACCTCATGCCCTTGCTGAGCTTATGGTCGGGGAAGAGATTACCCAACCCGTTCCATCCGAGGCCAAGCCTGGTGCCGTTCTCCTAAGCTTGCGCGGTGTCTCTGCGCATCCGCCTGGGCACCGAACCGGCCTTCGAAACATCGATCTGGATCTGCGTGCAGGCCAAATAATGGGCCTTGCCGGTGTGTCCGGAAACGGGCAGGGCGCACTGGCCGATTTGCTGTCGGGCGAGGCCAGGCCAGAAAGCGGAGAGATGTGGCTTGGTCAGGAAAAGGCGCCACCCTGGTCACCTCGCGCGTCCCTTGCGGCCCGGATCGGGCGCATTCCCGAGGATCGCCACAGCACCGGCAGCATTGCAGATTTCTCGTTGACCGAAAATGCCATCCTCGAAAGCTACAGGAATCCGGGGATCAGCCGAGCAGGTTGGATGCGCTGGGCTGCGGCACAAGCCTTCGCGCAGAAGGTGATCGCGCGATACGATGTGCGTTGTCCCGGTCCGGATACGCGAATTCGTCTGCTTTCGGGCGGCAATATGCAGAAACTCATCCTCGGGCGGGTTCTTGAATCCGATCCGGAAATCATCCTCGCCAACCAGCCCGTGAGAGGGCTTGATATTGGGGCCGTAACCTACGTTCAGGAGCGTCTGATAGCAGCCAGAGATGCGGGCGCGGCGATCCTGCTGATATCGGAAGACTTGGACGAAATCATGGGGCTTGCGGACGTGATCCGGGTGATGTCCGACGGCCGGCTCTCGCCTGTGTTCCCCCGTGGAACGATAACCCCCGCCGAGCTTGGGCGGTGGATGGCCGGGGAGGGGTTTGAACGTGCGGCTTGAACCGATTTCCAACCCGTCCCTCGCCCGATCCGTGGGATTTCCAGCGGTGGCATTGGGGCTTTCGATCGTTATGGTATCGTTTCTCGTTCTACTTGCAGGGGCCAATCCTTTCGCCACGTTGGGACTGATACTGAAAGGAGCCGCAGGTTCGAAGTTCGCCGCGCTTGAGACCCTGAACCGGGCAACACCTTTGATCTTCACAGGTCTGGCGGTAGCCGTCGCCTTCCGCGCAAAGCTGTGGAACATCGGGGCGGAAGCACAGCTTTACATTGGCGCGCTTGTGACAGTCCTCTTCGGGACGTCGGCGTTGGGCCTGCCGGGGCCGCAACCACTGATACTGGTCGGTCTCGCCTCGATGCTGGGAGGGGCGCTGATGCTGCTGGGCCCGGTCATTCTCAAGACGCGTTTCGGCGTTGATGAAGTGGTGACGACATTGCTGCTCAACTTCATCGTGCTTCTTTTCATCTCGCTTCTGCTGGAGGGACCGCTCAAGGATCCCATGGGGATGGGGTGGCCGAAATCGCCCAGGCTGGATGCAGAAGCGCGCCTTCCTCGAATTGTCGAAGGGCTTCGTCTGCACTGGGGCTTTGCGCTGGCACTGATCTGTGCCGTGGTCGTCTGGGTGATTGAGACCCGGACCACGCTTGGCTACGAAATCCGGGCTGTGGGTCAGAACCCGACGGCTGCCCGTTTTGCGGGTATCCCTGTAAATCTTGTGCTCTTGAAAACCGCGTTTCTTTCGGGCGGGCTTGCGGCTCTGGCAGGTTTTTCGGAAGTCGCGGGGCTCAAGGGGTCCCTTACGCTGGATCTGAGTCCGGGCTTTGGCTACACAGGCATTGTCGTCGCCATGCTTGCGCTACTTCACCCTCTTGGCGTCGTTCTTTCGGCGATTTTCGTAGCGGGCGTATTCGTCGGTGCCGACGGTATGAGCCGCGCCGCGAGCGTTCCCACCTATATCGCAGACCTTCTATTGGCGACCGCACTTTTGTTCATGGTCCTCGCCATCTTGCTGACGCGGTTCAGGATCGTGAGGGGCTGATGGAGATCTTCGAAATCCTCCTCTCTGCCAGTTTTTGGGCAGCTGCTGTGCGCATTGCTTCTCCGTTGATCTTTGCGACGATGGGAGAGTTGATCTGCGAACGCGCGGGGGTTCTGAACCTTGGGATCGAAGGGATCATGGTGGCCGGCGCCTTTGCCGGTTGGATGGCGGTCTATGCCGGCACCGGACTGTGGGCCGGTGTTTTCATTGCGATGCTGGCAGGTATGCTTTTCGGGCTTTTGCATGCGACGCTCACGGTACCGTTTGGGCTGTCGCAGCATGTCGTGGGGCTTGGGATCACGCTTCTGGCGACATCAGCCGCTTATTATGCGTACCGTCTGGCCCTGCCGGAAGTCTCAAGCCCCCCGCGGATCAAACCCTTTCAACCACTTGAGGTTCCGATACTGTCGAAGATACCCGTTCTGGGGCAGGCGCTGTTCAACCAAACCCCGTTAACCTATCTGGCCTTTGTGATCGTTGGCGTAACTGCCTTCGTACTGTACCGGACGCCGCTGGGACTGGCCCTTCGGGCAGCCGGAGAAAACCCGTCTGCTGTAGAGGCTCAGGGCCTTTCCGTTACCGCGCTTAGAATGGGGGCGGTCATCATCGGGTCTGGTCTGATGGCTGTCGGGGGCGCGTTCCTCACCATGTCGGCCTTTGACAGCTTTTTCTTCGAGATGGTCAACGGGCGCGGCTGGATCTGTATCGCGTTGGTGGTTTTCGGCGCTTGGCGGCCAGGCAAGGCTTTGTTGGGTGCGCTACTTTTCGCTGCCTTCGATGCCCTGCAAATCCGCCTGCAGCAGACGGGGCTGGGGGCCCTCGTTCCCTACCAGATCTTCTTGATGATCCCTTACATCCTGTCGATCCTGGCATTGATCCTGATGTCGCGTCGTGCCGAAGTGCCAGCGGCGCTGATGATACCCTACAACCGCGGAGAACGCTGATGGCAAGCTTCGATATTCTTGTGAAGGGCGGGAACCTGCCCGACGGAAACGTCGCCGATATCGGAATAACAGGCGACCGTATCACGGCAATGGGGCAGTTGGACGGTGCCGAGGCTGGTACGGTCATCGACGCGACCGGCGACCTGGTTTCGCCGCCCTTTGTTGACCCCCATTTTCATTTGGATGCAACGCTTAGCTATGGCATCCCTCGGATAAACGCGTCGGGTACGCTGCTGGAGGGGATCGGCCTTTGGGGCGAACTCAAGCAGGTGACAACGGTCGATGAAATGGTCGACCGTGCGCTTTCATACTGCGACTGGGCGGTCTCTATGGGCCTGCTTGCGATCCGGAGCCATGTGGACACCTGCGATGACAGCCTGAAGGGCGTCGAGGCGATGTTGCATGTGCGCGAAGTCGTTCGGCCTTACCTGGATCTTCAGCTTGTCGCCTTTCCGCAAGACGGTCTGCTGCGTGACCCCACTGCCCATGCCAATACATTGCGGGCGCTCGACATGGGTGTCGATGTCGTCGGCGGTATCCCACATTTTGAGAGGACCATGGCGGATGGCGCTGCCTCGGTCCGCATCTTGTGCGAAATCGCCGCTGAACGGGGCCTTCCGGTCGACATGCATTGTGACGAAACCGACGATCCTCATTCTCGGCATATCGAAACATTGGCCTATGAAACGACGCGACTGGGATTGCAGGGGCGGGTGGCAGGGTCTCACCTGACCTCAATGCATTCCATGGACAACTACTATGTCTCAAAGCTGCTTCCTCTGATCGCCGAGGCCGAAATCAGCGCCATTCCGAACCCACTGATCAACATTATGCTTCAGGGTCGGCATGACACTTTCCCGAAACGGCGCGGGCTGACCCGGGTGAAGGAAATGCAGGCTGAAGGTATCCGAGTTGGCTGGGGGCAGGATTGTGTGCGCGACCCCTGGTATTCGCTGGGAACCGCAGACATGCTTGACGTTGCTTTCATGGGGTTGCACGTCGCTCAGATGTCGTCTCCAGAAGATATGAGGCGGTGTTTTGACATGGTCACGGTTGAAAATGCTGCAATCCTCGGACTTGAAGACTATGGCCTTTACGAGGGCGCCATGGCCTCGCTTTTGGTTCTGGACGCCGGGGACCCCATTGAAGCTGTCCGCCTGAGACCTGACCGGTTGGTGGTGATCTCAAAGGGAAATGTGGTTTCCAAAAAGCAACGTAACGATAGCCGTCTCGCCCTTCCTGATCGTCCTACAAGCGTGCGTAGGCGGCACTAGGGTTTATGTGACGGTCTCGTCATGATTTTTCTTAGAAGGGTCGGGGTCTTTCGTAGCCTCACTCAATGATTTTACAATTGGCCTGGACGAACTTTGGCCCGGTCTAGTCTGCGTTCTGTTTTGCGTACAAGATCCTGTTAATAAAATAAAAAAATGGAAACGCGGTATTTGCATGAATCCAGTTTGAAACCACTATCTGGATCGATGAACCGCAGCTGAAAATCACGAAATAGCTGGGTGTGCCTTGCCCCTTTCATAAAAGCCGACCGCAGGAAATGCTGGCGAGCCGGGTCTCTGACCTCATTGATCTTTGTCAATATTGGCAAGGGTCAGAAGTGATACAATCGGCGATAACAAAGGGGGTTCCCATGGAAGACTTAGTCCAAATTGGAAGAGCATTCGTTCAGGCCATGCGTGATCGCAGGGGGCTTATAAGCGTTGACGAAATGTACGCCGAAAACGCCCAGTCGATTGAGGCGGTTGTGCCGCCGGTTCGGCAGTTTCGTATCACAAAGGGCCGGGACGCCATCAGGGGAAAGAGAGAGGATTGGCTGGCAACGCATGAATTCCACGAACTCGATGTAGACGGACCCTATGTGCATCCACCCAACCGCTTTGCAGTGCGATTTAGTGCCGAAGTAACCCAGAAGGCCACAGGAAAACGTATGACGCTGCGCGAGATCGCCGTCTATTCGGTGGCAGAAGGCAAGATCGTAATGGAAGAGTTCTTCATGTTGCCGAAGTAGGAAGAACAAACGTCATCTAAGTGGCTGCTTTTGTTAGATTTGTGCGCTCGACGAGTTTCCTGCCCGCAGTGACATCCTGGAGGGAGATCCGGAATGCAACGCAGAACTTCGACGTATTTCATTGGCGCGGATACTAGCGATGTATCGATACTTGAATGCGCCGATGCTGCCCAACGTCAGCGCGGCCATTTGACTTGCCTTCTGATCGCGGCGCTACCGAACCTGCCTTACTTGAAGTACGGATCCAGCAAATTCGTCGAGGCGGGTTTGCCCGCAAACTGGTTGGATCAATTGGAAGAGAAAAAGGCGACCTTAAAGTCCCGTGCGCGTGAAGTTGAAGCACTGCTTGCGCGCTCGGGCGCATCGGCGAGCGTCACGGTTTTCATGGGTTCCGGTGCGGACTTTAAGACTCTGGCGGCGCGCCAATCGTACTGCTGTGATGTCGCATACCTGGACCCGGAACTGCGCAATGACCCCGAAGTGTTTCACGAGGTTTGCCATGGCGTCTTGTTTCATTCGCCAGTCGCCATGATGATCAACGGAGACCCATATACCCAACGCGAGCGCATATTTCTGGCGTGGAACGATAGTCTTGCTGCATCCAGAGCGGCCCATTTGGCTTTACCCTATTTTCTGGAAGCCAAGGAAGTTGTGATTGGTTGTTTCGATCCGCCGTTAGCACATGACCCGGAAAGTCAGGACCCCGGTACGGACATCGCTGCATGGCTCAGACACCACGGCTGTAGCGTGACCGTAGCGCATTTCCCGAGCGGCGGTCTGCCGATCGAACAGTGCATACAGGAACGTGCTAAGGAGGCCGGCTCTGACCTTATTGTTATGGGCGCTTACGGGCACTCATACTTGCGCGAGTCGATTTTTGGTGGAACTACAAGGGCCATGCTGGAACAAACCGGTCTTCCGGTTCTATTTGCGCACTGACTGACGCAAGTGGACGTCCAGTGTTTGGCTGGGTTCGACGGTCAGGTCCAAACACTATGAAAGAATGGGTTCAGTGTATTGAGTTAGGAATTGTCTGATATTGTCCGGTAGTTTCCTTCCAGAAAACCCTTCACAATCGACGTGAGTTCGTCCCAGTCTGTGAATTCCCGCACGCCATCTCTCGGATCGATTTTCCGACCCAACAAGACGACGTGTTTAACGATCTCTTTCTCAAAATATCCGTAGCTGTCGGGTCTCACCGCGCCTGCGACCAATGCTGACGCATCTGGTTCGAAACTCGTTCGCAACAACATCTCAGTGAGATAGTCGCGGGCTTCCTCGCGCCCCGATGCAAAGGCCGCTTTTAGACCCACAGAAAGCACGAGTGTTTTTCGTTTCACCAACTCGTCTTTAAACGACGCGATGAAAGCTTCGAATGAGGCAGGGTGTCGACGTTCGTGAACAGGAGCCAACAGAACAACCCGATCCACATCGTCCAGTTTTACCTGACCGGGAAGTTGATCGGTATTGATCAGTCTTGTGTCAAAGCCGGATTTCTTCGCGACATTGCTGATAAAATGCGCAATTTTGGCCGTCTGGCCCTCAACAGTGGCAAAGACGATAAGTACTGTCATTCCGATCCTCCCACAAATCGGTCTGAGAAGCGTTTCAAGTATTATGAATTGGCGTGAGTTCGCCCTTGATCTTAATCAAAGGCGCAAGTTGAGGCTGGCGATTCCAATACATTGAACGTGTTTCTGAAATTTGCATGACGACGCCTTACGCGGGGAAGAATTTCTGCTGTGATGGCCGGTCTTCTCTACACTACCCAGTGGACGTCCACGCTATCTCAGGGCAAATAACAAGGTTGCGACGCAAACAGTAACATTGACGGACCACGCTGCCAGTTTGACCCGTCGGCGCGCGGACAGGTTTCTAAACGGATCAATCATAGTCAAACCTTTCAGACAGAACCCGATGCGAAGGTGTTCCCCGGGCAACAAGGTGATCTTCGACAGTGTCCATCATGGCAGTGGGGCCGCAGAGTACGAAAAGCCAGTTGTCATAATGTTCTGAAGAAAGCGTTCGGTCCAAGAGGGCGCCGTCGATCCAACCTGTTTCACCGCTCCAGTTTTTCGGGGGCTCGGATAGAACAAATACAGTATCGTCCCTGGTCAGTTCTTCCCGATAAACAATCTGCTCCTCGATCCGGTTTCCATAGATGAACTTGATATCGCGTTGCTCTGCGCTCAGGCGAATTTGGCGCAGTATGCTGAGCAATGGGGCGACGCCGACACCACCTGCGATCAGAACAATGCCTTGTTCAGCGCATTTGCCGACCGAAAGGTTCCCGTGGGGGCCATCGAGATAGGCCAGCGTATCCGGCGCGATCTGCCCGAGACTGCCTGTGAAATCCCCAAGCTCTTTTATCACGAATGAAACTTCAGGACCTTCACCCGGTGCCGAGCTAATCGAAAACGGATTTTCACGCTGTGAAAAGACGTTGTGCCCCACATTGAGCCAGGCAAACTGGCCCGCTTCAAAGCTGAGGCCCTGGTGACCGACCGGTTTGAGGCGCAATTCCCATTGCTTCGATGTCAGACGAGTGACCGAGGAAACACGCCACGGTTTCCGCATCTTAAACAAGGGGCGGACAAGATAGACATAAAGCAGAGTACCAACGGCAATGCCGGTCATTGTGAACCACAGAAATGTGAGTGACGGATGCCCACCGTAGCGACCTGCATGGATTGTGTGATGAAGTAGCAAACCGGCCAATGCCAGAGCACCGAGACCGTGCAAGAGACGCCATGTTTCATATTTGTATTCAAGGCTTTTTCGGGCGACCGCCGAGGCGACCAGAACGACGACTAGGAAATAGGCAGCGACGCCCGAGGCCAGCGCCGGAAAGTCTGTCGTAATCGTCAGTTGGCGCGATACGTCCCACGGGCGGTGTCCGCCAGAAGGCGTGCCCTGGTAAAGTAGCGGGTGTATCAACGCAAAAACGAGTGCCGCGCGCGCCATCAGCTGATGCATGCGCATGGTCACATCCATGCCCACACCGGACGAAATGAACCTGAAGCGCCCGGAGAGCAGGAACTCTACCAGAATGATCGAAAATCCAATCATTCCCAGCCCGGATGCGAGTTCTTGGTGAAAAGATCGCGGTGGCCAGCCAAGTGACCAGGAAAAGCCCAACGGCGCCAAGATCAGCAGAACATAGATCAGCGCCAGATAGGGCCATTTCATATGGTTTTGCTCCACTGCGCCAGAGTTGGGCCATTCCCGCTGTCTTAAGGGGCTAGGCTAGGCGAGCCCCGGTTGGCGATCAAGCTTCCTGTGATCGGGTGTTTTCCCGTCCGGAAGGCTATGCCTGTTGGAGTGCTGTCATGTTCCGAAATGGTGGCAGAAGACTGGCCGGTCCGAACGGCCAGGCGGGAAAAAGATGCGAGCATTCCCTTGCGCAAGATCAAGGTCCTTGACCGGGGTTTCTGCGATAATGCGGCGTCCGTATAGCCGGACAAAAGGAGGAGGTTCAGAAATGCTTGAAGACAAAAAGTCCCCGCAACTTTTCACCGGAACGCATCCGCTCTCCGACAACTTTCGACGTGAAATGGAAACCCTGATGTCGCGGTTCTTAGGAGGCGGCTCTCCGTTTTTACCGCTGGAAACGGCTGCGCAGCGCACGGGTCTGCCATCTCTTGATATGTCCGGCGCAATTTCCCCGGCCATTGATGTTCAGGAGACGGATACGGCAATCGTTCTGACGGCGGAATTGCCCGGTCTGGAAGAGGACGATGTTGAAATCGAAATCAAGGATCGCCGCCTCACCCTGCGAGGCCAGAAGAAGATCACACATGATGAGACGGGCGACCTGCGTGTCAGCGAAAGAAGCTATGGCAGCTTTTCACGGGCAATGACGCTGCCGGACACTGTTGATGTCGAGAGTATTTCGGCCACCTTCGACAAGGGTGTTTTGAGCATCAACATGCCGAAAACCGAACCTCGGGATCCCAGCCGCAAGATCAAGGTTTCATCCAAATAGGTGGCATTTCGGCTTGGGCTTGAAACTGAAGGCCGATCATCGGTCGGCCTTCTTTGATTTCCAATCCAAGGAGTGTGCGGTTTGGTGAACCTGCTGGCACGGATTTGATGCTAAACTGACAGAGAAACCCAATCCTTCCTAGCACCCAAAACGAAGCAATAGGTTTTGTACAGCCGTGTGCTAAAGTACCTCTGCGTGGCCTTTGAAAAGGGGGCTAAAATGCGGAACTCAGACGCGGCTGACACAAGCTCATCGCCGTGCCCCGACGAGGGGGGCGTGCGTGCCCTCCTTGAAAATTTGACCGGACCGTCGCGCGGGAACGTGAGCTGGCTGGCCGACAATGCCCTTACTGTTTCGGTTGGTGAAAGCCGGGCGTTGAGTCTTCGCCCCAAAGACGACATGCCTCCGCACGACAACGATATCGCTACTCTTCAGTGGGCGGACGGTGTCTATTCAATAACTGCGTCGTCTGGGCGTAATGTCTGGGTGAATGGGCGCAAAATATCGTCCGCGAGTCTCGGGCACGGCGACATGATCGAGTTCGGCGAAAAGGGCCCAATGTCCCGGTACAGGTTATGTAGCAAAACCTACCCGGCGCGTCATACGGTCGAAGAAATCCTAAGTGACGCCTACGCTTACGCCCGAACAAGCCGGCGGCCGTTTGCCAAAAGGATGTCCGGCGCGCTGCGCGACAGCAGTCGTCGGCTAGCGTCTCAGACGACAGTTCTGTTCAGGATCACGGTCGTCGCCGCACTTCTTCTGATCGCGGGCCTTGTGTTTCTGCTTTATCAAAACGATCAAAGGTTGGCGGACAGTATCCAACAGGAATCCCGCAAGATCGAAGCGGTTGCGGTGATGCTTGCACAGACACGTGAAGATGCGCTGACCCCGGATGACCTGGCCACGTTGCGGGATGCCTTTGAAAACCAAGTCACGTCGACCGAGCAGCGTCTCGGAACCCTTGAACAGCGAGCAGGCGCGTCGACACGGGTAATTACCGCCTCATCTAAGTCTGTCGCATTCATTCAGGGTGCCTACGGGTTGCGTCATCTGGAAAGCGGGAAGCTCTTGCGGCACATGTTGGGGCCGGACGGAGAAAACCTGAAAACCCCGTTTGGGCAGCCCTGGATCGAACCGGACGGCACGGGCGAACCAGCTGAATTCCAGTTCACGGGAACCGGTTTTCTGCTGGAAGGTGTTCCGCTTATGGCCACCAATCGCCATGTTGCCTTGCCGTGGACGTCCCGCGATCGGGTGGACGCTTTGAAAAGTGCGGGGTTGGAAGCGGAAATGCTGAGGCTGCTGGCCTATTTGCCAGGTCAACCGGATCCGATTGAGGCCAAGTTGGAGAAGTTCAGCGAAACGGCCGATGTCGCGCTTTTGTCAGTAGCTCCTGATCGGGTTCAGGGGCTGGGCGTGCCATTGGCGGATGAACCGCCAAACGCTGGCGAAGAAGTCTACCTGTTGGGATACCCGACAGGCCTGAAGGCGCTGATTGCGCAGGCGGGGCCGGGCTTTCTTCAAACGCTGGAGAAGGAAGGTTCGGTCAATTTCTGGTCCGTAGCGTCCCGATTGTCCGAGCAAAGCAAGATTCATCCGCTGGCCAGCCGGGGGATCGTTGCCAGAGCAAGCCCGGGTTCCATAGTTTACGACGCCGAAACCACAACCGGCGGAAGCGGAGGACCCGCCTTGAACCGGCGAGGCGAGGTAGTCGCCATCAACGCCGCGATCCTGCCTGAGTTTGGTGGCTCCAACATTGGCGTTCCGGTTGCGCACCTCAAAGAACTGTTGAGCGAGGCAGAAGGCCTGTAGTCAGTCGCTTGTTCGGAAGCGGGACTTCTGTACAAGGAAAACCGCCGCCAGCGGGACCGTGACAGTGATGGCGGCGGCTGCAATCAGCAGATACCCGAGTTGGCTGTAGTCGGCAGTCGAGGTAACGACACCCGTTTCCGGATTGGTCACCGCGCGTGTAACGACGAATGTTTGGTTCAGGTATTTTGTTCCGAGACTGGCCGCCGACAACGCCATGTTGGTGAACGATGCCATCACCGCAAAAAAGGTCGCTTTCAGTTGGACCGGGGCGTTGCGTGCGATCCAGGCCAGCAACGGGACCATGGCAATTTGCCCAAGAGGCGATTCAACAGCTGTGTCGAGAATGGCAATGAACCTGGCGTCGACGACTCCGCCTGTGTGCGCTGCCGTCCATTCATGAACGCCGTAGTAAAGGGCAAGGTTTGGAAGAGAGAGCAGACCAGCTGCGATCGTAAGCACCACCACCACGTGGGCGATTGAGCGTTTGGCCATGAATGGCCGCAGGACGATCAATCCAAGTAATGCCAGCAAGGACGTCAGCAGAGCCAGGATTGCCAAAAACTGCTCGTCGAACCCCAATTCGTCAATTTCAAACCACGTCAGTCCCGGCCCCGGCAGCGGAACTGCACGGAACACGAAAATGATTATTGCCGTACCGACCAGGGCTTTCGCCTGGGCGGGTTCCAGTTCTTTCAGAAGACGGGACATGAGGTACAGGATCACCGTGAGGGACACGGCAAAGACCACCTCTTGTGCGAACTCGAATTCCGCGGTTCCCAACACAATGCTGAACACAACAAACGCGAGGCCACCCAGCAATATGGACCATTTGACCTCGGTCACCTCATCCGGGGTATGCAGTGGGTGACCCTGACGAAGCCGCTGACGTTGTATCAGTGAGTGCAGCACCACACCGCTGACGGACAGCACAGGGATGATCAACGCAATCAGGTAAACCTGGCCGTAGAGAGCAAGCCGGTCAGACTTTTGCAGATCTTCCGTTCCTGAGAATATCCAGATGTTGACGGCCGCAACCGCTGCAAACCCTGAGATGATCGAAACTCTGCCCAAGGTCTGCATTGTCGTGTGCTGGGCGCGGGTTTCTTCAGGCGTAAACGCAAGGCCGTCCTGATCGACCTTGGGAACGGCCTCGACCGTCATGGCGTCGGCGACGACATCCTGAATGGCATAGCCGGAAGGCGCCAGAAGCAGGGCGACAACATACCAGTCTTCCAGAGGCATCACGCCGGCCATCCGAACAGGCGCGGTCACAAGCCCGTACATTGTGAGCAGGGACAGGGTAATCAGGGACGCGCCAAACAGGATCAACAGGGATTTCCAGCGCCAGAACAGATCCACGATGTGGCCCAGCGGCATTTTGAGAATCCAGGGAAGACCGGCCCAAAATGCCAGACCTGCGACAAAAGACGCTGATAAATCGAGGTAATCCTTCAGAAAAAAAGCACCGACAACCGAGGTCAAACCGGAGACGCCAGCCGCGAAGTAGACCATCAAAGGCGGCAGATAGGACCATTGCAACTGCTGAGCCAGATCCACAAAGGTTCTGTGCCACCAATCTGAAAGCCGCGTTCCTGTCGAAGATCGGTCAGTGGTCATATGCCAACCTGGAATTGCTGATGGCCCGTTTGCCTTTGCATTTAGTTAGAGAAATCCAGCTCCGAAAAGCAATGCACTGGTGATCACGCCAAGGATCGGAACGAAAAGAGGCACCCGGAAGTGTTCTTCAGACCCGTTCGGTTTCACCTTCAGAAGGATCAGCGAGATATTGACGAGGACAAAGACCCCCAGAACAATCTGTGATGTACGCTCCGCCAAGATCCCAATCGGTACGGTTTGGGTCAGAAGAAGGATTGTTGCGACAACGAGCAGTGTGGCAACCACAGGCGTCTGGGTTGCTTTAGGCACAATGGCCAGGGCTTTTGGCAGGTGGTCCCTGTCAGCCAGCCCATAGATCACCCGCGATGCCATGATCATCTGGATCAGGACACCATTAACCGTCGCCACGATCGCAACTGCAGAAAATCCCTGTTTGATCACCTCGGGGGCATTAGCAAAAACTAGTGCGAGCGGCGCAGCAGACGCTGATAAAACATCGATCGGGACAACCAGCAGCACCGTCAGCGATGTCCCAAGATACAATACTGTCGCCAGTATGAGCGTCAGCAAGATTGCTTTCGGGATGGTGCGAACAGGGTCAATGACTTCTTCGGCGACATTTGCCATGTCCTCAAAACCAACAAATGCAAAAAACGCGAGAAGCGATGCAGCGAAGATGCCTCGCCACGCTTCAATCTCAAGTGGAGGGAGCGTGGAGCTGACATTATATCCCTGCGGGTCCTGAACCGACATGCCCCAGCCGATCACAAATAGAAGCCCTGCAATCTCGATGATCGTGATGGCCGCAGCAACCAGTACCGATTCCGTGATCCCCCACAGGGCAATAAGCCCCATAATCAACACAACGCTGACAGTCAGAAATGGTATTGCCAGACCCGTTAATGCGTGAAGATAGGAGGCTGCGCCTATCGCGACGGCAGAGGCCGAGATAACGCCCGAGGCCGCAACCGCCAGACCGACCAGCATTGCCATCCAGTTTTTCTGAAATCCCGCTTCGACATAGGCTGCCTCGCCCGCGCTGACCGGAAAACGTGTTGCGAGTTCTGCATATGAAAGTGCGGTCAGTGAGACGACGAGTGCAGCCACGACAAACGAAAACGCGGCATACGGGCCGGCTATGTCCGCCGTCGCGCCGACGAGAACATAAATTCCTGCTCCGACCGTTACGCCCAGGCCATAAAGCGTCAGCAACGGTGCTGTAAGGGCGCGTTTGAGTTTCTGTTCTGCTGGTTCAACGGTGCTCATCAGAGTTTATACCGAATGTCTTGCTGGCACGTCGCCAGCGGTGTCGTTGTTGCCACTGTCCGCATTTGGCAGTGCGGCCAGGTCGTGCGATCAAATTCGCGCCGTATTCCTTGCGTCTCAACGTTCAGGCTCTTTGGCGGCCTGTGAACAAAGAGGGGGCTCGCCACCACTCCTGCCGAGCCCCCGTGTGGAACGTGCACGCTATTCAAATTCCGCTCACTGTCATGTTTGCTTGGGGACAGGTCAGTGAACGTAGATCATGATTAATATTCGCATTTCACTATATGAAGGTTGCAAGTGCATTGATCTGTGTCAATCGATACGTTCTGCGGGCCTCGGTTGGTTGCTTTGGAAAAGACAGTGATCTCCAGTGACTTTAGATTTGATATGGTGCTTTGGTTGTGAAGTTCTGGAAATGTGAGGTGCCATTAATGGCGGTCGCCAAACGTCGAAGTAACCGGCCAGCACGAAACAGAACGTTTTCGTTGAATTCCGTCTTAGTCACAGTGTCCAAAAAGATTTAACTGATGGATCATACGAGCCGATTGTGCCAATAAAACAGGTTTGTTAACGTCGTCCCCGCGCCAGGGAGGGCGCATGTACCTACATGTTGGACTATTTGCATAACGGCTGGCTTGTGGCGGCATCGCTTGCCGTGGCATTGATGGCCGGTTTTACCGGGCTCTATCTGACGCATGGAGCCTCAAAGCTGAACGACCAAAGACGCAAGTTCATCGTCGCTCTGGCTGCGATCATACTGGGTGGCGGCATCTGGTCCATGCATTTCGTCGCAATGCTGGGTTTGCAACTGCCAATTCTGTTTTATTACGACGCGCTGATCACATTGATTTCAGCTTTGGTGGCAATTCTGATGGTCGGTCTGGCCCTGCTGCTTTTGCATTTCCGTCCCCGGACAGTGCAAACAATGATCGGCGCCGGTGTCATCGTCGGCCTTGGAATTGTGGTAATGCATTACGTGGGCATGTCAGGGATGCAGCTTTGCCGCCCAGTCTACAATGCTTGGGATGTGGCAATTGCAACGCTTGCGTCGGTTGTGCTCTCCGTTGCCGCCATTTGGGTTGCGTACGACAATCGAACCCAGCGCAATATCCTGCTGGGCACGGCCTGTTTTGGCCTGGCTGTATTCACGATGCACTTCGTGGCAACCGGCCTGACCGACTTTGTCGCGACGGACAACGCAGGCGGAGCCGGACCGGCCCTGAACAATCAGGTCCTGGCGATGGGTGTGACTGTTTCGGTGTTTCTGATTTGTGGTGCCTTTCTGCTGACCGGCATTTCGTTTGTCGGCCCCGAGACGGCCACCGGCGCTGCGCCTTCTGTGGAACCCGAACCGGAACCGGCGCCGGTCGTACCGCGTGCAGGTGTTCCGTACGAGCGGGACGGCCAAACCTTCTTTGCCCAACCCGGAAAAATAGCCGCAATCCGGGCCGAGGGGCATTACACCGTGCTGTATATGGATGCCGATAAGCTTTTCTGCCCCTGGTCGATTACCGAGGCCGAAAGCCGGCTAAAACCAGATGGTTTCCTGCGGGCGCATCGTAGCTATCTTGTCAATCCCGAACATGTCTCAAGCTTTGAGAGGCACAAGGACAACGGCACCTGCTACTTCGACGGGGTTGACGCGTTGGCCAAGGTTCCGGTCAGCCGATCCCGCCTGACGGACATTCGCGAGGCGCTGGGCCTTTAGTCGCAACTCGTGCAGCTAATTCGCGTTTCGTGAAACAAGCTGCGCGCCCCGTTTCCACCCGCTGGAATGGCTGCCCCCAGTGTTCTTTCCTTCCCCGCAGGTCCCCCAAGGCATACCGCTCGGACCCAGGGAGGAAAAACATGATACCAGCCGGTTTTGAGTATCACCGGCCAGGCGACATCGCCTCGGCCATTGGCATCTTACAGGAACACGGAGATGAGGCGCGTGTGATCGCAGGCGGCCACAGCCTGATCCCGATGATGAAGCTTCGCATGGCCGAAATGGGCCATCTGGTTGATCTGCAGGCCATTGATGAACTGAAAGGCATCGAGATCGGGGCTGATACCGTCTCGCTGGGCGCGATGGTCACTCAGCATGAGTTGATCACGCATGACGGTCTGGCATCGGCCGTTCCCTTGATCCGCGAGGCCGCGTTGCAGATCGCTGATCCTCAGGTGCGTTATATGGGTACCGTTGGCGGCAACGTCGCCAACGGTGATCCGGGCAACGACATGCCGGGCCTGATGCAGTGCCTGAACGCCTCGTTTGAACTATCGGGCCCTGACGGCACCCGCAGTGTGGCGGCACGGGATTTCTATGAGGCCGCGTATTTTACTGCACGCGAGGATGAGGAAATCCTGACCCGGATTTCGATCCCGGTACCGGGGGTGGGCGTCGGACAGGCTTATGAAAAGCAAAAGCGCAAGATCGGCGATTACGCGACCGCTGCGGCTGCGGTGATGGTTGGCAACGGTCAAGCCTCGGTCGCTATGACCAATCTGGCGGATACGCCCATCTGGTCTGAGACGGCCAGTTCAGCGTTGGCCGGCGGCGACTTCGACGGCTGCGTCGCAGCAATGCTCGAAGCGATTGATCCAGTGGCTGACAATCGCGGCCCCATCGAATTCAAGAAACACGTGGCCGCCGTGATGCTGCGCCGCGCCATCGACCGTGCGCAAAGCCGCGCGGGCTGAGGGAGGAACACTTATGTCGAAAATGCACGTCAAACTCACCGTGAACGGCAAGCAGGTCGAAGGTCTGGCCGAGCCGCGCACGCTGCTGATCCACTTCCTGCGGGAAGATCTGAAAATCACCGGTCCTCATATCGGGTGCGAGACTAGTCATTGCGGCGCCTGCACCGTGGATATCGATGGCAAGTCCGTCAAATCCTGCACCACATTTGTGGCGCAGGTGAACGGCGCCGATATCACTACCGTCGAGGGCCTCACTAATGACGATGGTAGCCTTGGTGTTCTGCAGGAAATGTTCCGCGAACATCACGGGCTGCAGTGCGGTTTCTGCACGCCGGGGATGATCACCCGGGCGCATCGCCTGCTGCAGGAAAATCCGAACCCGACCGAGGAAGAAATCCGCTTTGGTATGGCGGGCAACCTGTGTCGATGCACCGGGTATCAGAATATCGTCAAGGCGATCTCGGCCTCGGCTGAAATGCTGAACGCTCAGACGGAGGCCGCGGAATGAACGATCAAACCATGACCCCCGAAGAACGCGCCGCCAATCTCAAAGGGATGGGCTGCGCCCGAAAGCGCGTCGAGGATGTGCGCTTTACCCAAGGCAAGGGCAACTACGTCGATGACATCAAGCTGGACGGGATGCTGTTTGGCGCATTCGTCCGTTCGCCTTACGCCCACGCCCGCGTTGTCAGTGTAAACAAAGACGCCGCGATGGCCGTGCCCGGTGTTGTTGCCGTGTTGACCGCCGAAGATCTGGCACCGCTGGGTCTGCATTGGATGCCGACGCTGGCCGGTGACAAGCAAATGGTGCTGGCTGATGGCAAGGTGCTGTTTCAAGGTCAGGAGGTTGCCTATGTTGTCGCCGAAAACCGCTATATCGCGGCGGACGCGGCTGAGCTGGTCGAGGTTGACTACGAAGAACTGCCCGTCCTGACCGACCCGTTCGAGGCACTGAAATCGGACGTTGTCCTGCGTGAAGACCTTGCGGGTCAGACCGAAGGCGCACACGGGCCGCGCAAGCATCACAACCACATCTTCACCTGGGAGCAAGGCGACAAAGATGCGACTGAAGCCGTTCTAGGTGAGGCCGATGTCGTGGCCGAAGAGATGATCTATTACCACCGGACCCACCCGTGTCCGCTTGAGACCTGTGGCTGTGTGGCGTCGATGGACAATGTGACCGGTAAGCTCACGCTCTACGGCACCTTCCAGGCCCCGCACGCGATCAGGACTGTTGTGTCGCTGATCTCGGGTCTGGCCGAGCACAATATCCGGGTCATCAGCCCTGATATCGGTGGCGGCTTCGGTAACAAGGTTGGTGCTTATGCGGGCTATGTTTGCTCGGTCGTCGCCTCGATTGTCACCGGCCAGCCGGTAAAATGGGTCGAGAACCGGATGGAAAACCTGATGTCCACCGCCTTTGCCCGCGATTATTGGATGCAGGGCAAAATCGCTGCGACCAAGGATGGCAAGATCACTGGTCTCTGGTGCCATACAACAGCGGATCACGGCGGATTTGACGCCTGTGCCGACCCGACCAAATTCCCGGCCGGTTTCATGAACATCTGCACCGGGTCGTATGACATCCCCACCGCTTATCTGGCTGTGGACGGGGTCTACACCAACAAGGCACCTGGCGGCGTCGCCTATCGTTGCTCGTTCCGGGTGACCGAGGCCGCGTATTTCATCGAGCGGATGATCGAAGTTCTGGCCATCAAGCTGAACATGGACGCGGCTGAACTGCGCCGGATCAACTTTATCCGCAAAGATCAGTTCCCGTATCAATCGGCGCTGGGCTGGGAATATGACTCGGGCGATTACCACACCGCTTGGGATAAGGCATTGAAGGCCGTGGGCTACGAAGACTTGCGCGCCGAACAGGCGCAGCGGATTGAGGACTTCAAATCGGGCAAGACCCGCAAGTTGTTGGGCATTGGCCTGACGCACTTCACTGAAATCGTAGGCGCGGGACCGGTGAAGAACTGCGATATTCTCGGGCTCGGCATGTTCGATTCCTGCGAAATTCGAATCCACCCGACTGGCTCCGCCATCGCGCGGCTGGGGACGATCAGTCAGGGTCAGGGTCATGCCACGACCTTTGCCCAGATCATCGCTAGTGAGATCGGTCTACCTGCAGATGACATCACGTTGGAGGAAGGTGACACGGACACCGCGCCTTATGGTCTTGGGACCTATGGGTCTCGGTCGACACCTGTGGCCGGTGCGGCAACGGCGATGGCCGCCCGCAAAATCCGCGCCAAGGCGCAGATGATCGCGGCTTACTTGCTTGAGGTCCATGATGACGACGTCGAATGGGATGTGGACAGGTTCTCAGTCAAAGGTGCGCCCGAGCGGTTCAAGACCATGAAGGAGATTGCCTTCGCCGCCTACAATCAGGCGATTCCGGGACTGGAACCGGGTCTGGAAGCGGTCAGCTATTATGATCCGCCGAATATGACGTATCCGTTCGGAGCCTATATCTGTGTCATGGAGATCGACGTGGATACCGGCGAATGCGAGGTCCGGCAGTTCTATGCGCTCGACGATTGCGGCACCCGGATCAACCCGATGATCATCGAAGGACAGGTCCATGGTGGCGTGACCGAAGCGCTGGCCATCGCGATGGGTCAGGAAATCGCCTATGATGAGATGGGCAACGTGAAGACTGGCACCTTGATGGACTTCTTCCTGCCCACGGCATGGGAGACGCCCAACTACACCACCGACCACACGGTGACGCCGTCCCCGCATCACCCGATCGGTGCCAAGGGCGTTGGTGAAAGCCCGAATGTCGGCGGTGTGCCCGCGTTCTCGAACGCGGTGCATGATGCATTCCGCCCATTTGGCCTTGTTCAGAGCCACATGCCGCATGACCACTGGCGCATCTGGAAGATCGCCAACGGTCTGGGAATGCACGGCTAACAGGAAAAGCCGCCGCGCTGGAACACGGCGCGGCGGCAATCCGGGAGAATGGCATGAGCTTGCAGGACATTCAGCAGGGCCTCGCCGAGGTGGGCTATGTTGCCGACGACCGATTGGCGATGGCACTGCATCTGGCGCAGACGCTTGGGCGTCCGCTGCTGCTGGAAGGCCCGGCTGGGGTCGGCAAAACCGAGGTCGCAAAGGCGTTGGCCGCCCAACGCGCCGCGCGGTTGATCCGGTTGCAATGCTATGAAGGGCTCGATGCCAGCCACGCGATTTATGAGTGGAACTATCAACGTCAGTTGCTGGCCATTCGTGCAAGCGAGGCACAGGGCGGAACCAGCGAGGCCCAGTTATTTACTGATGACTATCTGCTGAAGCGACCATTGCTGGAAGCAATCAGCGAACAAGAGCCACCTGTTCTGCTGATCGATGAAATCGACCGCGCGGATGAGGAGTTTGAGGCCTATCTGCTCGAGATTTTGTCGGACTTTCAGATCACCATCCCCGAGCTTGGCACCATCAAGGCGCGTTCGCGGCCCATCGTGATCCTGACGGCAAACGGGACGCGGGACCTTTCAGACGCGCTGCGGCGGCGTTGCCTTTATAGTTTCCTCGACTACCCATCGCGTGAAACGGAAATGGCTATCCTGAAAGCCCGCATGCCCGAAGTCGAAGGGCTGTTGGCGCGCCAGATTGTTGGCGTGGTGCAGGCGCTGCGCAAAGAAGACTTGGAGAAGACTCCCGGTATTGCCGAAATGTTGGACTGGGCGGCGGCCCTTTCGGGGCTGGGTGTAAATGACATGGCGCAATCCAGCGAAGAGGTTCAGGCGACCCTTGTTTGCCTTCTAAAAACCGCCGCCGACTATGACGCGGCCCCGCCTGAGGTCATGGATCGTTTGATCGGAAAGGTGGCGTGATGCAAGTCACCCGGTTCCCCACTCGCGCATCTGGTTTGGCGGATCGCATGTCTGGCTTCATCGCGCATCTGCGTATGAACGGAATGCGTGTGGGACCGGCTGAAACAGCGGATGCGTTGGCTGCGCTGGCGGCGGTTGAGGCAACGGATGTCAGACAGGCCCAGCAGGCGCTTTGCGTGTTGCTGGCCGGCGACGCCGACGATTGGCGGCGCTTCGATGACCTGTTCGAAGCCTATTGGTTCAATACCGGAAAGCAGCGCACGGGAACTGCCCAAACGGCGCATGTGCGGGTTCAATCCGCCAAGCCGATGATCTGGCAGCAGGAAAGCCAGGCTGCTCAGGAAACGGAAACCGGCACGGATCAGGCCACTGCGCCTGATCCCGGCGACGGGGAGGCCGTGGGGAGGAACGGGAAGCTGATTGCAACCCGTACGGCCAACCTGTCGCGTCGGGATTTGCGCGAGCTGATGGACGAAGACGCGCTGCGGCAGGCGGAACAGGCCGCGGCCACCATCGCGCGCGCCATCCGCGACCGCCGCTCGCGTCGGCGGAAACAAGCGCTACGTGGCCCCTCGCTTGATATGCGCCGGATCCAACGCGCCAGCCTTGCAAGGGGCGGAGAACCGATGGACCTGTATCGCCGCGCTCGTCCACCACGCCCGATGCGGATTGTGGCCTTGTGTGACGTAAGCGGTTCGATGACGGTTTATTCGCGGGTTTTTCTGGCCTTCCTCAAAGGTCTGATCGGCAGTGGCACAGAGGCGGACGCCTATCTTTTCCACACCCGCCTGATGCGCGTCACAGATGCGCTGCGCGACCACGACTCCTTGCGCGCGGCCGGGCGGCTGTCGTTGATGGCTGAAGGGTTTGGCGGCGGCACGGATATCTCGGGCAGTCTTGAGCATTTCCTGAACGGATACGGCGCGCGCGCTTTGAACGGACGGACCATCGTGCTGATCTTGTCCGATGGGTATTGCAGTTCCGACCCGCAGGCGCTGGGCGATGCGCTGGCGCGCATCCGACGTAAAGCGCGGCGGATCGTATGGCTGAACCCCCTGAAAGGCTGGCGGGACTACCAGCCGATTGCTGCCGCGATGCAGGCGGCGGAACCCTATCTGGATGCACATTTGCCAGCCAACACGCTGGAAGCGCTGGCGGCGTTGGAGCCTCAGTTTCGTAAGCTGTGAAAGGAGTCTGAAATGGCTAACTTCGACATATTCGACACGATTGAACAGCTGCGCCAAACCGGTGAGGCCTTTTGTGTGGCAACGGTCCTGCGTACGGCGGATGCAACGTCCGCAAAGGCCGGAGGAAAAGCTGCGATCACCAAAGACGGGCGCCTTCTTGGACATCTCGGAGGGGCTTGCGTGCAGCGCGCCGTCCGAACCTCGGCCCGGACGGCGCTGATCACCGGCGAGCCGCAGATGATCCGTGTCAAACCTTCGAATAAGGTGGTGAGCATGACAGACCCCGACGGAGTGCAGACCTTCAAAAGCGGCTGCCCCTCGGGCGGCACTGTCGATCTGTTGGTCGAACCGTATCAACACGCCCCGCGTCTGGTGATCTTTGGTGCATCTCCGATTGCCACAGCGCTGGCAGCGCATGGGGCGCTGGCCGGCTTTCGAATCTGCCTTGGTGACGAGGCAGAAACAAACGGCGACTACGATAGGTTTACGCTGGAAACCATCGACCATTTGGACATTGAGGCGCAGGATTTCGTTGTTGTTGCCTCGCAGGGTCGCGGAGACGCTGACGCCCTGAAAGCGGCGCTGCAAACCGAGGCGGCCCATGTCTCCATGGTGGCCAGCCGCCGAAAGGCTGATGCGCTTACGGCAAAACTCATCGCTCAAGGTTTGGCGCCGGAGCGCGCGGCGCAGCTCAAATCCCCGGCCGGGCTGGATATCCATGCGATCGATCCGCATGAAATCGCCCTGTCGATCCTGGCCGAGATCGTGCTGTGGCGAAACACGAACAAATCCAGAGAGGCATCTGATGATGAAAAACGTGCTTAATCGCCTGCGGCGTTTGTGGCTGGTGCGCCCGGACGTAACGCCGGAAGAGGCTACCGAGACCGCACTTCTGGTCTATCCAAGATGTTGTTGAACAAAGGAAACATGAATGGAACTCAGTGACGAAATCCACATTGCCACCCCGCGCGACGTCGTTTACCGCGCTTTGAACGATCCGGATGTCCTGCGCGAGTGCATTCCCGGCTGCGAGGAACTGATCCAGCACTCGCCCGAGCACCTTGAGGCCAAGGTTGTCCTCAAGATCGGCCCGGTCAAGGCGCGGTTCTCGGGTGAGGTGACGCTGGATACTTCAAATGCACCTGAAGGTTTTTCCCTGACCGGGGAAGGCAAAGGCGGCGCGGCCGGGTTTGCCAAAGGTGGTGCCGACGTAACGCTTACCTCACATGGGGATGAGACCATTCTTGCATACACCGCTAAAGTTGAAGTCGGCGGAAAGATTGCGCAATTGGGTAGTCGATTGATTGCTGGCACCGCGAAAAAGCTCTCGGGCAAGTTTTTTACACGTTTTGGCGAGATCGTCTCGGAGCAATCGGTTTCTTAGAACCAGTATCAGTAGAACTTGGGATTGAGTGGCTGGGAATTGATCATCGTTCTGAGGAGACAAAACCCAGCCCATTCGAGTGCCCACTTGGACACAACCAAACTTGATGCGGCCAAATCCAGTTGTTCTGCAGTGCGAATCAAACTTCAAAGATGCGCGTGAACGACGGAAAGGGCGTGGGTTAACGCACTCTCGGCAAAATATATTTCGCCCGGGATCTCGTTGCCCCTTCGGCTTGCGTCTTCCCGCAAGTTATCGCCGACTTTCTGAATGCGTCCCTCCGCAATCGTGCCCCAAACCGCGATATCCTTGATCTTCATCGGGTCGACTGTCAGGGGGTTCTCTGCCAAAATCGTGAAGTTGGCGAGCTTGCCCGGTTCGATGCTGCCCCGTTCTTCTTCAAGGCGGTGAGAATACGCCGCATTGATCGTGACCCCGCGCAGGGCCTGTTCGGCAGAGATCTTTTGGTCCCTGCCGGCTACGCGACCGGAACTCGTGACCCGGTTTACCGCGCACCACATCAAGAACAGCGGGTCGCCCGGTGCCATGGGCATGTCAGAGTGCAGCGACCACGAGATACCCGATTTGTCCAGATCGCCCAGCCGCACCATCTGGTCCGCGCGCTCGGGTCCCAGGCCGGTTTCGCTGTAGCGATCTGATAGCGCGGTGACGTAGTAAGGATTGGCGCTGACGATCGCGCCGAGGCGTTTGATACGCTCGACCTGGTCGGGCGCGCTGACGGCGAAGTGGACAATCACCGTACGATGATCAAAATGCGGGTTGCGCAATAGGTTGTCTTCCAGCGTGTTCAGAACACGGTCGAGACCGGCGTCGCCGTTGACGTGCACATGCACCTGATAACCGGCGTCCCAATAGACCCGGAAAGCACGCTCGAATGCGTCCTGATCCATCATCCATTCACCGTGATAGTCACCGATGGCGGGGTCGCGGAGTTGGATCGCTAGGGAATATATGGCGCCGTCAGAGAACAGTTTTACGCTGCCCTTTGCCATGCTGGTCATGCCGCCGTACCAGTCGACCAAAGCCTCGGTTTGGCGGATCACGTCGGTATCCTGATCGTAAGTAGCAACCAGGCTTTTGCCATCGGGAATGAACGTCCATCGGAAGGGCATCGATGGCGCCGACATCACCGCATTGACCGCATCCTGAATGGGCTTTGCAAGAATACCGCCCGGTTCGTTTCCGAAGGTCACACCCTTGGCGTGCATGTAGTCGCGCATGGTCAGCAGGCCGGAACGGAACTTGTCAGGGTTTGCGACCATCGGCGCTATATTCGGCAAAACGGCAAACAAACCCTGTTCCCAGAAGTGACCATCTTCGAAACTGGATTGCGATTTTTCTGTCTCTGACCAGCTGGCGATCAGGTCTTCCGTGACGCCCGCGGCGTTCATCGCGGCTGTATTCAGGATGAACTCATGGCAGGATCTGGCCCACGAGAATATCGGGCGCTCGGCGCTGATCGTGTCGAGGTCGGCGCGGGTCAGAGGGCCATAAAACGCGGCATGATACCCCCAGGTGAGCAGCGGTTCAGCCGGATCATCCAACTCGGCATCGGCTGCCGCAAGGCGCGTCATGAAGTCATCCTTGTCCTTGAGGGCAATCACGGTGCCGTCGGGGAGTTCCCAATCCTCGATGGACAGGATCAGGGATGACATTGTCAATCCAGCCAGGATCGGATGGTCATGCTGCGCAATGAAACCGGGAACGATAACGTGGTCGTCGAATGTTGTGTCCAGATCGTACGGTTTATCTCCAAGGATGCCCTTGACCTCGTCCAGCGTTCCGGTTGCAAGGATCCGATCATTTATCACCGCAACGGCCTGAGCTGACGGTTGATCCGGGTCGAGCGTCACGATCTCGCGCGCGGTGAAAATCGTGGCGGTCTCCAAACCCAACATCGCACCGCCAACGTCCGAGAGAGAGGTCGCCTGAGCCATTGTCTGTCCGGCCAAAGCCAGGGCAGTTGAGTTGATCAGGGCGAATTTTAGGAAACGCCTTCTGGAAATATCAGTCATTACGTTCTCCGGAAATCACGTTGTTGAGGAAACAGCGGGTACAAATAACGTCAGCACCATTAAAGCGTAAGGTACTCAAAAATCACCATGTTCTTTCAGAAACGGTCCGATTTCCTGAAAGAACTCATCGAACCCCGGATGGCCGCGTATCATGCAATGATTGGCCCCGGGCAGTTCAACGAACTCAGCCGTCGGGATTTCCCGGGCTGTCTCACGGCCTTCACTGATGGGTGCTGCCATGTCGCCTTGGGCATGCAACACCAAAGTCGGAACACTCACGCGCTGCGCATCTGTGCGTACGTCCATGTAGCTGTTCATTTCCATGATCCGCAAGGCCGTTTCCGGGCTGGCGGAGATGCGTTGCATTTCGTCGAAACTTGCCCCTTCTTCCGGTGTGGCATCCGGCATGTAGCAAGACGTGAAGAAATGGCGGTACACCGGGTTGGGGGAGCCCCAGCCGGCCGATACCATGGCGCGAGATGCTTGATAAAACTGTTCGGCTTCGGCGTCCCCGCGCATCATGCGCCCGCGCAAATAGCCCCCCAGCAGGATAAGAAATTTCACACGCTCGGGGCGTCTTGCCGCAAATCGAATTGAAAATGCAGACCCCTGACTGATGCCGAACAGGCCAAAACGATCCAGCCCGGCCGCATCGGCCACGGCAATCATGTCGTCGATCATACGATCTTCTGAAATGTCCTCAACTTCCCAGTCTGAAAGCCCGTTTCCCCGTTGGTCGAACCGGACCAATCGACAGAGTTTGGACATCTCGGACAGGAAATCCCCCCAGACCGGGCTGGTCCACTCATACTCGATGTGATTAAGCCAATTCGGGGCTTTCAGCACAGGTGTACCTTCTCCGGTCGAGGCCCAGGCAAGATTTACGCCATCTGCCGATTTGCAGAACTTCACGCGCTGTTGCAGTGAAATCTCAGGAGCCGCACGCACGGGCGCCGCCTGAGGGGACCATTGCCAGACACGAATGGGGCGAGTGATGTTCTTGACGCGTTGGCCGCCCATGTCGCGAAATGGCGCGTCGACCCGGTCCTGAATCGCCTGATGCACGATATCCGAAACGCACACGCCGCCGGGTTCTGCCAATCCTTCCAGCCGCGCGGCGACGTTCACCCCATCTCCGAAGATGTCGCCGTCGTCGAAAATGACATCGCCCAGATTGATGCCGACGCGAAATCGAATTCTCTTGTCGTCCTCCAGTTCGGTTTCCCGAAGGCTCATCGCTTGTTGAATGCTGACGGCGCATTGAACCGCGTCCTGAACGGATTCGAACGAGGCCAGCATGCCGTCTCCGGTCGTCTTGATGATGCTTCCTCGGCGCCGGGTTATTTCCGGATCGATCAATTCGCGCCGGTGTTTCTTTTGACGTGACAGAACACCCAACTCGTCCACTTCCATCAAGCGCGAGTACCCGACCATATCGGCCGCCATAATGGCTGAGAGGCGTTGTTCCATGGCAATCCCCCCTCTGCGCCAGCGGTGGTTTGATCGCTGTCAATCAGGTGCCGGCGCGAAACAATGACCCCAGTATAGCCGGAAATCTTCAGACCGTAACGGCGCTCTCACTTGTGGGCTGTTTATGGAGCTGGTGAAGGTTTGAAGAGATCGTGGAATTTTCCGACTTCACTCGAACTGAATAATGACCGCCTCAAAATCCTCGAAGCTTGTGACCTTGGTGTGATGACCGCGTCCGAACTTGTCTGCCATGTGCCAAACGTCCCCCGGTCCTATATCCCGAAAGTTGCCATCGCTTGCGGTAACGCGGATCGTTCCGGCAAGGCACACCAGCCTTTGCGTCACTGGCGTCGGGTGGATCGGTTCGTTCCAACCTGATCGAAGCCTCAGGAACATGGTCTGTTTAACATGCTCCGGCTCTGAGACCTCAATTGCCTTTGCTGGTGGCGCAAAGCTTCGCTCTGCCAGCGGAACTTCGATCTCGGACCAACGGCTTTCGCCTGCGGCGTCGGCATACAGGTTGTAGTACTTCACGATCAAAACCCTTCCGGAGATTTGCCAAAGCCAGGCTGATTGTCAAAATCATCAACCCTAAAGCTGTGAACCAATTGGCAAGATGCTCAAAAAGCCGGCGACGATGTGATCCCATGCCGTACCTGTCGGCTCAGAGTCATATTCCAGGATCGTGCCATCCTCGTTCCGGGTCCGCCACTTAAGTTGGCCTGCACGCTCCAACGTCACGTGATAGGTGTAGGCTGGCAGCGCTTGGTCCAAGGCAGCCATGGTTTGACTGGCCAAAGCGGGCGAATCCATCAGAATCCCCATTTCGGTATTGATGTGGACCGAACGCGGGTCCCAGTTGAACGACCCGACGAACAGATATCGGTCATCCACCGCGAAAGCCTTGGAATGGAGGCCGGATCGGGATTGCGCCCAGTTGATGCCGCGACGTTGGACTTGATAGGCATCGGGCCTCAGTTCATACAGGTCGACCCCGCCGCGCAGCATTGCCCGACGTTTCTTGGCGTAGTGGGCGTAGACCGGTGCTACGTCGTTCGAGGCCAATGAGTTGGTGACAACTTTGACCTCGACCCCGCGGTTTTCCAGTTCGGTCATCCATCTCACGCCATTGTTGCGCGGTACAAAATAGGCCGAGATAATGTTCACTTCGCTTTTGGCATTTTCGAAGTAGGGCAGAAGTTGGGATGCGAGAATTGGATCCGAGTTTTCCAGGCCTGCCGCCTTGGACGGCGGGTCCGCATACAATCGGGCAGGAAGCCAGTCCAGTGACAGCGCGCCGTCTGCAAAATTTTCTTCGGCGGATCGTCGCAGGGCGGCGCCGTATTGCGTTTGCTTCGCCTCTTCCACCAGCGCGTTGAGCCTGCCTCGCGCATCGCTCAGGCTGAAGGCCTCCGGTTCACCGACGACCACGCGGGCAGGGACGGCAAATTCGCTGTTCCAGTATGCGTCAAAGCTTTTGGAGACCTCTTTTACAACGGGGCCTGCGGCCAGAACGTCCAGATCGGCATAGTTCATTTCTTTACGGGCCAGAAAGTACTCGGCACCGATGTTTCGCCCACCGACAATCGTGAACACGTTGTCCGCCGTCATGGATTTGTTGTGCATTCGTCGATTGATGCGTTTGAAATCAGTCAGCCCCGCAACCAGCAGGCTTTGATCGCGCCAAAAGGGGTTAAACAGCCGGATTTCGATGTTGTCGTGGTAATCAAGCGCAGCGGTCATCGCGTCGTAGCCGGATGTATCCATGTCATCCAACAGCAACCGGACACGCACCCCCCGATCTGCCGCTTGTAAAAGACTGGCCGCAAAGAGATGCCCGGTCGGATCGTTGTGCAAAAGATAGTATTGGGCGTCGATCGTTTGCTCTGCCGCTGCGGCCATCAATAGCCTTGAGACCAGAGCTTCTTCGCCGTCGCTGATCAGCTTTACACCCGAACGACCGTCTTTTGGGTCTCCGAGGCGGTTGACGGTCTGCGCAAGATTGCTGCCCGAGCTTGCAGGAACAGCACTTGATACCGTCTTTTCATATGTACGAACTCGGGGAGAGCAAGCGACAAGGCCCAACGCGCAAACGACACAAACCACGATAGCCCATGGTTTCATAGTCTTCCTCCAACCATCCGTTACCAAGTGACTACGCATCAGGGCGCGAATGCAAGTTTCTTCTTTGCAGCGTCTGGTTGTTTCGCATCTGTCCCCGGGCGGTGTGTGGTAGGGATCGCAGTATGGCGACCATTAAAAGCCACCTATTTGCGGGTTGGACTAGGGGGCGAGGCTGGTCGAAGGATATTGGCAAAGGCCTGAATTCGTACCCGTTTTGCCTGAAAATACCCGTTCAGGCGTCGACTGTTCTGATGCTTCCGATCTCGATTTCTCGATTTTGTTTGGACGAGGCAATTGCCGCAAAAACGATGGCCAACGACTTTAGGTTGTTCTTTGCGGATACCGAGGGCTCTCGGTCCTCTTCTATCGCACAAAGAAGCTCGCCCATGGTTCCGCGAAACCCGTCGTTGAACCATTGTCCCTTGAGCGCTGGGCGCGCGATGCCCTGCGCTGTCTCAAGCGTCACAGATTGCGATGAAAGATCCGGTCCCCTTGATGTAAGGCTTCCGGTTGTGCCAGCCACATATGTTGTGTCACGCGGGCCAAAAGGAACGCCCCCGTCAAAAATCAGGCTTGCTTGGCCTTGGTCCAAACGCACCAGCGCCTGTGACATCAAAGGGACCTTGTTGGCCTGGCCACGTGCCGGTGTCGCGGTTGCAAAGACGCTTTCCGCCCTGTCGCCAACAAGAGACGCAAGAAAGTCGAACCAATGCACACCAAAATCGTAAAGGATCAGGTGCTCCATTTCGTCAAACGGCGTACCTGCGGTCCAGCCGTGATCCCAGTGAATTGAAACATGTGCAGACAGAACGTCGCCGATCAATCCAACTGAAACCGCCTCGCGCATCCAGGATAGGTGCGGAGCCCAGCGGCCATTTTGGTTTACCGCGAGTTTCACACCCTGATCATCTGCCAGCTTCACAAGGTCATTGCCAAGATCGAGGTCGGTAACAAACGGCTTCTGGCTGAGCACGTGTTTGCCCGCCTGCAAAGCAGCCTTGAGGATTGGCATTCGGTGTTCCGGATGAAGCGTGACGTCGACAACGTCGATTTCACTGTCGGAAAGAAGCGCCTGCCAATCATCTTCGATGCGCGCCGACGGGCAGTATTCGGCGGCCTTTTCTTCGGCTTTCGCGCGCGTCCGGTTCCAGATTGCGGCAATGTCCCAGCCGGCCGTTCGGTAGGCATCCAGATGGCTTACGGAAATTCCGCCCGTACCAATTATTCCGATCCTAGGCCTGTAGTTTTGAGGCACCGGTGGAGAATACGGCAGGTCCGGGGCAGGGACTTCGGGCAACTGGGCTGACTTTAAGGCATACTGGTCGGTTTTGGCACTGTCCTCGCTCATGACAGCAACCTGAGAGTTTGTTTTTCGCGGGCTGAACGGAGCGCGGTATCGACGATCCGCTGTGCTGTCAGACCCAGGGCCGGATCAAGCGGCCCTTCGACCCGGGTTCCATTGGACAAGCAGCCAAGGACGTATTCGATGGCATTTCGTTCGCCAGCAGCCAACGGGGTCACCGGTATCTCGTGCCGTTCGGGTTTTGCGCGGGTCTGAACCGTTATGTGGCTGGCATAGTCGGGCGACGAAATGGTGCCGTCGGTGCCGACAAAAACAAACCCGCAAGTGGGTTGCGGCTGCGTTGTCCAAGGATCGGTGAACGTACCCCAGCGCGTTTCCATCTTCGACAGGCCTGTTTCGTAACGGCACACGGCGATTGCATGCTGATCGACCTCGATACCTGGTGTTTCGTCAACCGTGCATGTGACCTCGATCGGTGCACGGCCGCCCATGAACCAGGTTCCAAGCGTCGCGCCGTATCCCAGGTAATCAAGCAGCGAACCGCCGCCTGATGACCGTTTGTACCACCAGGAGTCCGGCTTTTGACGCTCGACTTCCTCGGGGGTTACTTCGACCTTATCGGCCAAATGGTACAACGGTCCGCGATTTCCGTCATAGAAATGGACCTCACGCAGGTCACCGATTATGCCTTCGTCGATCAACCGCTTGGCCGTCACGTGGCTTTCGACCCATCGCAAGGGCCAGTTGATGACCAGCTGATTTCCGGTTTCGTTCATTGCCGTCATCATCCGGCGGGCATCGTCAACAGATGCGGCAAAGGGTTTTTCGACAAAAACATGCATGTCATGAAGAGCCAGCCGTTCCGTGTAGTTCGCATGTTGCGCTGTCGCCGCGCATAGAATGGCCATATCGTAATGACCCGCAGTCATACATGCGTCGAAGTCCGTAAATACCCGATCATCGGGAATATCGAATGCCTTCACTGCCGCCTGCATTTTGTCCCGATCCGGATCGAAGATCGCGGCGATTTCGGCGTCAGGATGATCGTGCACCATCCGAAGCAAATCACCCATATGCATGTGATCGAAACTGATGCCGACGATCCGGAATTTTGCCATTGGAAACCTCCTTTAGCGCGTGCCGGTGATCCTGACGTAGAGCGCGGTAACCGCGAGGATGATCAGCCCAAACAGGGCCGTGCGTGCGCCTTCCGGCATCTGCATCAATGTTAGCATGGTATCCAGCACACGCAGAATAAGTGCGCCCACGATCGCACCGGCGAAACTGCCACGCCCCCCAAAGATTGATGTGCCGCCAATCACCGCCGCGGCGACCGAGGGCAACAACAACGGATTTGCAAGGCTCAGTGAGGTTTGACGGATCATGCCGAGATAGAGCAAACCAGCCAGTGCGGCGATAAAGCTGGATAGCACGTAGAGCGCCAGATAGACCTGCCAGGCCCGTACACCGGATAATTTGGCGGCCTGTTCGTTGGAGCCAAGTGCAAACAGCAACCGGCCAAACCCGGTATAGCGCATCAGCCACAGGATAAAGAGCGCGAACGGGACGAATACAAAAAGCCCGTTCGGCATTCCTGCAGTTCGACCGGTCCCGAGCCATGAAAGGAAAGCGGGAATCTCGGTGCCCGCATTGATGACGAGGCGTTGGTAGACCTGCAGGCATCCGGTGGCGATCAATCCCGTTCCAAGCGTCATGATCAAAGGATGGACACGCACCAGTCCAACCCCGATGCCATTTACAACGCCAACAACAAGGCCCGCGGACAAAGCAATCAGGACTGCGGGTGTGACGCCCCATATTGCGCTGAGTGTCGCGCAGACGAAGGCTGACACAGTAGCGACCACTCCGACCGACAGGTCAATTCCTGCGGTCAGCATCGTCAGTACCTGACAAGCGGCAAGCATCGCCAGCGGAATTGCGAACTTGATCAGGTTGCCGACCCAAAAGGTCGAGATCAGCCCGTCCCGACCGGCCCGGAACGGGGTGACGATACCCGGCCGCAAGACCTCGAGCACAGCGATCATCAGGAACAGGAAAACCAACAGCGGTATGATCGGGTTGTCACGAAGATACCGCCCAAAGCGGACCATTGGCAGGTCAGTGGTGTCCATGCTCATCGGCGGGCCCCCCTTAGTGACGCCGCAGTGCCCAGCATGACAACAAGGACCATGATTGTGCCTTCGATAATTGTTGTCACGTTTGGATCGACGGCCAGCAAAGTCAGGATCGTTCGGATGATCCGCAGAATGAAAACGGCGATGATCGGGCCAAGAAGGCCGCCTTTGCCACCACCCAGAACGACACCGCCCAGAACCACCGCTGCGACAGAGGCCATAAGATACGGACCAGGCACCGGCTCTCCTATCCCGGTCAGGGCGGCCAGGCTTAATCCGCCCATGGCGCAAAACAGACCGCATAGGGCGTAGGCGATAACTTTCGTTCTTCCGACCCCAACGCCTGAACGAAAGGCAGCCAGTTCGTCCGACCCGGTTGCATAGATCGAAAGGCCAAGTTTGGAGCGCCGGATCGGCAGCCAGACCACCGCGATGCCGACGGCGATGACGACAAGCGCCTTTGGCAGCCCGTCGAACAGAAAATGCCCTCGGATCGATTGTTCCAGCCAGTCCGCCGTCGCGCCACCGGGTGTTTCAAGGATCAGCAACGCAACGCCTTCCCAAACAAAAAGCATGGCGAGTGTAACGACGATGTCGGGTACACGCGTCACGACAATCAGTAGCCCGTTGATCAGCCCCATCAAAAGCCCGACACCCAGAACAATGAGCAGGGCGGGCACACCGGCCATGCGTTCCATCAAAACGGCTGCCGTCACGGCGCATACCGCCATCATCGATGCGACGGACAAATCGATACCGCCGACGATCACGACGATAGCCATACCGGCGGTTGCAAAAGCAAAGGGCAGGGCGGCACGGGCGATACTCTCAAGCCCGGACGCGCCGAAAGTGGGTTGTATCACCTTTGTGATGGTCAGAAGAACCACAAGAAGTAAAACAAGCCCCATGACCCAGGAGTGTTTTCGGATGGTCCCGCTCACGCTGCGCCCTCCGCTTCGGTCAGGCCATAAGCCGCACGCATCAGCGTTTGTTCATCGGCGTCGGCAGCGTCTATCACGTCAACCACTCGCCCGTTGAAGATTACGACCACACGGTCGCAGGCCAGCGGGATTTCTTCCAACTCGGATGTGTAGAACAGCACCGCCGCGCCCAGATCGGCCAACTCGCGAACCAGTGGATAAATCTGGCGTTTCGTGCGGACATCAATGCCACGGGTCGGGTCGAACAAAAGCAAGGTTTCGACACCGGTCGCCAGCCAGCGACCAATGGTGACTTTCTGCTGGTTGCCACCTGAAAGTCGTTGCACTTCACCTTGCGCGCGTGTGTCGATCTGCAGCTTTTCGACCGCATAAGCGACCCGGTCCCGCTCGTGACGGAGTTTTATCGGCCCCCAGTTTCTAAGACGTGCCGAGAATGGTAGGGCAATGTTTTCCCTGACGGACCTTTGCGCCATCAAAGCATCAGAACGGTCGCCCGGCACGAAGGTCAGCCCGGCCGCAATGGCGTCGGCGGGGTGGGCGAAATGAACAGGCATTCCGTCCACTTCCATTGACCCTGACGTTGGTCGGTCAAAACCCGCGAGCACCTCGAAAAGCTCATCCTGTCCCTGACCTTCAAGCGCGACTACCCCCAGTACTTCGCCGGGGTACAAGTCGAACGAGACGTCCGAGAAACTGGGCTCGAACGCAAGCGACTGAACGTGCAATCGGGGTGTCTGTGTTTGTGGTCCGTTTGCTTGAAGTATCTGGCGCTGTCCGATGTCTATCTTTTGACCCAACATCAACTCGACAACGCGTTCTTCGACACCGGGTTCTATGTCGAGATCCCCGACGGACATGCCATCCCGCAACACCGTCGCCCGATCGCATAGTTCCGAAATTTCGGTGAAGCGGTGGGAAACATAGATCACCCCCATCCCGTCATTTGCCTTGCGTCGTACGGTTTTCAAAACACGTTCAACCAAATCTGTGGGCAGTGCAGCGGTCATTTCGTCCAGCAGGAGAACATCAGGTTCAACTGCCAACGCGCGGGCCAGATCGAGAATGCGAAGCGTGGCGAGCGGCAGGTCGCCGATCATTGCCGACAACTTCAGGTCTTTGATCCCAAGTTCCGAAACCCAGTCACGGAACTGATCGACCGGTGTGTCGGTCAGCCTGAGATTGTCGGACACGTCGAGATCAGGAATAAGCGACGGTTCCTGGTAAACAGGCACCAGACCGGAACGGCGCGCCTCGGCCGGGTTTCCGACATGCGCCGGTTTCCCCCGGATCAGCACCTGGCCAGCATCAGGTTTCAGGGCACCCGTTATGATTTTGACAAAAGTCGACTTCCCGGCACCATTTGCCCCCATCAAGGCAACAATCTCGCCTTCGGCGACCGTAAGCTGGGCTTTGATCAGGGCATGTACGGCGCCAAAACTTTTGGCCACGTCAGACGCGTCGAGTAGTGCTGTGCGGCTCATGGAATTCCTTGAATGCTGGAGATGCACTGTGTGTGCCCTCCGCCCCGCCGGGGGCGGAAGGCCAGTCTGTTGGGATCAGCCTTCGCCGGGTCCCTTGCAGTCGATGATCTGTTCCATCGTGTAGTCAGTCCATCCGGGAACCGTCACGGAAACGGGCCATTCAGGATCCAGATTAGGATTCTGAGCGGCCTTGATCGTTTCGCGGCCAGCATCTGTGGCGTTTTCCCAAAGCACGGGGTCGACAAGGACAGTGTTACTGTCAGGGGCCTCACCGTTCAGGATGTCGACGGCCAAAGCGATGCCCGCACCGCCAACCGAGCCGGGGTTTGTCACCGCTGCGCCATTCAATCCCTCAACCTCGGTCAGGTATTGAACAAAGCCCGCATTGTCCGCTCCGACGATCGGTACCAAAGGTGCGCCGGATTCCGTAAAGGCGTCGACGATTACATTGTCGATGCCGCTGGTCCAGACACCGTCAAACGGGATGCCCGTGGCAAGGAAATCAAAGATCTGTTGCTTGCCCTGGTCCTGCTGCCATCCGGTGAAAACCTCGTGCACCACGTTGATCTCGGGATGTTCAGCCAGTGCGCGCTTAAAGCCATTGTCGCGGTCCGTATCCGCCGAAACCCCGGCGATACCGCGCATGTAAACGACGTCACCTTTCCCGCCGAGCTGCTCGAACAGCCACTTGGCACCAAGGTAGGCGTATTCTTCCTGATTGTTCGACAGAATGTACGCGCCGTCAGCCGAAACGCCGGCATCCACGGCCACAACGACAATGTCTTGCGCCATTGCCTTTTCAAGCGCCGAGTTCAAGGCGTCAGGATTGGATGGGTTCAGGACAATCGCGTCAACACCTGCTTCGATCAGGTTGTTGATGTCTTCCAGTTGCCCGGCAGAATCCGTGTTGCGATGCGCAACGATCAGGTTTGTGACATCGGCTTCAACCAATGCCTGCGCACGCATGGCGCAGATCATCTGTTCACGCCACCCGTTACCCTGAACGGTGTTGGACACGCCTATGGTGTATTGCTTGTGCCCGTCCGCAATCGCCACAGTTGCAAGAGAAGCAGATACTGCAATCGCAGCAACTCCGTATAGTAGGTTTTTCATTTCGTTTTCCTCCCAGTTTTCAATCGGTTCACGTTTGATGTTGTTTCATTTGATGAATGGCGACAGGACATCCCGGGCCAGCAGGAACCCCCGCTTGACCTTTTCGTCCGTGCCTTCGAACAGCCTGTCTTCATGCTCGATGATGATGGGACCGTCGTATCCGACGCGGTAAAGTCCGGAAAAGAAGCCAGACCAGTCCACGTCACCCAGCCCGCAAAGCCGGGGGACTTGCCACCCCATGCCGGTTGACATCACCCCGTTCTCATACAGCCCGTCCTGATCAACCATCACATCCTTGGCGTGGACATGGGCCATGTGAGGGCCGAACTCCTTGATAAAACGCGTCTGATCGATGAATTGCCAAATCAGATGCGAAGGATCGAAATTCATGCCAACCGCATCGCCCCACTGCTCGAAAATCCGTCGCCAGATCTTGGGCGAATAGGCGATGTTGTGACCCCCGGGCCATTCGTCATAGCTGAAGATCATCGGGCAGTTCTCAAAACACAGGCGCACGCCAGAGCTTTGCGCGTGCTTGACGATCGGATCGAAGATTTCGGTCGCGCGTTCCCAGTTCGCGTCGAGGTTCAGCGTCCGGAGACCGCCCACGAATGTGTTGACGACGTTGATGCCCATCACCCCGGCAGCGGTGATGACCTTCATGAGGTGCCCGATAACTTCTGCCCGATGATCCGCATCGGCATGGAGTGGGTTGGGGTAGTATCCCAGACCGGAAATCTCGATCCCATGACTGCCAAGTTCCGCGATAATCTCATTTCCCTGATCTGCAGAAAGGCCGTCCACGTTGATGTGGCTGGTTCCCGCATAGCGCCGTTGCTCGCCGCCTGATGCAGGCCAGCAGGCGACCTCCATCGCTGAAAACCCATTGGCACCGGCCCAGGCCGCCACATCGGCCAGTTGAGAGTCTTCGAATGGTGCAGTCAGTAAGCCCAGTTTCATGTCATCGCCCTCAAATCTCGCTCAAATCCACCCAGCGGCTTTCTTTTGCCGATTTCACGACGGCATCGCAGAACCGCATCTCGTAATGGCCGTCCTCGAATGTGGCCCATGTGCTGCCTTGCTGACGCCCGCCTGCGATGACATCGCCATAGACGGCCCGAAAAAAGTTGAAGAAGGAATCCGCGAAGCCCTCGACATGTCCGGGTGGCAATGTGGCGGCGGCAACCCCGGGGCCGTTCATCAATGTAAAATCGCGCATCAGGGTCTGGTTCGGCGCGTCGCGGTGCCCAATGAACAGATGGTCAGGAGTTTCGCTGTCCCAGGCGGCGCTGGCCTTCGCCCCGGCGATATCCCATTGCAATGAGTTCTTTCGACCCATGTTCACCTGAGATGTGCTCATCACACCGCGTGCGCCGTTTTCATAACGGATGAGGATCATCGCCGCGTCGTCGGTATCTATGGGCACAGTTTCGGTTTCGCCGGTTCCGCTGGAAAACGTCTCGACCGAGCCGAGAGGTTTCTGGCGTTCCGGAATGAAGGTTGTCAGCTCTGCAAAGACGGAAGCAGCTTTCAACCCGGTGACGAAACTTGTCAGATCAACCCAGTGCGTTCCAATGTCACCGACTGAACGCAGCGCTCCGCCCATTTCGCTTTCCAGCCGCCAGTTCCAGTCATCTGATTTTGCCAGCCAGTCCTGGTGGTAATGCCCTGTTATGAAACGAATATCACCAAGATCGCCTGTTTGAGCCATGCCATGAGCCTGCTGGTTCAGCGGGTAAAACCGGATGTTGTAACAAACCGCCGCGACCTTTCCCGACGCATTGGCCAGGTCCACCATTTCAGCGCTTTCGGCGGACGTCATGGCAAGGGGCTTCTCGCAGATGACGTGTTTGCCTGCCGCCAGGATCGACTTCACCTGCGGATAATGTGCGTGGTTCGGGGTCGTTACGTGCACCACATCGACGCTTTCATCCGCCAGCAGGTCGTCCAGAGATTTGTAGGCGTGCGTCACGCTGATCGCTCGCGCCCGGTCCCGACCGCGCTCCGGCGATGATCCAAGAACGCCTCTTACGCCCACGCCCAGACGCCGAAGGGCCTGAGCGTGCACCGTTCCAATGAATCCGGTCCCGATCACTGCCGCGCCAATTTTTGCGAAGTCACTCATCGTGTGCTCCTGTCAAACAACCGAATACCCTCCGTCCACGGTGAGGCATGTGCCGGTCACAAAAGCCGCGGCATCTGACGCAAGAAACATGGCTGAGCCTGCGATATCTTCCGGTTGACCCCAGCGCGCCAACGGTGTGCGGGCTTCGATCGCTTTTGTGAAATTTGCATCTTCCCTCGCCCGGGCCGATTGTTCGGTCACGATGAACCCCGGTGCGATCGCATTCACCCGAATACCGTCCTTGGCCCAGGCGATTGCCAGCGACTTTGTCAGTTGTTCCACACCGGCTTTTGACGCGCCGTAGGCCGGGTTTTGCGGTGAACCAAATCGCGCATACATCGAGGCCACATTGATGACGCGTCCTTTTGCGGCCGAAAGGGCAGGGTGCAACGCCTCGGCGCAGCGAAACGACCCGGTCAGATTGACGTCCAGCACGTGTGAGAAAAAGTCGGGCGCCATCTCCTCGCCGCGTCGTGTGATCGCGGCACAATTGATCAGCACATCAATATGGTTCCGTGCTCCAGCGAATTTGTAGACTTCGTCCGTGTTGGTTACATCCAACTGGCTGTAGCCAAACCGGGTTGCGTCCTCTTCGATGCAATCCGGTTCCACGCCGGTAATTTCCACTTCGGCGCCCGCGTCCTGAAATGCTTTGGCAACAGCTGCGCCAATACCGCCCCGGCTGGCGCCAATCACCAGGACCTTTGCCCCGGTAAAGTCGAAGGAGGTCTTCGAAGTCATCAAAGAGCCCGGCTTCTGCTGCTTTTGAATTCGGATGCCATCACTTCCCTCAATCGGCGAGTTTCCTATGCAATCGATTACATTTTCGAAAAAACCTGCTTTTCAAAAGCTGTAATCGATTACATAATCGGCATCACAATAGATTCGAGTCAAGCTGGAAATTTTCTGACTGGTCATGAACAAGAAGCCCAAACCCGCCACGATACAGGATGTTGCCCGTTCCGCGATGGTGTCTACGGCCACGGTCAGTCGTGTTTTGTCCAATCCTGGTCTGGTGTCGGAAACAACGCGTTTGGCAGTGCAGGAAGCCATTCATGAGACAGGCTACCGGGTCAACCAGGCCGCCAGAAACCTGCGAATGCAAAGGGCGGGTGCTGTACTGATCCTGGTCCCCAATCTTGGCAAGCCTTTCTACTCGGGCATCTTGGCAGGTATTAGCGAGGGGTTTGCCGGATCGGACTATGCAGTTCTGATTGCTGATACAGAAAGCAATCCATTGCAGGATGAAACTCTTGCCGGGTACTTTCGGGACGGCCGGATCGACGGTGCAATTTCGTTGGACGGCGGGATATCGTCGGCCGCGTTGCAGCAATGCATCAGGTACGGGGCGGGTGACCGCATTGTCTTTTTGTGTGAATGGGTCGAGGGCGCGTCCTTTCCGGTGATTTCCAGTGATAACGCCGAAGGTGCGCGATTGGCGATCAGGCATCTGCATGATTTGGGCCACAAGAAAATCGCGCATGTGACCGGCCCCGACGGGAATGTTCTGACAACGGCCCGGCGTGAGGGCATGGTCGAAGAACGGACGCGCCTGAGACTTCCAGCGCGGCCCGAGTGGATCATCAGGGGCGATTTCTCGCTGGAATCCGGACATGAGGCCGCCAGAAGAATACTCGCGATGGATGACCGCCCAACGGCTGTATTCTGCGCGGCGGACATGGTTGCCTTTGGGTTGATCTCCGGGCTGGTCGCAGGCGGGCTGAAGGTGCCCGAAGACATTTCGGTTGTCGGTTTTGACGATATCGAAATGTCAGGTTCTTACGTTCCCGCGCTGACAACAATCCGACAAGACCGGCATCAACTGGGACGCCGTGCAGCCGAGGTGTTGCTGGGCCAGTTGGCGAATACAAGCCGGAACCTTCCGACAAAAACGGCAGTCTCCGTGGAACTTGTCACGCGGGCGAGCACAGCGCCGCCCAGTTGACGGGCCAAAATTCGAGGCGACTTTGCTATGGTCAAGGAAGCCGCGTACGAACTGCCATGAGCGATGAAGAGAGGGGATATGAGTAAGTCGACCGCATCCACTGGCTCGGATTTCGCTGTTCAGGACTATTCCCTGACTGGTACGAGTACGCGCCAGGCGATAGAGGCCGGTCTGTCGGCCGCCGAGTGGTATCATAGCGAGGTTCCCCGAAAGAAGCTGAAGTCCCTAATGAAGCGTCGGGATGCGCCTGCCATGCGTGACACAGTGATCTGGATCGCCTTGCATTTTGTATTTGCGGCTGGCGGGCTTTACTTTTGGGGTAGCTGGCTTTGCGTGCCTTTCTGGTTTGCTTACGGGGTTGTGTACGGTTCGGCCTGCGACAGCCGTTGGCACGAATGTGGTCACGGAACAGCGTTTCGAACCCGGTGGATGAACGATGTCGTGTACCACATCGCGTCCTTCCAGATCATGCGAAACCCGGTCAATTGGCGCTGGAGCCACGCGCGGCATCACACCGATACACTTATTGTTGGCCGCGATCCCGAGATAACGTGGATGCATCCGATCAACCTGATCCTTAAGACGCTTGCATTTGTAGGGATTGTCGAGACCTGGACTTCGCTCAAAGTTCTGATGCGAAATGCCATGGGGAACCTGTCGCAGGAAGAGCGGGACTACATTCCGGAAAGCCAGTGGCCGAAAGCAGTATTCTGGGCACGGGTTCACGTCGCATTCTACGCCGCTGTTTTATTGGTTTCATTGGTATTGTTTGTCTCTGGGGCAGCTTGGAAGTCCCTGATCCCGATACTCCTGATCGGCGGGCCCCGGGTCTATGGATGCTGGCATTTTGTTATGACGGGGCTGCTTCAGCATGGAGGATTGGCCGAGAACGTTCTTGATCACCGGTTGAATTCCCGAACGCTCTACATGAACCCGATCAGCCGTTGGGTTTACTGGAACATGAATTACCACATCGAGCATCATATGTTCCCGATGGTGCCATATTACTCACTTCCAGCGCTTCATGAGTTGATCAAGGATGACCTGCCGCCGCCGAATACCTCGATTTGGGATGGCTACAAAGAAATGATGGGCTCCGTCATGAAGCAACGCATTGATCCGAACTATGCAATTCGAAAAACACTTCCAACGACGGCGCGACCTTATCGAGAGCATTTGCACATGGCTGTTCCCGAGCGAAAAACGGAAACTGTAAGCGGCGACCGGGAGGGAGTGTAATGCCTTGGTTCGACGCTTGCGCCGTAGACGATGTTAACGAAGAGGACGTCATTCGTTGGGATCACGAGGGCCGTACATACGCAATTTTCCGTAGTCAGGATAATGAGTTCTACTGCACTGACGGTCTCTGTACACACGAACAGGTGCACTTATCGGACGGCCTGGTTATGGATTATGAGATCGAGTGCCCCAAGCACAACGGGCTATTCGACTACCGCTCGGGCAAAGCTCTACGAGCGCCTGCATGTGAAGACCTTCGCACCCACGAAACCAAAGTGGAACATGGTCGTGTGATGGTTCTGGTGGAATGATGGTTTGGGTGAGGTATCAATTGTGATCAACCTGTCCGCTACTGGTATCCGGCTTTCCTTCGATTTGCAGTTGGGGTTGATCGAGAGCTTTTGCGTAAATGACGGCGGTACCGAGATCTCGCCGCTGCATCGCGCACCTTGGGTCGGAACGGGAGAAGCCATGCCCGAGGGTATTGCGCCTCATCTGGAAAAGCTCGGTGGTGATTTTTTCTGCGCGCCTTTCGGGGCAACCGAGGGCGCGTCGCCGCTGCATGGATGGCCGCCCAATTCACGCTGGGTATTGAAGGAAAAGACCGAAAACTACTTACGAGCCGAGCTCGAAAAAACGGTCTATGGGGCAAGGCTGCAGAAAGAGATCACACTGCGCCCGGGGCATCCATTTGTCTATCAGCGTCATACGTTCATTGGTGGCGACGGGTTGGTGCCGGTAGCCAATCACGCGAACGTATCTTTGCCAAATGGCGGGATCATTCAAACCTCTCGAAAGCAGTGTTGGAGAACACCTCAGACCCCGCTGGAAGTTGATCCGTCATTGGGCCATTCAGCGCTAAAATACCCGGCTGAAAGTGATACTTTGACGTCTTTCCGTGGTATGGGAGACAACTTGGATCTGTCAAATTACCCGTGGTCTGCAAAGAGCGAAGATTTTGTCGTTGGACTGGAGCCCCCTGAAGTGAAACTGGGGTGGACTGCGATTATTCGCCCTGAGGAAAGTGACATTTTCCTGTCACTCAAATCGGCACAGGCTTTGCCGATGACAATGTTGTGGCATTCCAACGGAGGTCGTTACTATGCTCCGTGGTCGGGCAGGCACTTCGCCTGCCTTGGGGTCGAGGAGGGGGCTGCGTCGACCGTTCTGGGCGCTGATGAAAACGGTTTTCCCAAAGGTCGTGGAGTCATTCAACTGGATCCCGACGGCCAAGTTGAGATTAGTCATGTCGTCGGCGCGTTTCGTTGGCGTGATGGGGGTGGGGTGAGCGCCATTGAGACCGGGAAAGACCAACTCCTGATCCGAAATACGAAGAACGAGGAGTTCCTTCTGCCGTTTGACCCGCAAGCACTCGGCATTTGATTGGACTAAAGCTGCGCATCCACACAATTGATGCACGACATCAAAGGCGCCACTCAATGCTTCACTCTCTAAGTCTGCTTCATCCGCATTGCGGCGAGCCGGCCTTTTTGACCGAGCGTCCGCACTGATCCCTAAAGGCCTTGCACTGGTCCGGCATGAGGCTTTGCGCTCGACCATCCAGAAACTCGCCAGAGTTCGGACGGTATAGATGGCAAGACAGTGGACCACGATTGCCAGAATAAGGCACGAAGATTACAGCGATTATTTCTTATCTATTTTGGGGTGTTAGGGTGGTGAGTTAAAGCCAGCGCAGGCAAAGCTCTCTGAATGCAGACCCAGATCGAACTGCTGCGACAGGTTACGCCCATCACTGCCGGTCAAGTTGACGTTGCTGCGAAGGTTGTCGACCGTGCGTTGGATGCAGTGCGCTTTGGTCGGGCAGTTGGCTATCCGCAAATGTCTGACTTCACTGGGGCGAAAACGGAGGATGCAAACCCTACGCGTCTATTGCGATGTGTGGCAGTCGGGTTCTGCCAGCGAATGTCGGCTGACCAGCCTTGTATTGATGCAGATTGAATGGCCTTCCGATTTGCCCTCAACCATTGCAGTCAATTCACGCGCGGCCTTGCGACCCATTTCCCGGTGGGGAACATGTACGGTCGTCAAGGCCGGGCTGACGATCTCCGCCAATTCTATGTCATCGAAACCCGTTACTGAAACTTGTTCCGGCACCTGTATTCCAAGTCGTCGGGCCTCGCACAGGGCACCTGCGGCCAGAACATCGTTGCCGCACATGACCACTGTTGGTCTTGGGGTGAGGGCCATCAGTTGCCGAAAGGCTTCAGCGCCCTTGTCAATTTCGTAAGTGGTTTCGATCAAGGTCAAGGCATCGGCGTCGAGGTTGCTCTCTGACATGGCCTGCCTGACACCTTCGACGCGGTTTTGCGCCCGATCGTTTCCTTTTGTCTTGCCCGAAATCATGGCGATCCGCTGGTGTCCTGCCGCAATCACGGTTCGCGCCAGTTCCCCCATAGCATCCTTGTTGCTGAAACCGACGGACGGCCGCTTGACGTCCGGGTCATAGGACCAGGCAACAAGTGATGGAACCTGGTGGCGCTCCAGATACTCATAAATGTCTGCTTCACGCTCATGTCCGATAAGAAGCAACCCGTCCGCACCGCGGGCGACAAGCGTGCGGATCTGCTCTCTCTCCACCTCGGGGTCGTAAGCGGAACTGGATACCAGAAGGGTATATCCGCTTTCACGAAGCTGGTCCTGAAACTCCTGCAATCCGCGGGCGAAGATTGCGTTGTCCATTGTGGGAATAATCGCACCGATGGTGAAGCTGCGATTCGCTGCCATAACGCGGGCTGCAAAATTCGGCGTATAGCCCAACGATTCGACCGCTTGCATGACCCGATGCCGGGTTTGCTCGATTACCCGTTCCGGCGAATTCAGGCATCGCGACACAGTGGCGGTCGAAACGCCTGCCGCCTTTGCAACGTCGTTAAGTGTCGGAGCTGAACGGGTTTTTCCCATGCGGAGCCTGCTGTTGCTTTGGCACCGTCATACCACAAAAAACCGGTCTTGCCATCTGTTGATGTAAGCGCTTGCATTATTAATGTAAGCGCTTACAAATAGAGTTGAGAAAACAATCCGGGGTTTTGCGATGTTCCTTTGGGCTGCTGCTGTCGTCTTTGCCGTATTTTTCACAAATGTGGCGCTGGGCGCATTTGGAGGTGGCGGATTCCTGGGGGATGTCGGTGAGATGCTGGTTCTGTTTGCTGCCTCGATCCTGTTCGTGGCGGCCATTCTCAAGCGAGAGGCTGACCAAGAAAACAACAACGGCAGCTGACGGATTCAATGGGAGGAAGAAAATGACGAATGGCAAGGATGGCCTCAAATCTGCTGAGCGCCGGAATTTTCTGAAGCTGGCTTCAACTGGCTCGTTCACAGCGGCGGTGGTGGCCGGAGCTGGCGGCGTATTGTGGTCTTCGGAGGCCGCAGCGCAAACCGCCAAAGAAGAGAAAGAACGCGAGAATGCAGCCGAGCATGTGATGACCGTCGCCACGGCTTACGTACTGGGCGCATCGCGCAGTTATCCGATCATGCAGCTGGATCTGAAGGAAAATATCCAGAACGCGACCAACGGCAAGATCTACGTCAAGCTGGCCCCCGGTGGGCAGTTGGGTGCGGGAGGCGCGCTGGTTCAGAAGGTTCAGGGCGGCACAATTCAGGCAGCACAGCATTCGCTGTCGAACTTTGCGCCTTTTGCCTCGACCGTCGATCTGATCAACATGCCGTATCTGTGCGGCTCGAACCAGCGGTTCACCAATCTGGTGCATTCCGACACTTGGAAGAACGAAGTGCATCCCAAGGTCGAAGCCGCCGGATTCAAGGCCCTGTTCTACGTTGTGATTGATCCAAGGGTTGTCGCTGTGCGTCAGGGCGGAAACGCCATTCTTACCCCGTCGGACATGAGCGGTGTGAAGTTCCGCGTGCCGGGCTCGAAGATGCTGCAGCAATACTATCGGATGGTCGGTGCCAACCCGACACCTGTCGCATGGGGCGAGACGCCATCGGCGATCAAGCAGGGTGTGGCCGATGCGCTGGATCCGTCGGTCGGTGCGTTGTATGTCTTTGGCTTCAAGGACATTCTCAGCAACGTCACCTTCACGCAGGCCGTGCCGGACAGTCAGGTCTATTCCTGTAATCTGGAATGGTTCAATTCACTGCCATCCGATGTGCAGGAGGGGATCATGTGGGGGTCGGAAATGACCAGCCACCAGAACCTGTCCAAAGTACCGTCGGCACGAGCCTATGCCATGGCGGAACTGAACAAGGCAGGCGTGCAATTCCATTCGCTGTCCGATGATCAACTGGCCGAGTGGAAGGATGCCGGTGGCTACCAGCGTTCGGAATGGGATCCGTTCAAGACCGAACTTGCAGGCTCGATGGACAATTTCGAAAAACTGGTCGAGGCGGCTGGAACGCAGGGCAAGTACTACGTCCACGACGCATAAGATCCGACGGGCGAGGGGGGGCTGACCTCTCTCGCCCGTTTTACCACGTGCAACCAGATGGCGGCGGTCCAAGCGGACCGGCAGGTCTAATGTTGCCAGGGACCGGGGCCGGAAATGACCATATTGCAAAAAATTGACCGAGACGCCGAGCGCTGGCTGCTACTGGTGTTCTACGTGATGCTAGTCATCACCATGGCGATCGAGGTGTTGCGGCGGGAAGTGTTCGCCTTTTCCTCGATCTGGGGCGAAGAGATCGTCCGCTACTCCTTCATTTATCTCGCCTGGATCGGCGCGGCGGCGGCCGTCAAGGAGCGCGCCCATATCCGCATCGACGTGATCATGCATTATCTCGGGCCACGCCCCAAGGCGGCTTTGTACATCTTCGGCGATTTGGTGATGTTCGTGGTGGCCGTTATCGCGCTTTACTGGTCATATGAGGCGGTTCACGTCTCGGCCAAGTTCGGTTCGGTCACGGACGGGCTACGGGTGTCCAAGGTCTGGTTCCTGATGGCTGTACCGACCGGATTTGCGCTGATGATATGGCGCCTGATCCAATCCCTTTTGCGCGACCTGAAATCCCTTCGCGACGGCACGCCCGTCTTCGAAGGCGACAAGCTGTTTGACTGAGGAGAACTCGAATGCTCTGGAACTCCCTCAATCAAACTGTTGAGCTTGGATGGGATTTTTACCTGCCGGTGATCCTGTTCGTGGGCCTGATCGCCTTGGCGGTGCCGGTCTGGGCCGCCATTGGTACCGCCGCGATTGTCATGCTGATCATGTCGGGCGACCTGCCGCTGAGCGCCATCGGTGAAAGCCTCTTCACCGGTATCGACGCGTTTGCACTGACAGCTGTGCCGCTGTTCATCCTGACCGGCGATGTGCTTGTGCGAACCGGCCTTAGTAAGAAATTTCTGGATGTGGCCGAGGCGCTGACCTGCTGGACGCGCGGCGGTTTCGGATCGGCGACCGTTCTGGTCTGCGGGATGTTTGCGGCGATCTCGGGATCGGACGCGGCAGGTGCCGCTGCCGTGGGGCGGATGACAATCGCGCGGCTTGTCGAAAGCGGTTACCCCCGACCCTATGCCTGCGCACTGGTGGCCGCCGGCGCCTGTACCGGCATCCTTATCCCGCCTTCAATCGCATACATCATTATCGGCCTCGTGCTGGGCATCTCAGCGTCAACACTGTTTCTGGCGGCGCTTATCCCGGGTCTTGCGATCCTGGTGTCGATCCTGATCACCAACATCATCATGAACCGCCTTTATACCTATGAGACCGGCGGCAATATGGGGCTGGGCGAGTGGATGGGCAATCTGGGTCAATCGTTGAAATCCGGCTGGTATGCCTTCATCGTGCCGGGGATCATTTTCTACGGCATCTTCTCGGGCCGTCTGACCCCGACCGAAGCCGGTGCAACGGCGGTGGTCGTAACCATCGTGATGGGTTTCATACTGGGCACCCTGAAGCTGTCGGATTTTCCGGCGATGCTTGTCAGCTCTGCCAAAGTGAACGGGGTGATCCTGCCGATCATCGCATTTTCAGCCCCGCTGGCCGAGGCGCTGGCAATCATGGGCGTGCCGCAGGGCTTTGTCACGGCCGTAACCGGGCTGACCGATGATCCGGCCATGCTGATCCTGTTGATGATCTGCATCCTGATCGCAGCGGGCTGCGTTATGGAGACGACGCCCAACATCGTGATCCTGGCGCCAATCCTGAAACCCCTGGCCGACAACATCGGCATGAACGAGATCCAGTTCTGCATCATGATGATCACCGCGCTGGGCGTTGGCTTCATCACGCCGCCCCTGGGGCTGAACCTCTTTGTTGTCTCCGGCATTACCGGCGAGTCGATCCTGAAGATCGCTGCCCGTGCCGTGCCCTTTGTTCTGACAATGCTGATCGTCGTGCTGCTGATCGCCTATTTCCCGCCGATCTCGACCACTTTGCTTCCTGATATCTACAAGTAGGACCCCCTGGAAATGACCCGTGAATATCTGAAAAAGGCCACCCTGACTCCCAAGTCGGACGCGTCTGAAACTCATAAGATCGTGCAGGGCATCCTCGACGACATTGAGACTGGAGGCGATGCCAAGGCTCTGGAATATGCCGCAAAGTTTGACCAGTACGAGGGCAACGTGCTGCTGACGCCGGAAGAGATCGAAGCGGCTTGTGCACTGGTCCCGGAGAAACTGAAGGCCGATATTCGGTTTTCCCACGACAATGTGCGCCGATTTGCCCAACTGCAGAAAGGCACGGTACATGACGTGGAAATGGAAATCTCGCCCGGTTTCGTTACCGGGCAAAAGGCGATCCCGGTGGATGCGGCCGGATGCTATGTGCCAGGCGGGCGCTACAGCCATATTGCCAGCGCCATCATGACCGTGACCACCGCCAAGGTGGCAGGGTGCAAGCATATCACCGCCTGTTCGCCGCCGCGCCCCGGCGTAGGCGTGGCCCCAGCCATCATCTATGCCGCTCACATCTGCGGTGCCGACAAGATCATGGCAATGGGCGGTGTGCAGGGGGTTGCGGCGATGACATTCGGTCTGTTTGGCTTGCCCAAGGCAAACATCCTGGTGGGCCCCGGAAACCAGTTTGTCGCCGAGGCGAAGCGCATCCTGTTTGGCCGCGTCGGCATCGACATGATTGCAGGCCCGACAGACAGCCTGATCCTGGCTGACGGCACAGCGGACGCCCACATCGTCGCCACCGATCTGGTGAGCCAGGCAGAGCATGGCTACAACTCTCCGGTCTGGCTGGTTACCGACAACCGCGCCCTGGCGGAAGACGTGATGCGGCTGGTACCGGATTACATCAACGACCTGCCCGAGGTGAACCGCGAGAACGCCGCTGCGGCCTGGCGTGACTATGCCGAGGTGATCCTTTGTGCGGATCGAGAAGAAATGGCCGCCTGTTCCGACGAATACGCGCCCGAGCACCTGACCGTGCAGGCAGAGGATCTGGATTGGTGGCTTGAGCGGCTGACCTGCTACGGCTCATTGTTCCTGGGTGAAGAGACTACAGTTTCCTACGGCGACAAGGCTGCAGGGACCAACCATGTGCTGCCGACTTCGCGCGCGGCAAGCTATACTGGCGGGCTGTCGGTTCACAAATACATGAAGATCGTCACCTGGCAGCGCGCAACCCGCGAGGGTTCGAAACCAGTGGCCGAGGCCACCGCGCGGATTGCCCGGCTGGAAGGGATGGAGGGGCACGCGCGTGCCGCCGACGTCCGGCTGGCCAAGTACTTCCCGGACGAAGTCTTTGATCTGACCGCAAATGGCTGACCCGCGAGCCCTGTTCGATCTGACAGGCCGAACTGCCTGCGTAACCGGCGCCAGTTCCGGTTTGGGACGGCAAGCGGCAGTGACGCTCGCTGCCGCCGGAGCGCAGGTTGTGGCGGTCGCACGGCGTGCCGAGGCATTGGAAGGTCTGTGTGCGGAAATCGGGGCTGGCGCTGCCCATGTGGTGGCGGATGTGGTGGACCGCAGCGGGCTGAAGGCGCTGGCAGAAGCGATTTCAGCCCCCTTCGGAATGCCGGATATTCTGGTACATGCGGCCGGGATCAATACACGGCAGCCAGCGGACGAAGTGACGATTGCGGATTGGGACCAGACGCTGGCTTTGAACCTATCAGCGCCCTTCTTTATCAGCCAGGCATTTGTGCCTGCGATGAAGGAACGGGGGTGGGGGCGGATCGTCAATTTCGCGTCGCTCCAGACCTTTCGGGCTTTTCCCGGTGGCATCGCCTACGGAGCCAGCAAGGGCGGGGTCGGTCAGATGACCCGCGCCATGGCTGAAGCCTGGTCGCCCCACGGCATCACCGCCAACGCGATCGGGCCCGGGTTCTTCCCGACCGAGCTGACACAGGCCGTGTTCAGCGACAAGGCGCGCGCTGCGGGCAATGCGGCGCAAACCTGTATCGGTCGCAATGGCCGGCTTGAGGATATCGACGGACCGCTGTTGTTTCTGTGTTCCGAAGCGTCGGGTTATGTCACCGGGCAAGTCCTGATGGTTGACGGAGGGTTCACGGCAAAATGAAAGCGCTTGTCTATGAAGGGGTTGAGAAGCTTGGCTTTCGCGATGTGCCGATGGCTGCGGCCCAGGCAGGCGAACACCTGATCCGCATCCATGCCTCGGGCATCTGCGGGTCCGACATGCATGCCTATCTGGGTCATGACGCCCGGCGTCCTGCGCCGCTCATATTGGGGCACGAGGCGGCTGGAGTAATCGTCGGCGGGCCGCGTGATGGTCAACGGGTAGCGATCAATCCGTTGGTCACCTGTGAAGAGTGCGCCGCCTGTATGTCCGGGCGCGAAAACCTCTGCGCCCGCCGCGAGATCATTTCAATGCCCCCGCGCGAGGGGGCCTTTGCGCAGTTCGTGGCAATCCCCGAGCGCAATCTGGTAACGGTGCCGGATGACGTGCCGCTGGAAAAGGCGGCGCTGAGTGAACCGCTGGCCGTAAGCTGGCATGCCGCCCGACTTGCACTCGAAGCGCTGAATCCACAGATGGAACGCCGCGCGCTTGTCATCGGCGGCGGCGCGATCGGGCTGGCGGCTGCCTTGGCGTTTCGCGCCATGGGTGTGGATGATGTGACGATACAGGAACCCAACGCCGCCCGCCGTGCCTTTCTGACAGAGCGCTGCGGCCAACAGACAATCGACGCGTTTCAGGGCATGGTGCCGCTGGTGGTGGATGCGGTGGGGTATGCTGCCACCCGTGCCGGAGCCTCGGCGATTGCAATGCCGGGCGGGGTAATTGCGCATGTTGGTCTGGGTGAGGATGCAGGCGGTCTGGATATCCGCCGCATGACCTTGCAGGAAATCACGTTCATCGGCACTTATACCTATACCGCGCAGGATTTCCGTGACACCGCACAGGCAATTTTTGAAGGTCGCCTGGGCCCGCTCGACTGGCCCGAACTGCGCCCGTTGTCTGACGGCGCTGCCGCCTTTCATGACCTGCGGTCCGGCTTGGTGGCCGCGCCCAAGATTATCCTCGACCCGTGGGCCTGAACGCCTGCCATAAAACGGAGAGAACCCATGTATGACAAAGTCCTGGTTCCCATGGCCCTGGATCACGGAGTTTCCGGCACCACCCTCAGGGCCGCCACGACATTATGCAATCCGGGTGGGCAGATCATCGCTCTGCACGTCTACGAAGCGCCGCATGGCTCAGTCGGCACTTATTTGGACGAAGACGTCGTGCGCGAAGGGTTTGAAACGGCCCGCCGCCAGCTGGCCCAGAAAACGTCAGACCATGACAACGTAACAGCCGAGATCGTGAAGGGCCGTTCGTATCGCGGCATCGTCGAATACGCGGAAAAACACGTCGTGGACTGCATTGTCGTTGGTTCTCACAAGCCCGGCCTCAGCGACTATTTTCTGGGCACAACGGCAGCCCGTGTTGTTCGCCATGCTCCGTGCGCGGTGCATGTCTGCCGCACCGCCTGAACTCCGATACTGACACATCCAACCGCGCGTTATGCGCCACAGACAGGACTGATATCCCGGATATGGACATAGACAAAAAGATAACAGACGACCTGGTTACGAACGATGTTTCGTTCGTAACCACCGTCCCTTGCAAGCAATTGGCGGGCGTGATCGAAGAAATCGACCAGCGCGACGGCATCTATCACATACCTTCGAACAAGGAAGACGAAGGCATGGGCCTGTGCGCAGGGGCATGGATGGGCGGCAAGCGCCCTGCGATTATCATGCAGAACACCGCCATCGGCGTTACGATCAACACGTTGGCCACCCTGATCCAGTATTACCGGATGCCACTGCCCATGCTGATCTCGTATCGCGGAGAGTTGCGCGAACCCATTGCCTGTCAGGTCGAGATGGCTGTACATACCAAGGCACTGTTGGCCCAGCTCAATATCCCGACCTATCATTTCCACCATCAGTCAGATGTCGAGGAACTGGACGCGATCCTGAAATATACCTTCATGTGCAACAAGCCGGTCGCCATCCTGACCGACGCCAACTTCTGGGGAGGCTACGGCGACCAATGATCCGCTCTGAAATCCTGAAGGAAATCGCCCCGATCCTGCGTGATCAGTTGGTTGTCTGCAATATCGGCATCCCCAGCCAAGAACTGCACGCCATCGACGATCAGCCGACCAACTTCTACATGCTGGGCACCATGGGACTGGCCTCGAGCATCGGTCTGGGGCTTGCCCTGTCGCAGCCGAAGCCGGTGATCGTCATCGATGGTGACGGCTCGATCCTGACCAATCTTGGTACTTTGCCGACCATCGCCAACAACGTGGCCGACAACTATATCCTGCTGATCGTGGACAATGGCTCATACGGGTCGACCGGGGATCAGCCAACCTATGCCGGGCAGAAAACGTCCCTGACGAAAATGGCCGAGGCCGCCGGGTGCGAGCGGGTGATCGAATGTGCCGCCCAGGACACGGGCCGTGTGCTGCAAGAGGCACTGGATGTCAAACAGATGACCATCATCGTCAGCAAATGCGAAAGCGGAAATGCCAAGATGCCGCCGATCACGATGGACCCGGTCGTCATCCGCGACCGCTTCATGAAGGCCGTACAGGCCTGATGGCCGCAGGCACCATCCATAGCGCCGAAGACGCCCGCCGTCTGGCTCGGCGGCGTCTGCCGTGGATGGTGTTCGATTATATCGACGGCTCCGCCGGGGCCGAAACCGGCGCGGCGCGCAACCGTGCCGCATTGGACGCCATAACCTTGCGACCCCGTATCCTGCGCGATGTCAGTCAACGGTCGATGGCGTCTCGGGTCTTTGATGTCGAGGCAGACAGGCCCTTCGGTATCGCCCCCATGGGGATGTGCAACCTTGCCGCCCCGGGCGCTGATTTGATGCTTGCGAGGCTTGCGGCGCGCTACAGCGTGCCACATGTCGTATCGACCGTGGCCTCGACGCCGATGGAAGAGATCATTACCGAGGCCGAAGGTAATGCCTGGTTTCAGTTGTATTTCAGCGGAGACGGGACGGGATCTTTCAAACTGGCCGAGCGTGCGAAACAGGCCGGGTATGACGTCCTTGTCCTGACCGTCGATGTCCCCGAGGTCGGCCGTCGCCCGCGCGAATTGCGCCATGGGTTCAAGATGCCGTTCCGCATTGGCCCGCGCCAGTTCATCGACTTCGCACTGCACCCGTACTGGTCATTGAACACCCTTCTGAAGGGCAAGCCTGTGATGGCCAATTTCGAGATGGAAGGCTATGACTTCGATCGTACCGAAAGCCGGGCGCGTGCCACATGGGACACTTTGGTGCAATTGCGCGACCTTTGGCCTGGAAAACTGGTCGTCAAGGGCGTGCTGGACGTCGAAGATGCCCGCAACCTGATGTCGGCAGGCGTGGATGCCATCCAGGTTTCAAGCCATGGCGCGCGGCAGTTGGATTCTGCGCCTGCGCCGATTGACATGCTGGCAAAGATCCGTGCCGATCTTGGGCCAGACTTTCCCGTGTTCTACGACAGCGGCATCCGGTCAGGCGAAGATGTTCTCAAGGCATTGTCGGTCGGGGCGGACTACGTATTTGTCGGAAGGATCCTGCAGTATGCCATTGCGGCCGCGGGTGAATCCGGTTTGGAGCAATTGTGGGACGCGCTTAGCGAAGAACTGAGCATTGCCATGGCGCAGACCGGGAAGACCTCTCTGACCGGCCCCTGACTGCGAGGACTGCGCGCCTGAAACACCCGACAATCCGGCCGAAATAGCGGTCGCTTACGGCTTGACCTATTTTGCGGAACTGCGACGCTTGGGGGAGGCCGTTGAGTTCGGCTAGGGCCGGCGCTGCACCACCTCTTTTGCGGAACTGCGGGATAGAAGGGACTTCATGTCGTGCCCCACACTGAGTGGCTTGATCAGCGCCTTGACAAGATCTCGGGTTCAATTAATTTTATCAACTAAAATAAAAACGGGGATTTGCGTCGAATGTACCTTGGGTTGGATTTGGGAACATCTGGTCTCAGAGGGATTTTGGTAGATGAAAACGGTTTGGTCGTAAGCAGCGCCGAGGTCAGCGTTTCAACTTCGACGCCAAAGTCTGGATGGTCCGAACAGAACCCATCAGATTGGATTGATGCGTGCCAAGAAGTTGTCAGGCAAATCCGCGTCAGCAACGAAAGTGCCTTCGCAAAACTGCTGGGTATCGGTCTTAGCGGACATATGCACGGTGCCACCCTTCTGGATAAAGCCGGCAATGTTTTGCGACCATGTATTCTTTGGAACGACACACGGTCCGCTGATGAGGCGAGGATGTTGGATCAGACACCGCAGATGCGCGCCATATCAGGGAATATCGTCTTCCCGGGGTTCACGGCGCCAAAGCTGGAATGGGTGCGCTCACATGAACCGGAAGTTTTCGCAAAGACCGCTAAAGTTCTGCTGCCAAAAGACTATTTGCGATTCTGGCTGACGGGCGAATTTGTCTCGGACGTGTCAGACAGTGCGGGGACCTCCTGGTTGGACGTTGACGCTCGGCAGTGGTCGGAAACCGCGCTGGCCGCTTGCCACATGCGCATGGACCAAATGCCTTGCTTGGTTGAAGGCAGTGAGTCTGGTGGAGAGTTGAAAGCTGAGTTGCGGCAGGAGTGGGGGCTTTCCGATCGTGTTGTCGTAGCCGGAGGAGCAGGAGACAACGCCGCAGCAGCCTGCGGTATCGGCAGCATTCGGGAGGGGGCAGGATTTGTCTCACTGGGAACCTCCGGCGTTTTGCTTGTCGCCAGGGATTCCTATGCGCCCGCACCGGAAACTGCGGTGCACTGCTTTTGCCATGCTATCCGGGACAAGTGGATACAAATGGGGGTTATCCTGTCGGCCACGAACAGCATGAACTGGCTGTCACGGAACCTCGGCAAACCAGTGGAAGAACTGGTTGCGGCGTTGCCTCAAGGGGTGACTGGCCCTTCTTCAGTTACGTTTCTTCCCTACCTGTCCGGCGAACGAACCCCGCACAACGACAGCCAAATCCGGGGCGCGTTTCTAGGGATAGATGTTGCTTCCGAACCCGTCGATCTGACCCGGGCGGTGATGGAGGGTGTTGCATTTGCGATGAGAGATTGCCTTGAAGCCCTAAAAAGTACGGGGACAGAACCAAACAGTCTGATGGCCGTAGGAGGGGGCGCGCGGTCGAGGTTTTGGTTGGAAACGCTCGCCACCGTTTTGCAGGTGCCGCTGGACGTGCCCAAAGGCAGCGAATTCGGAGCGGCCATGGGCGCCGCGCGCCTTGCCATCTGTGCTGCCAACAACACAAATCCGGCAGATGTCATGACGCCGCCGGAGATCGAGGAAACTATAGAGCCGCGTAGTGACCTGATCGACCTTTATGAAAGCGAATACGGGCGATACCGGCAATACTACAAGGCGCTCGCGCCGTTGGCGGCAAGATGACACCGGACACGGAAAAGCTCTCTCGGGTCGAAACAGCTGTGTTGACGGATGGGGAAATGCGTGCCTCGGTCCTGAATTTCGGGGCAATCACGCAAGAGTGGTTGTACAAGGACAGGCCGCTCATTCTGGGGTTCAATGACCTGTCCGCGTACTTCACAGATACAAGTTATGCGGGCGCAATTGTTGGGCGCGTCGCGAACCGGATTGGCGGTGCGCGCTTTGATCTGGAAGGCACTGGTTTTGAACTGAGCGCCAATGAAGGTGAAAACACCCTTCATGGTGGAGTGGAGTGCCTTTCCACGCAATTCTGGGATCTCAAGCAGATTGCACTGAACGAGGTCGTGCTGAGCTATCTTTCGCGCGACGGGGAAAGCGGTTTTCCGGGTGAGGTCAGGTTCGTAGTCCGCATCTCGCTGCAGTTTCCGCGATTGATTTATTCGTTCACAGCCAATCCGGACCGGCCCACGCCCATTAGCTTGACGCAACACAACTACTACACCTTGGGAAGCTCAGACGGGGTCGACGCGCACAAGTTGAAACTTGCTTCAAACCAGTATCTGGAAATCGACCATCAAGGAATTCCTTCCGGTCGGGTCTGTTCAACCAGGGAAAACGAGTTGGACTTTGAAGATTCAAAATCGATCGGAAGTATTTCTGCAGGTATCGATCACTACTTTTGCTTCGACCAAAACCGTGATCCAAAGGCTCCGATAGCGGTATTTGCGGCACCTTCTGGTCTTGCTTTGACAGTCTATTCTGACCAGCCTGGGGCGCAGGTGTATTCAGGGGCGAAGATGGCAAAGCCGTTTTGTGGTTCGTCTGGTCTCTGTATCGAGCCATCGGGATACCCCAACGCCCCAAATATCCCGTCGTTTCCGTCGATTATCTATACACCTGAGAACCCGTACCGTCAGGTGCTTGCCTTAGAGATCTCCGAGGGTTGGCATGAGGGCTAAGTCGCTAATCACAGTTTTCAGCCTGTCCATGTGGGGCGCCGGTGGCATAAGTGCTCAAGAGCTTGGGCCGAGGCCGGAGTTCCTTGAGCCTAGTTTCGACAGCGTCGAGTTGGGACGGTTTCTTTTCTACGACCCGATCTTGTCGGGCAACAAGAACATCAGTTGCGCGACCTGTCATCATCCCAGGCTGGGTACGTCAGATGGTCTTTCCCTTGGCATCGGGGAAGGGGGAATAGGGCTGGGTACGGATCGCACGCTGGATCCCCTGAACACGCCCGAACAACGAATTCCCCGAAACTCGCCAGGTCTTTGGAACCTCGGAGCCATTGAATTCACGACGTTCTTTCACGATGGGCGGCTTGAGACGGACCCAAGCCAAGTCAATGGCATCAGGACGCCGCTGGGAACGCATATGAGGCCCGGCTTCCAATCGGCACTGGCAGCACAAGCCATGTTTCCAGTTTTGTCGGCGGACGAAATGGCTGGTCATTATTCCGAGAATGACGTCAGCAAAGCGGTGCGACTTGGGTTTTTGACACAACCAGGCGGCGCATGGGATCTGATTGCAGCCCGTGTCGCGGCTGTTCCGGAGTACCGGCAAAGGTTCGATGAGATCACGCCGGGAAAAGAGATCACATTCACAGATATTGCCAATGCAATCGCGGATTTCATCGCATTTGAGTGGCGCGCGGATAACAGCCCGTTCGATCGCGCGATGAGAGCTGAAGGTGAGTTGTCGGAAAAGGCCACATTCGGCATGAGCCTGTTTTACGGCAAGGCTGAGTGCAGCAGTTGCCACTCGGGCTGGTTCCAGACGGATCACCAGTTTCATTCAATCGCGATGCCGCAAATCGGCCCCGGAAAAGCGGCGCGGTTTGAGAGCCACAATCGGGACGACGGGCGTCTCCGCGTGACTGGTCGCGCGGAGGATACATTCGCTTTTCGAACACCCTCACTGCGTAACGTGACGCTGACTGCTCCGTATGGACATAACGGAGCTTTTGTCCGTCTTGAGGACATGGTGCGCCACCATCTGGATCCGGTGACGTCATTGAAAAACTACTCGATTGAAATGGCCCGGTTGCCAGACTTCCCGGGTTCCGAAGATCAAAATCCAATGCTGGACCAGCAAAATGTGGATGCGATTGCCGAAAGTAACGGCTTGTCGAAAATCAGCCTGACGGATCAAGAGATTGAGGCGCTTCTGAGCTTTCTGGCAAGCCTTGAACATCCGGCGGAGCGGCTCGGTGTGCCCGATCAGGTCCCCAGCGGCCTGCCCATTGACAAGTGACTAACGCCGAATTCGGAAGATCTGGTTGGCGGGGGGTTCCAGCCACTCGCTTGTCTTTCCATCCGGCCAGATCACACGAACCTGCACGCGGTCCTCATTCCCCAGGCCAAAATGATGGAACCCGGCTATGCCCCCGGCATGACCGCCGCCAACTGTTATTTCGCGGGTCTGAACACCTTGCGAGGTTCTGAGTTCGACAAACCCTCCTACCGCTGCTCGATTAAATTGATCCTGGGTAAGATCAACCAACAGCCAATTGCCACCCTGCGAGATGTTCTGGCTGACTTCGAGTGCCGAACCACGGTTCACGACCACCAGATCCAACCTTCCATCGTTGTTCAGATCTGCCAGGGCCGCACCGCGAGACTTTGCCATCGACGCCACCCCGGCATCGACTGAGGCTTCGACGAACTGACCTTCCGGGGTTTGCATGAGCAGGTTGTTGGGATCGTTCAGGGCGGCGTCGGGCATTTGCTCGACATTGCCTTTCGCAACGAAGATGTCGTCCTTACCATCGTTGTTGACGTCGCCAAATTGAGCGTGCCAGCCGGTCGACGGTCTTCCGTCACCGCCACTATGCGGTCTGTGGGCTGTTGTTCCCTTTTCGTAGGTCGCATCGCGCCATGTCGGGCCGTTGGCGCTTGGGTCGAAAACCTGAAGCTTCTGATCGCCCATGGAGGTCAGATAAACTTCGGGAAAGCCGTCGCCGGTCAGATCCCTTGATGCGATCCCCATTCCCCAGATCGAATAAGGTAACCAGCCTTCATCCAGATCATACAACCGCGGGTCGGCTTCCATGGCCCACAATTGCTCTTGTCCACCCCTGACGTAGTAATGGCGGTCATTGCTGACGCGAAGGTCCGCGCGTCCGGTCCGGGCCCAGTCGGAAAACAAAATTGAAAGCGAACAGTGGCCGGGTTCAAGGTGCTGCGGCTGCTGGTAGCCGCTGCCATGGGGGCGGTAGAGGAGGGTGGGTCCACAAGTTTCAAAAGGGCCGTCGGGATCGAACCGATCAACATAAGTCCCGAATGCCAGCGTCGGTAAGGACTGCCCATCTTCCCAAGTGGCTGAAAAACCTGTGGTCCAGTGATCTTCTGACAATAAACCAAGCTTATCAAAAGGGCTGAACCGACAATTTGGGCGGCCTTTAAGAAGAAGGTCCGGACCAACACGCAAAACCGCCAGATCCATCAGACCGTCGCTGTCTATGTCCAGCGGGTACGCGCCGGTTACGCCGGTCAGGGACAATTCATCAGGCGTCTCGACCTTAAAAGAAATCGTGCCCTGCGAGGTGTTGTGGAACAGTTGCGACCGGTTCGATCCGCCGGCCACGAACAGTTCGGGCAAAGAATCTCCGTTGCAATCGAACACGGCGACACCGCCGCCGACAAAATGCTCCCAGCCGCCATCGTAAATATGTTCCGGCACCTCGATGCCAACGAACTCGGGCACGTTCGGCCCGGCATTTGCAGTGGTGGCAAGAACCACGAGGGCAGCAAACTCAGGACGCATTTGCCGAGAGTTCCTTGACCTTTAGGATCGAAATCTGTTCGATTCCGTATGCTGCGGCGCCTTTGGCCCACATCAAATCGCCCCAATGGTGAACTTTGATGTCCGGCAGCGGCGCATCGACATTCACGACGCCGCTTCGGATGCGGGTCATAACCTCGCTTGAACACAGATGCTCAAAGCTTTTTTGCGTGCCCGAGACGATAATGCATTCTGGGTCAAAAAGGTTGATCAGATTGGAAACCCCAAGGCCAAACATCTGACCAGCACGGGCCAACACGGAAGACGCTCTTTCATCTCCAGAATCGGCAAGATCATGAATGTCGGAAACAGCCTGCATTTCATTGGAATGACCTGTAACCGTCATTTCACGGATCAGGGCATAATCTCCGACATAGGCTTCCAGACATCCGCGTTGACCGCATTGGCACAATGCGCCGTCAAGCTGTACTTTGGTGTGCCCAAACTCAGCTCCGCAGCCGCGCTCTCCTCGATATAGCTTTCCGTCCAGAACAATACCCAGACCGACCCCATGTTCGATCGTGACAACAAGGAAGTTGCTCAGCCCCTTGCCAAGTCCGAACAACTGTTCAGCCTTTGCAACAAGGTTCGCGTCGTTATCCACGAAAGCAGGGCAGGACAGCTCTTTTGACAGCAGGCGATTGAAATCGATGTTTCTTTCGGCAATCGAAGATGACCAGTGCACGAAGTTTCCCCTGGCATCAACGAGACCAGCCACCCCGATTGAGACGCCAGCAAGGTCGCCGACAGAGGCATCAATCTTTCCGCAGGTCTCCTCGAGTGCCTCGCGGATCGCCAGCACAAAATCCGTCGACGACATTCTGGCGGATTCCAGCGCATACTTGTGTGAAGCCACCTCATTGCCTTGGAAGTCGACCAGAATGACCGAGATCACCTGACGCGCGACCTTGAGCCCTGCCACAAGGTAAGACTGACCGTCCAATTGCAGCAAAACCCTTGGTCTGCCTCTTTTCCCGGATTTCAGCTGCGCTTCGCTTTGGGTTTCTTTGATCAATCCGGCCGAGATGAGATCAGCCGTCGCCGCCGTTACCGTAGCAGGGCTGGTTTGCAAGGCCGAAGCGATATCGATCCGCGAGACGGATCCTTTTGTTCTGATGTGCTCCAACACCCGTAGCCGGGTTGCATTTCTTTGTTCCAAAGAAACCGGAGAGGCTTTGCTTTTCAGCATCTTGTCCTCGCGAATCTCACCATTGGCTCAACTTATTTGAATTTCAGTTCGTCTAATAGAGTAAATATTTTACCGACTGAAATAAATATGCTATTCAAAATTGTGAGAGCCGCGAATCGAGAAGCGATGGCTCGGCATATGGGAGGAAATCATGAAACGAATTCTCAGCTTTTCAGCTGCGGCCACTATGCTGGCCACGGTTGCATTCGCAGAGCCGGTGGTCGGTGTAAGCTGGTCCAACTTTCAGGAAGAGCGTTGGAAGACGGACGAAGCGGCCATCAAATCGGCGCTGGAAGCAGGGGGCGCCGAGTACATTTCGGCAGATGCGCAATCGTCTTCCGCAAAGCAGCTTTCGGATATCGAAAGCCTGATCGCCCAGGGTGTCGACGCCCTTATCATTCTGGCGCAGGACGCACAGGCTATCGGACCGGCGGTTCAGGCGGCAGCTGACGAAGGCATCCCGGTCATTGCTTATGACCGCCTTATCGAGGACGACCGTGCGTTTTACCTGACCTTTGACAACGTCGAGGTTGGCAGAATGCAGGCCCGGGCCGTTTTTGCGGCCATGCCCAAGGGCAACTACGTCATGATCAAAGGTTCGCCGACAGATCCAAACGCTGACTTCCTGCGGGGCGGACAGCAAGAAATCATCGGAGCGGCCGTTGACAGTGGCGATATCGTGATCGTCGGCGAGGCCTATACGGATGGCTGGCTTCCCGCGAACGCACAGCGGAACATGGAGCAGATCCTGACCGCAAATGAAAACAAGGTGGACGCGGTTGTCGCTTCGAATGACGGAACTGCAGGCGGTGTTGTTGCGGCCCTGACGGCACAGGGCATGGAAGGCATTCCGGTGTCGGGTCAGGATGGCGACCACGCAGCACTGAACCGGGTTGCACTGGGCACTCAAACCGTTTCGGTTTGGAAAGATGCCCGTGAATTGGGCAAAGCGGCTGGTGAAATCGCATTGGCGCTGAGCGGTGGCACAAGTCCTGCAGATGTTGAAGGCGCGGTCAGCTGGACTTCGCCAGGTGGCACTGCGATGAACTCGGTCTTCCTGGCGCCGGTACCGATCACCAAGGACAACCTGACTGTCGTGGTGGATGCCGGATGGATTCCGCTGGAAGACTTGTGCCAGGGCGTCGAAAACGGCCCGGCCCCCTGTAACTAAAACCTAAAGTCCCTGGCCCTTTTGGGGGGGGCGGGGACTATTGCTGACTATGAAAGATCGGAAATGACCGAAACTTCGTCTCAGCCGGTACCTGAAAAAGCGAAACCCAGCCTGTTCCAGCAATTGGAACTGGATATGCGGCTTTTGGGAATGATCGGCGCGTTTGTCATCCTGTGCATCGGGTTCAACATCGTCACCGATGGGCGGTTCCTGACACCTCGCAACCTGTTCAACCTGTCAATTCAGACGGTTTCGGTGGCAATCATGGCCTGCGGGATGGTGTTCATCATCGTTACGCGTCACATTGATCTGTCGGTCGGCGCCTTGCTGGCAACGACTTCGGCCGTGATGGCAATGACGCAAACCGAACTTTTGCCACAGGTCCTCGGGATGGGTTTGAACAACCCGGCAACCTGGGCGATTACCATAGTCGTGGGGTTGTTTGTCGGCACATTGATCGGTGCTTTTCACGGCTGGATGGTCGGGTACCTGACGATACCGGCCTTCATCGTCACGCTAGGCGGGTTTCTGGTCTGGAGGAACGTGGCATGGTATTTGACCAGCGGCCAGACCATTGGTCCTCTGGACAGTACGTTCCTGATGTTTGGCGGAACCAACGGAACCTTGGGGGCAACGACAAGCTGGCTGTTTGGCTTGTTTGCCACCGGGATCGCCATCTGGGCCTTGTGGAGCGGCCGTCGCGCAAAAGCCGCGCATGGCTTCCCCGTTAAGCCTGTTTGGGCCGAGGCCACCCTGGCCGGGATAATCGCAATTGCCATCCTTGGCTACGTCTACATCGTCAACAGCTACGCCATTCCGACGCGCCGATTGCAGCGCATGTTCGAAGCGCGCGGAGAGACGATGCCCGAAGGGCTGGTCGTCGGATACGGCATACCGATTTCTGTCCTCATCCTGATCATCGTGGCGGTGACACTTACGGTCGTGGCGCGAAAAACCCGGTTCGGGCGCTATATTTTTGCCACTGGTGGCAACCCGGATGCGGCAGAACTTTCGGGCATCAATACACGCCTGCTGACCGTGAAGATTTTTGCACTGATGGGCTTTTTGTGCGCTGTTTCGGCCGTGGTCGCCTCGGCCCGCCTTGCAAACCATTCCAACGACATTGGCACGTTGGATGAACTGAGGGTCATTGCCGCTGCCGTCATCGGTGGGACCGCGTTGTCCGGTGGCATCGGCACCATATACGGCGCGATCCTTGGCGCATTGATCATGCAAGCGCTGCAATCTGGCATGGCCATGGTTGGCGTCGATGCACCGTTTCAGAACATCGTGGTCGGCAGCGTTCTTGTACTGGCCGTCTATATCGACATCGTCTACCGCAAGCGACTGGGGGCAAAGTGATGCAAGCTCAGGACACGCAGAAAACACCAACCAATGCTGGCCGCGGATCTGGCGCGCCCCCATTGGTCGAGATGCGCGATATCTCGATCTCCTTCGGCGGGATCAAGGCCGTCGACCATGTGTCAGTCGATCTCTACCCCGGTGAGGTGGTTGGTTTGCTCGGACATAACGGGGCCGGGAAATCCACGTTGATCAAGGTTCTGTCCGGTGCCTATCAAATGGATCAGGGCGAAATTTTGATCGACGGCAAACGTGTCGAGATCGGAAACCCCCGTGATGCCCGCGCGAACAACATCGAAACGATCTACCAAACGCTCGCCTTGGCCGACAATCTGGATGCAACGTCGAACCTTTTCCTGGGGCGCGAGATGACGACGCCTTTCGGGTTGGTCAACGATGCAGCCATGGAGGCCGAGTGCCGCAAGATCATGGCGCAGCTGAACCCCAATTTTCAGAAGTTCAATGACCCGGTTTCCGCGTTGTCGGGGGGGCAAAGACAATCCGTGGCAATTGCCCGGGCCGTCTACTTCAACGCACGTATTCTGATTATGGACGAGCCAACAGCGGCTCTTGGGCCGCATGAAACGCAGATGGTTGCGGATCTGATCCACCAGCTAAAGGCGCAAGGTATCGGTATCTTCCTGATCGATCACGATGTTCATGCCGTTATGGAGCTGTGTGATCGCGCTTCGGTCATGAAGAATGGGAAATTGGTTGGAACGGTCGATATCGCAGAAGTCACCGATGATGACCTTCTGTCGATGATCATTCTCGGCAAGAAGCCAGAACAAAAAGCAGAGTAGGGGGCAGAAATGCCAAGCGGATTTTTTGAAGGGATCGAGCGGATCCGGTTTGAAGGCGTGGACAGCACAAACCCGCTGTCCTTCCGGCACTATGATCCGGACGAGATGGTCATGGGCAAACGCATGGAAGATCATCTGCGGTTTGCAGTCGCCTGGTGGCACTCATTCGCGTGGGAGGGCGGAGACCCCTTCGGTGGTCCTACCTTTGAACGCCCGTGGCATCCTCAGGATGATATGGGGCGGGCTCGTTTGAAGGCAGATATTGCTTTCGAAATGTTCGAAGTTCTTGGCCAGCCCTACTTCTGCTGGCACGACGCCGACATCCGGCCCGAACAGGGAAATTTTGCCGACAACCTGAGAACTCTGGAAGAAATCACGGATTACATTGGCGAAAAGATGCAGGTGTCCGGGACGAAACTGCTTTGGGGCACGGCCAATATGTTCAGCCATCGCCGCTGGATGGCCGGCGCCAGCACCAATCCTGACCCCGACGTTTTTGCCTTTGCGGCGGCAACGGTGAAATCCTGCCTGGACGCGACCCACAAACTCGGTGGTGAAAACTATGTACTTTGGGGCGGGCGCGAAGGGTACGAGACCCTGCTGAACACGGATATGAAAACCGAACTGGACCACATGGGTCGGTTTCTGAATATGGTCGTGGAGTATAAACACAAGATCGGGTTCAAGGGCACCATTCTGGTAGAACCCAAACCACAGGAGCCGTCCAAACACCAATACGACTATGACGCGGCAACCTGTATCGGGTTCCTCAGGAAATACGGTCTGGAGAACGAGGTGAAACTAAATCTCGAGCAGGGGCATGCGATCCTTGCAGGGCACAGCTTTGAGCATGAAATTGCAGTGGCCGCAGCCGAGGGAATGCTGGGCTCGATCGATATGAACCGCAACGACTACCAGTCGGGTTGGGACACTGACCAGTTCCCAAATAACACGCCGGAAGTAGCCTTGGCTTATTATTACATATTGAAGGCCGGCGGCTTTACCACCGGAGGCACAAATTTCGACGCAAAAATCCGACGCCAGTCCATTGATGCAAAAGATCTGGTGGCTGCCCATGTCGGGGGAATGGATATCTGCGCCCGGGGTTTGAAGGCCGCTGCCGCCATGATTGAAGATGGCGGTTTGGAAGCTGAGCTGTCGAAGCGTTACTCGGGCTGGAACACGCCTTCAGCGGCGACGATGCTGGATAGCGGTCTGGAAGAGATTGCTGCGCGCGTTCTGCGTGAGAACATTTATCCGAGGCCGCAATCGGGACATCAGGAAATCCTGGAGAACTATGTAAACAGGTTTGTCTGAACAGGGGCTGCATTCAATAAGCGGGTACTGAGAGATTGACACATTTGGCAGTCCATAGCGCTTGCGGGACCTGTCCAACAAATTGATCCGCAGAACAATTCGACATGCCGACATGTCAGTCAATCTGCCCTGTATCTTTGCATAGCGCCAATGATCGCTGAATAATTGAGCAATTCTGCCGCCGAAGGAAGGGGTGGAGGACTTTCCAATTGTGGTTGAGGTGGGCAGAGCTCAGTTGACTAGTCATGAGCCAAAACCTGACCGTCGTTGTGGTCGAGCAGAACCACGACCGCGCTTTCGCTATAGTTGACGCCTTGAAAGCGTATGGGGATGTAGATGTCTTTGTGATCGGCAATGTTTCGGGCCTGGCGCGCAAGATTGCCACCCACGACCCGGATATTGTGTTGATTGATATCGACAATCCGTCCCGCGATATGCTGGAGGAACTGACGGTCGCGTCCGGCCCGTTGGAGCGCCCGGTTGCGATGTTCGTGTCCGGCGCGGCAGGGGGATTAGCAAGGGCAGCGGTCGAGGCCGGAGTGTCGGCTTATGTCGTGGATGGATTGCAGGCCGACCGCATCAAGCCAGTGATGGATACTGCAATCGCCCGGTTCCAGGTACTGCGCCAAATTCGCGTGGAACTGGCGGAAACGCGCCGCGCCTTGGAAGATCGCAAGGTGATTGACAAGGCCAAAGGCTTGATAATGAAGTCCAGAGGCGTGCCGGAAGATGAAGCTTACGCCCTGTTACGAAAGACGGCCATGAATCAAAACCGTCGGGTGGCCGAAGTGGCCGACGCACTGGTGACGGCGTCGGGGTTGTTGTCATGAGAACCGTGACGCTCCCGGTTGCTTATATGCCTTTGGTGGATGCTGCCCCCTTGGTTGTCGCCCGCGAGATGGGCTTTGACCACGCCGAAGGGATCTCGCTGGATCTTCGTCCCGCACCGTCCTGGTCTTCGTTGCGCGACATGTTGGCTTTTGGGCACGTCGATGCTGCACATTTGTTATCTCCGATCCCTGTCGCAATAGCGCTGGGGCTGGGTGGGATCACGACCCCGATATCCGCTGTTTCCGTACTGTCGCTGAATGGCAATGTCGTCGGAGTTGGCGCACAACTGGCCCGGAAGTTGGTGGATCAGGGATATGGTTTCGACTTCATCGATGCAAAAGCTGCCGGCGCAGCACTCGCAAAGGCCGCCGAAGACACTCTGATCTTCGGGGTGCCGTTTCCATTTTCAATGCATGTCGAGTTGCTGCGATATTGGGTGGCCGGAACCGATCTGGCTTCAAAAAACGTCGAGATCCGTACTGTTCCTCCACCTTTGATGGCGCAGGCGCTTGCTGCACGAGAGATTGATGCGTTCTGCGTTGGGGAACCCTGGGGGTCGTTTGCTGTCGAGGACCAGTTTGGGGCTTTGCTGTTGCCAGGTCGGGCAATCTGTAATTGCGCGCCGGAAAAGGTGCTGGCCGTCAGAAACGATTGGGCCCAGACCGAACCACATCTTCTGGGCAGCCTTATGCGCGCGGTTTGGCGTGCCGGGCGGTGGTTGTCCAATCCCGACAGCCGCTCTACGGCGTCCGAGATGTTGGCGCGCAAAGCCTATCTGAATGTGTCCCCGGAACTGGTCGATCGCGCCTTGATGGGGGAATTTGCGATCTCTCCAAGTGGAGAACACCGCCATGTTGAGGGGTTCGTAGAGTTTTTTGAAGGCGCGGCAACTTTTCCGTGGCGCAGTCAGGCCAAGTGGATTGCACATCAAATGGCGAAGCGAAACGGCCTTGAAGTGGGTGCTGCCGAACATGCAGCAGCCAAGGTCTTTCGGAGCGACTTGTACCGTCAAGCGATGCATCGATCAGGAATTGAGACCCCGGGTGCGTCCGAGAAACTGGAAGGTGCCTTGCCGGAACCAATGGCAGTTGCATCAGCCAAGGGCAGCCTGATTCTATCTCGGAATGTCTTCTTCGATCGACGTATTTTCGAGCCTTCCGAGTAGGTGTGCACATTTTTTCCGCATTGCAGCATCGCGCAATGCTGCAATGCGGAAAAATTTCAGCCATCCTTCAAAATACAGATGACGCGACCACGTTTTGTCGGCTTACTGAAGCCATCGGCAGGCAACGGAGCCATCCGACAGAATGCGCCCATGTCCATGGGCATCTATCAAGAGCAAAGCCGCTCGACCAACCGCCAACTCCTCCCGGCGGTGTGTGTCGGCGGCTTTTTTTGTGCCCGAAGGCAAACGGGCAGCCACGCGCCCTGATTGGGCCGAACCGAAGGGAAATGTGATGAAGAAACTGATCTTGAGCTTTGCGGCAACTACCGCGCTTGTTTCTCCCGCTCTGGCCGAACTTGAACTGGAAAAAGATGAACTGACCTTTGGTTTTATCAAGTTGACGGACATGGCACCGTTGGCAGTGGCCTATGAGCAGGGATATTTCCTGGACGAAGGTTTGTTCGTCACGCTTGAGGCGCAGGCCAACTGGAAAGTGCTGTTGGACGGTGTGATCGACGGGCAGCTGGACGGCGCGCATATGCTGGCGGGGCAGCCACTGGCTGCGACCATCGGATACGGGACCGAGGCGCATATCATCACGCCATTTTCGATGGATCTGAACGGCAACGGCATCACCGTGTCCAACGAAATCTGGGAAGAAATGAAACCGAATATCCCGGTGATGGAGGATGGTCGCCCGCAGCATCCGATCAGTGCCGAGGCTCTGGCCCCGGTGGTAGAGAAGTACAAATCCGAAGGCAAGCCCTTCAACATGGGCATGGTTTTCCCAGTTTCGACGCACAATTACGAATTACGCTACTGGCTCGCCGCTGGCGGTCTGCACCCCGGCTACTACAGCCCCGAGAACGTAACTGGCCAGATTGGCGCGGATGTGTTCCTGTCCGTAACCCCTCCGCCGCAGATGCCTGCGACGCTCGAGGCTGGTACGATCTATGGTTACTGCGTGGGGGAGCCGTGGAACCAGCAGGCCGTGTTCAAGGGCATCGGCGTTCCGGTCATCACCGACTATGAGCTCTGGAAGAACAACCCCGAAAAAGTTTTTGGCATCACCGCCGAATTTGCGGAGGAGTATCCGAACACCACGCTGGCCGTGACCAAGGCCTTGATCCGCGCCGCCATGTGGTTGGATGAAAACGATAACGCCAACCGCCCCGAGGCCGTCGAAATCCTCAGCCGTCCAGAATATGTCGGCGCGGATTACGACGTTATCGCGAACTCGATGACCGGCACATTTGAATACGAGAAGGGTGACAAGCGCGAAGTTCCTGATTTCAACGTGTTTTTCCGCTACAACGCGACTTACCCGTTCTACTCGGACGCTGTCTGGTACCTGACCCAGATGCGCCGATGGGGTCAGATCGCCGACGCAAAACCGGACAGTTGGTATGACGAGGTCGCCAAGTCCGTCTACAAACCCAAGATCTATCTGGAAGCCGCGCGCCTGCTGGTCGACGAGGGCTTGGCCAATGAGGCTGACTTCCCTTGGAACAGCGACGGTTACAAGGCGCCGACCCCGGTCGAGGATATCATTGACGGCATCGCCTATGACGGCCGCACCCCCAACGCCTACCTCGAAAGTCTGTCCATTGGTCTGAAGGGCGATCAGAAGATCGTCGGTTCGGACGTGCAAGGCTAACCCCGCAACACTGCGCCCGGCTTGGGTCAGGCGCGACGCTCACAAGTGCCCCGCCATCGCAAGGACACATCAGATGACAACGGTCGATCCAGAATTGAATGCAGACGCCGCCCGAGAGGAACGCCGCGCCCGCCGTTTTACCCGTATTAATGCCGCCGACAAATGGTTTCAGGTCCTTGGCCTCAGTTGGGCCACCCCGGTGCTGAAAGCAGCAGCGGGGGACAACCCGCGCGCCCAGATGACCGAGATCTGGCGGTTGCTGGTGGTCCCCCTTCTGTCGATTTGCGCATTTCTGCTGCTGTGGGCGACTTTGGCCCCCAAGGTGCAGACCTCTTTGGGTGCGGTCCCCGGACCGGCTCAGGTTTGGGCGGAAATGGTCAATCTGAACGAGGACGCGCAAGCCAAAGCCACCAAACGCGCCAAGTTCGAGGCGATGGTCGAGAAGCGAAACCAAAAGCTGATCGACGCGGGCCGCGCGGAAGAGGTCAAGCAGGTCGCTTACACGGGCGCGCCATCCTACTACCAGCAGATCTGGACCTCGATCAAAACCGTGTTCTTCGGGTTTCTGATCGCAACGGTGGTGGCCGTCCCGCTTGGCATTGCGGCGGGTCTGTCGCCAACAGCAAACGCTGCGCTGAACCCGCTGATCCAGATATTCAAACCCGTGTCTCCACTGGCATGGCTGCCGATCGTCACCATGATCGTCTCGGCAGTTTATGTCACCAATGACGGGTGGTTTGCCAAGTCCTTCCTGATCTCGGCCATCACCGTGACCCTGTGTTCGCTGTGGCCAACGCTGATCAACACTTCGCTGGGTGTAGCCTCTATCGACAAGGACCTGGTTAACGTCTCCAAGGTACTGAAAATGAACACCTATACCAAGATCACCAAGCTGGTGCTGCCTTCGGCCCTGCCGTTGATCTTTACCGGTCTGCGCCTGTCGCTTGGTGTTGGCTGGATGGTCTTGATCGCGGCTGAAATGCTGGCGCAGAACCCCGGTCTGGGCAAGTTTGTCTGGGATGAATTCCAGAATGGCTCGTCCAGCTCTCTGGCCAAGATCATGGTTGCGGTTTTCACCATCGGCATCATCGGCTTCTTGCTGGACCGGGTGATGTACGCGCTGCAATCCCTCTTTACCTTTACGAATAACCGGTGATCGAGATGAGCATTCTGAGCTTCAAGAACGCCTCGAAATCCTTTGGTGAAGGCACCGCGCGGACCGTTGTTCTGAAAGGGATCGATCTGGATGTGCAAGAGGGCGAGTTTCTGGTGATCCTCGGCTTCTCGGGTACCGGCAAGACGACCCTGATCAATTTGATGGCCGGCCTGGATATGCCGACCAAGGGAGAGGTCACGTTCAAAGGCACTTCGATCAAGGGGCCGGGCCCGGAACGTGGCGTGATCTTCCAGAACTACTCGCTGATGCCGTGGTTGACGGTCAGCGGCAATGTGGGTTTGGCGGTGGATACGGTCTTTCCTGGCCTCAGCAAGGCCGAGAGAGCCGAGAAAGTGGCGGATTACGTCAAGATGGTTGGACTCAGCCACGCCGCCTCGCGCCGCCCGGCGGAGTTGTCCGGCGGAATGCGCCAGCGGGTTAACGTGGCGCGCGCGCTGTCGATGAACCCCGAAGTTCTTCTGCTGGATGAGCCTTTGTCGGCGCTGGATGCGCTGACCCGCGCCAATCTGGCCGATGAGATCGAACATATCTGGGAAGCCGACAAAAAGACCTGTGTCCTTATCACCAATGATGTGGATGAGGCGATCATCCTGGCCGACCGGATCATCGCTCTGAACCCGGACGGGACTTTGGGGCAGGAGTTCCGCGTGTCGATCCCGCGTCCACGGGATCGGGGCGCAATGAACAACAACGAGACCTTCAAACGTCTGCGTGCAGACGTCACCAAGTATCTCATGGATGTGGGTATCGAGGCCAAAGTCGAAGGTTCGCGCATCCTGCCCGATGTCACGCCAATCCACGGAGTCCCCACTGCTGTTGCCGAGGCACAGAAAGGAATGATCGAGAACCGCTTTCTCGATTTCTCGCAACTGCACAAGGTCTACCCGACGCCCAAAGGTCCGCTGACCGTGGTTGAGGATTTCGATCTGAAGATCGACAAGGGCGAGTTCATCTCACTGATCGGCCATTCCGGCTGTGGCAAGTCCACGGTTCTGACTATGGCTGCTGGGCTAAACGAAATCTCGAAGGGTGCGATCAAGTTGGATGGCCGCCACGTCGAAGGGGCCGATCCCGAGCGCGCCGTGGTGTTCCAGTCGCCCAACCTGTTCCCCTGGCTTAGCGCCAAGGAAAATGTCGCCATTGGCGTCGACAAGGTCTACCCCAAGGCCAGCATGGCCGAGCGGCAGGATGTGGTCGAATACTATCTGGAACGTGTCGGTCTAGCCGACGCGATGGACAAGTCTGCCTCCGATCTGTCGAACGGCATGAAACAACGCGTCGGCATCGCCCGCGCCTTTGCGCTGTCGCCCAAACTGCTACTGCTGGATGAGCCCTTTGGGATGCTCGACAGCCTGACGCGCTGGGAATTGCAGGAAGTCCTGATGGAGGTCTGGTCCCGTACCAAGGTCACCGCGATCTGTGTGACCCATGACGTGGACGAGGCGATCCTTCTGGCCGATCGCGTGGTGATGATGACCAATGGTCCGCAAGCGACCATCGGGAAAATCACCGAGGTCGACCTGCCGCGCCCAAGGACCCGTAAGGCATTGTTGGAACACCCTGATTACTACGCCTACCGGCAGGAAGTTCTGGACTTCCTTGAAGAATACGAACACGGCGCCAAGCCGAAATCGCCTGCCCCCAAGGCGATTGCAGCGGAGTGAAACCATGAAACAAAGACTAGTTGTCATAGGCGCAGGCATGGCTTCGGGCCGGGTGCTGGAGCACCTGACCGATGCTGCACCAGATGCGTTCGATATCACCCTGTTCAACGCGGAACCGCGCGGAAACTACAACCGCATCATGCTCAGCCCGGTTCTGTCGGGTGAGAAGACCTGTGAAGAGATCGTCACTCATGACGACGCTTGGTACGCCGAGCGAAGGATCACCTGTCGCTTTGGCGAAAAGGTGGTCAGGATCGACCGCGAGATGAAGGTGGTCGAAGGGGCGAACGGCCATGTTCCATACGACAAGCTGTTGATCGCGACGGGGTCGAACCCGTTCATGATCCCTCTGCCTGGGCATGATCTGGATGGCGTGATCGCTTATCGCGATCTGGAAGACACCCGGCAGATGATGGGTATGGGCCCAGGCAACAAGGTCGTTGTGATCGGTGGCGGTTTGCTGGGTCTTGAGGCGGCTGCAGGCATGGCCGCCCACGGAGTGGACGTCACCGTGGTGCACATCATGGGCCACCTGATGGAACGCCAGTTGGATGAGGCCGCCGGGTATCTGCTGAAGAAATCGCTTGAGGATAAAGGCATAAAGATCTGTCTGCAGGCGAACTCCAAGGAAATCATTGGGCAAGGCGGTAAGGTTCGCGCGCTTTTGCTGGATGACGGGACCGAGTTGCCTTGTGATCTGCTGGTCATGGCAGTTGGAATCCGCCCCAATACGGCACTGGCGCAGGAGGCCGGTCTGGCCACCGGGCGTGGCATTCATGTGGATGACCAGATGCTGACCTCGGACCCGGACGTTTTTGCCGTGGGCGAATGTGTCGAACATGACGGAGAAATCTTTGGCCTTGTCGCGCCGCTTTATGATCAGGCGAAGGTGGCAGCGCAGTCGTTGCTGGCGGAAGACGCTGCATTCGCACAGAAAACCCTCTCGACCAAGTTGAAGGTCACCGGTTGCGACCTGTTCAGCGCAGGCGATTTTGCCGAAGGCCCCGAGCGCGAGGATATTGTGTTCCGCGATCCCTCGCGCGGGGTCTATAAACGGCTTGTGATCGAAGAAGATCGTCTGGTTGGCGCCGTGATGTATGGCGACACTGCCGATGGCAGCTGGTTCTTCGGGCTAATCAAGGACGGCACCAGCATCGAAGAGATGCGCGAGACGCTGATCTTCGGCCCTGCCTATCAGGGGGGTGACACTGCGGACCCTCTCTCAGCCGTTGCAGCATTGCCGCTTGAGGCGGAGATTTGCGGCTGCAACGGCGTATGCAAGGGCAACATCGTCGAGGCGATCAATGCAGGGGCCAGCGATCTGGGCGCGGTGCGCGCTAGCACCAAGGCCAGTGCTTCCTGCGGCACATGCACGGGGCTGGTTGAGCAAGTCTTGCAAGTCACGTTGGGCGACGACTTCCAAATGCCAACGGCGCAACCCGTCTGCGGCTGCACGGATCTGACCCATGAGGATGTGCGCCGCCTGATCAAAGGGCAGGAGTTGAAAAGCCAGGCTGCCGTCTGGCAGGAGCTTGGATGGAACACGCCCAACGGCTGCCATGTCTGCCGCCCCGCGATCAACTATTACTTGCTGGCCGATTGGCCGCTTGAGTATCAGGACGACCCGCAAAGCCGGTTTGTCAACGAACGCAAGCACGCAAACATCCAAAAGGATGGCACGTTCAGCGTGGTGCCCCGTATGTGGGGTGGGATTACCACACCAGAAGAACTGCGCGCCATCGCGGATGCGGCGGATAAATACGACGTGCCAACCGTCAAGGTCACTGGTGGCCAGCGGATCGACCTTCTGGGCGTGAAGGGTGAGGACCTGCCCGCGATCTGGTCGGATCTGAACAAGGCGGGTCTGGTCTCGGGCCATGCTTATTCCAAGGGTTTGCGCACGGTGAAGACCTGTGTCGGAACAGATCATTGTCGGTTTGGAACGCAGGACAGCACCGGGCTTGGGATCAAGCTTGAGAAAATCCTGTGGGGGTCGTGGACGCCTCACAAGCTGAAGCTGGCCGTGTCGGGCTGCCCGCGCAACTGTGCCGAGGCCACCTGCAAGGATATCGGCGTGGTTTGCGTGGACTCTGGGTTTCAGATCAGCATCGGCGGAGCTGCCGGAATGGATGTGAAAGAGACCGAATTGCTGTGCCAGGTTCCAACCGAAGACGAAGCAATCGAGGTTGTGATGGCCGTCACTCAGGCCTATCGGGAAGGCGGCAAGTACTTGGATCGTTTGTATAAATGGATGGGCAAAGTCGGCATGGGTTGGATCAGGGGGCATGTGGTCGACGATCTGGAAAACCGCGCGGCTCTGGTCGAAAGGTTCGAGCTGTCTCAAAGCATCTACCGCAAGGACCCGTGGGCCGAACATGTGCGGGACAAGGCGCAAACCTACGCGCCGATTGCAGATTTCACATTGGAGGCCGCAGAATGAGCTGGATCGACGTCGGGCATATCGATGAGGTGCCACTGCGCGGGGCGCGCCTGATAAAAACTCATATCGGCTGCATTGCGATTTTCCGAACTGCCGAGGCCGAAGTCTTCGCAGCTACCAATAATTGTCCCCATAAGGGCGGCCCGCTGTCCGAAGGCATCGTGCATGGTCAGTCGGTGACTTGTCCCTTGCACAATTGGGTCTTCGATCTGAACACGGGCGAGGCTCAGGGCGCGGATGATGGTCGCATCACCACCTATCCGGTGCGGCTGGAAGGCAGTCGTATCCTGCTGGACGACAAAGCGGCAACCCGGCGGAGTGCGGCCTGATGGACGGAACCGGGCTGCCTGAAATCCGGTCCACCTGCGCTTATTGCGGTGTTGGTTGCGGTGTCCTGTTGCGCCCTGATGGCGCCGGCGGTTTGAGGGTACGCGGCGATCCGGATCATCCGGCGAACCATGGGCGTTTATGCTCAAAGGGACTGGCTTTGGGTGAAACGGTCGGACTGGATCATCGCATTCTGGCCCCGCAAGCATTTGGAAAGGATGTGCCGTGGGACGAAGCACTGCAACTGGTCGCCGATCGCTTTTTGTCCACTATCGAGGCCTACGGACCGGACAGTGTCGCGTTCTACGTGTCAGGGCAGATGCTGACCGAGGACTATTATGTCGCCAACAAGCTGATGAAAGGGTTCATCGGTTCGGCCAATATCGATACGAATTCCAGGCTCTGCATGGCCTCAACCGTGGCTGGCCACAAACGCGCCTTTGGGTCAGACACTGTGCCGGGTACCTACGAGGATATTGATCAGGCCGACCTGGTGGTTCTGGTCGGATCCAACCTCGCCTGGTGTCATCCGGTTTTATACCAGCGCGTTCTGGCGGCGCGACAGTCACGTGGGACAAAGATCGTTGTTGTCGACCCGCGCCGTACAGCAAGCTGCGATCAGGCCGACCTTCATCTGGCTTTGCATCCGGGCAGTGATGTTGCTTTGTTCAACAGATTGCTGGTCAGCATTCACGAAGGCGGACACGTCGTGCCTGAATTTCTGGAGCAGACTGTCGGCTTTGATGAGGCGCTTAGAACGGCGCAGCGGGACGACCCGACAGTTACGGGCCTGACCACCGAAGAGATCGAGACATTTTGTGATCTTTGGACCGGGACCGAGCGTGTGGTCACCATCTTCAGTCAGGGCGTGAACCAATCCTCTAGCGGGACGGACAAAGTGAACGCGATCCTCAATTGTCATCTGGCGACGGGTCGGATCGGGCGCGAAGGGATGGGCCCGTTTTCCGTTACCGGTCAGCCCAATGCCATGGGTGGCCGAGAGGTGGGTGGATTGGCCAACATGCTGGCCTGTCACCTGGATATCGAGAATGAAAGCCACCGCACGGCCGTTCAACATTTCTGGAACGCGCCGAAGATCTGTGAAAAACAGGGGCTTAAGGCAGTGGACCTGTTTCGTGCCGTGAAAGAGGGTCAGATCAGGGCGCTTTGGGTCATTCACAGCAATCCTGCGGTTTCAATGCCTGATGCGGATAGCGTGCGACAAGCCATTGAGAAATGTCCCTTCACCGTTGTCAGTGACCTGACGGTCCGGACGGATACGGCACGTCTTGCGGATGTGCTGTTGCCAGCGACAGGCTGGGCGGAAAAAAGTGGCACCGTAACCAATTCGGATCGCACAATCAGCAGACAGCGCGCCGTTCTGGCACCTCCCGGGCAGGCACGTGCAGACTGGGATATCCTTTCGGACGTCGGTCGTCGCATGGGGTGGAAAACGCCATTCAGCTACGACTCTCCGGCGCAGATTTTTCGGGAATACGCGGCGTTGTCTTCAGTGGCTAAATCGTTTGGCAGGGATTTTGACGTCTCAAAGCTCGCGGATATTACGGAGGAAGAATACAATGAACTAAGCCCGACGCGATGGCCGGTAATACCTGGTGGAACGGACGGACGGTTCTTTGGTGACGGTCAGTTTTTCCATCCTGATAGGAAAGCACGTTTTGTGCCCGTTTCCCATAAGCCACCGGTTGCGAAAACATCAACGCAATACCCATTTCTTTTGAATACGGGGCGAAATCGGGACCAGTGGCACACGATGACCCGGTCCGGATTGTCACCTCGTCTATCGGCTCATCTCGCCGAACCTTATGTGGAAGTGAACCCCGAGGACGCGCGCCATCTGAACCTCGGCTCTGCCGATTTGGTCGAGATCAATAGTTCGGTCGGAACTGGGATATTTCGACTTCGCATCACCGACACCGTCGCGCCCGGCCAAGTGTTCGCGCCGATTCACTGGACGGGGGAAACGGCCCCGGCGGCCCGTGTGGATGCGCTGATTCCAACTGTGACGGACCCCATCTCGGGACAACCGGAGAGTAAGGCAACGGCCGTGTCTGTTCGGCGCATGAATGCTGCCTGGTACGGGTTTGCAGTCTCTGTTGGGGGCCCATCGCCAAAGTCGGAGTATTGGGCGATTGCAAAGACGGACAAAGGTTACAGGCTGGAACTGGCAGGATACCATGTTGCCGAGGATTGGGAGAGTACTGCCCGAGAATGGTTCGGCCTGCCCGATGCCGTGTCTACTTTGATAGAAGATCAAAGGCGCGGGTCATTCAGAATTGCGTTCTCAGAGGGGCAACGCCTGTTGGCGGTGCTGTTTGTATCTTCTGAGCCGGTCACGCTGATGCGAGACTATCTTGCAACTTTGCCCGAGGTCGCACCACACCAGATTTTGTCCGGTCGGTCATCAGCGGAACTGGAAGACTGCGGCCCGATGATTTGTTCGTGTTTCGGCGTCGGGCTAAAAGCCATAATCCGCGCAATTCACGACGAAAAACTGGTTGATGTGGATGAAATCGGAGACGCCCTTCAAGCTGGAACGAATTGTGGTTCGTGTCGGCCGGAGCTTGCCGATTTGGTCGTTGAACATTCGGAACGGCTTTGCCAGACGAACTTGGCCTGAGGTGGAGTAGGGGGCTGTCCAGCGTCTGGAAACAGCGAAGCCAAGTTCTATTTTCTACGTCCATTTGGCTTGAGAGGGCACCCTTTTTTACGGTGCCAGATCAGTCTGGAGAGGGAGTCGAAGCCAGATACTCAGCTATCGCTGCCCGGCATCCCCGCTGCCAGATCGCGGTCAGCCAGCGGGCGAAATCGTTGGCGAAGGGAGTGTCTCGACCAAACGCACCACAGTACTGGCTTTGTTCGATCCACAGTTGCGGATTGGCCCTTGATGCCAGCGCCGTTTTTTTCAAGTCCTCCCAGTGAGGATCGTTTGGGGCGATTTCGGATCCATTCTCGCGAACCCCCGCGCACATCCGGCACCAGAAAGCTTGGGACAGCGCAAGCCCGTTCAGGGATGAACCGGCCGCAAGCGCATCGCGCATCGAGGGTAGCAAGAACCCCGGATGGCGTGATGATCCGTCGAACGCGACCCGACGCGTCGAATCGTGGATTGCGGTATTCGAAAAACGCCCCTCGACCAATCCAAGATATTCAGTCGCGGTTGTTCCGGGGACAGGTTTGACATGGGGAAGAATTTCTTCGGCCTGAACTTTGCGGAAAAACGACACGATGTCGGGGTCCTGCATGCAATCTGCAATCGTGGGGACATTCAGAATTTCCCCGGCATTTGCCAGCAATTGGTGGCCGCCATTCAGTATGCGCAGTTTCATTGTCTCGTAACTATGGACATCTTGGGTCAGCGTCACGCCAACCTCATCCAGCGGCGGCCGCCCGTCACAAAAATCGTCCTCGATCACCCACTGGCGAAAGTTTTCATGCGAGACCGGCGCGCGGTCGTCGATGCCGAGGTTGCGGCATTGCGATATTAATTGTTCCGTCGTCGCGGGCACAATGCAGTCCACCATCGAGTTCGGAAACGCGCAATTCCGGTCTATCCAATCGGCCAGATCGGGGTCGGACATACGGGCCAATCCAACGATACAGTTTCGCAAAATCGCACCGTTGCCCTGAAGGTTATCGCAGCTGAGCGCGGTAAAGGGTTTCAGACCGTTCGCCCGGCGCTGCCCGAGCGCGGCAACAATGGCGCCAAAAGCGGTGCGGGGCTGGTTGGGATTTGCCGCGTCATGGCGAATATCATCGTGGTTCAGGTTGAACGCACCGGTCTTGGCGTCCAGAAAATACCCGCCTTCGGTCACGGTCAGCGATACGATCCGGATGGCCGGATCAGCCATCTTGCGGATCAGAGATGCGTTGCCATCCTGAATCGGAAGGTAGTCGATCATAGGGCCGATCACCTCGGCAGATATTCCCTCGGGGTCCAGTTCGATCAATGTTGTCAGGCAGTCCTGCGCCAGCAGTTTCTTTCGCATATCGGCGTCGTAGCTTCGCACACCCGCCCCGATAATCGCCCAGTCCAATGCCTGACCCTGCTGCATCAACTGGTGGATATACCAGGCCTGATGCGCACGGTGAAAATTACCCAAACCTATATGAACGATGCCCGGTCTCAGGGCCGCGCCATCATAATCCGGTGTTCTGACGGATGTCGGCAGGCCTTCAAGGCTGTCGCGCCGCACCCGAACCGGAGGTTTTGCGTTCGCCATGGGGTCCATCAGCTCATCCAGTTTCCGCCATCGACATTGTAGGTTTGAGCGACGATGTACTTGGCCTCGTCAGAGGCCAGAAACACCGCCATCCCGGTCAGATCTTCGGCGCGGCCCATTCGGCCATACGGAACGGCGGCCGCCACTTCGCGTTTTTTTTGACCGGGGACCTTGCCTTCGTGTTTTGCAAAAAACGCATCCACACCGTCCCAATGTTCCCCGTCGACAACGCCCGGGGCGATGGCATTCACGTTGATCCCATGGGAAATCAGGTTCAGGCCCGCTGATTGAGTCAGCGAAATGATCGCGGCCTTGCTGGCACAGTACACGGCGACCAAAGGCTCGCCCCTTCGCCCAGCCTGCGATGCCATGTTGATGATCCGGCCCTTGATCCCGTGTTCGATCATGTGGCGGGCAACAGCCTGCATCGTGAACAGCACACCAGAAACGTTGATGTCAAAGACACGATTGTAGTCGGCACGCTCAATCTCAACGATTGGTGCGGCAGTGAAAATGGCCGCGTTGTTGATCAGAATGTCGATCGGACCGAAATGTGCGGCTGTTCGCGCGACGGCGTCATCTATACTGTTCTGGCGGGTCACGTCCATCTCGACGGCCACGGCAGCTTCGCCGATTTCACCGGCCGCCTCCTGCGCACGTTTGCTGTCAATGTCGGCGATTGCGACCCGCGCGCCTTCTGCCACATAGGCTTTGGCAAAGGCCAGCCCGATGCCACGCGCGGCCCCGGTGATCAGGGCGGTTTTGCCTGTCAGACGTGTCATTCGATCCGCAAGCCTTGCGCGTCAAACCGGTGGATCACATCTGCACGCGGGGTCAGGTGGATGCGGTCGCCGTGGCGGAAACCGACCTCGCCATCTGCTCGGACCGTGATTGTTTCAGCCAGACCGGTTTCGTGGACGTGAAAGAAGGTGTCCGAGCCCAAATGTTCGGAGACGCTGACGACCCCGGACCATTCTCCTTCGGTCTCGGAAACGCCTATGTGTTCGGGGCGAATTCCGATGGTTTGCGCGCCATGTTTTGCAGCCTCATGGCCTTCGATAAAGTTCATCCTGGGTGAACCGATGAACCCTGCCACAAACAGATTGCGTGGCGTGCGATACAGTTCCAGCGGGGTGCCGACCTGTTCGATCACTCCGGCCTGAAGAACGACGATCTTGTCGGCCATTGTCATGGCTTCAACCTGATCGTGGGTCACGTATATCATTGTTGTCGCTAGGCGTTCGTGCAGTTCGCTGATCTCAAGCCGCATGCCGACGCGCAACGCGGCGTCAAGATTCGACAGAGGTTCATCAAACAGAAACGCTGCCGGCTCGCGTACGATGGCGCGACCAATGGCAACGCGCTGGCGCTGCCCGCCGGATAACTGCCCGGGGCGGCGGTCCAGATAGTCGCTCAGGTTCAGAACACTTGCCGCGCCTTCGACGCGTTTGTCGATCTCGGCCTGATCCAGCTTGGCCATGCGCAGGGGAAAGGCGATGTTCTTGCGTACGGTCATGTGCGGGTACAAGGCGTAGGACTGGAACACCATCGCCAGCCCCCGCTTGGCAGGTGGGACATCGGTGGCATCCGATCCGTCAATATCGATGGAACCCGACGTGATATCCTCCAACCCCGCGATCAGGCGTAATAGGGTAGACTTGCCACACCCCGACGGACCGACGAAGACGGTGAACTCACCATCCTCGATGGTCAGGTCCAGCGGCGGGATGACCTGAACGTCGCCGAAGCTTTTGGTCACGGACTTGAGTTGAATACGTCCCATGTGTCGTGTTCCTTATTTCACAGCGCCGAAGGTCAGGCCGCGGACAAGTTGTTTCTGGCTGAACCAGCCAAGGATCAAGATTGGTGCAATCGCCATGGTCGAGGCCGCGCTGAGCTTGGCAAAGAACAGGCCTTCGGGGCTGGAATAGCTGGCGATAAACGCGGTGAGCGGAGCCGCGTCGACGGCGGTCAGGTTGAGGGTCCAGAACGCCTCGTTCCACGCCAGGATGAAGTTCAGCAGAACGGTCGAGGCGATGCCCGGGATGGCCATGGGCGTGAGGACATAGAGGATTTCCTCTTTCAGCGTCGCGCCATCCATCCGCGCGGCTTCCAGAATTTCACCCGGGATCTCGCGGAAATAGGTGTAGAGCATCCAGACGATGATCGGCAGGTTGATCAGCATCAGAACCACGACCAGCCCCCCGCGCGTGTCCAGCAGACCCAACCGGATGAACAGCAGGTAGATCGGGTAAAGCACGCCAACGGCAGGCAACATCTTGGTGGACAGCATCCACAGCAGAATGTCCTTGGTGCGTTTCGAGGGGACAAATGCCATGGCCCAGGCGGCGGGCACTGCGATGATCACGCCCAGAATGGTTGATCCGCCCGCGATGATGACCGAATTCCACAGGAACCGCATGTAGTCTGAGCGCTCCTGTACGATCGCGTAGTTCTCCAGCGTCCAGTCGAAATTCAGGAACAGCGGCGGGCTGGCGATCGCCTGCGCCTCGGTCTTGAAGCTGGTCAGGATGGTCCAGAGGATCGGGAAAAAGATCAGCAAACCGACGGCCCATGAAAGGGCAGTGTTCAGCGATTTGCGGCGGGTTGTGACGGCGCGGGCCATGGTCTTACCTCCTCACGCGTCCAGGTTCTTGCCAACGATGCGCATCAGGAAGATGGCAACGATGTTGGCTAGGATGATGGCGTAGACACCTCCGGCTGATCCGAGGCCGACATTCTGGCTTTCCAAAACGCGCTGGAAGATCAGGTAGGTGAGTGTGCGGGTGCCGAACGCGCCGCCTGTGGTCACGAAGATTTCGGCGAAGATCGACAAAAGAAAGATCGTCTGGATCAGGATCACGATGGTAATCGCGCGGCTGAGGTGCGGCAGGATGATGTGATAGAACCGCTTCAGCACCGGTGCGCCGTCCATCTCGGCCGCTTCCAGTTGTTCACTGTCCAGCGACTGGATTGCGGTCAGCAGGATCAGCGTCGCAAAAGGCAGCCACTGCCACGACACGATCATGATGATCGAGGTCATCGACGCCTCGGAGAGCCACGAAATTGGTTCGGCCCCGAAAAAGCGCCACAAGTGGGCAAGCAAGCCATTGACCGGGTCCATGAACATGTTCTTCCAGACCAGCGCGGACACAGTGGGCATGACAAAAAACGGTGCGATCACGAGGATCCGAACGACGCCTTGTCCCCACATTGGCTGGTCCAGCAACATCGCCAATAGAATGCCCAGAATAACCGTGATCACCAGAACGCCGCCGACAATAACCAGCGTTGCTTGCACCGCGGGCCAGAACGAACTGGATGAGACGAACCGGACATAGTTGTCGAAACCAACCCAGCCCAGATCACCGCCGCGCAGCGGCAGATACTTCTTGAAGGAAAAATACAGTGTCATCGTCAGAGGCACGAGCATCCAGCCAAGCAGAAGGACCACGGCAGGTGCCATCATCAGGCGCGCAACGGATCGGGAGTGTTGAGTAGCCATGATGCAAGACCTCTCTGTTCAGGCGTAAGTATAGCCTGCGAGAAAAACGGGAATTGTGGAAGTCAGAGTGGCGGGTGGGACATTGCCCACCCACCGGGGAGGGATGCCTCAGTATCCTGCGGCTTCCATTTCTTCAGCCGTGAAGGCTTGCGCTTTGGCAAGGGCCTCGTCCACTGTCTGCTGCCCGGCATAGACTGCCGAGAACTCCTGGCTTACCTGAGTGGCGATACCCGCAAATTCCGGGATCGCGACAAACTGGATGCCGGTATAGGGCGTCGGCTGTGCGCAGCAATTCTGCGGGTCGGCCATCAGGATCGATTCCAGCGTCATTTTTGCGAACGGGACCGCCTTGTAGTTGTCGTTCTCATAAAGCGACGTCCGCGCGCCCGGAGGCACATTGGCCCAGCCTTCATTTTCGGCCACCAGCTCGATGTAGTCTTTCGAGGTCGCCCATTCGATAAACTGTTTGGCAGCGTCTTCCTGCTGAGTGCCTGCCGGAATCGCAAGGGCCCAAGCCCAAAGCCAATTGGCGCGTTTGTCCACGCCTTCCGAATTGGGCGCCAGTGCGAAGCCCACCTTGTCGGCGACTGTGGAATCGTCGGGGTTGGTCACGAAAGAAGCGGCGACCGTTGCGTCAATCCACATGCCGCATTTGCCCTGCTGGAACAGCGACAGGTTTTCGTTGAAGCCGTTGGTGGCATAGCCAGCGGGGCCGGACTCACCCATCATATCGACAAAGAAGGTCAGGGCCTCTTTCCATTCAGGCTGATCGAACTGAGGTTTCCAGTTTTCGTCAAACCACCGCGCACCGAATGAGTTTCCGGTCACGGTGATGAAGGCGCCGCCTTCACCCCAACCCGCCTTGCCGCGCAGGCAGATGCCGTTGATGTCGTTGTCGCGGTCGGTCATTGCCGCCGCCGCTTCGCGAATGAATTGCCAGGTCGGTGCCTCGGGCATTTCCAGACCTGCCTTTTCCATCAGGTCCGTACGATACATGATCATCGAGCTTTCGCCATAGAACGGCGCCGCATAAAGCGTCCCTTCATGGCTCAGGCCACCGGCCATCGCGGGCAGAATGTCGTCGACGTCATATTCCGCGGACATTCCGTCCAACGGCACCAGCCAACCATTCGCACCCCAGATCGGCGTCTCGTACATGCCGATGGTCATGATGTCGAACTGACCGCCTTTGGTGGTGATGTCGGTGGTCACGCGCTGACGCAGGACGTTTTCCTCGAGCGTCACCCACTCCACATCGATCCCGGTCGCTTCGGTGAATTTGTCGGTATAGCCCTGCATCCGGATCATGTCGCCGTTGTTCACTGTAGCGATCGTGATGGATTGCGCGTGGGCTGCTGCCGTGGCGACGAAAGTCAGTGCAGTCGCCGCACGAAGTGCGTTCTTCAGATACATCCCTGTCCTCCCTGAGCTTGGATGTCGTGCAGAGAGGTTAGAGCGTAAATTGTCGCGGCGTCAATAAAAACTTTACGCGCGTTAAAAAGTTGCGACTAAGCAGAATCCCTTAAAACAAGCCTTGCAGGGAACAGCGTCTCTGTCCTCGTTTCAAATTTCCCTCCACTTTCAATGAGTTCGAACAGCGTCTCGACGCTGCGCCCGGCAACATTGTCATAGTCATGCGCGGCTGTTGTCAGGGATGGGCACGTAAACTTTGCGAAAGGATGGTCGTCATTCGAGGCCACGCGAAGCGCGCAATCATCCTTGCGACCGACCCGAATCCCCTGTTCGTAGCAGGCCGCAAGAAAGCCGATGGCCAGTCGGTCATTGCTGCATAACACCGAGTCGCTCGGCAACATGCGCTCCTCCAGAACCTTCAGTGCACCCCTGTGGCCAATTTCTTCAAACGCCCAGCCCGTGCCGTCGACCTTGATGATATGTGGATCAAACCCGAGACGCTCCATGACCTCAACATAGGCCTTGCGTCTTTTGTTGGCGTTCGGGTTGGCAGGCGTCCGCATTTCGAAGAACGAGGGCGGTTCGCCTGTGCGCGTCATGTATTCCACAGTTTGCGAGACAAAACTGAAATTGTCCGACCCGACGAATGCCGCGCCAAGGCCATCAAGGTTACTGTCAAACAGAACTGTCGGCACATTGGCGCAGAACTTTTCGATCGCTGAACGGTCTGAAATCCGCCCCAATGGCGCCAGCAAAACCCCGGCGGGTTTCAGGGATTGCAGCCCGTCCAGGATTTCGTTTTCCAGCTTCTGTTCGCCATGAGAGCTGAACAGGGAAGGGCGATACCCGGCCGCGATGCAGCTTTGTTCCAGATAACGCGCGATTTCGGCAAAGAACGGATCGGCCAGATAGGGAACGACAATGCCGATATTCTTGGTCAGCTTCCGGTTCTGGTTCACCGCAAAGATATTGGGGCGATAGTCAAACCGTTCCAGCGCTTCTTCGATGCGGGCCCGTGTCGTCGGGCGAACACTATCGGGGTCGTGAAAGTACTTGGATACCGTCGGTCGCGAAATCCCGCTGAGGGCCGCGAACTCTTCCATATTCTTTATTTTGGTCATGCCAGTCTGCCTGCGGATACTGTCCGCCTTGATCTTATCATAGCTTTACATATTCTTTGCGCGCGCTAAAAAATCAATAGCCCGACTGGCAACAGGTGTTGACAGCGTGCCGGCCATTGCCGACCTTGCGCAACAGTCTTTCAACTGGAAAAGGAATGGCCATGTCTCGACTATCGGAACGCCGGGATATTGCTGTTGCGGTTTGTAAAGAAGCTGGGGCAATCGCCAAAAAATACTTTGCGGACAGGGGCGATCTTGTCGTTGACCAAAAGGGCGCTCAGGACTGGGTCAGCGAAGCGGACAGGAACGTCGAGACATTCATTCGTCAGAGGATCGCGGAATTCTGGCCCGAGGATGGAGTGTTCGGTGAAGAGCATGGCGCGACCGAAGGGAAAAGTGGCTTCGATTGGGTGATAGACCCCATCGACGGGACGACGAATTTTGTTAACGGCATTCCGGCTTATACCATTGTTCTGGCCGGCGTCGCTGAAGGGCGCACGATGGTCGGGGTGATCCATGAACCAAATGTCGATGAGACATTTGTGGCAACGCGCGGAGAGGGGGCGACCTTGAACGGTACGCCGATTCACGTCGCATCCGGAGTGGCGTTGCGGGATGGAACCGTAGCCGTAGGATACTCGAACCGGGTCAAAACACGCCATGTCCTGCCTGTCGTTGCAGAACTGATCGAACGTGGGGCCATGTTCCACCGGAACGCCAGCGGGGCGCTGTCTCTTGCTTATGTCGCCGCCGGAAGACTTCTGGGTTATGTGGAAGAGCACATGAACGCCTGGGATTGTCTGGCTGGGCAATTGCTGGTCGCAGAGGCTGGTGGCACAATCGAAGATCAGGACGCAGATGCAATGATCCGGGACGGAGGGCGCGTCATTGTGGGAACGCCAGATGTCTTCGAGACCCTGCTTGAGATCGCCGAGGACGCGTGGAGCTCTTGACCTCTAGGTAAAGGCGACCCACCCGGACTGAGGTTTGAGTGTCAAAAGATCTGCCTGCCAGAAATGACCCTGTGAAGGCTGATCGTAACGGCGGTCAATTGAACGGCCAGAAAGTGCGCACCATAATAGTGTTCCGACCGCCCCATGAGTGACTATGGCCAGGTCTTTGCCCCGATGCATACTAACAATCTCGGTCACTGTCCGATGAATGCGGGCCTGTGCTTCGATCGCTGTTTCCCAACCGCGATAGCTGGTTTCCGGTCGGTCAAAAAATGCGTCAGCGGCGGCTTCGAACTCCTCCCTTGGTAGGAAACCGGTTGCACTTCGGTCGTTTTCGCCAAGGCCCGCGTGTTGTTGCGGGCGCAGGTTTCGAGCGGCGGCAAGGATCTCGCCCGTTTCGCGGGCCTTCTGCTCGTTGCTGGTCCAAATCCGGGTGACATTCGCCAGAGCGCCATTCAAGGCGAATTCTCTTGCACGATCACGGCCGACGGCACTCAGCCCCCAATCCGTGATCGGGATGCCCGGATCAATTGAAACCTCGGGATGTGTGATGATCAGAAGTTTCGGCATCTAATCGGGCAGTAGCACTGGCCCCTTATCGGCAAAACTCATCCTGACCTCAGCGCCCGGCTCAAGTGGTGCGTCGACGTCATCGTGAACAGCAAAGGCCTGACCGAAAGTGCCAGTCAGCGTGTATTCCATCCGGACGCCGACATATGTCGCCTTGGCCACGGTAGCGGGAATTCCCTGATCAGAGCCGATCACCAGACGGGAGGGTCGGACGGCGATGGTGGCGCCACCCGGTGTCAAACCACGGCGCGGCAGCGTATGGCGGTAGCCTTCGATTTCGATTGTAGCGGTGTCGCCATCTGTGCCAACGATTTGGCAATCAAGCAGGTTTGCCTCGCCTATGAAGTCTGCAACGAAACGGTCGTTCGGCGCATCATATAGCTCGCGCGGGGTGCCCATCTGAGCGATGGCCGCGTTACGCATCACGACAATCTCATCCGAAACCGCCAGAGCCTCCTCCTGATCGTGCGTGACGTAGACGACAGTCAGGCCAAGGTCTTGCTGGATGGCCCGGATGTCCTCACGCACCTGACGACGAAGCTTGGCGTCGAGATTGGACAGCGGCTCATCAAATAGCAGCACCTGAGGCTCAAGAACCAGCGCCCGGGCGACGGCGACACGCTGTTGCTGACCGCCGGACAGTTCGGACGGAAGACGACTGTCGAACCCTTTGAGGCCAACAAGTTCCAGACCGTTCAGGGCGCGACTTCGGGCTTCGTCCTTCGCAAAGCCCGAAAACGTCAGGCCGTACATGACGTTCTCCAACACACTCATATGAGGAAACAACGCGTAGGATTGGAATACCATCGATACGTCGCGGTCGGTCGCAGGCAGTTTGGTCACGTCCCGGTCACCGATCAGAATCGTGCCCGAGCTTGCCATTTCCAACCCTGCGATCATACGCAAGGTCGTAGTTTTCCCGCACCCGGAAGGACCCAGCAGCGTAACCAGCTTGCCGGCCTCGACATGCAGATTGATGTTGTCAACGGCGACCACATCCTTGCCGAACATTTTTGTAACGGATTCGAACCGAACCGGCGCGGCTTTGGACTGCAGGCTCATGTCATTCTCTCCTAAACATTAGTACGCGACTGGGTCATTCGCCGTCCGATCTGTGTCCGCCCGATAATCAACTGCATAAGCGCAACTGCCGACAGCATCACGAAAATCAGTGTGGTCGAATAGGCGATGGCAAGACCATAGTCGTTGTTTTCGACCCGCCCGATAATATAGCTGGTTGCCATGTCATATTCCGCGCTGACCAGAAAGATAACGGCAGAGATCGCCGTCATGGCGCGCACGAAACTGTAGACCAGCGCGGCCAGTATCGCGGGGCGCAGCAACGGCAGAATGATACGCCGGAACGTTTGCCACGAGTTTGCCCCAAGCGTCAGAGAGGATTCGTCCAGGCTGCGGTCAAGCTGCGACATGCTGGCAATGCCCGCGCGAACGCCGACCGGCATGTTGCGGAAGATGAAGCTGACAATGAGGATGACGCCCGTGCCTGTGATTTCGATGGGCGGGACGTTAAACGCAAGGATGTAGCTGACACCGATCACCGTTCCGGGGATCGCGAATGACAGCATGGTTCCGAACTCAAAAGCGTTCTTGCCCGCAAAGCTTTGCCGGGTCAGCAGATATGCCGTTACCAATCCTACGGCTGCAGTCAGCGGCGCGGCAATGGCGGCGATTGTAATGGTGGTCCAGAAGCTGTCCCAAGCTGCACCGGTCCAGCGAATGCCTTCTTCTTCGAAACGCACAGAAAAGGCGGTCACATAGTGCTTAAGGGTCAATGAATTGTTGACGCCCCACAACTCGACCACGCTGCCGTATACGATCATTGCATAAACGATGACGGTGAACAGCGCCCAGCCAAGCGCGACAACCAACACCGGGACAGACAGGCCGGTCGGCATCAATGGGTGCACGCCTGCGTCACCTTTTCCGGTTACAGTGGTATAGCTTTTCTTGCCCAGCCAGACCCGCTGCGCGTAGAAGGCTGACAAGGTGAAAAACAGAAGCACCATGGCCAGAACGGCAGCGCGACCCTGATCGTATTGAGCGCCGACGATTGCGAAGAAGATCTCGGTCGACAGAACGTCGAAGTTTCCGCCCAGCACCAGCGGGTTTCCGAAATCGGCCATGCTTTCGATGAAACCTAGAAGAAAGGCATTGGCAAGACCCGGGCGCATCAGGGGCAGGGAGACCGTCTTGAACGTCTGCCATCTGCTGGCGCGGAGTGTTTGGGCTGCTTCCTCCATCGAAGGAGAGACGCCTTCCACCACGCCGATCAGAACGAGAAAGGCAATGGGCGTGAACGCCAGCGTCTGCGCGATCAGAATGCCAGGCATTCCGTACAGCCACCGTGTTGGTTGCGTGCCCAACAGATCGGCAATGAAGCGGGTAACAGACCCGGACAGGCCAAACAGCAGGATGAGGGCAAGGCCGATCACAAAGGGCGGCGTGATGATCGGCAGAACGGTCAAGGCCCGCAATGCACGCTTGTAGCGGAAGCCCGAGCGCGTCACGACCAAAGCGAAACACAGGCCCAGGATCGTAGTGACGAAGCCGACCACGACGGCAAGAAACAGGGAATTCCAGGCCGCGCCGCACTTGGCCCCATAAAAACAACCCAATCCCCAAAGCCGGTCGTCGAAGAACTTCGAAAAGAATACCGCAATTGAATAGGCGCCATCTTCGGTGACGAAGGCGGCAAACAACATCTTTGCGATAGGGAAAAAGACAAAGGCGGTGACGATGGTGATCACGCCTCCGATTGCGCTGACGACGAAGACGTCACCGTTGATGGCGCCTCGTGCCGCGATGCCCTGGGTCAGCAGGAACAAAAAGCTCGATGCGCAAATCATCGCGCCATAGCCCATGCCGAACTGGCGGTCGCCGAGTTCACCAAAAAACGCTTCCATCCAATCGAAGTTGAAACCTCTGATGCCGATACTGAACCCCTGAGCAATCAGCCAGCCGAAGCCGAGCGCGCCGGACAGGATCAGAATGCGAGCATAAAGCGGGTCGGATTTGACGCGCCCCAGTGCAAGCAAAGGCAGCAAAAGGGCAATCACAAGTGGTGCAAGCCAGAGCTTCTCGCCTTGTCCGATCAGAAATGCTGCGGGTGCATAATCTTCGTCGAACGGGTAGCCGTCAAAAAGCCATTCGAACGACCACAGGCCGCCGTCAACCATGTACCAGGGTAACAGGCAGAATCCGACCCAACCGGCAATGATCCAAAAGATCAGGACCGGATGGGTCGTTTTTGTCGTCTTGTCAGTCATTTATTGTGGCAGAACTGAAACCTCTTCATCCCATTTCTGCAACAACCGCTTCCGTTCGTCTGACGAGCCATACTTTTTGAAATCATAGTCGATCAGCTTGATCTGGCTCATGTCAGGCGCGCTTTCCGAGGTTTCGGCGCTTTTGTTCGATGGAACCTGGAACGCGTTGACCTGAAGGGCAAGGTTCTGAGCTTCGGGCGACAGCGCCCAATCATAGAACTTCTTCGCCTCGTCCACGTTGCGGGCACCTTCGATGATCGACATCGAGCCAATTTCGTAACCGGTACCCTCGCAAGGCGCCACGACCTTGATCGGGAAACCTGAAACGGCCTGTTTCACGGCGTCATGCATAAAGACGATACCGATGGTGTTTTCACCGCGCCCCGCGGCCTTGATCGGGGCCGAGCCTGACTTGGTGTACTGGTTGATGTTCGAATGCAGGCCTTTCATGAACTCAAAGCCTTCATCTTCGCCGAAGATCTGTACCATCGAGGCCAGCGTCGTATAGGCCGTGCCCGATGAGTTCGGGTTCGCCATCTGAACGTGGCCCTTGTACTCGGGCTTCAGAAGGTCTTTCCAACAGGCAGGTTCGGGCAGGTTGTTCGCGGCGACAAGATCTGCGTTGTAGCCATAGCCAAGCGCACCTGAATAGATACCGATCGTCCGGTTGCCGGCGCTTTCAGCCTGGGAAATCGCCCAGTCGTGCAGTTGGTCGCGCATTGGAGACACGTATTCCATTGTCAGCCCTTCTTCGGCGGCCTGAAGGTGCGGGTCGCCCGTGCCACCCCACCACACGTCGCCTTTAGGGTTCGAGCTTTCGGCGCGAATTTGCGCAAAGGTTTCACCCGACGATTTCCGGGTCATGTTCACATCGATGCCTGTCGCATCTTCGAAGCTGCGTGCCATGAGTTGACACCAATCTTCCTGGGCCGAGCAATAGAAGGTCAGCTTGTCTGCCTGCGCCGCCGACATGGAGGCAGCTAGGGCAATCAGCGACCCGACGGCCGTGGATGTCAATTTCTTCATTATACGTTCCTCCCTTTGAGAATAATTTGTCCGGGTTTCCCGGTTCTTTTAAGCTCTTCCTCATGCGGTGTTTCGAAGACCCTGAAGCGCCAATTCGTACTCAATGACAACCTGCGCTGGATTTCTGGTGGCGCCGGTTACCAGGGCGGTTTCGTGAGCGGGGTCAATCGGTGAATAATGTGTCTTGCTTCCAGATCTCCGTGCAGCCTTCTGAATTCTCACAATGAAATGTGCGTTGTGCAACAAAAAAGGTCTGCCCAGAAGAACTTGGCCTGGATCGGGCAAGGTCTGCTTCCGACATAGGTTCAATCATTTGGATGGCTTCGGGCTGCATCCGGTCACGCAGATTGGTCAGTTGGGTGACAGGGTAACGATTGCGAAAGACATTTGGATCAGTTGTTCCAAGCCCTGTCGCTTCATTCGAAAGGGTGGCGCGATGGTTATTGGCCTCGACCAGCGCGCCGTTGTTACAAGGAACGGGTAATGCGGAAGTCTTGAAGTAGCTGGAAACTGAGCCAGCGTATCAGCTACGTCGGAGGCGAGATTTCAGATTTGTGGGAGCGCATGAGGCGGACCGCGCGAATGAGCCTGATGCCCCTGTCCTGCGGTTGGCAGATTAACCAGCGTCACACTGAGTGGGGCGGGCCGCTAAGGCCGGCCCCCGATTGAGCATCTGTCGATCACCAGTGGCCGGTGCTTTCCATGCTTGCCCAGGGTTCGGCCGGCTCAAGGGCATTGCCGTTCTGCAGCAATTCAACCGAGATGTTGTCAGGAGAGCGGACAAAGGCCATGCGTCCGTCGCGGGGCGGGCGGTTGATGATTACTCCGTTGTCCTGCAGGTGCTGGCACGTCTCATAGATGTTGTCGACGCCGTAGGCCAGATGCCCGAAATGGCGGCTGTCGCTGGGCAGTGCATCATCGCCATCCCAATTATACGTCAGCTCGATCGGTGCATCTTCCTGACCTGGAGGTGCCAGAAATATCAGGGTAAAACGCCCTGCTTCGCTTTCATAACGTCGCGTTTCCTTCAGTCCCAGCAGTTCGTAGAAAGCCAGTGATTTTTCCAGATCTTTCACGCGGACCATGGTGTGAAGATAAGTCAGCCCCATCGTGCCATCCTTTTTTGTGCAGGTGATGCGCTGCAGCTTAGCGCGCCAAGGCAAGGTGTCGAGGGGCAGAGGGCAAACAATTGTGCGTTTGGGCAATTGGGCGCACATATCGCGGTTCCTGTGCCTGATCTACCGATATATAGTGGGCGGCGACTCATCGCTGGAAAGGACCATTTCATGCCGCTGTCTTCTGACCAACTGGCCGAGATCGAAGCGCAACGCGCGCAATCGCATCCCACACGCCGCGTCGTCGCAGCGGGAATGGAGGAGCATCTGTATACGGCCCATCAGGTGCTGGATCATGGGTTTGTCCGCGTCATCGACTATATGGGCGATGATGCCGCGATTTGTCAGGCCGCGCGTGTATCTTATGGCAAAGGCACCAAGTCGGTGCAGAATGACGAGGGGCTGATCCGCTACCTGATGCGGCACTGGCATTCGACCCCGTTCGAGATGTGCGAGATCAAGCTGCACGTCAAACTTCCGGTCTTTGTGGCCCGCCAGTGGATTCGTCATCGTACGGCGAATGTGAATGAATACTCGGCGCGGTACTCCATTCTGGATCGCGAGTTCTATATCCCGGCCCCCGACCATGTGGCGGCCCAGTCCGAGGTGAACAACCAGGGGCGGGGCTCAGCCTTGGAGGGCGAAGAAGCGGCGCGTGTATTGGAAATTCTCAAAGCCGACAGCACGCGGTGCTATGACAATTACGAAGCCATGATCAGCCAGGAAGGGCAGCAGGGGCTGGCGCGTGAACTTGCGCGGATGAACCTACCTGCCAATGTTTACACGCAATGGTACTGGAAGGTCGATCTACACAACCTGTTCCACTTCCTGCGGCTGCGCGCCGACCCGCATGCCCAGTACGAGATTCGGGTTTATGCCGACACAATGTGCAAAATCGTGGCAGACTGGGTTCCCTTTGCCTACAGGGCCTTCGAAGACTACCGCCTGGGTGCCGTGAATCTATCCGCGCAGATGGTCGACAGCTTGCGCAGAATGCTGGCGGGTGAGGCCGTTACGCAGGAAAACTCTGGCATGACAGCGCGTGAATGGCGCGAATTCGAGGACGTGATCCGGCAGGGTTGATGCAAGTCTCCGAACCGTCGGTTATCCTTAAATCGTGCCATGCGGCTCTCACGCTGGCCGCATGTTATGTGCAGTATGCTTTTTTGGGATCTGCATGATACGGGCCAATCCCGCACCTGCAAAAGCTCGGATCGCCGAGGTGATTTGCGAGCCCACATCAAGAATGCACTCGAAACCCGAGCGTCAGTGCGGTGCAAGCCGTGCAGCCTCTGGGGTGCAGGCGCCCGAGTTGATCATGGAAGTCTGGGTCAGCAAATCGGGTGACTGAACCATGGTTGTTACCCATTCCAGCGGCACGTCCTGTATCGTTGCGATGGGACAGGACGAGCACACTCATGCCGGAGCGAAATCGGCGCGAGGGTAAGGATTGGGACCTTTTGAAACGGTCGGCGGCCTGAAATTGGCCGCCGACCTTATTGATCTTCCCACACTTGGCGGGGGGTTAAAGAGGCTTCAAATCAGCTGCCATCTGGCGGCCGTCACGTCCGTCTTGTAACTCGTACGAGACCTTCTGATTGTCAGCAAGCCCGGTCAGACCGGATCGTTCTACGGCCGAGATGTGAACAAAAACGTCCTTGCCGCCCTCATCGGGAGCAATAAATCCATAGCCTTTGGTCGTATTGAACCATTTCACGGTGCCAGTTGGCATTTCCCGTGTCTCCTTCTACTTTCACGTTGTCCCACAAATTGGTGGGTGCAGTGGTTGACGTAACCGCAACACATCACTGTTTCGCCCAAACGATACGGCCCGAATTGCGTGTTTCGTCTTTTTCAACATTGCACGGTGAAGTAAAAAATCAAGAATTACCGAAGAAAACCGGTGATTTTGCCTAAATCCCAAGCAGAGACAGGAACAGAAGTAAGATGCGCCTTTATGGTTTGAAGACTTGCGATACGTGCCGTAAGGCGTTGAAATCAATGCCAGATACAGAGTTTGTGGATGTCCGGACCCAGGGTGTCCCGGCCTCGGTGCTGTCTCAGGCACTGGAGCAATTCGGGGATGCCTTGCTGAACACCCGTTCGACAACGTGGCGGGGATTGGACCAAGAACAGCGGTCACGACCTGCGCAAGAGCTTCTCGCCGATTACCCGACGTTGATGAAACGCCCGTTGATCGAATCCGGGGGGGCTTTGTTGCTGGGCTGGACGCCGGAAACACGTACGGCACTTGGAGTTGCGTGATCGGATGACTATCTGCTCAAGCGCAGACAGAAGGGAAGATTATGCGTAACGCTGCAATGATCTTGGGTGTTATCGCCGGGCTGATCGGAATGGTCGTGGGCTTTTTCGGCTATGGCTACGTCGAACTGGTCAACCGGTTTGGCGAAATCGAAGGTGTTGCCGAGCAGGTCGAAAACGCCACTTTGGTGCAGACCACTTCGATCCTTGCGCCGTTGCTCGCCATAGCGGGCGGAGCCATGGCCCATGCCCGTGCCTTGATCGCCGGCGTCTTGCTGCTGCTGTCGGCCGTCGGCATGTACTATGCCTTTGGTTTCAATGCGTTTACGATGTTCCCGGTCGCTTTTGCAGCAGTTGCCGGCCTGCTTGGGCTGGCTGCGGGAAAACCGGACCAGCCCAAGGCTCATTTCTAGTTCACTTCAGTCGCAACAGCCGATCCAGCGATATTGGACCTGCGCCGTTGATGACAATGACTAGGAACATGAAGGTCCACATCACACGCTGATCCATCAGCGAGATGGCGTTGTCGAACAGGCTGCCCAACGGAACGTTATGGCCTGTTACGTCGGTCAGGGTTTGCACCCACACAAACCCGATCATGCCAAGTGCGGCCAGGCGTGTGAACAGCCCGACCAGCAACAATGCCGGCAGAACGAACTCGGCGACGGTTCCAAAGAAGATCACGATACGCTGGAAAAAGGTCATCTGGCTGACATCATACAGAACGGCTTCGGCCGCCTTGGGGAAAATCTGGCCAAAGGCACCTGCGGATGGCGAAAAGATCGAGCCATCGATCTTCAGCATTGCCGAGTTCCAGTAATAAACCAGAAGGACGGCGACAAACACCAGTCGTGCCAGCGTCGGTGTCAGCCAATTGGATGCCAGGTCCACCTTTTCCATCGTGTTGTTGTAGGTTGAGATCAGAGCAGTCATGTCTCCAGCCTTTCAATAGTCACAGAGGTTATTGCGCCGCCCTGCAATAGGATGGCCAGTGTGGTTCCAAGATCGAACTCGGGGCAGGTTTCAGCCGTTTTTTCATACGCTTCACCGATTGTGCCGCCTGTTTGCAAATGGCTGATCCACTTGGCGCCGCCCACGGGCAAAAGATGCGGATTCGGGTCATATTCGGGACGCGTAATCAGAACGTCTTGCGGGCCGGGTTCGGGTTTTGGGGCATTGTCTTCAGTATTGAATCGCCAGATCGCGTGTACCGGCCAGTCCGATTGCATGACCCGCATCGCAGGAGCAAAGCTCAGCCGCGATTGCATAATGTCTTCGGGTGGCAAATTCAGGGCGTCAGCTGGCGCAGGTGTGCTGTCGGCGGCGTGGTATGATCGGCGCAGAGCCAGTTCCAGGCGCGCCATGTCCGGCAGATATCCCAGATGCGCAAGTTGCGGCAGATCAGCCAGAAAACCGGGGAACGCTTCGCCATAGAACATCATCAACGGGGAGGACGGGGGGTGCTGTCTCAAGAACAACCCGGCAAGACCGTCCATGTTTTGCGCGCCCAGCAACTTGGCGATGACAGGAAAAGCCTGATGTAACGCTTCGGTCAACGAGACGGCGACATTATTGCGATAGACGCTGAACCTGCGCCCGGCGGGCTGGTCCGCCGCGTCAAGCAACCCGTCGGGAACCGAAACAGACGCATCCAGCAACGCGGAATGGAAGACCGACTGAGAAACGCTCATGCTGGAACCCGGTCCAGCGCTGACTGCGCGCGTTCGGCTTCGGCGCGCAAAACGGGCCATTCGGGGACGTCGGTATCCCATTCTATCAGAACGGGTTTCGGGCCCGAACGCTCCAGAACATAATCCAGCAGTACCCAGACCGGATCGACCACTTCGCGCCCATGGCTGTCGATCAACAGCGGGTGCCCGTGATCGTCTTCATCCTCATCATGTCCGCCTAGATGGATCTCGCCGACCTTGTTCAGCGGATAGGCATCGATATAGCCCTGAGGCGAGAAATCCAGGTTTGTGGCAGATACAAATACGTTGTTCACATCCAGCAGCAGGCCACAGCCTGTGCGACGCGAAATTTCGCGCAGGAAATCGGGTTCGGACCATGTGCTTTCTTCGAACGCCAGGTAGCTGGACGGGTTCTCGAGCAGCATCTGGCGGCCAACGGTGTCCTGCACCTGATCGATGTGGTCGCAGACGCGATCCAGCGTCGCATCAGTATAGGGCAGGGGCAGCAGGTCGTTCAGAAAGTGACTGTCATGCGTGGACCAGGCCAGATGTTCGGAAAAGCTGGCGGGGTTCAGCCAGCCGATCAGATGTTTAAGGCGGGCCAGATGATCCGGGTCCAGCGGCGTTTCGCCACCGATGGATAGGCCAACGCCATGAACGGAAATGGGAAATTGTTCGGAAAGGTGACGCAACTGCGCCAGCGGGCGACCGCCGTCGCCCATATAATTCTCGGCATGGATTTCCAGCCACGCCACCGGTTTCGCGTGTTCAAGGATTTGCGCAAAATGTTGCGGTTTGTAGCCAACACCGGGTGCCGCAGGCAACCGGTTTGATCTGAGTGCATCATCCAGCATGAGCATTTTTCCTGATCACGACGAAAAGGGCGGGCGACATTGCCCGCCCCGGTAATCTCGTGTGGCTGGCCTTATGCCGGCAGGTCACGCTCGAGCGGTTCCAGCGAACCTTTGCGGGCCGCGCCGTCAGCGGCTTTGGGCAGCTCGATATCGGCGCAGGTGCCTGCGTCAACCAAGGTCCATGCGTTACCCTGATAATCTACGGTAGAAGTGCCTGCGCAGGTGGTGCCGGGTCCTGCGGCGCAGTCATTCTGACCGGCCAGCGAAACGCCATAGCATTTCTCTTTCGCTTGTGCTGTTGCTGTGGTTGCGGCACCAGAAACAGCGGCTGCGACTGCGCTTGCGATGACAAGGGTTTTTGCGGTGTTCGACATCTCGTTAATCCTTTTAGTGACTGCGTATGTCTGTGTTCGACAATGACAAAGGTAGTGGCTTGAAGCTCATAGTTGAATTCACGAGCCCGTGTCTCACAACCCCGTCAAAGAGCGTCATGCCCTCTTGCAGGTTAACAAATTGTTTTTGAAATGAAAATTAGATTTTGTTTCAATCCGGCCCCGGATGTGGGGCCGGATTCAGGGCGAATTGCCGCCGAATGTTACAGCAGGTCGGGCGCGGTTGCGGCCTGCGCCAGCTCTTTTGTTACAGCATCAAGTGACTGTACCTGCGTTTGTTTTTCACCCAGGCGCCGGACGCTGACAGTACGCTCATCAACTTCCCGGTGTCCGACGGCCAGAATGACCGGCACCTTGCCGACCGAATGCTCGCGGACCTTGTAGTTGATCTTTTCGTTGCGGATGTCGGCCTCGGCACGGACACCGGCGGCTTTCAGCGTTTCGACAACTTCCAGGACATAATCGTCCGCATCGGAAGTAATCGAGGCCACGACGACCTGACGTGGTGCCAGCCAGAACGGCAGCTTGCCTGCATGTTCCTCAATCAGGATGCCGATGAAACGTTCGAACGACCCAAGGCAGGCACGGTGCAGCATGACCGGCGTGTGCCGTTCACCGTCCGCCGCAATATAGGTCGCGCCCAGACGTTCGGGGATGATGAAGTCCACCTGCAGGGTGCCGCACTGCCAGTCGCGTCCGATGGCGTCTGTCAGAACGAACTCGAGCTTCGGTCCATAGAACGCACCTTCGCCCGGGTTCAGGTCATAGGCACAACCTGCGGCATCGCAGGCGGCTTTCAGCAACTCGTCGGCCTTGTCCCATTGTTCATCCGTGCCCGCGCGCACCTCGGGGCGATCCGAGAACTTGACCTTGAAATTCTCGAACCCGAGATCCCTGTAGACATTCGACAGGAAGTCGAGGAACCGCTTGGTCTCGTCCGCGATCATCTCTTCGGTGCAGAAGATATGCGCGTCATCCTGGGTGAAGCCGCGTACCCGCATGATGCCATGCAGCGCGCCCGACGGTTCGTACCGGTTGCACGATCCGAATTCGGCCATGCGCAGCGGCAGGTCGCGATAGGATTTCAGTCCCTGTTTGAAGATCTCCACGTGGCAGGGGCAGTTCATCGGCTTGAGCGCGTTGATCGCCTTGTCGCGCGCGTGCTCCTCGTCCACTTCGACGATGAACATGTTTTCCTGATATTTGTCCCAGTGGCCGGAGGCTTCCCAAAGCTTGCGGTCCACAACCTGCGGCGTGTTCACCTCGACATAGCCGCCGTGTTTCTGCTGACGGCGCATGTAGTCCTGCAACTGGGTATAGATGGTCCAGCCATTCGGGTGCCAGAAGATCTGGCCCGGTGCTTCGGGTTGCAGATGGAACAGGTCCATCTCCTTGCCCAGCTTGCGGTGGTCCCGCTTGGCGGCTTCTTCCAGCATATGCAGGTGGGCCTTGAGCTTTTCCTTGCCGGTGAAGGCCACGCCATAAATGCGCTGCAACATCGCGCGGCTGCTGTCGCCGCGCCAATAGGCGCCCGCGATGGACATCAGCTTGAACGCGTCACCCGGCACCTGCCCGGTGTGTTGCAGATGCGGGCCACGGCACAGGTCCTGCCAGTCGCCGTGCCAGTACATGCGCAGCGGTTCGTCGCCCGGAATGGCGTCGATCAGTTCGACCTTATAGGGCTCGTCATTGGCGGTGTAGAAATCGATCGCACGCTGACGATCCCAGACCTCGGTGGTCACAGGGTCGCGCTTGTTGATGATTTCCTTCATCTTTTTCTCGATCAGGCCAAGGTCTTCGGGCGTGAACGGCTCGGTCCTGTCAAAGTCATAGTACCAGCCGTTTTCAATGACAGGGCCGATGGTGACCTTGGTGTCGGGCCAGATTTCCTGCACGGCGCGGGCCATGATATGAGCCAGATCGTGACGGATCAGTTCATTGGCCTGAACCTCGTCCTTCATGGTGTGGATGGCGATGTCGGCATCCGCTTCGATGGGCCATTGCAGGTCCCAGTGCTGGCCGTTCACAGTGGCCGAGATGGCCTTTTTTGCCAGTGAGGTTGAGATATCGGCAGCCACCTGCGCGGGCGTTACGCCTGCGTCATAAGAACGTGCATTGCCATCGGGGAAGGTGAGTGAGACGGATTGGGAATCCAGGGCCATGATCTGGCTCTCCTCGTCGGTTTGGCGCCCACTGAACGCCCGGTTGCGGGTTATGTGTGTGCGGTTGCTTTGGCAGGTGCAAGGCAGAGTGTCAAGCACCGCGCAGGCGAGGGGCCAGCCCCTCGCGCTCCCCGGAGTATTTTCAAAAAGATGAAATGGTCAGGGAATTGCGCTTGGGCGAGCGGCGTGCATGATGCTGACAAGGAAGCGAGGATTTCATGGCAGCGACGGAATTTCTTGAAACGGCGCAAGGTCGCCGACTGGCCTATCACAAGAGCGAGGGCGCGGGGCCGACCGTAGTTTTTCTGGGCGGGCTCAAGTCGGATATGGAGGGCACCAAGGCCGTTCATCTGGAGGCATGGGCGCACACGCGGGGGCAGTCCTTTCTGCGGTTCGACTATTCCGGGCATGGGGAAAGCTCCGGTTCGTTTGAGGAGGGATGTATTGGCGACTGGCATCAGGATACCGTGGCCGCGGTTTCCGCATTGACCGATGGACCGTTAATTGTTGTTGGATCTTCAATGGGGGGCTGGCAGGCCCTGCTGCTGGCGCGCATTGTGCCTGACCGGATCGCCGGGATGGTCACGATCGCGGCCGCGCCGGATTTCACCGAGGACGGGTATTGGGCCTCATTCTCTGCCGAACAGAAAGCGGCGCTCGAGACGGTTGGGCACGTAGAACTGCCGTCGGACTACATGGAGCCATATGTCATCACCAAGCGGATGATCGTGGATGGAAGGGAACATCTGGTTTTGCGCGATCCGTTGCGTTTGCCTTTTCCGGTCCGTTTTTTGCAGGGAACGGCAGACACTGCCGTATCGACCGAAACCGCCATGCGTTTGCTGGAGCGTGCGGAAGGGCCAGACATGCGTCTGTTGCTGGTCAAGGACGCCGATCACAGGTTCTCGGATGATCGTTGTCTGGGGTTGATTGAAGACGCCGTGCTGGATGTGATGGGGGATCGCTGATGCGGCGTTTTGGCTGGTTTCTGGGACGTTTTCTGATAGTTGGGCTTTTGGCCGGCGGGTTGATCTATTGGTTCGGTCCCCGCGAAGAGGTCAATCTGCACCCAGACTTTGATGCGAGGAAATTCGGCGAAGGCGTGCAGGTCTATTTCGAAAGCACTGAGTCTGCGTTTGACGACATCGTGCCGGGTGTTGAAAAGCGGGTGATCTGGCAGGACGGATATAAGGAGCAGCGAACGCCTGTTTCCGTGCTTTACGTTCACGGGTTTTCGGCATCGTCCGAAGAAATTCGCCCGGTGCCCGATATGGTGGCTGATGCGCTGGGGGCCAATCTGGTCTACACGCGTCTGCAAGGTCACGGGCGGAGCGGCGACGCCATGGCCGAAGGTACGGCTTCGGGATGGATGCAGGACTACGCCGAAGGTTTGGCGGCGGCGCGGGCGGTGGGCGACCGGGTGGTGGTGATCTCGACCTCTACCGGTGGCACGTTGGCCGCGGCGGCCGCATTGGATGAGGATCTGAGCCGCGATGTAGTGGGTCTGGTCTTTGTCTCACCTAATTTCGGTGTGAACACGACGGCGGCTTGGCTTCCCGGCCTGCCTTGGGCCCGGCATTGGTTGCCGCTGATCATGGGGCAGGACAGGGATGTGTCAGGGCCGAACCCGGAAAAGAACAAATACTGGTCGACAGTCTACCCATGGGAGGCGGTGGTGCCACTGACCGTGCTGGTCGAGGCTGTCAATGAATTGGACTTCGCAGAAGCAAAAACTCCTGCTCTGTTTTGGTTTTCAGATGACGATAAGGTGGTGCGGCCTGACCGAACACATAGGGTTGCAGAAGCCTGGGGCGCGCCCGCGACAGTACATCTTGTGACGATGGGGCCGGGGGACGATCCGTCTTCGCACGTGATTGCCGGACGTCTGATGTCACCCGGGCAGACCGATGTAACCGTCGCAGGCATACTGGGCTGGCTAAAGGAGCTGGGTGTGGAATGATGCCGGGAGAAGCACCAAGTCGGCACAGGCGCGATGCCTTGGGCGGAGGTTGAGAATGCGCAAGCCGGGCAGCATGTGGAGCCTTGAGACCCTAGGCCGAGTGCGCCTGTCCCGGCATTTTTTCATGCGTGACTTCCTGTATTCCGAAATCGGTAATTTCCACGAAAAACAGAACCTGCCAGAAAACCCGAACCTGGCCATCGAGACTGGCCGGGCGTTTTGCCAGTCCCTGTTGGACCCGTTGGAAGAAACATTTGGCCGGGTGGCCGTTCGGTCGGGATACCGGTCGCCGTCTCTGAACAGATTCGGGAACGAAAACCGGCTGAATTGCGCGCGGAACGACCATCCGTTGGAGTGCCACATCTGGGATCGTGGAACCAGGGATGCCAGAATAGCCGGGGCGTCCATCGTCATTCCATGGTTTGCGGATCAATATGACGCAGGGCGGGACTGGCGCGATCTGGCCTGGTGGATGCATGATCATCTGGATTATTCGGAGATCTGGTTTTTTCCGAAACTGTGCGCCTTTAACCTGGTTTGGCGACCAAAGCCGCAAAGGCGGATCGACAGTTACATCGCGCCACGCGGATGTCTGTTGCGGCCCGGTGCAGAGCCAGAAGAAGATGCCGAAACACGACGCGGGCGTTACAGTGATTTTCCCGGATTTCGGGCCATTCGATACCCCTGAAAAACGGCTTGTCTGCCACTTGCAAAACTTCCATCCTGAAAGAAACGGGGACGCCGGGATTGGCGGAAGGGTGGAGGCCCCGCGTGATCGAGCCGCTGGTATTCTTGCCTGGATTGATGTGCGACGCTCGGCTGTTTCAGTCGCAAATGACGGTCCTGTCGCATGAGCGTGCGGTGACCGTGGCCCCGGTCTCGACCGGTGAGCGGATTGAGGAGATAGCCTCTTCGCTTCTGGATGTGTTGCCTCGGTGTTTTGCGCTGGCAGGGTTCAGCATGGGCGGCGTCGTTGCGCTTGAGGTTATACGCCGCGCGCCCGAGCGAGTCTCGCCCCTGTGTCTGATGTCGACCGATGCGCAGGCGGACACCCCGCAATTGGCCGCAGCTCGCGAGGATCTGATAGTGGGTGCGCGGGCCGGGCGACTTGAAGACATCATGCGCGATGTTATCGGTTCGGATGCGCTGGCCCCGGGGCCCAACCGCATCCCGATTCTGAATGAACTTCTGACGATGGCGGTAGAATTGGGTCCTGACCTGTTCGTGCGCCAGTTGCGCGCCCTTCAGCGCCGCCCGGATCAGCAGGGTGCATTGCGGCGGATCAATGTCCCGACGCTGATCCTGTGTGGGGTGCATGATACGCTGACACCGGTGCGAAAACATGCCTTTATGACCGAGCTCATTCCGAATGCCGAGTTGCAGGTGATTGACGACGCCGGGCATGTACCAATGCTGGAATCGCCACAAGCCGTGACGGATGCACTGAAGCGCTGGCTTTCCCGTCCGGCGCGGCTCAGTCACGTATAACGCTGTTTGGAAAAAGGCGGCCTGCCTGAGGTTAGGGATCAGGCCACTTTATTCTTGTTTGCGGCCGTGCGTTGGGGTTTGCGGCTGTTGGCGTTCATGAAGTCGATCACCAGGGGCCGGATATTGTCGCGCCAGCTGCGCCCGGCAAAGATGCCGTAGTGACCGGCCCCGGGCTCGACATGGCTGGCCTTCTTGCCGTCCGGCAGGCCGGTGCACAGGTCCAGTGCCGCAATGCACTGGCCGGGGGCCGAGATGTCGTCATTGGCCCCTTCAACGGATTTGACCGCGACATCTGTGATTTTCCCGATATCCACCTTGTGGCCGGCCACAATGAACTCATTTCGGGCAATTTCGCGGTTCTTGAAAACACGTTCTACAGTGGACAGGTAGAATTCGGCCGTCATGTCCATGACTGCGAGGTATTCATCATAGAACCGGTTATGGGCGTCGTGGTCTGAGGCTTCGTTGCGCATAACTCGCTGAATCTGATCCGAAAACGCCTTGGAGTGACGATCCGCGTTCATCGACATGAACGACGCCAGTTGCAACAGGCCGGGATAGACCATGCGGCCGACGCCCTTGTATTTGAAACCGACGCGCTGGATCATTGTCTCTTCCAGCTGGCCCATTGTCACCCTGCGCCCGAAATCGGTAACTTCGGTCGGGGTGGCATCCGGATCGACCGGGCCGCCGATCAGCGTCAGTGTGCTGGGCTGCGCCTTCGGATCATGTTCCGCCAGATAGGCTGTTGCGGCCAGTGTCAGCGGCGCGGGCTGACACACGGCAACAACATGTGTGTCCGGACCCAGTTCCTTCATGAAATCGACAAGGTAAAGCGTGTAATCCTCGACATCGAATTTGCCTTCGGAAACGGGGATATCACGCGCGTTATGCCAATCGGTTATGTAGACTTCGCAATTTACAAGCAGGCTCTTGACGGTCGAGCGCAACAGAGTGGCGTAGTGCCCGGACATCGGCGCCACCAGCAGAACCTTGCGCGGCTGTTCTTCGCGACCGTTGACCCGAAAATGGATCAAATCGCCAAAAGGGCGTTCGACAACGGTTGTGATGTCGACAAGGTGGTCCTTGCCATCTTCGCAGGTGAAGGTCCGAATACCCCAGTCCGGCTTGACGACCATGCGCTGAAACGTCCGTTCGGTAACCTCTCCCCAGGCAGCCATCATGCTGAACGCAGGGCTCGGCGCCATTGCGAAAAGCGGATAAGAGGCCATGGCGCTGGCGGTTGCGCCCAACCATTGGTTGGTATTGCGCATGGTTTCCATCAGGTCATACGTCATCATATAGCGCATGTATTCGGGCCTCCTGAGTATTATCCTGAGATTTCGGACCATTCGCCGCTTTGCGCTACGCGTTCACGACGTTATTCTGCATAGCAGCGACGTTAGGGGGGAATCCTTATAATGACAACTACCGAAGACAATACGCCGGACCTGTCGGACGAACATATTGAACGTCTTAAGGAAAATTTGTCCAAAGTCGAAGACCTCTCGAAACGGCTTGTTGAAGTGATGGCTGGAAAAAAGTCGCACACCCCCGCCCTGGATGGTCCGAATCAAGAGCTTTTTGCAAAAGCAGCAACGGCCTATTGGGCCGAAGCGATGCAGAACCCGGCCAAGCTGCTTGAGCATCAGATCGAGTTCTGGGGCAAGTCTGTTCTGAACTTTGCCGAAGCTCAGCAGGTATTGTCAAAAGGTGAGCCTGATACAGAAGACAAACTGCCCGAAGACCGGCGGTTTTCTAACCCGATGTGGGAGAACAACCCCTATTTCCGCTTTATCCGTCAACAGTATCAGACCAATGCCGAAGCGATCGCGCAAGCCGTAGCCTCGGTTGAAGACCTTGAAGACAAGGACAAGCGCAGACTGGCCTACTTCTCTCGTCAGATCATCGACATGATGGCTCCGACCAACTTTCTGGCTACCAACCCGGACGCACTCGAGAAAGCCATCGAAACCGACGGACAGTCGCTGATCCAGGGGTTGGAGAACCTGGTTGCAGATCTTGAGGCCAACGACGGCGAACTTGTGGTTCGGCTGGCGGATGAGAGCGCGTTTGAGATCGGTGGAAACATCGCGACCACGCCCGGCGATGTGGTGTTTCGCAACCGCATGATGGAGCTTATCCAGTACAAGCCATCGACCGAAACAGTCCATGAAACGCCCATTGTCCTGTTCCCGCCCTGGATCAACAAGTTTTATATCCTGGACCTGAAAGCGCAGAACAGCCTGATCAAGTGGGTGACAGAGCAGGGCTATACCCTGTTTGTCGTCAGTTGGGTCAACGCAGACAGTTCACATGCCGATATCGGACTTGAGGACTATATCGAAGAAGGGTTTCTGGCCGCGATCGAAGAGGCCAAGAATATCTGCAAGGTCAAACAGGTAAACGCCGTGGGCTATTGCATTGCCGGCACTACGCTTAGCCTGACGCTTTCGCTGTTGAAGAAACGTGGTGATAAATCGGTCAAATCGGCCACGTTCTTTACAACGCTGACCGATTTCGGAGAGCAGGGCGAGTTCACGCCTTTCCTGCAGAACGATTTTGTGGACGGGATCGAGGATCAGGTGTCAAAGGATGGCATCCTAAAGGCCTGGATTATCGGACGCACAATGTCCTTCCTGCGGTCGCGGGATCTGATCTACACACCTGCAATCCGCAGCTACATGATGGGTGAAACACCGCCGGCATTCGATTTGCTGTATTGGAACGGAGACGGCGCAAACCTACCGGGCCGAATGGCAATCCAATACCTGCGCGGGCTTTGTCAGAACAATGAATTTGTTACTGATGGGTTCAAACTGCTGGGCGAAAATCTGCATATCAGCGACGTGGATGTCCCGTTGATGGCCATCACGTGCGAGACGGACCACATAGCAGCCTGGAAGGATTGTTATCGCGGTGTTCAGCAGATGGGATCGCGCTCGAAAGCCTTTGTTGTTTCGGAATCCGGTCATATTGCCGGAATTGTGAACCCGCCCAGCAAGAAGAAATACGGGCACTATACGAACCCGGACCTGAAGACGGACGCGGACACCTGGTTGAAAGAAGCGGATTTTCACGAAGGATCCTGGTGGCCGATGTGGGAAGCCTGGCTAAAAAAGCGGTCTGGCAAACAGATACCGGCCCGCGAAACGGGCGATTCGAAACATCCGAGCCTGTGTCCGGCCCCAGGGACCTATGTTCTGGTCAAGGCAAATCGCTGATTTCATTCTGAAACTAAATTTTTTCTGCATCGCAGCAAAAAGAACTTGAAATGCTGCGATGCAGAAAGCATATTGTCCTCAAGCTGACGAACGCCGGGGTGGGCCCGGTCCAGCAAAGAGGATTAAGACAATGGCAAAGACTCAGGATTTTACCGCCGTCATGAAAGACATGATGGGTGCATTCCCGGTTGACACAACCGCACTGGAAGACGCGTTCAAATCGACCGCTTCGCTGAACGAAAAGCTGTCGGGCGTTGCTCTGGAAGCTGCTGAAAAATCGGCAGAAATCTCCAGCAAATGGACCAAAGACACTCTGGCCAAACTGACCGAAATGTCGAAAGCAAAGGCAGAGCCTGCCGACTACGCAAAAGCCGCAACCGATTTCGCCAGCGCTTCGGCTGAAGTTGCTGCTGAAAACATGGCTGCTTTCGCTGAAATCGCCAAGAAACTGCAGAGCGAAACCGTCGAACTGCTGATGGCTGCCGGCAAAGAAGCTGCTGAAGAAGCAAGCTCGGCTGTCAAGAAAGCCACCAACGACGTGACTGCTGCGGCCAAAAAGGCAACCGCTGCCAAGTAAGAACGTCCGCGAGGCGCACCCTCTCCTCCCATTTGGTGCCATCGCGCTGGGCAGGTCGATTGACCTGCCCTTTCTTTTTGTGCTGCACTCGCATAACCTGTGCTGCAACGCATCATCCTTGGGGAGGGTAAAGGGTGTCGGACCAAGAAAAACCGTTATTGATCAAGCGCTATGCCAGTCGCCGGCTGTATAACACCGAGACCAGCGACTACGTAACACTTGAAGATATCGCCGGATTTATCCGGGATGGCCGCGAAGTTCAGATAATCGACCTGAAATCCGGGGACGACCTGACGCGGCAATACCTGCTGCAAATCATCGCTGAACATGAAAGCCGGGGTGAAAACGTTCTGCCGGTAAACGTGCTGAACGATCTTGTGCGCAGCTACATGGTGCCCGGTGGGGGCATGATGCCGCAATTTCTGCAAAGCTCGTTCGAAATGCTGCGCGAAAGCCAAAGCAAGATGATGGAAAACATGAACGCCATGAACCCCATGAGCAACATGCCAGGGTTTGAGGCGATGCAGGCGCAGCAGCAGGCTTTCCTGAAGGCGATGACCAGCGGATTGTCGGGCGGGTGGTCGGCGCCGACCCAGGACGACGAGGCGAAGGAAGAGCCTAAAGAAGACCTGGATGAGATCAAAAAGCAGCTGGCTGAGCTGCAGAAAAAACTATCCAAGCTGAACTGAGGGTGAAGACCCGAAGCTAACAAGGCCCGCCAGAGGCGGGCCTTTTGATTTTCAGGTTCCAAAAGCCATGGCTGGCGCGGTCACGTCACCGACCGAAGCCAGCAGGATATCCGCAATCACATCCAGTTCTTCACGGGTCAGGCGCACGGGCAGACGAACATCGCAAGCTTTCATCAGCATTGCGCGGGTTTCCGGCAGATCGAACGTTTCCGGCAAGAACTGCCAGTTCCAGAACGCGCGTGCGTTGTCCTCGCTCAGGCCAAAAACCTGCACTTTCACACCGCGAGACTCTGCTGCGGTTGCAAAGGCGCGGATCTCGTCCTCGTTCATGCCGACAAGGTTGAACTGAATTGAATCCGGTGCGCGCTTTTCAGGATCAAGCGGGGCGGGCACGGAAATGTTGGGTGACGTGTTGAGGCGGTCCGCCACGTAGTCGTGATTTACCAGACCGTCCCGGACACGACGGGCCAGTTCCGGAATTTGCGGGCGGATAACGGCGGCGCTGAGGTTGCTCATGCGCAGGTTGTATAGCGGCAACCGGTTCTGCCAGCGTGCAAAGGCTAGTTCCAACTCGGGCGAGTTATCGCCATGCGGGGTTTTATGCTTTTTCCAGTTATGCTCATATGCACCCGACATGATAACGGCCTGCGCCACCAGATCGGCATCATCGGTGATCAGGATACCGCCTTCGCCCGCGTTGATCATCTTGTAGGACTGGAACGAGAAACAGCCCATCTTGCCGATCGTTCCGATGTTGCGGCCGTGCCAGGTGGTGCCAAGCGAGTGGGCCGCATCCTCGATTACAGGGATGTCGCGGGCATTGCACAGCTCCATAATGGCATCCATATCCGAGGTATGGCCGCGCATGTGGCTGATGATGACCGCCTGAACTCCGTCCAGCTTGGCCTCAAAATCCTTTAGGTCGATGCGGTAGTTTTCTCCAACCTCGCACAGGACAGGGACGCAGTCGGCATGAACGATGGAAGATGGCACTGCGGCAAAGGTGAAGCCGGGTATCAGCACCCGCGCGTCCCGTGGCAAACCCAGCGCCTTCAGGGACAGGAACAGTGCAGCTGAGCAGGATGAAACCGCCAAAGCGTATTTGGATCCCAAAAGCGCGGCAAATTCCGCCTCTAGCAGTGCGACGGGTGAATCCTGGGGTGCTGTGTAGCGAAACAGGTCACCGGATTGCATCAGCGCATCAATCGCTTCGCGCGCGGCTGCGGGGATGGGTTCGGCTTCGTGAACATTGGGTGGCAGCGACATATTTGGTTTTCCTGAATTCTAACTTTTGTAAATATAAATTCACAACGCCGGCAAGCCAAGAGCGTAATCGCCCGTCGGCGAAATTTCACCAAATTGTCGCAAGTTTAGTCGGTCCTGATCCCCAGATCAGACTAAAGGCCCAGACGGTCGCGCAAGGCGAACCACGTCATGGCAAGAACCAGCAGTGGGCTGCGCAGGGCAGGGCCGCCGGGAAACGGTTGGGCGGGAACGCGCGCCATCGTATCGAAGCCTTCGGCCTGTCCCTGAATGGCCAGAGCCATCAGCTGACCAGCATGGGTGGCCGTGCCGACCCCGTGGCCTGAGTAGCCTGAGGCAGACAGGATATTCGGGGCAAGGCGCGCCAGATAAGGCATTCGACGCATCGTTATGGCCAGTGTTCCACCCCAGGCGTAATCGATCCTGACATCTTTCAGATGCGGGAAGATCTCGACCATCGGTTTGCGGACTTTTGCTGCAATATCAGTGGGAAAGCGATAGCCATAGCTTTCGCCGCCGCCAAACAAAAGGCGGCAATCCGCGCTGAGGCGGAAATAGTTCACCACGAATTTTGTGTCGGCAACGGCCACATCCTGCGTCAGGACGCGCGCGGCGTTGTCTCCCAGCGGTTCGGTGGCCGCTATGAAATTGTTGATGGGCATGACACGTTCGGCAACCTTGCGATTCAGATCACCGAGATAGCCATTACAGGCCAGTATGACGTGGTCAGCCTTGACTGTTCCCTCTGCCGTCCGAAGACTTACGCCATTACCATCCGAGATATTAAGGACTTCGGTCCCCTCGTGGATGCGAACACCCGCTTTTCGGGCCGCCTGCGCAAGTCCCAAGGCGTAGTTCAGGGGGTGCAGATGCGCGGCGCCCATATCCAGATACCCGCCCTGATAAGTCGGAGAAGGGCAGAGCGTATGGCCCGCCTCGCGGTCCAGCAACTGTATCTCGTCATAACCATACCGCTTGGACAGGTGTTCCGCATGAGAATGCAGTCCGGCCCGATCTGATTTGCTTAGCCCCAGATTGGCGATGCCGGGCTTCAGGTCGCATTGAATCCGGTGTTTGGAGATCAGGGACTTGACCAGATCCTTGGCGTCTTCGGCAAGATCCCAAAGCTTGGCGGCGTCATCATCGCCAACCAGGCGCTCCAGATCTTCCTGATCCATTCGCTGCGCGCTGCCCAACTGGCCGCCATTGCGCCCCGAGGCACCGAAGCCAACGCGATGCGCTTCCAGCAGAACGACGTCAAATCCGGCTTCAGCCAGATGCAGCGCTGCGGACAGGCCGGTGTATCCACCGCCGACAACACAGACATCCGCGGTGCAATCGCCGATCAGGGCAGGGCTAGGATCAGCCGCATGTGCGGTCGCGGCATACCAACTGGGCGGGTATTTCGCCTTGCGGTCATTGGAATAGAGCAGGTTCATCGCGTAAGTACCTTAGACGTTCAGCAGAAGATGCTCGCGCTCCCACGGGGAAATCACCTGCAGAAATTCTTCGTATTCCGCCCGTTTGACGATGCTGTAGACGCGGGCGAATTCCGGTCCCAGAACCTCGTGCAGGGCTGTGGCCTCGTCAAACAGATCCAGCGCACTGCCCATGACTTGCGGGATGTCACCGTCGCCTTCATAGGCGTCGCCGTAGAACTGGCGCCGGGGCCGTTCCTGCTGTGTCAGTCCCAGATACCCACAGGCCAAAGACAAGGCGATGCCCAGGTATGGGTTGCAATCCATACCTGCGATGCGGTTCTCAACGCGACGCGCTTCGGGGCTGGACAGCGGAACACGGATGCCCGTCGTCCGATTGTCACGCGCCCATTCCAGATTGATCGGGGCGGCGTGGTCCTTCACATAACGGCGATAGGAATTCACATAAGGTGCCATGACGGCCAGACCGGCGGGCAGGTGGTTCTGCAATCCGGCGATGTAATGATAGAACGCGTCCGTCTCGCCCCCCTGCGGCCCGGAAAAGATGTTCTGACCGGTTTCGATATCAATGATCGAGTGGTGGATATGCATCGCCGAGCCCGGTTCGTCCTCGATGGGTTTGGCCATGAAGGTCGCAAAGCAGTTGTGGCGCAGTGCAGCTTCGCGGATCAGGCGTTTGAAGTAGAAAACCTCATCGGCCAGTTTCACCGGGCTGCCGTGGCGCAGGTTGATCTCTAGCTGGCCCGCGCCGCCTTCTTGCGTGATGCCGTCGATTTCGAACCCCTGATGTTCGGCAAAGTCATAGATGTCGTCGATCACCGGGCCGAACTCGTCCACCGCAGTCATCGAATATGCCTGCCGCGCTGCAGCCGGACGGCCCGAACGGCCCATCATCGGCTTGATTTCCTGCGCCGGATCGACGTTGGGGGCGACCAGAAAGAACTCCATCTCGGGTGCGACGACCGGCTTCCAGCCCCGGTCATGATAAAGCTGCACGACGCGTTTCAGCACATTGCGCGGGCTGTACGGGATCGGATTGTCGTCCCGGTCATAGGCGTCATGGATAACCTGTAGCGTCCAGTCACCCGTCCAGGGCGCCGCCGAAGCGGTCGAGAAATCCGGCTTGAGGATCATGTCGCGTTCGATGAAGCCATCTTCGCCCGCTGCCTCGCCCCAGTCACCCGTGATCGTCTGATAGAAGATACTGTCGGGCAGATGAAAATAGGATTGCTTGGCAAATTTTGATGCAGGCACGGCCTTGCCGCGGGCAATCCCCGGCAGATCCGAGATAATGCACTCGACCTCATCCAGACGTTGGCCTTCAATATACTCGCGCGCTGCCTCTGGCAGCTGATTTTTCCAGTCGGCCATCAGGCCCTCTCTTTCTTCAGGAATTCTGCCATCTGACGGCCAATTGCGGGATTATCGATCGGTCCGCGCGTGCGGTTGGCCGCATCCTGCAAAATGGGGTCCGGGACCACGCCTTTTCCGCGCGTCCTCATCAGGCCCTCGATAAAGTCATCGGAATATTCGGGATGCGCCTGCACCGTCCAGATCGTGTCTCCGTAAGCGATCATTGCGTTGCGGCAGAACCCGTTCTGACCAACCACGCGTGCGCCTTCGGGCAACCGGGTTACCTGATCCTGATGCCAGGCGTTCAGGGAAACCGTCTCGCCGTCCAGTTCATAATCCGTGCGTCCGACAGCCCAGCCGCCCTGAAACTTTTCTACCGTTCCACCCAGCGCCTGGGCGATGATCTGGTGGCCAAAGCACACGCCGATCAGCGGCTTTCCGGAATTCTGGATTTCCCTGATCAGGTCCTCAAGCGGGGGTATCCACGGATGATCTTCGTAAGCGCCGTGACGCGATCCCGTGATGATCCAACCGTCAGCCTGAGAGACGTCCTTCGGGAACTGATTGTCGACCACCTGGAAGGTCACGAATTCGAAGTCATGACCATCCAGCAGGGCGCGAAACATCGCATCATATTCGCCGAAGTCGTCAGCCAGCTGTTCAGGTGCGTGGCCGGTAACTAGGATTCCGATTTTCATGATTCACCAAATTTGATCAAATTTTATTCTACGCGAGTCCTTGATCGCGGGCAAGGGGGTCATACGGCCTCGAGGTAACTGAGCCAGTGCGTCTCTGGCGCGCGCTCGGAAAACCGCGCGATCTCCTGCCGTTTTGTCATGACAAGATTACGGATCAGTTCAGCGGGAAAGATCCGCCGGATCATCGGGTCCGCCTCGAACGCGGATATGGCCGAGGACCAGTCGCCTGCCAATTGCGGTAGCCCGGCAATTTCATAGGCATTTCCGGTAATCGGCGGGGGCGGCTGCAACCCGTCATCGATACCGGCCAATGCTGCCCCCAACACCGCCGTCAGCATCAGGTAGGGGTTGATGTCGCCACCAGCCACGCGATGTTCAATTCGACGGGCCACCGGTGCGCCGCCGGGGATGCGGATGGCAGCGGTTCGGTTCTCATAAGCCCAGCTTGCCCCGGTTGGAGCGTGCGCCCCGGGCACGAGGCGCGTGTAGGAGTTTCCGTGAGGGGCAAAAATCAGCGTACTGCCCGGCATCGCGGCAAGACAGCCTGCAACAGCCGCGTGCAACTCGTGGCTGCCATCGGGGCCACCATTGTCAAACACATTGCGGCCCGATGAATCGACCACCGAAAAATGGACGTGCATCCCGTTGCCTGCGTCTTGCGGATAAGGTTTGGCCATGAAGGTCGCCGTAAAGCCGTGTTTGCGGGCCAGTCCACGGGTCAAGGCCTTGAACAGCCACGTGTCATCGGCGCAGCGCATGGCCTCCTGATGGTTCAGGTTGATCTCGAACTGGCCAATTCCGCTTTCGGAAATGGCGGTTTGGGCGGGGATGTCCATGGCCACGCAACCGTCATAGAGCTCGGTAAAGAACGCATCAAAGGCGTCCAGCTCCGCAAGGGACAGGACAGCCTCGTCGCACAATCGGCGCCCTGTGACCGGATTGGCAGGCGCTCCGGGTTGTGATCCCGATGCATCAAGCAGCGTGAACTCCAGTTCAGTTGCCGCGATCACGGACCAGCCGCGCTTTGCATAGTCGGCCAGAACTGCGGCAAGCGCATGTCTGGGATCCCCTGCGTATGGCTCGGACTTGTCATTATATAATGACATCGGGACCAGTGCGGTTTCGGCATCAAGCCAGGGCATGGGAATCGGTCCGCGATCGGTCGGCAGAAGCATCCCATCGGCATCGCCGGATTCAAATACTAGCGGACTGCCTTCGATATCCGCGCCCCAAAGATCGACATTCAGCGCCGAAAACGGCATGCGGACCGCGCCTTTGTTCAGCTTTTCTGCGTAAGAGGACGGCACGCGCTTGCCGCGCATCTGACCGTTAAGGTCACAGGCAGCAACACGAAAACCGGGCAGGGCGCTCAGGTCCATTTTGGTCTCCAATACTCTCGTTTCCCGAGATGTAGTCGAGACCGCGCGTCTTGTCACGGAATTTGATCAAATTTTTACTGTAGGCAGAGAAGGCTTTGAGTCCCGCGCCAACCAACGCTGGCGCGGGACCACAGGACGTCAGACGAAGTTGACGCCGTTTTCCGCCATTGGCAACGAGGTCACCTTGATGCCCGAAAGCGCCCGGATCGCGTTGGCAAGGGCCGGGGCCGAGGGGGGGGTGCCCGGCTCACCGACACCGGTCGGTGCCTCGGCGGAAGGTACGATATGAACTTCGATCTCTGCGATGTCGCCGATGCGCAAAGGCTCGTAGTCCGGGAAGTTGTACTGGTCCACGACACCTCCGGTCAGCGTGATCTGATCCCGCATGACATGACCGATACCGTAGCCGATACCACCCTCCATCTGCGCGCGCACCACATCGGGGTTCACCGCAATTCCGCAATCCACGGCGCAAGTGACCTTTTCGATCTTGATGCCGTTCTCGGGATCGCCCGAAACCTCGACGACCTGAGCCGCGTAGGATCCGAAGGATTTGTGCACGGCAATCCCTTGCGCGCGGCCTGCCGGTGCGTTGCCCCAGTCAGCTTTTTCAACGGCAAGTTTCAGGACGCCTGCTTTGCGCTGTTGATCGGCGTCGCTGGTATCCGCCAGATGTGCCAGACGGAACTCCACCGGATCACGGCCCGCTGTTTCGGCGACAAGGTCCATCATGGCCTCCATCACGTAGCCGGTGTGGGTGTGACCGACCGAGCGCCACCACAGAACGGTCGTAGCTTTGGGCGTGTCGGTCAGACCCAGAGCCATGCCGGGGATTGTGTACGGGCTGTCAGCAATCCCCTCGATCGAACTGTGGTCGATCCCGTCTTTTACCAGAACGGCTTCGAACGGCGTGCCTTTGATCACCGATTGTCCGGCCACCTGATGCTGCCAGCCAACGATGTTGCCTTCTCCATCCAGACCCACACGCACCTTGTGGCCAAATGCAGGGCGGTAATAACCGCTGCGAATGTCATCCTCTCGTGTCCAGACCAGTTTCACAGGGCGTGAGCGGTCGGTCATCACAAAAGCCAGCGCGGCCTCGACCTGATAATCCGCATCCGGCGTTGCGCGACGACCGAACGAGCCACCGGCCAGCATCGTCTTGATGTGGATCTTCTCAGGCGGCAGCTGGAAGATCTGCTGATAGGCCATATGCGGGCCGGTTGGCATCTGCGCCCCGTCATGCAGGACGATGTCGCCTTCGGCCGTCTGTTCGATGGTGCAGTTCAGCGGCTCCATCGGCGCATGCGCCAGCAGCGGGAAGTAGAAGGTCTTTTCGACTACCTTTTCCGCGCCTTCGATGGCCGCCGCCACAGCCGCAACGTCTGCCTTGTTCACGTTGTACGTGGGTTCAGCGTCCAGGGCGGCCATGATCTCGGTCCTGATCTGATCCGAGTCGCGGGTTTCGGCACCCGACATTTCCCATTCGACCTCAAGCGCGTCACGTGCCTGAATCGCGGCCCAGGTGTTTTCGGCATAAACCGCGACGCCCGCCTCGTTGGGCAGGACGGCGGCGTTGATGTAGCCCTTAACCTCTTTCGACGCGCTGTCGTCAAAACCAAGCGCGACGCCGCCCTTCGACTCCGGGCGCTTGATCATGGCAACCATCTGGTTGGGCAGGTGAACGTCCATGGCATACATAGCCTGACCATTGCCCTTGATGGCCGAGTCCTTGCGGCGCACCGCTTCGTTGCCGATCAGACGGAACTCTGACGGGTCTTTCAGGCGCGGCTCGGCCGGAGCCTCTAACTGAGAGGCCGCCGCAACGAATTCCGCAATCGGTGCGGAGTTGTCGCCCGCCTTGACGATGCCTTCCTCGATAGTGATACCCGACGCATCCAAACCCCAGCTTTGGGCTGCCGCAGTGATCAGCATTTCACGCGCAGCAGCCCCAGCCTGACGGTATTGCAGCCATGAGTTTGCCATCGCGGTCGACCCGCCGGTTCCCTGGAAGGGGCCAAACAGCAGGTTGTTGTAGACCTGCGGATTGGACGGGGCGAATTCGTACTTGATCTGGTCCATGGTCAGGCCGATTTCCTCGGCAATCAGCGTCGGCAGACCGGTTGCAGGGCCCTGACCCTTTTCAAAGTGCTTGACGATGGCGGTCACGGTGCCATCGGCGTTAATTTTCACGAACGGGTTGAACTGCGCGGTCTCGGATGAGGCGACAGCCAGAGCGCCATCGGGGCGGGTGCCAACCAGCAGGACGGCACCGGCGGCAGCAGCGCCTTTCAGAAATCCGCGACGAGAAGTGTTGATGGTCATGGATCAGGCCTCCAGAATTTCAGAAGCGCGCTGGATTCCGGCGCGGATGCGTTGGTAAGTGGCGCAGCGGCAGGCGTTGCCGGACATGTAGTCGTCAATCTCTTCGACGCTGGGCTTGGGGTTTTCTGACAGAAGTCCGACCGCCGACATCACCTGACCGGACTGGCAATAACCGCACTGGACCACGTCCAATTCGACCCAGGCTTGTTGCACCGCTGCGCCGATCTTTCCGTCGCCAACGGCTTCAATTGTGGTGATTTCTGCGTCTTCAATGTCTTCAACAAAGGTCTGGCAGGAACGAACCGGTTCGCCGTTCACGTGTACGGTGCAGGCACCGCACGATGCGACACCGCACCCAAACTTGGTGCCGGTCAGCTTGAGTTCGTCCCGGATCACCCAGAGCAGGGGCGTGCCGGGTTCGGCGTCGACCGTGTGGGTTTCACCGTTTAACTTCAATGTCAGAGCCATGAGGGGTTCTCCTGTTGGGCTGGATACCTGAATCGGTAAACTGGCGCGTTTACCTTAGGTGTCAAATCAGCTGGTGTAAACTCTCAAGTTTACACTGTTGTTTGACCGGCCGGACGTGATGGGTCTATAGGTGGAGCATGAACGAATGCAATTCACCGAATGAGTCCAAATACGCCCAGATCATTGAGGCCGCCGTGGCCGAGTTTCAGGACAAGGGCTTTGCTTCTGCCAGTATGGATCGCATTTCGGCGCGGGCCGAAGTGTCAAAGCGCACGCTTTACAAGTACTTTGAAAGTAAAGAAAATCTCTTTCGTTCAATTGTAGCCGAACTGTCCGGCCGTTTTGCCGAAGTCCTGGAGATCCGGTATCAGCCGGGGCGCGATATTCGCGAGCAGTTGACGGATCTGGCCTGGGCTGAGGGCCGGATTCTGATGCGCCCGGACGTGATTGCGATGTCGAGGATGATTATCAGCGAAACTTTGCGCAACCCGGAACTGGCGGCGGCAGCACAGGGCAAGCTGGACAAGACCTCGACATTCATCGCCATGCTGAAAGACGCCGCCGAGGACGGCCAGTTGCAGATCGAAGACGCTGATCAGGCAGGTAAAGAATTTATCGGACTGATCAAGGCAAAGGCGTTCTGGCCCATGATGTTCAGCGGCGGCGTGCTCAGCCACGCGGAAATGACCGAAACCATCGAAAGCAGCGTCGATATGATGCTGTGCCGCTATGGTCAGGGAGCCGCCGCGTCTAGACCCTGAGAACGCCTTATATGTCTTGAGTTAGATCAACTAGGGAACGAACCCTGCTGGTACGCCAAAGGGCGGCGTGTCTACGCCGGCACCCGTCAAGGAATGTAGAAAGGCCACGAGGTTTTCGATTTCCGCGTCGGTCAATGTGACTTGGGCAATGTCGATCTTTTCGCGCTGACGTTCCATTTCAAACCGGTCGTCCCAAACGACAAAGTCCGCATCCTGAAGCCAGGGAACCGGGGGCAGGGCCGCCATGTCGCGTGTCCAGTTCGCCAGACTGGTTTGTGGGTCCAGATGATGGCGGATCATGCTTTCAAGGTCCGGGAATGCGCCGTTATGGCCGTAGGGTGCAGTCAGGGCAACGTTGCGCAGCATCGGGGTGCGGAAACGGTAGGCGTCCTCCAGCCGGTCACTTTCACCCATTCGGCCCACGTCGCGCACAAAAGGATCCCACTGTCGGGTACGACCGGGTCCGAAGGGTGGCAGGCCCAACGCGTGAAACTTCTGATCTGACATTAAAGGCCCGGAATGGCAGGTGGCGCATTTTGCCTTTCCATAAAACAGGTTCATGCCGTTTTTCTGCTTAAGTGAAAGGGCATCGGCATCGCCCGCCAGAAATTGGTCGAACGGGCTGTCCGTGCTGCGCCATTCGATGGCCATGAAAGCCGCCAGCGCATTGGCGATCTGGGTGATCGTGATTTCTTCGGTGGTTTCGATTTCATCGAAGGCCGCGACCATGGCAGGGCCATACCGAGGCTCGGTACGAACCCGTTTGGCAAGGATTGGCCAGCCTTTGTCGATCCGGTCATGTACCGCTCCGGTGACCTGATTTTCAGCTACGTTCCCGGCCATTTCGAATTGTGATGTCAGCGGAAAAAGCGCCTGCGCGGCCAGAAGGGAATTCAGCCCCTCCGGCAGCCATTCCTGCGCAGGGGAGTTGAAGCCGTTGCCGTAGATTTCGGAAACACTGAGCCGTCCATCGTGAAAAACCGTGTGAATGTCTTTCGCGCCAAGGTTCCACAGACCCGGAGAATTGCGCGGGATACGTTTGCGGATTCTGTCGGCTCCGGTTCCGGGGGTACGCTTCGGTCCCAGCCCTTGTCCGCCCTCACCAATACCCAACGATAACCCGTCAGAGGTGCCGAAATCCGGGTGGTGACAATGGGCGCAGGCGATGTTCCGGTTGCCTGACAGGATTGGATCGTAAAACAGTTGATGACCAATGGCGGCCTGTTTCATATCAAAAGAAATGAAGTCATCGTCGGTCAAAGGGCGCGGCAAGTCCTGCGCTGCCGCCATCCCGCCCCAAAGGAGAGCAGCCACCCCATGCGCCAGTTTGTATTTGCCCTTTTCTGTCTTGCGACGCCTGCGCTGGCCGAGTTGGAACAGGCCCGCGACATGATGGAGGCGGGAGAGTTCGAAGCTGCGCGCGAGGAATTGTTGCCGGCAGCCCGATCGGGCAATGCCGAAGCCGAAGAGTTGATCGGTGTGATGTACGGGTTGGGTCTTGGAGTCGCGCAGGATTACGAACGGGCGTTCGAATGGTACCTGCGCGCCTCGATGAAAGGGCATCCCGGGGCGCAGTCTGGTGTGGGCTGGTACTATGAGCTGGGTCTTGGCATGCCCGCGCCCGATCTGGTGCGGGCCTACATGTGGTACACGCTCAGCGCTATTGGCGGTGATCCCGACGCGGCGATCAGCCTTGAGGAAGTTATCAAGAAAATGACGCCGGAGCAGATCGAAAAGGCGCATGTCCTGGTCAACGACTACAAAGGGTGGATGTACCCGTTTCGGTGAGGGCCGGGCCACAGGCCCGACCCGCCAGATCAGTTCAGATCCGCGTCACGTGACGCGTTCACGTCGGCCTCAGCCGCGGCAACCGCGTCGGTCAGCGCACCAAAGATCTCGTCACCACGGGCCACGTTGGACTGGAACCACTCATAGACCGGAGTTGCGGCTTCCTTGAACGCAGCCTTTTGGTCGGGCGTCAGGACATAAAGATCACCGCCACCGGCGACGAAATCCTCATAAGCCTGAATCGACTTGCGCTTGGGCGAGGCAAAGGTGGCCTGCTGCAACGCATAGAAGCCGTCGACAACCACGCGGCGCAGGTCTTCGGGCATTTCCTGGAACTTGGCGTTGTTCATCCACCACAGTGCCCCCATGTAGGCGTGACCATCCAGCGTGACGAATTGCAGCCCGGCATCAGGGAATTTCATGCCCATGATGTCCGTGATGCCATTCTTCGAGCCCTCAACGACGCCGGTCTGGAAGCTGGTAAACAGCTCAGGCCACGGGATCGGCGTAGGGGATGCACCTAGTGCTTTCACCAGTTCCTGCGGCAGGTCTGCTACCACGGTACGGATTTTCAGACCTTCCATATCGGCAGGCTCGGCGATGCGGCGCTGTGTGTTGGCGAAGTTGCGCCAGCCACCGGTGTTGCCGATGGTCATAAGGCGGATCGCGCCGCCCGAGTCTTCCAGCGCCATGTTGCGCATGGTGCGGGTGAAGTCACCGGAGAGCACATGCTCGGCAATCCGGTCATCGGCCATCAGGTAGGGCAGGTCCAGAACCTGCACATATGGGAAGATGCCCGAGGCCCCGCCGGAAGTGGAAATGTAGATGTCGATGGTGCCGTCAGCCACGCCCTGCAGGCATTCCGCGCCGTTCGAACACAGCTGCGTGCCGATGAACAACTCGACCTCGATAGCGCCGTTCGACGCCGCCTCGACATAGTTCTTGAAAACGATCAGGCCGTCGTAGTCTTCGTCGTTTTCATTCGAGTTCGCAGTTGCCCGCAGTGTATAGTCTGCGGCCACAGCGGCCATGGCGGACGCGGCCACAAGCGATGTGGCCACCGCAGCGGTTTTGATGAATTGTCTGAGCATGCGTTTCCTCCCTGTGGTACTCAGTCAGTTTGCAAATCCCGTTATCCTCGGGATCGTCATGGATAGTGCGGGGATATAGGTGATCAGGAAGATCACTATGATTTCGACCGCCAGAAACGGCAGGATCGCCTTGGCGATGGTTTCGACCCGTTCCCGCGACACGGCGGCGGCCACGAACAGTACCAGCCCCATGGGTGGCGTGGCGAGACCAACAGTCAGGTTGACGCTCATGATAATGGCGAAATGGATCGGATCGACGCCTAGGCTGGTGAAGATCGGGCCAAGGATCGGGCCCAGGATGATGATTGCGGGACCTGCGTCCAGAAACATGCCGACGATGAACAGAAGCAGGTTGATCAGAAACAGCAGGATCAACGGATTTTCGGACAGGCTGAGGATCAGCGAGGCCAGCTGTTCGGGCGCGTGGCTGAGGCTGACCACCGTCTTGAATGCCATCGCGGCGCCGACCAGCAGCAACACAACGGCCGAGGTCATGCCCGCATTACTGAGAACCTCAGGCACTTCCTTCAGTGTCAGCGTGCGCAGGACGAAAAAACCGATGATGAATGCATAGCCGACCGCGACAGCAGCGGCTTCGGTCGGCGTGAAGATGCCGCCCAGAATGCCGCCGAGAATGATCACGGGTGTCATCAGCGGAAAGAACGCCTTGAGGCTGGCCTGGCGGCGTTCATCCCAGGTGTATTTCCGGCTAGCGACCGGGAAATCATAGCGATCAGCCATGAACTTGATCATCACCATCAGACCGACGCCGACCATGATCCCGGGTACAATTCCGGCCAGAAACAGGGCGGCGACGCTTTCACCCATGACATAGGCATAGATGATCATGATGCCCGAGGGCGGGATGATCGGCCCGATAACCGAACTGGCCGCCGTAATCGCCGCGGCGAATTTGCGGGTATAGCCCTGTTTCTCCATCGCTGGGATCAGCATTGACCCCAAGGCGGATGTGTCGGCCACGGCAGAGCCCGAGAGGCCGGCGAACAGGATCGAGCTCAGCACGTTCACATGTGCCAGTCCACCGCGAAGGTGCCCCATCAGGGCCTGCGAGAACTCGACAAGGCGAATGGTGATGCCGCCCCGGTTCATCAGCTCTCCGGCGAGCATGAAGAAGGGGATGGCCATCAGCGGAAAGCTGTCCATGCCATTATAGACATTGCGATAGAGCAGCGTAATGTCATTCGTTTGGCCGTTGAGCCACAGCAGGATACCCGGCGCGGCCAGCAGCGCGAAAAAGACCGGCAGGCCAATCAACAGGAAAACCAGGAAAGTGGGCAGGAACCAGATCAGCATCTATTCGGCCCCCACGGCTGCTTCGGGAATTTCCGGCAGAAGATGTGCGCCGCCCAACATGGTGATCAGGGATCGCAGGATCAGCTCGATATTCACCGAGATCAGCAGGATGATCCCCACCAGCAGCGAGGCCATCATCCAACTGCGGGGAATACGGTACCATTCATCGAAACCGAACGATGTTGGCAGGTACAAAGCAGCAGTGGCAAATCTGCCGCCAAAGCCCGTGACTTCAGACCAACCGATATTGACGGCGAACAGCAGAACGATCAGCGAGACCAGCAACAAGAACAGATTGAGGGACTGGCCCAGCAGACGAGGTAAGAACCGTTGCAACATGTCAATCGCCACGAAGCCGCCACGCCGAAAGGCCGTCGGTGCCATCAGGCCGGTCATCCAGAGCATGCAGAACCGGGCGGCTTCATCCGGCCAGGGCAGAGCGTTGCCCAGGACATATCGGAAGAACACCTGAATCAGGATTGCGATCACCATCAATGCAATCGCAACAACGCCAACCGCGCGGCCCAGACGCAGCACGGTTTCGTTCACGAATGCAATCGGTGCAAGCACCGATGCCAGTCCGCCCATGCGGATCCTCCCAAGTTCAGCTGCGGGTTCGTCCCGCAGTCGTCAGAACGCGCTTATTTCTTCGCGAATTGGCCGAGTTTTCCGGCATAGAAGGTCAGTGCGTCTCCATCGCTCATGCTGGCCTTCAGGACTTTTCCCACCACGATCACGTGATCGCCTGCATCGTGATAGGCGTGCTGCTCGCATTCAAAACGTGCCAGACAATCCGGCAAAAGCGGCGTTCCGTTTGTGCACCGCTCATGCCGGATGTCACGCAGCGCATGGGCGTCCTTGGAACAGCCAAAGCAAAGTGCGTCCTGTTCAGACGATAACACGTGAACGGTGAAATGCCGCGCCTTGTGGAAATAGGGGAACCGGCGCGAATTGCGGTCTGCAGCCCACATGATCAGAGGCGGATCCAGTGACAAGGACGAGAAGCTGTTCGCCGTGATGCATATCGGTCCGTCTTTGCTGTCACAGGTGACGATGGTAACACCGGTGGCAAAACGGCCAAAGGCGTCGCGCAGGGTGCGGGTGTCGTCCTTGTGCGGGACGAAGGTGCGGGTCAGGTCCTTTGAAATTGCGTTCATCATGGTACCTCATGCCCCAGCGCCGCCTCGTACAGGCGGAACCAGCTTTCACGATCCAGATTGACCTTCAGTGCGTCCGAGATGCGCTTGATCCGTTCCAGGTTGTTGGTGCCCAGCACCGGCAGAATGCCCGCCGGATGCGCCAGCAGGAAAGCCACCGCCACAGCGGCCCGGTCCACCCCGAACTCTTGCGCGATTTCGTCTGCCACTACTCCGACCGGAGGGTTCCCGGCCATCAACATTCCGCCGCCCAACGGCGACCACGCCATGACCGGTTGCCCATGCTGCTGATGGAACGCCAGATCGCCATTGGTGAAGGGGCTGATCTCGCCTAAAGAAATCTCGATCTGGTTGGTGGCCAGTTTGGTCTTCATCGCAGATTGCAACAGTGTCCAGTCCCAAGGTCGAAAGTTGGACACGCCGACCGCGCGCACTTTGCCGCTGGTGACAACTTCATCCAGTGCTTCGCCGGTTTCATGATGGTCCATCAGCGGGTCGGGGCGGTGGATCAGCAGCAAGTCGATATGGTCGATGGCCATTTCCGAAAGCGAGGTGTCGACCGACTGCAGGATATGCGCGCGCGAGGTGTCATAGTATTTGACCTTCGCACCCGAATACCGCCCGACAGGTGCGACGATGTCGCATTTGGTAACGATTTCCATCCGCTGGCGCAGACCGGGATAGGCGCGCATCGCAGCACCCAGCACAGCTTCGGCTGCGTAGCCGCCATAGATGTCAGCCTGATCGAAGGTGGTGATGCCCTGATCCAGGCAGGACTGGATCTTGGCTTCGACATGGTCCGCCGAAGTATCACTGTCATCGCCCAGCCGCCACATTCCGTAGACAAGGCGGCTAAATTCCAGCGTGTCCGATAGTTTTACACGTTGCATCAGCGGCGAACTCCGTTGCCCAGCGGTGTGGCCGGGGTCGTCTTTGGCACGCGCCCGTATTCTTCGGGAAGCGAGCAGGTTTTCAGATTGGGCAATACGCGGGCGCCAAAGTGCCTGGCTTCATCCATGTGCGGATAGCCCGAGAAGATGAACGCGCGGATGCCCATTTTCCGATACTCTTCGATCTTGGACATAACCTGATCGGTCGACCCGACCAGCGCGGCTCCGCAACCGGACCTTGCGCGGCCAACGCCGGTCCACAGACCGGGTTCGACATAGCCATATTCATCCGCCAGATCGCGGTTCTTGGCCTGATGCGCCACACCCAGCGAGGTTGCATCTAGCGCGCGTTCACGAATGGCGCGCCCATATTCATCGTCGAGTTTCGAGACGATGTAGTCCGCGTATTCCTGCGCTTCGGCCTCGGTATCGCGGACGATCATGTGCACGCGCAGGCCGTAATCCAGTGTTCGGTTGTAGTTCTCGGCGACCGCATGGACGGCTTTCATCCGTTCGGCCAGTTGATCCTTGGTTTCCGGCCACATCAGATAGACGTCACAGTGCTCGCCGCAAAGTTCCAGGGCCGACGGAGAATAGCCGCCGAAGTACAGCAACGGACCACCGGTCTGATAGGGCCTGGCCGGATCGGTCGTCAGGCCCAAGAAGTTATAGACTTCGCCCGCATGATTGATCTCATCCTGGGTCCAGGCCTGTTTCAGAATTTCCACCACCTCGCGAGAGCGCTGATAACGATAGGCGCTTTCAGCCTTTTCGCCGGGAAAATCGGACGAGATGATATTGACCGTCAGCCGCCCCTTCAGCATGTGATCCAGCGTTGCGATGGTACGAGCCAGCATGATTGGCTGCATTTCGCCACAGCGAACCGCGGCCAGCAAATTGATCCTATCGGTGATTGGTGCACAGCCCGCCACAAAGCTCAGCGTGTCCTGCCCGACCTGATAGGACGAGGGGCACAGAATGTTTCGAAACCCTTGCGCTTCAGCTTCTTTCACGATGCCGGAGCAATGCTCCCAGCTGGACCGCAGATTGCCATCCGGCACGCCCAGAAACTGATAATCGTCCGAGCACAGCGCCGCGAACCACGATACTTCTGCCGCGTCCAGATCGGGCGAAGTGATGGGGACGATGGTCATCTAAGTCGTTCTCCGCGCGGTTTCCACTTTCCTCTTGCGTAGCAACCGCATTGATGTAGATCAATAGTGTATCAATTTTTCCTGCGACCGAATGAAGCGCCAGACGTGTCCCCAACCAGCCGAAACCCAAACGCATTGCCGATCTATGTTCAGATCGCGGAACTTCTGATCCGCGATATTGCGGCGGGCCGTCTTATCGACGGGGAACGCCTGCCGCCCGAACGGGATATGGCGGCCGAACTTCAGGTCTCGGTCGGGACGCTGCGAAAATCGCTATCGGAGCTTGAGAAAAAGGGGATGCTGGAACGCATTCAGGGTTCGGGAAACTATGTTCGCGAGACGGGAACCCAGAACAGCGTTTACGCGATGTTCCGGCTGGAACTGCCCGAAGGGGGCGGCCTGCCGCGGGCGGATATCCTGTCGGTCGACTATCTGCGCAAGCCGTCTGATCTGCCAAATTTTGGTACCGCCGAAACCGGGTCCCGCGTGCGCCGGATGCGTTATCTGAATGACACAATTATCGCGGTCGAGGAAATCTGGCTGGACGAATCAGCCGGTCGGATTGATCGCAACCTGCTGTCGGATTCTCTCTACCGCTACTACCAGCACCATTTGGGGTTCTGGATCACCCGGGCCGAGGACCGGGTTTCGGTCGGTGCGCTGCCCGACTGGACACCACCTGACTTTACCAAGCCCGCCGGTCAGATCGTAGGGTATATCGAGCGGTTCAGCTGGTCTGAAGGGGCGGCGCCCGTTGAGTTCTCAAAAACATGGTTCGATCCCGATCGGGCCACCTATGTCCAACGTTTGAAGTAAAAGGAAACGCGCATGACCCGGGTCATCAATTACGGGCTGATCGGATGCGGCATGATGGGGCAGGAACACCTGCACAATATCGGCTTGTTGGAAGGCGCGCGCGTTGCGGCGATTTTCGAACCTGACCCGGCAATGGCAAATGCCGCGAAAACCATCGCGCCGGATGCGGTGCTGTTGGGGTCCGTGCAGGAGTTGCTGGCGGTCAACGAACTGGACTGCCTGGTTATCGCCAGCCCGAACCACCTGCATGTCGAGCAGATCTGCGAGATCGCTCAGACGCGCCCGCTGCCGCTGTTGGTAGAAAAACCCCTGTTCACCGACCCGCAGGATGCGGCGCGGATGGAGCGTTTGCAGCGCGATTATCCGCATCCGATCTGGGTCGCGATGGAATATCGCTATATGCCGCCCATAGCTGCGATGATCGAGAAGACCGGGGAAACGGGTGGGGTCCGTATGCTGACGATCCGCGAACATCGTTTTCCGTTTCTGGAGAAGGTCGGCAACTGGAACCGGTTCAATCGCAACACCGGTGGAACCTTTGTCGAGAAATGTTGCCATTTCTTCGATCTGATGCGCCTGATCCTGCACTCTGACCCAGTGCGCATCTCGGCCAGTGGTGGACAGGCCGTGAATCATCTGAACGAGAGTTATGACGGCGAGGTGCCTGATACTCTTGATCACGGCTATGTGCTTGTCGACTTTGCAAATGGCGCACGAGCCATGCTGGAATTGTGCATGTTTGCGGAAGGCTCTCACTATCAGGAAGAAATCTCGGCCGTGGGTCCCGAGGCCAAAATCGAGGCGCTGGTGCCGGGACCGGGCCGGTTCTGGCCAAAGCATTTGGGGGAGCCGCCGGTGCCGCAGGTTATTCTAAGTCCGAGGGATCCGAAGGGACCCGTCGTGCAGGAAATCCCCGTCGATCCCCGTCTTCTGGCGGCAGGGGATCACAACGGTTCGACATTCTACCAGCACAAGGGGTTCATGGATCTTTTACGCGGCAAAAAGGCGGTCCCGGATGTGAGTTTGCATGATGGTATCTGGGCCGTAAAGATGGGACTTGCCGCCCAGAGGGCGCTGGAAACGGGTGAGACCGTTCGCTTGTTGGAGTGAGACGTTGCGACACAGAGTGTTGAAAATTCAATTCTTTGCTTGACCATCTTAACGAAGTTTGGGTTTGCTGAAAACCGTCATACCGATTTTGGTTCTTCACACTAAACGTATCGTCGCTATGCCCGTTCCAAGGGCAATCCGCTGGCGTTTGAAATCGCGGAAAGCCCTATGTGCAAAAGACAGCCTGGCCTTCCTGCGTTCAGTAATGCCCTTGTTTCCGTGGAGGGGTGCGCAGGCACCAATGCAGTTGCTTAGGTTGAGTGCCCACGACGCTCTGCCAGCACGGAACATTTTTCAGAAGGTCGTACTCGCTATTCCATTTCGACGGCGACGACCTGAATATCGGTGACCCCATCGTCGTGAAGGAATGAGGACAGCACGGGCCATTCGCGATTGGGGTCGATGGTGCGCGCAGTGGCCATGGTCATGCACAGAGGGCGGAACCCGCCGCTGTCGCGATCAAGGGATTTTGTCCAGCTTTCCAGTCTTGCGGCCACGTTGATTGTGTCACCGATCACATTGTAGTGCAGCGAGCCGCTCACGCCCAGCGTTCCGCCCAATGCCTCGCCGCTGTTCAGTGCAATTCGCAGATTGTATTTCGGCTGATCGTTCGATACTGCGTTCAGCGCGATCGCGGCCTGACGCATGGCGCGCGCGCATTTCAGGGCTGACCGGGCGTCGACCTGCCGTTGGCTTTCTGTCTCGCTTGGTATCGGAGCGCCGAATACGACGAGGATTCCATCTCCGGTGAACTTTTCGACAAATCCGCCATGTTCGCGTGCGATTTCACCCAACCTGTCCAATATGCGCGATACCCACACCATGAAATCTTCCGCATCCATCGAATTTCCGATCCGCGTTGAACCTTCGATATCGGCCAGCAGTGCGGTGACGAATAGACGGCGGGATCTTGGCTTGCCACCGGACAGCAGTCTTTTTCGCTGCTGCCATATTTCGGCGGAAAGCTCCTCGGACAGGTGTGATGAAAACACCTGAACGATGGCGCGTCTTTGGTTGCGTGAAATTCCGGCGATAACGGCGAACCCGATGAGAAACCCAATAGACCAGCCCAACAACGTGGTCGCTGCAGGCGCCAGCAGGGCTGCCGCTTGATGGGCGGACAGACCGACAAACAAGACCGCCCCGCCAACCGTCGCCAAACCGATGGCCCGCGAAGTCATTCGAACGAATACAGCCACACATGCGCCGGCAAATGTTGAAAGCAGGATGATGATAGAGGAGGCAAGGTCGCTCAGAGAGCCCAACGGAGAACGCGAACCATTCGAATAGTCGATCAACTGTTGCGCAATGGCTGCGTGAACTTCCGCGCCGAAAGTGAAACTGGCCCCGGTTGCCCGATTGAGAGGGGTCGAAAAATAGTCCTTAACCGAGTGGCTGGTAACACCGATGATGACCGTCTTTCCGTCGAATTGCGCCAGCTCTTTCCCAGCCAGTACATCTGCTGCGGGGACTCGGTGTGCAATCGGAAGATCATTCAGATAATCGATCATGATCTGATAACCAGCAGCATCGGCATTGCGAAACAAGTTCTGCCCTTCGGCCAATGGCTCTGCGGTCGTTGTCCCAAAGGCCAGAAAACGTGGGTTATCCGGGGCGCTTTGCAATGTGGGTCTTGATGAAAAAATCGCCGCCAGTTCCATTGACAGCGACACTGCGATCCCATCCGGCGTGTTGACCACCAGAAGGGCGCGCCGAACGACGCCATCGGGGTCAATCGGAATGTCCGAAAACCCGGTTTTTACCCCTGCAGGTGCGTCGATACCTGTCCCGCCTGCGTCGGCCAGTTTCGAGATCACGACAACTCTGGGATCGTTCAGTATGTTGATCAGCCTGTCCCGGCCATCGCCCGCAGGAACATCCCGGTATATATCGATCCCGACTGCGGTCGCGCCGGCAGCCAGCAAGGTTTCCGTCAGCTGTGCGATCTGCGCGTCGGGGACTGGCCAACCCCATTGCCCGAGATCGTCGTCGGAAATGGCGACAAGAAGGACATCTTTCGTTTGTTCAGAGGTTGCAAGCACCGACGTGGTCCAGTCGTATTGGGCACGTTGGAGAGGCTCAAGCAGACCCTTCAACCGCAATTCGACCAATAGACCTCCGACAACAAGGGTGATCAAGCCGACCAGTGCCCAGCTTTGCCAGACTGGCATCAGCATCGACGGTCTCAGCCATGCCTGTCTTTGACCTTCTGATTTCAACGGCCCACACCGGCTGTTTCTAGAAGCTGCCCGAACCCGGTTGCGTCAGTGGCCCTCACGCGACCGCTGAGGGCAATTTCAACCAGTTGCGCAAGCGCGTCGAACCAAAGACCTGCCGCCGCGGGGTTCTGAGCCTTCATCTGATCCGGAAACCGCTCGATCAAAGCTGTCGCTCGCTCCAGAACAGCGCCAGATTGCTGGTCGATCAGCGCCACATGCCATTCGTAGATGCGGCCGGTTTCCAGCGTGTAATCGGACCTGCCAAGATCCAGCCCGTAGTCGCCCGGCGGAAATGGGCCCTGTAATTGCAACTCCACGCCCAATGATCCAAGTGGATTGAGGCCGATGATCAGGTTTCCCCGGTGGCCGTGTGCCAAACGCCAGACCAATGGGGGGGATGAAAGAGTTGTCAGGCCGCCACCATCCGGCACCAACAACGTCAGCATTTTGGTGTCATCGCCCGAAAGTGTGCCGCGTGTGCCGGCCCCCATTCGGTCTCCGGGCGCACCAATCTCAGGGGGGATAAACACAACGTCGTTGGACCCGTTGGTGACTTGTTCTTCACTTGCCGCCAAAGCGCCAGTGTCAAAGAACACCGGCAGTGCCAGCGTGAACAACAGTGCGAATTTTGTAACCCTGATCGACGGCACCCGAAGCCTCGCGCAGTAAACCCTTTAAAAAACAGAACATTCAAAAGCAACGGTAAGCATGAACTCCATCAGAGTCCAGTTTGGGACGCGACTGTGTCCCGTTGCCCTGGCGGATTCTGAGGTTGAGCAGAGTTGTGCTAAAGTCCTTAGCGCTGTTTGAATGAGTTCGGGTGAGTGCGCATGTCTTCTGGTCGCTGTTGGAGAACTGGCATCTGGCTTCTGTCCTTTGGCCTGCTTGTCCTGCTGATGCCATTGCGGCTTGAAGCCCTGGAAAACCGGGTCGCGCTTGTAATCGGTAATTCCGCGTATCAGCATGTATCGGACTTGAGTAACCCGGCCAATGACGCCGAAGATATCTCGGCATCTCTCAGGCGCATTGGGTTTGAAGTCACCGAAAGCCTGAACCTCGACTACAACGGTATGCGCATCGCATTGCGCGACTTTGCGGAAACCGCCGCCGCCGCTGATGTGGCCTTGGTCTATTTTGCCGGCCACGGGATCGAGATCGAAAACACGAACTACCTTATACCGGTAAACGCAACGCTGAAAAGCGATCGGGACGTCGAGTTCGAGGCCATCCGTCTGGATTCGATCGTGAACGCCATTGCAGATGCCCCCGGGCTGAAAATCGTGCTGGTCGACGCCTGTCGGAACAATCCTTTCCTGGCGCAGATGACACGCGTTTCGGCGACCCGGTCGGTCGGGCGCGGGCTGGCTGCGGTGGAACCGGGCGGTGTGGTTGTGGGATATGCCGCCCGCGGGGGCACACTGGCGCAGGATGGCGAAGGCCGGAACAGCCCTTACGCGCAGGCGCTTTTGGAGCATATCGAACAGCCGGGTTTGGAGCTGGGCAAGATGTTCCGCCGGGTGAGAGACCGGGTGTTTGAACTGACGGACGGTTTTCAAGAACCTTTCATCTATGGATCGCTTCCGGGTCAGGACATTTTTCTGGTCCCTGGCCTGGAAACGGCGGCATTACAGGCACCCGCTACACCCGTTCCGTTGGCACCGACTGTAACTCGCAAAGACGAAATGGAAGCAGCGATGACGGTCAACACGATGCGGGGCTGGAGTCTGATTAGCCAGAAATACCGCGCGGCGTCGATTGCCGAACCGGAAGTGCTGAACCGTATGGCCGAAATAACACCAAATTGGGTCAAAAAAGATGGGCGTATCGGTGTGTTGGAAGACATGTTGCTGCCGGATCGAGAAATGAAAATGCGTTTGCAGCAAGAACTCAATAAAGCAGGTTTTGATGTTGGGACGCCTGATGGCGCTATTGGCCCAAGGACACGCGCTGGAATACGGTCTTTTCAGGCCGAGAATGGTTTTGAGCAGACCGGATACGTAGATCTTGCCGTGCTGGCCAGTCTGGGGATCGGTTTGCAAAAAGGGGCGGACGACAGTTTCATCAGCAACCCGTTCGCAGTTCGTCAGAACGTCGAAGAACTGGAGTTGCTCGGCGAATCTGAGGAAATCACGTCGATCCTGGGCTGTCTTGGGCTGAGAAAGAGCATCTACGGTACGTTTCGCGACAGCCTTTACATTGTGATGGTTTTCTCGGGCAACATTCGGAATGCTCGCGGCGAAGCCCAGAAATGCGGTGTCGATCTTGCCGCAATAACGTCAGCCGAAGAGAATGCGTTTATTGTTCGCATGATTGCCAATGACCCGTCCTTTTTTGATGTCGGATACGACAGCAGGACGAATTACAGTTACAAGGCGGGGCCGTATTTCGGTTTCAGAAAGGACCCCGGTGAAGGCAATGCAATAATCGGCTGGCGCTGGTATAGTGGTGAGCCGGTCAAATACACAAACTGGTTGCCGTCAAAACCCAACACGACGCACGGCAAAGGCAACAAGGCTTTCGCCCAGTTTCAGTATGAGCAGCGCGGCAGGCGGGATCTGAGCAATGTCGTGCCTTCCAAATGGTTCGATGGCTCGGGTGGGTACGTGCGTTCGGTCGTGTTGGAGGCCAGATTGAACTGACGACCGCCAGCGGGCGGAATCCCGAATCCTTGACCTGGTCAGGTTTTGAAGCTTCCGGAATTGTCGGGCGTCAGGCCGCACATTTCCGAAACGTGAAGCCGCGTCTGTTCGCCTGTCTGCCTGAACTTGGGACAGGGCTTGCATCCGCCAGTGCGATCATATTGGCGGATGCGTGGAGGTGCAAAATTAGACCTGAGTTTGGTGGCGTCAGGCAGCGGCGATCTGACGGGCTTTCGCCACCATCACTTCGGCCTGCCGGATCGAGGCATAGTCGATCAGCCGGCCATCCAGCGAAACCGCGCCTTTTCCGGCAGCTTCGGCTTCGGCCATGGCTTCCAGAATGCGCTGGGCCTTTGTCACTTCGGCATCACCGGGCGACATCACCTCGTTCGCAAGTGCGATCTGGCTGGGGTGGATGGCCCATTTTCCTTCGCAACCCAGAACAGCGGCGCGCTTTGCGGCTGCCTTGTATCCCTCGGGGTCCTGGAAGTCGCCGAATGGCCCGTCGATGGGGCGCAGACCATTTGCACGTGCCGCCACGACCATGCGCGCCAATGCATAGTGCCACATGTCACCCCAATGCGTTGCCCGGTTGGCCCCGGCGTCAGGATCGGTCAGAACCGAATAGTCCGGGTTCACACCACCAATGATCGTGGTCCGTGCGCGGGTCGAAGCCGCATAATCCGCGACCCCGAAATGCAGGCTTTCGTTGCGCTTCGAGGCTGCTGCAATCTCGCTGACATTCTGCATTCCCAGCGCGGTTTCGATGATATGTTCGAAACCGATCCGTTTCTTGTAGCCTTTTGCGTCTTCTATCTGCGTGACCATCATGTCGACGGCATAGACATCAGCAGCGGTGCCAACCTTGGGGATCATAATCAGGTCCAGCCGCTCTCCAGCCTGTTCGACCACATCCACCACATCGCGGTACATGTAGTGAGTATCCAGACCATTGATCCGCACCGACATGGTCTTGTTGCCCCAGTCGATATCGTTCAGCGCCCCGATGATGTTTCTGCGTGCCTGTTCCTTTTCGTCCGGTGCGACTGCGTCTTCCAGATCAAGAAAGATGACGTCCACATCGGACTTGGCCGCCTTTTCGAACATGCCGGGCTGGCTGCCGGGGACGGCCAGTTCGCTGCGGTTCAGGCGGGCGGGGGCCTGTTCAATGGAATGAAAGCTCATGGGTTTGGGTCCTTCGTCTTACAGGTTCGGGTAGATGGGGAATCGGGCGCAGAGGTCTGCGACCTCGGCCTTGACCTTGGCTTCGACCGCGCCGTTTCCGTCTTCGCCATTGGCGGCCAGACCGTCGACGACCTCGATGATCCAGTCCGCGATCTGGCGGAATTCGACCTCGCCAAAGCCGCGGGTGGTGCCGGCGGGGCTGCCCAGACGGATGCCCGACGTGATGGTCGGCTTTTCCGGGTCAAACGGCACGCCGTTCTTGTTGCAGGTGATATGCGCGCGGCCCAGGGCCTTTTCGGTGGCGTTGCCCTTGACCCCTTTGGGGCGCAGGTCGACCAGCACCACATGGGTGTCGGTGCCGTGGGTCACCGTGTCCAGACCGCCCTTGATCAGCTGATCCGACAGGGCCTGCGAATTGACGACGACCTGCTTGATGTAGTCCTTGAAGGCCGGTTGCAGCGCCTCGCCGAAGGCCACGGCCTTGGCCGCGATCACGTGCATCAGCGGGCCGCCCTGAATGCCGGGGAAGATGGCCGAGTTCACTTTCTTTGCGATATCTTCATCATTGGTCAGGATCATGCCGCCACGCGGACCGCGCAGGGTCTTGTGCGTGGTGGTGGTTGCCACATGCGCATGCGGGAAGGGGTTGGGGTGCTCGCCCGCCGCCACCAGACCGGCGAAATGCGCCATGTCCACGTGCAGGTAGGCGCCGACCATATCGGCGATCTCGCGCATGCGGGCAAAGTCGATCTGGCGCGGGATGGCCGAGCCACCGGCGATGATCAGCTTGGGCTGGTGCTCTTTCGCCAGCGCCTCGACCTGATCATAGTCCAGCATGTTGTCTTCCTTGCGGACGCCGTACT